>NZ_JBEPNH010000002.1:0-546430 GCF_040546195.1 Brevundimonas sp. UYEF29 | reverse complement strand
TTGAGTTGACTTCTGACCTAAGCATCGGACCGACCGAAGTCGTCCTTGGCATTAGTTCTACGTATTTTATTGACGAGTTCCCACGTCATCGATCCAAAGACCGACGCATGGTATCTTTTCAAAAAGACCGCAGATAGTCAGTGTCGTATGATAGCCTCTGAGGACTATCGCAAGAACACCGCCGCCTGCGTTTCTCTTTCCAAATCAACAATGTCAAAGACCCTGGAACCTCCGGAGAGGCCCGACCGTTTAACGCCGTGTCGTCGGCGGAGGCGGCGATTTAGAGAACCGCAAACCCCGTGTCAACCGCTCTTTTCAGAGATCTTTCGGAGAGAAGAGCGAACCCTTCAGACCGCAAGAAACCACCGGAGGAAAGCGAGGCTTACCTCTGAAAACCCGTCGGCGATTCGATTGGAGCGCGGAACTTAGTGAAACCAACCGATGAAAGCAAGAAGTTTTTCGCTTCTTTCTTCCGTGGGACCTCGGAGACCTTCACCCCCCCGCGGCCCCGCCGGCCAGCCCGTTTCCGAGCGAGGCGGCTCTATACGGAGAGGCTGATTTGTCAGCAAGCGGATTCTGACACGAAAGGAAAGTTTCTCGCAAAACCGGAATCGGCCAACGGCGCACGCGCCTCTCAGCCTGCAATATAGGTCCGCAAGCTCTCGGCCTCATGGGCGTGTTCGGCGATCTGGCATTTCACCACGTCGCCGATGGAAATGACGCCGACCAGACGATCCGCCTGCATGACCGGCAGATGCCGGATGCGCCGATCGGTCATGCGGGTCATCAAGGCCGACATCTCCTCGGCCGGTTCGGCATAGATCACCTTGGCCGTCATGTAGTCGGCGATCGGACGGTCCAGCGCATCGGCGCCATCGGCCGCCAGCGCCTTGACCACATCGCGTTCGGAGAACACGCCGACCACCCGGTCGCCGTCACAGACGACCAACGCTCCGACCCGCTTCTGCTCCAGTTCTTCGCACGCCCGCGTCACAGTCAGATCCGGCGCGATGGAGAAGACGGCGTTTCCCTTTGTCTTGAGGATTTCGGCGACGAACATCGCGGTCCCTTCTCTCTATAAGAGACGACCGCTGGGCCGGAATGGCGACAGGGCCGCTCAGGCAGCGATGATCGCTCAGCCCCCGTCCGGAATCAACGCGCCTCAGCGATCAGGCGCGGCCCCCGCCCCGAACATCCGCCCCAAGGGACCGATGGCCAGAAAGCCGACGAAGAACCCGACCGCGTGAGCCTCCCAGGCGATCCTGGCGCCCTCGGCGCCGGGCAGTCCGCTGATCATTCCGGTCACCGCGTTGACCGCCATCCAGGTGATGGCCGCGCCGACCACGCGGCGATCCCCCATCGGCAGCACCCTGCCCTGTCCGCCCAGCAGCCGTGTCGCGGCGCCGATCAGGCCGAAGACGGCGCCGGACGCGCCGACCATCGGCTCGCTGGATCCCCAATGGATCAGCCCATAGCCCAGCGACGCCAAGACGCCGCACGCCAGATAGAAGAGCAGAAAGACCGTCGGACCGATCCTAGTCCCGAACAGCCGCGCCACCGGCGTCCCGAACGCCAGCGCCGCCACCGCATTCATGATGGCGTGGGTCCAGCCGCCGTGCAGCAGCATGGCCGTCAGTAGCCCGCCCCACCGTCCCTGCTCCAGATCAATGGGCGCGAACGCCATGCTCATGCCCATGTCGGGCAGGTCGCGCTGGAAGAAGAAGAGCGTCGGCATCGACGCCGCGATCAGCAGCACGACCAGCGGCACGTTGAACATCGGCTCTCGCGCCGGGCGGCTGTTCGGCGGATCGAATCGACCGGATGCGTCTGACATGACGCCACAAATGCTCAGTGACCTGCGTCACATCAAGCGCTTCTTAATAACCTTAATGCAGGTTGGGGTGCGGATCACGCTCGTGGTCCGGCGTCCGTTTGTGCGCGAGGAACCCCGGAATGCCCGCCAAGAGGCTGTTTCTATCCACCGCCGTCATGGCCTTCGCCGCCGCTGCAAGCGTGCCGGCGATCGCGCAGTCGACGGGTTCGGGCGGCGCTGCGCGCTTCCAGCAGGGCTATGGCGGCGCGCGAACGGCCGCCAATACGGCCGCGACCGGCTATACGCGTGACGCCAACGGCAATCGGCTGATCGTCAACGGCATCATCCAGTCCGGCGCCTCGTCCTATTCCAGCCAGTCCGGCGGCGCGGCCTCGGCCTATGCCGGCGCAGGCGCGTCCAGCAACGGCGGCACGACCATCGGCGGCTCCACCGCCATCGGCAATCAGCTGAACGTGGTGGTCCAGGGCAGCCGCAACACCGTCATCGTCAACTCGACCCAGACCAACACCGGCGCCATCAACGCCGGTACGGCCCTGAACGGGAACATCAACCTGCCATGAGCCGCCGTCATCTCATCAAGGGGTCCGCCGCCGTCTCGGCCGTCGCCCTTCTGCTCGCCGGCTGCGTCAGCCCGGTCGCGGGTCCGTCGGGACAATATGCGACGCCGATCGGCAATGCGCCGGTGACCGCAAACCCCACGCCCTATTCCGCCGCGCTGTATTGCCTGGCCGACTACGCGCGTCGCTACAACCTGCCCTCGCCGCGCATGGCGGTGGGCCGGATCAGCGACTACACCGGCACGGTGTCGTCCGACGGCGGCCGCCAGATCACCGGCGGCGCCTCCCTGATGGCCAACTCGGCGCTGGCCAAGGCCGGCGCTCGCATCGTCGAACGCTACGACACCTCGGTGTCCGAGCTTGAGCTGCGCTACGCCAACAACAAGCTGATCGGCGACCAGGCTCCCGACGCCAAGGGGCCGGAGGACACCCAGTACCGCCGCATCCTGGCGGGTCAGGTTCCGGGTTCCGACTTCTATGTCGTCGGCGGCATCACCGAGGTGAACTACAACATCCGCTCCGGCGGCTTCGACATCGCCGGGGGCGAGGTCGACAGCAACCGCCCCGGCTCGGGCATCGTCAATCACCGCGTCTATGTGATGAACATCGCCATGGACCTGCGCCTGGTCCAGACGACCACGCTCGAGGTCGTCGATGTCGTCTCCTATCAGAAGCAGATCATCGGCCGCGAAATCTCGGCCGGCGTGTTCGACTTCCTGAACGGCAACGTCTTCGACATCTCGGCCGGCACGGGCGGGATGGAGCCGACGCAACTGGCCGTCCGCGCCCTGGTCGAACGGGCCACGGTCGAGTTCATGGCCAACCTCTATGGCGCGCCCGGCCCCGAAATCTGCCTGAACCCCGCCAACGACCCGCTCGGCGATTCCACGGTCGGCCCGACCGGCGGCTATTATCCGGCCTATCCCACTCAGGACACCAACAATGGCCAGACTCGCGCCGATCCGTCTCGTTGGCATGATGGCCGCGACGGCGACGTTCGCCGCACTCGCCACTGACGCGAGCGCCCAGCAGACGCCGGCCTGCGATCCGCAAGCCGGCGAAACCTGCTCCAGCACCCAGATCCAGACCGGCGACGTCACCGGCCTGGTGGACATCGACCTGTCCGTCGATCAGGTGACCGTCAGCAACAGCGCCCAAGGCAATGCGCTCGCGGGCGGGGTCACGGCCGCCTCCGCCGGCTTGGTCTCGCGCCAGTCGATGACCGGCGCCACGCTGGCCCGCAGCAATGTGGTCGCGAGCGGCGAGGCCGACGGCCAGCTCAGCGTCGATACGACCGCGCGCGGCAACTACCTGGGCGTCACCACCGATCGCGCGACCTTTGCCGTGGACTCCAGCGAGTCCGCGACCGGCGACCGGGTCGAGGCCGGAACCTATGTCCAGGCGCCGAATGGCCGCATACTGCAAGGCGGTTTCGCGACCAGCACCGCCGTCGCCAACACCGTCGCCCTGGGCGGCCCCTCGTCGTCCCTGACCGGCGTCATCGACCAGCGGGCCCAGACCACCGTCTTCGCCGAGACCGTCGCCGACATTCAGTACATTCCGGCGCCCGCGACCTTCTCGTCCCAGGCCGTCGCCAATGCGGTCCAGACCAATACGACCGGCGCCTCGCACCAGGATCTGACCATTCGCCAATCGAACGCCGCCTCGACCACCGAGGCGCGCACCGACGTCTATGTGGACAACGGCTGGGACCTGACGGTCGGCGCCAACGCCGGGGCCAACCAGGCGATCACCGCCAACGCCGGCGGCTCCATGCTGATCCAGACGGACCAGGCCAACGCAGGCCGCGTCCGCGCCGACGCCCGCGTCCAGACCAATCTCCAGGGCCAGACGGTTCTGGCGGCCCGCAGCGTCGCCAACGAGACCGTCGCCGGCAATAACGACATCTATCTGAAGCTGGACAACACCCAGCTGAACACCGGCGGGGTCGAGGCCAACGCGACCTATGTCGGCGTCAACGGCTATGACGCCTATGTCGGCTCCGACGCGGTCGGCAATACGGTGACGGGCTATGCCTGTTCCCAGTGCGGCGGCGACGTCAACGTCAACAACACCCAGACCAACAGCGGCAATGTCACCGCGACCACCAACGCCACGGTTTCGTCCGGACGCACCGCCGTGGTCGGCGCCAACGCCGTCGGCAACAGCGCCAGCTTCTACATCAGCCGCCCCGGCGGCTGATCTGAACATGACAAGTCGGTAAGGTTCGCCAGCCCCGCTTGTGGCGAAGGCAAGCACACTTTACACATCCGGCATCGCGCCATCGGGGGTTGCGGTTTCGGAGTGATATCATGCGTTCTGCGCGTCATCTGCTGCTTGTCGCCGTCTCGGGACTGGCCCTGACCACCGGGGCTTTCGCCGCCCCTGCTCTCGCCCAGACCGCGCCGCCCGCTGCGGCCGCCGCCGGTCAGGTCGCGCCGTCAGCCCCCTGGGCTCAGGCCGCCAGCGACATCCCCGCCGATCCGGCCGTCCGTTACGGCCTGCTGCCCAACGGCATGCGCTACGCCCTGCTGCACAATGCGACGCCTCCGGGCCAGGCCTCCTTCCGTCTGCGCATCGACGCCGGCTCGCTGATGGAGCGCGACGACCAGAAGGGTCTGGCTCACTTCATGGAGCACATGGCCTTCAACGGCACCAAGGACGTGCCGGAAAATGAGATGCTGCGCATCCTCGAACGCCTGGGCCTAGCCTTCGGCGCCGACACCAACGCCTTCACCAGCTTCGACCAGACCGCCTACATGCTGGAGCTGCCCAACACCAAGGATGAGACGGTCGATCCCAGCCTTCACATCCTGCGCGAGATGATGTCGGCGGCCCTGATGGCGCCGGACGCCATCGATTCCGAGCGCGGCGTCATTGTCGGCGAGGAACGCACCCGCGACACCCCGCAACTGCGCGTGCTGAAGACCCAGCTCGGCCTTCTGGCCCCCGGTCAGCGTCTGTCGGAACGTCTGCCGATCGGCGACCTCGACATCATCCGCACCGCGCCGCGCCAGCGCTTCGTCGACTTCTACGACGCCTACTATCGCCCCTCGCGCGCCACCTTTATCGCCGTTGGCGACTTCGACGTGGATGCGATGGAGGCCAAGGTCCGCGCGGCCTTCGGCGACTGGAAGCCGACCGCCGCCGATGGTCCCGAGCCCGACCTGGGAACCGTCGCCCCGCGTCAACCGCAGACCAGCATCCTGGTCGAGCCGGGCATCCAGTCCTCCATCCAGATCAACTGGATCAAGGCCCCTGACCTCAGCCCCGACACGGCCGCCGAACGCGCCGCCGACGTCCGTCGCGGCCTGGGTCTGGCTGTGCTGAACCGTCGCCTGGGCGAGATCGCCCGCGCCGACAACCCGCCCTTCATCGGCGCCGGCGCCGGCTATCAGTCGCTGTTCGACAGTCTGGACGCCGGCACCCTGTCGGTCGCCTTCAATCCGGGCGGCTGGCAGCGCGCGCTGGAAAGCGTCGAGCAGGAAAGCCGTCGTCTGGCCGAATACGGCGTCAGCGACGCCGAGCTTCAACGCGAGATCGTCAACACCCGCACCGCGCTTCAGAACGCCGTCGCCTCGGCCGCGACCCGTTCGACCCCGGCGCTGGCGACCGGCCTCCTGGGCGCCGTCAACGACGACCAGGTCTTCAGCTCGCCCCAGACCAACCTCGATCTGTTCAACAAGGCCGTCGAAGGCCTGACCGTCGACCAGGTCAATCAGGCCACCAAGGCGGTGTTCGAGGGCCAGGGCCCGCTGCTTCTGTTCAGCTCGCCCGTGCCGGTCGAGGGTGGCGAGGCCGCCGTCACCGCTGCGCTGGAGGCCTCGCGCAACACCCCGGTGCAAGCCCGCGCCGCCGAGGCCGAACTGAAATGGCCCTACGACAACTTCGGCGCCCCGGCGGTCCCCGCCGCCCGTTCCGAAGTCGCAGACCTGGGTGCGACCCTGGTTCGCTTCCCGAACGGCACGCTGCTGAACATCAAGAAGACCGACTTCCGCGCCGATCAGATTCTGGTCAGCGCCCGCACCGGTCTTGGCGAACTGGGCCTGCCTGCCGACACCCTGTCGCCCCTGTCGATGGCCAGCACCGTCCTGGCGCCCGGCGGTCTGGGCAAGCTCAGCCTGGACGAGATGAACCGCGTCCTCAGCGGCCGCACCTACAGCGCCGCCGTCAATCAGGCCGGCGACGCCTATATCTTCGCCGGCGCCACCAAGCCCGCCGATCTCCAGCTGGAGCTTCAGGTCCTGGCCGCCTACCTGACTGATCCCGGTCTGCGCGGCGCCTCGTTCGAGCAGACCAAGGCCATGTTCCCGCAAATCCTGGCTCAGCTGGGCGCCACGCCGCGCGGCGTCTTCCAACGCGATGCTTCGGGCCTGCTGGCCAGCGGCGACGCGCGTGAGACGACCCCGACCGCCGAGCAGATCGCCGCGATCCAGATCGACGACATCCGCTCGGGCGTTCGCTCGGCCTTGGCGCAGGGTCCGGTCGAGATCACCGTCGTCGGCGACGTCGACGTCGACGCGGTCATCGCCGCCGTCGGCTCGACCTTCGGCGCCCTGCCCTCGCGCGGTCAGGCGCCCACGCCGCCCGCTGGCTCGACGGTGCGCAAGTTCCCGGCTCCGACCGCCACGCCGGTTCAGCTGTATCACACCGGACCCGCCGAACAGGCGCTGGGCTTCGTTGCCTGGCCGACCACCGACCAGGTCGAAGATCGCAAGACCGCGCGTCAGCTGTCGATCCTGTCGGACGTGCTGCAACTGCGCCTGAACGACGAGATCCGCGAGAAACAGGGCCTGGCCTATTCGCCCAGCGCCGGCTCGACCGCCTCGGACACCTATCCGGGCTACGGCTTCATCTCGGTGACCGCGGAAACCCCGCCGGCCGCCCTGCCCAAGCTGTTCGAGACGGTGGACGCCATCGCCGCCGACCTGCGTGACAATCCAATCAGCGAGGACGAACTGAACCGCGCCCGTCGTCCTGCGGTCGAGCGCATCCGTCGCAGCATGGCCGACAACGGCTATTGGCTGACCCAGCTGTCGCAGGCCCAGAGCGACCCGGCGACGCTGGACCAGACCCGCAACCAGATCGCCACCCTGGAAGCCGTCACCGCCGCCGACATTCAGGCCCTGGCTCGCCAGTATCTGAAGTCCGACAGCGCCTGGCGCGCCACCGTCACCGCTCAATCAGCGGCTCAGTAAGGCTTACGAAAAAGGCCCCGGTTCTCGCGAACCGGGGCCAGTCGTCAGGATCGTCGACGGAGAGCCGACGGTCGCCTTATCTCACGTCCCGCCTGATCGGCGGCTGAACGGGCGTGTTCAGGTCCGGTTCAGAAGACCCGGCCGCCGACGCCGCCGTCCAGGGTGATCACCCCGGTCAGCACGGTCGCGCTCTCGACCTGTTCTTCGCGGTATTCGGTATATTCCTCTTCGCGGTACATCGTCAGGATCTTGATCCCGGCGCCGTAGCGACGCAGCAGCGAACGCTCGTTGCAATCCCGCTCGGGCTTCTCGGGCCGGCATTCCAGCTTGCCGCCCGTCCCGTACCACAGCGCCTCATGCTTGCGGCAGGTCAGGGTCGTGCCGTGATCGAAGCTGATGTCGCCGTTATAGTCGGCGATGGTGGCCTGCAGCCAGGTGCCCGACAGGCAGCGATACAGCTCGCCCTCGAACCCTTCGGCGATCTCGCGATCCGGCCGCACCTGCGAGGCGGGGTGCGGCACCTGGCGGTCGTCGATGCAGACGGCCTGGATGACGACCCGCTTCATCATGCTGCGGAAGGCGCTGTAGGGAGTGCGCACGGTCTGGGCGATCACGCCCTCGACGGCCAGGCCCTGGATGGTGGTCGGATAGGGCTGATCGACGCTGACATAGGCCGCGCCGCCGCCTCCCCCGAAGCTGCCCGAGAACCCGCCGGCGCGCGCATTGACGTAGGACCGTGCGCCGGAGTTGGCGTTGGCCCCGGCGCCCGCGTTCGCACTGGCGCTCGCGCCAAGGTTCACGTTCACATTGACGTTGGTGTTAATGTTGCCGTTCCAGTTTCCACCGCCGCCAGGGCCGCAGTTTCCGCCGCCGTTGCAGGGCGGCGGCTCAGGCGGAGGGGGCGGCTCGCACGAGGTGCAGGGCGGCGGCTGACAGCCGGACGTGCATTGCGCCAGCGCGGCTCCGGCGCCCGCCGAGACGACGAGACCGGCCGCCAGGCCCAGCATCCATTTCGTGATCCGCAGCCGCATCGGCGGGAACTCCCAAGCGAATATCGTGTCGGCCGAACAAGATTCCGGCCGATCCTCCCGTCACAAAACCGCAAAAGCCTTTCGTTTCCGTTGATACGGCGCGCGCTTCGGGATGGCGCAATGCCGCATCCGTCTGCTAGACCGCCCGCACAATGACCGTCCGCGTCTCCATTCGCCTGATTTCGATTAGCCGCCCGGCGTAGCGCTCCTGGGCCTCATGGCCCCGTGCACGCCGGGATCGAAAGCCCTCAGGCAGCGCGAAGCGCGATAGGGCGAAGAGAACAGCGACCTAATTTCAAGACGCCGAGACGACCAATGGCCGACGCCCCCGAACACACCACCGACACCCCCTCCGGTCGCGACTATCGCGACACCGTCTTCCTGCCCGAGACGCCCTTCCCCATGCGCGGCGGCCTGCCCCAGAAGGAGCCGGTCATCCTGGAACAGTGGGGCGACCTCTACGGGACCCTGCGCGCCGAGCGGCAGAAGCAGAATGCCCCCCTTTACGTTCTTCACGACGGCCCGCCCTACGCCAATGGCGACATCCACATCGGCCACGCCCTGAACAAGACGCTGAAGGACTTTGTGGTCCGTAGCCGGTTCCTCCTGGGTTACGACGTCGACTACGTCCCCGGGTGGGACTGCCACGGCCTGCCGATCGAGTGGAAGATCGAGGAACAGTTCCGCGCCAAGGGCCGCCGCAAGGACGAGGTGTCCAAGGACGAGTTCCGCCGCGCCTGTCGCGAATACGCCGGCAAATACATCGACCTGCAAAAGAATCAGTTCCACCGGCTGGGCATCGTCGGCGACTTCGCCAATCGCTACGCCACAATGGACTTTACGTCCGAAGCGGCCATCGTCGCCGAGTTCCACAAGTTCAAGAACTCGGGCCAGCTCTATCGCGGTTCCAAGCCAGTCATGTGGTCGCCGGTCGAGCGCACCGCCCTGGCCGACGCCGAGATCGAGTATCACGACCACGTCTCGCCCACGATCTGGGTGAAGTTCCCGGTCATCGCGGCATCGGACGACCATCCCGATGACCTGCTGGCCTTCCGCTCCAGCACCCCGTCCATCGTCATCTGGACGACCACGCCCTGGACCATCCCGGCCAACCGCGCCATCTCCTACGGCCCCGAGATCGCCTATGGCCTGTATGAGGTCACGGCCATGGAGGAGGGCCTGGAGTTCGCGCCCTGGGCCAAGCCCGGCGATCGCCTGATCCTGGCCGACAAGCTGGCCGAGGAGGTGTTCAAGGCCGCCAAGATCGCCGCCTGGACCCGCGTCTACGACATCAATCCGTCGGGCCTTGAGACCGCCCACCCGCTGGCCGCGCTCGACAGCGGCTACGGCTTCTCCGTGCCCCTGCTGGCCGGCGACCACGTCACCGACGACGCCGGCACCGGCTTCGTCCACACCGCGCCCGGCCACGGCGCTGACGACTTCGAGGTCTGGAAGGCCCACGGTCATCACGAGGTGCCCGACACCGTCGACCCAGATGGCGCCTACTATCCCGGCGTCCCCCTGTTCGCGGGCCTGAAGGTGCTGGAGACCGAAGGCAAGAAGACCGGCAAGTTCGGTCCCGCCAACGGCGCGGTGATGGAAAAGCTGATCGAGGCCGGCAATCTGCTGGCGCGCGGGCGGCTGGAGCATTCCTATCCGCACAGCTGGCGCTCGAAGGCCCCGATCATCTTCCGCAACACCCCTCAGTGGTTCATCCGCATGGATCAGCCCCTGAAGAGCGGCGACACCCTTCGTGAGACGGCGCTGAACGCCATCGACGCCACCGCCTTCCATCCGGTCGCCGGCAAGAACCGCATCCGCTCGATGGTCGAGGGCCGTCCCGACTGGCTGGTCAGCCGCCAGCGCGCCTGGGGCACGCCTCTGGCCATGTTCATCGACAAACAGACCGGCCAGCCCCTGCATGACCCCGAGGTCGACGCTCGCATCGTCGCGGCCGTCGCCGAACACGGAGCCGACATCTGGTTCACCGCGCCCGACAGCGACTTCCTGGGCGCCCACGACCCGGCCCGCTACGAAAAGGTCGAGGACATTCTGGACGTCTGGTTCGACTCCGGTTCGACCCACGCCTTCACGCTCGACCCACGCCTGCCGGAAAACGGCTATACCGGCGACCGTCCCGCCCACTGGCCCGCCGACCTTTACCTGGAAGGCTCCGACCAGCACCGCGGCTGGTTCCAGTCGTCTCTGCTGGAAGGCTGCGGCACGCGCGGCCGCGCCCCGTTCAAGGCGGTCCTGACCCACGGCTTCACCCTCGATGAGAAGGGGGAGAAGATGTCCAAGTCCAAGGGCAACACCACCGACCCCCTGACCATCATCAAGGAATCGGGCGCCGACATCCTGCGTCTGTGGGTGGCCCTGGTCGATTATTCGGACGACCAGCGGATCGGCAAACAGATCCTTCAAACCACGGTCGACGCCTATCGCAAGCTCAGGAACACCGTCCGCTACCTGCTGGGCGCCCTGGCCGATTTCGACGAGGCCGAACGCCTGCCGCTGGACCAGATGCCGCCGCTGGAGCGGTTCGTCCTGCACCGCCTGCACGAGCTCGACGCCCAGGTCCGCGCCGCCTACGCCGAATACCGCTTCCAGGACGTCGTCCGTCCGGTGCTGGAGTTCTGCGCCGGCGATCTGTCGGCCCTTTATTTCGATATCCGCAAGGACGCCCTCTATTGCGACCGCCCCGACAGCCAGCGTCGCCGCGCCGCCCGCACGGTGATGGACGAAGTCTTCATGCGCCTCACCGCCTGGCTGGCCCCGCTGACGCCCTTCACCATGGAAGAGGCCTGGACCACGCGCTTCCCCGACGTCGGCTCCAACTGCGCGCGGGTGATCCCCGACACCCCGGCGGAATGGAGCAACCCGGCCGAAGCCGAGCGTTGGGCGGCGATCAATACAGTCCTCGAAGTGGTCAATGAATCGCTTGAAGCCGCCCGCCGCGAAAAGCTGATCGGCGGCGCCCTGGACGCGTGGCCGACCGTCACCGCCCCGGCCTCAGCCTTCGCCCCCTTCGAAGGCCTCGACGCGGCCGAAATCTTCCGCACATCGGGTGCAGATCTTGTCGAAGGCGAGACCATCTCGGTCACGGTTGCTGTCGCCGACCACCCCAAATGCGCCCGCTCCTGGCGCCGCGTCCCCGACGTCGGCTCCGACCCCGCCTACCCCGACCTCTCGGCCCGCGACGCCGATGCGGTTCGGTATTGGGACCAGACGCACGCCTGATCGCACCAAAGTCTCCTCCCCACGCGTGGGGAGGGGGACCGCGAAGCCGTGGAGGGGCTCTTAAGTCCCACTGGCATCGGTGATGCGGTGAAGAGCCCCTCCGTCTCTCCGCTGCGCTTCGAGCCACCTCCCCATGAAATGGGGAGGAGACTTCGCTAAGCCAGCGCAATGCCGCTGGTCCATCCGCAGCGATTTCAACCGCTTGCCGATTTATGTCCCCCGTCTCCCATCCACGGGGTCAAACGGCCCCATAATAGCCCTGTCTCGTCGCACCGGAGGGCTCGTAAGGCCTGCGACCTTGCGGCGGCGGGAGCGGATGGAACGGGGGCGATGGTGAAATCCCATCGCGGCGCCGGGGCTGATCGGCCGGGGAATCGCCCCGGCGTCCGCAGTCGCGTCGCAGGGTCGAGGGGGATACTCGGCCGAACCGGGGATCGGGGATCGCTGCTCCGACCCGCCCGTCGCAGGCTTATGGGGTTAGGCGATAAGACCGCCACCGCTCGGCGCCCCGAGCTTGCAGGCCAACCATCCGCGCGGAGCGTCACACCCTTCGTCGAAACGGTAACAACACAACAGAACTCCGGGCGAAGGCCCGGCGCTCCGCCCAGCCCTCCAGACTTCGCAGGCCGAACGCCGCGAAGACGAAGCCGTTTTCCGTCCCGCGCGACACTGCGTCATCTTGTCAAACCGCCCCGCGCGCCCCAACTGCAAAGCCTACCCAAATCACACCTTCGCTCGCGACAGGAGCCCTGATGCCGCATGCCGACAGCCTGATTCTCACCCTGGTTGGGGGCTTTGTCCTGGCCTTCGTGTTCGGCATGCTGGCGCATCGGCTGAAACTGTCGCCCCTGGTGGGCTATCTCGTCGCGGGCGTGATCGTCGGCCCTTATACGGGCGGCTTCGTCGCCGACACCGAACTGGCCCCGCAGTTGGCCGAGATCGGCGTCATCCTGCTGATGTTCGGTGTCGGCCTGCACTTCTCGCCCAAGGATCTGATGCAGGTCCGAAAGGTCGCCATTCCCGGCGCCCTGGTTCAGATCGGCGTCGCCACCGTGCTGGGCTGGGGGCTCGGCCGGTTCGTGCTGGGCCTGGGCGATGTCGAGGCTCTGCTGATGGGTTTTGCATTATCCGTCGCCTCGACCGTCGTCCTGCTGCGGGCGCTGGAGGAGCGCAAACAGGTCAAGGGCGAGATCGGCCGCATCGCCGTGGGCTGGCTGATCGTCGAGGATCTGGTCATCGTCATCGCCCTGGTCATGCTGCCCATGGTGCTGGTTCCGGCCGGAACCCAGACGGATTTCGCTGCGCTAGGGACCGACGTCGGCCTGACCCTGCTCAAGGTCGTGCTGTTCGTCGTCGGCATGCTGGTCGTCGGCGGCAAGGTCATTCCCTGGCTGCTGATCCGCATCGCCCACACCAAGTCGCGTGAGCTTTTCACGCTGGGCGTCCTGGCCATCGCCCTGGGAATCGCCTGGCTGGCCTATTTCCTGTTCCACTCCTTCGCGCTGGGCGCCTTCCTGGCCGGTCTGGTGATGAACGCCTCGCCCCTGGGTCACAATGCGGCCGAGCGGTCCCTGCCGCTGCGCGACGCCTTCGCCGTGCTGTTCTTCGTTTCGGTCGGCATGCTGTTCGACCCGATGATCGTGGTGCGCCAGCCGTGGGCGGTCCTGGGCGTGCTGGGCATCGTCATCGTGGGCAAGTCGGTCGCGGCCCTGGTCATCACCCAGACCTTCAAACTGGATCGGCCGACCGGTTTCACCGTCGCCGCGTCCCTGGCCCAGATCGGCGAGTTCTCTTTCATCCTGGCCGCGCTCGGCGTGTCTCTGGGCGCCATGAGCCGCGAGACCCACGATCTGATCCTGGCCGCCGCCCTGCTGTCGATCTCGCTGAACCCCTTCGTCTTCCTGTTCACCGACCGGATGGGCGGCAAGGCGAAGCCGCCCGCAGCCGGCGCGATCCGACCCGCAGCCGGGGACGGTCCGATCACGGATGCGGTCGCGGCGCCCTGAGCCCCTTTCCGCGCCGCCCGCCGCCCGCTATCGTCTGCTCATGGACAAAATCGCCGCAGATCAGGCCGTTCTTCATTATGGCGACGGCGAGTTCGCCGTCTTGAAGCCCGGCCGCTTCGTGCGCTGCGCCGTCACGGACAAACCGATTCCGCTCGAAGTCCTCCGCTACTGGAGCCCGACCCGCCAGCAGCCTTACTACGGTCCCGCCGAATTCATCGCGTCGATGCAAGCCGCCACATGATCCCGTCGCGCCGCGCCCTGCTGACCGGCGCGGGCGCCAGCCTGATCGCCGCGCCGTTGATGGCTGAAGACCGCAACGCCCTGCCGCTGGCCCTGAACGGCGCTTGGCGTCAGGGCGGCTATGCCTTCGGTCGCACCGCGCCGCGCGCCCTGATCTTCGTCGACGGCGAGGCCCTGACCACCGCCTCGGCCGCCGGCCTCTTCGTGATCGGCTTCGACCGCGACGCCGGTCCGACCACCCAAATCGAGGCCCGGTCCGGCGACCGGTCCGCCCGCCGCACGCTCGACATCGCTCCCTACGCCTTCCCGTCAACCAGCGTGAACGGCCTGCCGCCCTCGACCGTCGAGCCCAGCGATCCCGCTCTGCTGGCCCGCATCCAGCAGGAGGTCGCGCTGAAGACCGAGGGCTTCGCCAGCCGCATCGACGCCGATGACTTCAAGAATGGCTTCATCTGGCCGCTGGAGAGCTACCGGGTCTCCAGCGCCTGGGGCGCTCAGCGCGTCCTGAACAGAACGCCCGCCCGGCCCCACTACGGCATCGACTTGGCCGCCCCCCAGGGCAGCGTGATCCGCGCCCCCGCCGACGGCCGCATCGCCTTCGTCCGCCCCGACATGCATTTCGAGGGCGGCCTGACCCTGATCGACCACGGCCAGGGCCTGATCAGCTGCTATCTGCACCAGTCGCAGCTTGACGTGGCGCTGGGCCAGCGCGTCCGTCGCGGCAATCCGCTGGGTCGCGTCGGCATGACCGGCCGCGCCACCGGCCCCCACCTGTGCTGGCGCATGAAATGGCGCGATCGCAACCTGGATCCGTCACTCATGATCGGGGCGCGTGTTCCAGAAAGTCTAGCCTGATCAAAGGCTCCTCTTGCGAGACTACGCATATCCCCTTAGCCTCGATCGAAGATCTGGCGGGGCCCGATGTTTTCTCTGAAATCGCTGAACGTCCTGCTTGTGGACGATAATCAGAACATGCGCGCCATCGCGTCGGCCGTGCTGCATTCGGCCGACATCCGCAACGTCTATGAGGCGTCAGAAGGCGCCACGGCTTTCGATCTGCTGCGTCGCCACGCGATCGATCTGGCCATCGTCGATTTCAACATGTTTCCGCTGGACGGGGTCGAATTCACACGGCTGGTCCGCACCAGCCCCAACAGCCCCAATCCGTTTCTGCCGATCATCATGATGACCGGCCATTCCGAACGCAGCCGCGTCTACGAGGCCCGCGACGCCGGGGTGACCGAATTCATCGTCAAGCCGATCACCGCTAAGGCCGTGCTGGATCGCCTGAACGCCGTCATTATGCGGCCCCGCCCCTTCATCAAGGCCGACGGCTATATCGGCCCCTGCCGTCGACGCCGCGATACGCCCGACTACGCCGGGCCTTACCGTCGAGGATCGGACGCCTCGCGGTCCAACGCCGCATAGACCTTGTCCGGCCAGCGCTTGTGGACCCAGAACCAGTCCACGGGATGCTCTTTCACCCGATCCTCGACGAAGCGATTGGCGGCCTGAATGCCGGCCAGGGTATCGGCCGCCTTGTCCTCGCTTTGATTGACCACGATCGGCTCGTGCGCCGTCACCCGGAACCGCACGCCCGGCAGGCGCACCACCGACAGCGGCAGCATGACCGTGTCGAACTTCAACGCCAGCCTCGCCGCTCCGGGCGAGGCGTTCACCGGCTGACCGAAGAACTCCACCTCCGGCCCCTGATTGTATTTCTGATCGACCAGCAGGGCGATGGAATCGCCGCGCTTCATCCCCGCCATCAGCTCGCGCGTCCCGTCGCCCTTGGGCGCGAACAGGCGGATGCCGTAACGCTCCCGGCTCTGGCGGATCAGGGCGTCGACGTACGGATTATTGGCGGCACGATAGGTCACCTGACACGGCACGCCCGAGGCCATGATCACCGCCGCCATCACCTCGAAGTTGGCCAGATGGCCCGAGATCAAAACGGCCGGCTTGCCGCTGTTGCGCAGGGCGTGCAGCCGCTCCATTCCGACCACCTCGACCCGCCCGCCTTCTGGCGTCAGATGATCCATGACCGCCAGTTCGGCGAAGGTCCGCCCCGTCTGATCCCACTGGGCCAGGGCCAGCGCCTGACGCTGCGCCTCGCCCATGTCGGGAAAGGCGATGCGGAGGTTTCGCATCACCGTCTTCTGCGTGCCGGTCAGCGGCCCCAGGGTGCGCAGCAGCCAGCCGCCCAACCCCGAAGCCCGCTCGACGCCCAACAGGCGCAGAAAGCCGAACAGCGCCTGAAAGCCGAAGGCCTCTAGGCGCCAGATCAGATCCTGCTTCACGCTTGTCGCGCTACCGCCCGTTGGGCGGCTTGAGCGCGTGTCTTCACCAGGCAATCGTCAATCCACCGTCCACCACAAGGGTCTGGCCGGTCACATAGGCCGACGCAGGGCTGCACAGATAGACCGCCGTGCCCGCGATTTCATCGGGCTGGCCAATCCTTTTCAGCGGCGCCGGTTCGGTAACCTGTTTCAGCAGCTCCGGATTCTCCCACAGGTACTTGGCGAAATCGGTCTGAACCAGCCCGGGCGCGATGCAGTTGACCCGCACGTTCGACGGCCCCCACTCCACCGCCAGATTGCGCACCAGCTGCATGTCCGCCGCCTTGGAGATATTGTAGGCGCCGATCAACGCATTGCCGCGCAGGCCCCCGATGGACGAGATCACTAGGATCGACCCGTCCTTGCGCTCCACCATCTGCGGCGCGACCATCTGGATCAGCCAGTGGTTCGAGATGACGTTATTCTGCAGGATCTTTTCGAACTGGTCGTCGGCGATGCCCGCCATCGGCCCGGCGTAGGGATTGGTCGCGGCGTTGCAGACCAGGATGTCGATCTGGCCGAAGGCGGCGTTGGTCTCATCGACCAGCCGCTGCAAATCCTCCTTCGAGGCGATGTTGGCGGGAACAGCGATGGCCCGACCCTCGCCATACTTGCCGTTGATCTCGGCGGCGACCTCGTCGCACGGCCCGGCCTTGCGCGACGAAATGACGACCTTGGCGCCATGTTCGGCCAGCCGTTCGGCGATGGCCTTGCCGATTCCCCGCGATGAGCCGGTGATGATTGCGACCTTGCCGGTCAGATCGAACAGTTCCATTGCGTTTCCCGTAGGTTTGGCGGGGATATTTGCAGCCCCGCTCTAGCCGAATGACATTGATAGCCTGATACTCAGGCGATTCCATCCGGGAGTGGCCGACCGCCAGCCGATGCGCAACGTAACAACGGGCTTTCTCTACTTCGCCTATCTGTTCCTCGGCATGACCGTGGGCGCCTTTCTATGGCGCGCGGGCTTAGGGATCGGCGCAGGCGTGGCCGGAACGCTCGGCGCACTGGGACTGTTGGGCGCCTTCCACGGCATCGTCACCGGCATCGCCGAGCGCCGCGTCCTGAAGAAGGAAATCGGTCAGGTCCGCGAGGCCCACCGCCTGCTCGCCGATGCGATGGAATCGACCCAGGGCGCCCTGACCGAATTGGCGCACGCCATCGAGACCGGCGTCCTGTCCGACACCGACGCCCTGACCGGCGAGGTCCGTATGCTGGAATCGCTGGTCCAGCAGATGAGCGAAAGCATCGACGAGCGCCTGGCCGCCGCACCGCATATCGGCGTCGAGACCTTCGAGGGCCGCCGCATGGCCCAGTCCAACGTACTGCTGCGCACCATCCACGAAGCGCTCAGCGAAGGGCGCGTCGATCTGTATCTGCAGCCGGTCGTCTCTCTGCCTCAGCGCCGGACGATCTTCTACGAGAGCTTCACCCGGCTGCGGGACGCCACCGACCGCGTTATGATGCCGGCCGAATATCTGTCCCTGGCCGAGGGCGAGGGCCTGGTGCCGGCGATCGACAATCTGCTGCTGTTCCGCTGCGCCCAGATCGTGCGGCGGCTGGCGCGTCAGGATCGCAAGGTCGGCGTCTTCTGCAACGTGGCCCTGACCTCGCTGGGCGACGAGACCTTCTTCCCGCAGTTCCTGGACTTCCTCAGCGAGAACCGCGACCTGAACCAGGCGCTGATCTTCGAACTGGGTCAGGCCACCTTCGACGCCCGCGGCGCTATCGAGGCGCGCAACATGGCCAAGCTGGCTGACCTGGGCTTCCGCTTCTCGCTGGACAAGGTGCAGACGCTGGACCTCGACTTCGCCGACCTGCAGCGCTCGGACGTCAAGTTCATCAAGGTCGCGGCCGACCTGATGATCGAGCAACTGCTGGACTTGGACGGCGGCGCGCCTTTGCGCTCCATGCCCGACATCCAGGCGGCCGACTTCGCCGCCCTGACCCGCCGCTACGGCGTCGAGGTCATCGCCGAAAAGGTCGAGAACGAACGCCAGGTCGTCGACATCCTCGAGCTCGACGTCGGCATGGGCCAGGGCCACCTGTTCGGCGAACCCCGCGCCATCAAGGAACAGGTTTTGGCCGAAACCGACCCCCCGGCCGAGTTCCTGCGCTCCACCCTGCGCAGCGCCGAGCAGCGCAGGCGCTTCAGCTAGTCATGCGCTTGCGGCACGTCGGTTCGCTTACCGCGTGCCTGCTGTTGTCCGCTTGCAGCTCCGAGCCGGAATTCCTGATGTCGGACCGGACGGAAACTCTTGAATGCCAGCCTGGTGAAGCTGTCGATCTGACGCTACGCACATTTGGCGGCGGTAAGGTCCTTGAGATCAGCAGCCCCACATTAAAGCCTGTCCGACTACGGTTCGTGCGCGGAGGTATCGCCGAAGATTACTATCGCGGCAATGGCGTCGAAGCCTGGGTAGACCCAGAAATTCGATTGAAGTTTACCGATGGTCGCCAAATCGGTCCGTGTAATTGACGAGCGTCCGCCACACCTTCTCCATCAAGACGAGAAGGGCTAAGGACCAGCCCATGACCCTCCCCCACGCCCTGCCCCACCTCGGCGCCGTCGCCGGCGACTATGACATCCTGCTCTGCGACGTGTGGGGCGTGATCCATAACGGCCGCGAGAGCTGGGCCGCGCCGTGCGAGGCGCTTACGCGGTTCAACCGCGAGGGCGGCCATGTCGTGCTGATCTCGAACTCACCCCGCCCGGCGTCCGACGTGATCGCTCAGCTGGACGGGCTGGGCGTGCCGCGCGAGGCGTGGAAGGCCTTCGTCACCTCCGGCGATGCGACCCGCGCTGAACTGGCCAAGCGCGCGCCCGGCCCGGCCTGGATCGTCGGCCCCGAACGTGACGCGCCACTATACGCCGGCCTTGGCCTTGAGCGCGCCGCGTCGCCTGAGGACGCCGCCTTCATCTCCGTCACCGGCCCGGTGGACGACACGGTCGAGACGCCCGAAGACTACCGTGAGCGGTTCGCCGTCGGCGCCGCACGCGACATCGAACTGATCTGCGCCAATCCCGACCGGGTCGTCCAACGCGGCGACCAGCTGATCTACTGCGGCGGTTCGCTGGCCGACCTGTATGAATCGCAGGGCGGCCGGGTCGTCATGGCGGGCAAGCCCTTCGCCCCGATCTACGACCTGGCGATCAAGGAGGCGGAAGGCCTGCTGGGCCGGCCCGTCGATCGCTCGCGCGTCCTGTGCATCGGCGACGGCGTCGTCACCGACGTGATGGGCGCAAACGCGCAAGGGCTGGACTGCCTGTTCATCGCCCAAGGCATCCACGGCGACCAGGCCAAGGGCGAAGACGGCGCGCTCGACCCGGCCCGCGCCGCCGCTTTGCTGAAGGCGGAAACGACCTATGCGCGATACGCCGCGCTCGAACTGAACTGGTAAGGCTCGCCATTTTGTCGCACCGCCGCTAAAGCCTCATCCATGGTCGAATTGGTTCAGCAGCATCCGTCCGGTGGTTACATCTTGGACGAACTTCACGTCGGCATGGCGGCCGAGAAAATCGTCGTCGCGACGGAGGACCGCATTCGGCTGTTCGCCGAGGCGTCCGACGACTTCAACCCGGTGCATCTGGACGAGGCCTTCGCCTCCAAGACCGCCTATCGCGGCCGGATCGCCCACGGCCTGCTCAGCGCCTCGTTCGGCTCTGCGGTGGTCGGCACCATCCTGCCGGGCGCCGGCTCGATCTACATCTCCCAGACCCTTGCCTTCCATCAGCCGGTGCGGATTGACGACGTCGTGCGCATCCTGATCACCGTGATCGAGGTCGAGCCCGAGAGCGCGCGGGTCAAGCTCAGCTGCGAAGGCTTTGTCGGCGAGACCATGATCATGGACGGCGTCGCCGTCGTCCGCGTCCCGCGCCGGCGCAAACCGTCCCAGCGTTGATGCAGATTGTCCGCGACTGGCGCGACCTGCCGGACGCGCTGAAAGGCGCGGCGGTCGCCGTCGGCGCCTTTGACGGCGTGCATCGCGGGCATCAGGCCGTCATCGCCGGCGCACGTGACGCGGCGGAACGGCTGGGCGCGCCGTTGGGCGTCGTCAGCTTCGATCCTCATCCTCGCCGCTGGTTCCAGAAGGACGCCGCGCCCTTTCGACTGATGACGGCCGATCAGATGGCCGAGGCCCTGGCGCCGCTGGGTGTGGAGATCCTGTATCTTCTGCCCTTCGACGCCGAGATGGCCGGCATGACCGACTCCGCCTTCGCCGAGCGGGTTCTGGCCGAGGGTCTGGGCATTCGCCACGCCGCCGTCGGGTTCGACTTCACCTTCGGAAAGGGCCGCTCCGGCTCGCCCGAGGCCTTGCGCGCCTATGGCGAGCGGCTGGGCTTCACCGTGTCGGTCGCCGAACGGCTGGATGACGCGGACGGGCTGAAACTGTCGTCCAGCGCCGTGCGCGAGGCCCTGAAGGCCGGCGACATGGCCCGCGTCGCCGCCATCCTGGGCCGCCCCTTCGCTATTCGCGGCGAGGTGATCCACGGCGACAAGCGCGGCCGCACCATCGGCGTGCCGACGGCCAATGTCGCACTCGGCGACTATATGCGCCCCGCCTATGGCGTCTATGCGACCCGCAGCCGATTGCCGGACGGGCGGGTTATCGACGGCGTCGCCAGCCTGGGCGTGCGTCCCATGTATGCGCTGGAAACCCCGCTGATGGAGGTCTGGCTGTTCGACTTCGACGGCGACCTCTACGGCCAGACGCTGGACACTGAACTGGTCGCCTGGCTGCGCGGCGAGGAGACCTTCGACGGTCTCGACGCCCTGAAGACCCAGATAGACGCCGATGCGGCGGCGGCGCGAACCATCCTCAGCCGATCATAGAGGCCGCAGCTCCGCCGCGAACCGCTTCCAGTTCTGCACATAGTGTTCGGCCGACATCTGCAGCACGGCGATGTGCGCCGGGTCACGTTCCCGCACCACCTTGCCGGGCTGGCCCACCACCAGACTGTTGTCCGGGATGATCTTGCCCTCGGTAATCAGCGCATTGGCGCCGATGATGCAGTTGCGCCCGATCTTGACCCCGTTCAGCACCACCGCCCCGATGCCGATCAGGCTGTAGTCCCCGACCTCGCAGCCATGCAGCATGGCCTTGTGCCCCACCGTCACGCCGCGCCCCAGCGTCAGCGGCGAACCCATGTCGGTGTGCAGCACGCTGCCGTCCTGAATGTTGCTGTCAGGCCCCACTGTGATCGGATCGTTGTCCCCGCGCAGCACGGCGCCGAACCAGACACTGGCGTTGGACTGGAGAATCACATTTCCTATCACCGATGCGCTTGGCGCCACCCAGTATTCGCCCTGCGGCGGAAGCTGCGGTTTGCTGTCGCCCAAGGCGTAAATGGTCATCTGTACACCGCCTAATCTTTGAAAACGAGGGCTTTAACGGATCGCTAACCACGATAGCATCATTCTGTTGATGCGATTCGTGGGTCGCCATTTCGGCCCCGGATCCGAAACCGGATCAAGCCCGATCCGGTCATCAAGTCGGGGCTTTCGCGTGGCGCGTTGGGATCCTGGTTCGGTTGTTCGGCGGCGGGCGCACCCCGTTGCAGACGGCTCTGCTGTCGATCCGGGCCGCCGCTCTGCAGGCCGCGACCTCTTCCTCCCCAAGACCATCCAAGGCGGCGCCCGTTCGGGTCCGCCTTTTTTCATGCCCTGGAGGCGTCCATGACCAAGCGTGCTGCAACCAAGCGTCAAACGCGTGAACACGGAATCCTGGATTCGCGTGATTTCATGGAGGAGTCGAAAGTTCGTCGGCTTCACGCCCCGCATAACGAGCGATCAGGGTGGTCGCCCTATCCTTCGAACGACGACCGCGACCAAGGCTATCTGAAGACGCTGAAGCCCAAGTCCGAGGGCCAGGGCGAGCTGATGGAGGCCATCGACCACCACAACCTGGTCATGGCGCTGGGTCCCGCAGGCACCGGCAAGACCTACCTCGCCGTCGCCAAGGCGGTCGAGGCGCTGGAGGCGGGCAAGGTGGGCCGGATTGTCCTCAGCCGCCCCGCTGTCGAGGCCGGCGAATCCATCGGCTTCCTGCCCGGCGACATGGAAGACAAGCTGGCCCCCTATCTGCGCCCGCTTTACGACGCCCTGTCCGATCGTCTGTCGATGAAGCGGGTCAAGGCGCTGATGGCCGAAGGTCTGATCGAGATCGCCCCGGTCGGCTATATGCGCGGCCGCACGTTGAATAACGCCTTCATCGTCGTCGACGAGGCGCAGAACTGCACCTACGTCCAGCTCAAGATGCTGCTGACACGCCTGGGCTGGCATTCGACCATGGTGGTGACGGGCGACCCGCAGCAGTCGGACCTGCTGCCCGGCATCTCGGGCCTGTCGGACATCTCGGCGCGACTGGAGGCCGTACCCGACATCGCCGTGGTGCGTCTGGCCGAGCGCGACATCGTCCGTCACCCGCTGGTCGCCTCGATGATCGGCGTCCTCTAGCTCTGATCCTGCAGCCGACGCTGGATGGCGTCGGCTGCAGACCCGTTGCACCGCGAAACCAAAAGCCATTGTCCCCGGGCGCACCGCACCGCTAAAGGTCGGCTCGCGGCTGATGAGGGATTTCGATGCGCGTAGCGATGATTGGGACGGGCTATGTGGGCCTGGTTTCCGGCGCCTGTTTCGCCGACTTCGGCCATGTCGTCACCTGCATCGACAAGGACCCGTCCAAGATCGAGCGGCTGGAGCGGGGCGAAATCCCGATCTATGAGCCGGGGCTGGATGATCTGGTCGCCGCCAATGTGCGCGAGGGTCGACTGTTCTTCACCCTGGACGGCGCCGAGGCCATTCGCCGGGCCGACGCCGTCTTCATCGCCGTGGGCACGCCGACGCGGCGCGGCGACGGTCATGCCGACCTGTCCTACGTCCACGCCGCCGCTGAAGAAATCGCCGGCCTGATCGAAGGCTTCACGGTCGTCGTCACCAAGTCGACCGTTCCGGTCGGCACGGGCGACGAAGTCGAAGCCATCATCAAGAAGACCAATCCGAACGCCGACTTCGCCGTCGTCTCCAACCCCGAGTTCCTGCGTGAAGGCGCCGCCATCGGCGACTTCAAACGTCCCGACCGCGTGGTCATCGGCATCGACGACATAACCGGCGACGCCGGCGGCCGCGCGCAGAAGGTCATGAGCGAACTTTACCGTCCGCTGAACCTGAACGAGAGCCCGCTGCTGTTCGTGGGCCGTCGCACGTCCGAGCTGATCAAATACGCCGCCAACGCCTTCCTGGCGATGAAGATCACCTTCATCAACGAGATGGCCGACCTGTGCGAAGCCGTCGGCGCCGACGTTCAGCAGGTCGCACGCGGCATCGGCCTGGACAAGCGCATCGGCTCGAAATTCCTGCACGCCGGACCGGGCTATGGCGGCTCGTGCTTCCCCAAGGACACGATCGCCCTGGTCCGCACCGCCCAGCAATATGGGGCCCCGACAAAGCTGATCGAGGCCACGGTCGAGGTCAACGACGCCCGCAAGAAGGCCATGGCCGACCGCGTCGCCGCGACCCTGGGCACGAGCGTCCAGGGCAAGACGATCGCCCTCCTGGGCCTGACGTTCAAGCCCAACACCGACGACATGCGTGACGCCCCGTCGCTGGACATCGCGCCTGCCCTGATCGCCGCCGGCGCGACCGTCCAGGCCTTCGATCCCGAAGGCATGCACGAGGCCGCCAAGCTGTTGCCCGACATCCAGATGAAGGACAGCGCCTATGACGCCGTCGTCGGCGCCGACGCCGTCGTCCTCGTCACCGAATGGGACCAGTTCCGCGCCCTGGATCTGGACCGCATCAAGCTGCTGATGAAACAGCCGGTCCTGGTCGATCTGCGTAACATCTATCGGTCCGAGGACATGAAGCATCGCGGCTTCCGCTACATGGGCATCGGGCGCGGCTGATGGGCGCGCCGATCCTCGTCACAGGCGCGGCCGGCTTCATCGGCATGCACGTCGCCGAGCGTCTGCTGGACCGGGGCGAGCAGGTGATCGGCGTCGATGTCTTCAACGACTACTATGATCCGCGCCTGAAGGCCGCCCGCGCCGCCCGGCTCGAAGAGCGAGACGGCTTCAAGATGGTCCGCGCCGACATCGCTGACCACGCGCAGATGCGCGCGCTGGTCGCGGACGCCGGGGTCAAGCAGATCGTCCACCTCGCGGCCCAGGCCGGGGTCCGCTACTCCCTCGAGAACCCCTTCGCCTACGAGCGGTCCAACCTGGCCGGCCATCTGTCAATGCTGGAGGCCGCGCGGCACAACGACGTGACGCACCTAGTCTATGCCTCGTCCAGTTCGGTCTATGGCGACCGGCCTCTGGAGGGTTCGGGCTTCCGAGAGGACGACCCGACCGTCCACCCGGTGTCGCTCTACGCCGCGACCAAACGCTCGTGCGAATTGATGAGCCAGAGCTACGCCAGGCTTTATCGCTTTCCGCAGTCGGGCCTGCGGTTCTTCACAGTCTATGGACCCTGGGGCCGGCCCGACATGGCCTATTTCAGCTTCACCCAGAAGATCGTGCGCGGCGAGCCGATCGAGGTCTATGGCGAAGGCCGGATGGCGCGCGACTTCACCTATATCGACGACATCGTCGACGGCGTGGTCGCCGTTCTGGACCGTCCCCCCGCGCGGGGCGTCCATGAGGTCTACAACATCGGCGACAGCCAGCCCGTCGGCCTGACGGAGATGATCTCTACTCTGGAAACCGCGTTGGGCGTCAGCGCGAACAAGATCATGCGGCCGATGCAGCCCGGCGACGTCACCGCCACCTATGCGGACATTTCAAAGCTGAACGCCCTGTGCGGTTATCAGCCCAAGGTCCCGCTGAAGATCGGACTGGAAAAGTTCGTCGCCTGGTGGCGTCAATACGAGAACGGTTGAT
The DNA here is from genome assembly GCF_040546195.1 of Brevundimonas sp. UYEF29. Taxonomy (NCBI): domain Bacteria; kingdom Pseudomonadati; phylum Pseudomonadota; class Alphaproteobacteria; order Caulobacterales; family Caulobacteraceae; genus Brevundimonas; species Brevundimonas sp. UYEF29. The sequence goes on along the minus strand of NZ_JBEPNH010000002.1, from coordinate 521,104 downwards.
GCAAGAAGGCTGGGGGGCCGATGCGACGCGAAATCCTGCCGGCGGGCGTCGCCCTGATGCTGTTCGGCGCAACCGACGCCTCGGCCCAGGCTTTGCGCTCGGCTCAGGACGCACAAATCGACCTCTTCGTTCGCAACCGCGCGGTCGCCGTGCGCGACCGGCCGCAACCCGCCTATGATCCGCTGGGCATCCGGGCCGGCGGTTTCACGGCCTTTCCCCGGCTTCAGTCGGGCGTCGTCCATGACGACAATGTCTTTGCGGCCGAAGACAACCGTCAGCCTGCAACGACCTTGCGCCTGATGCCTGAGGTCGTCGTCCGATCCCACTGGTCGCGCCACGCACTTGAAACCCGCGCCCGCGCCGAAATCGCCCGGAATCTCGATTTCGACAGCGAGAACACGACCGACTGGAGCCTGGGCGGCGCCGGCCGTCTGGACGTCGTTCGAGGCGTCGACGTCACCTTGGCCGCCGACTACGCCCGCGATCATGAGGCCCGCACGGCCGCCGGCGCCGATCCCGCCGCTCGCCGCCCGATCGCCTTCGATCTGGCTTCCGCCTCGCTAGCGGCGACGCGCACGCGAGGTCGATTACGCCTGTCAGCCAATGCCGCCGTCCTTGGTTACGACTACCGCGATGGACTGAGCGTTACCGGCGCCGTCATCGAACAGGACGACCGGGATCGCACCGTCGCCCGCCTGACCGGCCGCGCCGACTACGCCCTCTCTCCCGCGGCAGCCCTGTTCGTCCAGGTCGCCCGCGATGACCGCGACTATCGCATCGTGTCAGGGTCCCCGGAACGATCCTCGTCCGGCCACGAAGCCCTGGCTGGCGTGGACTTCGAGTTGGGTGCGCTGATCCGGGGCGAGGTCGCCGCCGGCTATATCCGCCAGGATTTCAAAGACTCAGCCTATGGCGATCTCGATGGTATCGGCGGTCGTGCGCGCCTGTCGTGGTTTCCGACGCAACTGACGACCCTGACCGCCACCGCCGGGCGCAGCGTCGAGGACACCGGCGTGATCGGCTCGGCCGGCGCCCTGCGCACCGACGTGTCGATCGGCGTGGACCACGAACTGCTGCGCAATCTCATCCTGACGGCGGAAACGGCGTGGAGCGAAGACGACTACAACGGCCTCGACCGCACCGACACCCGCTTCGCCGCCAGCTTCAGCGCCATCTATCGCCTCGATCGTCGCTACGGCCTGACCGCCGGCCTGGCCTATCTCGACCAATCCTCGTCCGGCATGGCGGCAGGACCCACATATCGCTCGACGCGCCTGTCCATCGCGGTCGTCTCCCAGTTCTAATCGCACGGCCACGGCGCGAAGATTGACAACCTGGAGGCATCATCGCACCACTAGACGGGACGATCACCGTTCGATGGCGCGATGACTTACCACGACACCGCGATCGGCAGTCCCGGCCAGCCGGCGGACGACGCCATCGACCTCCACGCCCTGATCGCCGCCTTCCGCCGTCGTCTCGGTCTGTTTATCGCCGTCGCAGCTGCCGTCTGTCTGATCGTACTGGCGCTGATGCTGGGCCAGCCGCCGGTCTATACCGCGACCGCCAGCCTCCAGATTAACACCCGCAAGGAACAGGTCGTGGCGGGACAGGCCGTGCTGTCGGCGCTCGACGCCGAAGCGGCCATCGTCGACACCGAGGTCGAGGTTCTGAAGTCACCCCAGCTTGCCGCCCAGGTCGTGCAGACGCTGGGCCTGATCCGCGATCCGGAGTTCAACGCCCGCCTGCGATCCTCGCCCCTCACCCAACACCTGTCGCGCGCCACGCCTGCGCCGACCAATGCTGAGATCGAGCGTCAACAGGTGATCGACGCCGTCCGTCGGCGCCTGACCGTGCGCCGCGTCGGCCTGACCTATTCGATGGCGATCAGCTTCACCTCCGAAGACCCGACCAAGGCGGCCCGCATCGCCAACGCCTTCGCCGGCGCCTATCTCCAGTCTCAACTCACCGCCAAGTTCGACGCCAACGCCCAGGCCAACACCTTCCTGGGCGCCCGGCTGGAAGACCTGCGCCGCCAGGTCGAGGCCGCCGACGCCGCCGTCTCCGCCTACCGGATCGAAAACGGCCTGCTCAGCGCCCAGGGTGCCACCCTGACGGAGCAGGAGATCTCGGCCTACAACCAGCAACTCGCTCTGGCCCGCGCACAGCAGGCCGAACAGGACGCCCGCCTGCGCACCGCCCGCGCCCAAATGGCGGCCGGCTCCAACGGCGACGATGTCGGCGAGGCCCTCTCATCTCCCGTCGTCCAGAATCTTCGCGGCCAGCGCGCGGCGATCAGCACCCGCGTCGCGGACCTCTCCGTCCGTTATGGCCCGCTGCACCCCGACATGATCCGCGCTCGTCAGGAGCTGTCCGACATCGACGCGCAGATCCAGGCCGAGATCCGCCGTGTCGTCTCGAATCTGGACGCCCAGGCCCAGGTCGCCCGCCAACGCGCCGCCTCGGTCCAGTCCAGCCTGGACGCCGCGCGCGCCGCCTTGGCCGACAACAACGTCGCCTCGGTGCGCCTGCGCGAACTGGAGGGCGAAGCCGAGGCCGCCCGCGCCATCTACCGCGCCTTCCTGGATCGCTATCGCGAGACCAGCGCCCAGACCGGCGTCGAACAGGCGGACGCCCGCATCGTCTCGCGCGCCACGCCTCCGACCGCGCAAAGCGCGCCGAACCTGATGATCAGCCTCGCGCTTGCCCTGTTGCTGGGCACGGCGGCGGGAACCGGGGCTGTCATAATCGCCAACGCCATGCAGACCGGCCTCAGCGGCCCCGATGACATCGAGCGCAGGCTGGGCGTCGGCGCCGTCGGCGCCGTTCCCCTCGCCTCATCCGTGGCGGCGGCGGAGGATCAGACGCTGCATCCGATCGACCTCGTCGTCCAACGCCCGCTGTCGGTCTTCGCCGAGGCCTTCCGGGCGCTGCGCACCTCAATCACCCCCATCGTCAGCGTCGTGGGCGAGCCGTCCGCGCGCTTGGTCGCCGTCACCTCCGCCCTGCCCGGCGAAGGCAAGACCACCACAGCCGTCTGTCTGGCGCGCGTCGCCGCGCGCTCCGGCGGACGCGTTCTCTTGATCGACGGCGACCCGCGTCGGCGCGGCGTGACGCGAATGCTGGGCCTGAACCCCGACCACGGCCTGGCCGAGGTCCTGCATGGCGCAGCGGCCTGGAGAAACGTCGCGGTGCTGGACCCGGTCTCCGGCGCGCAGGTTCTGCCCCTGTCGGGATCAGGCCTGTCGGCCGACGACCTGTTCGGCGCCCCGCCGATGACCGCCCTGCTCGATGAACTGCGGCAGGCCTTCGACCTGATCGTCATCGACACCGCGCCCGTTCTGGTCCTTGCCGACGCCCGCATCCTGGCGGCGAAAGCCGACAGCGTCGTCCTGCTCGCCCGCTGGCGAAAAACGCCCGCGCGCGCCGTCGCCGCCGCTTTGCGCATCCTGCATCAGGCGGGCGCCAGCCCCCTCGGCGTGACCCTGAGCCAGGTTGATGTCCGGGCGCAGGCCGGTCTAGGCTATGGCCAAGCCGACTATGATTACCGAGCCTACAGAAAATACTATGCGGCCTGATTGTCGGTAGAGATCAGGCCGCACAATCAGCTTCACATTCTGCCACCGACGACGAGCACCAGAGTTTGAAACACAACGCCGATCGCGCCAAGCAAGCTGCCGGCGATCGCCAGGCGCAAGCCGAAGGACCGTGTCGCTCCCGGCTTTGCACGCAGGGCAACCAGGCATTTCCAACATAAGGCGCCAATGCTTGCCAGGCAGAAGGCGCTGAAAGTCAGTCCGAAAGCATTCCACGCGCCGGCATCCCCGCGCGCCACGTCGGCGGCGCTGGACAGCAGATACAGGCCCAGGAAATGGGCGGCCCAGATCAGGAGCCCGCCCAGCATCAGCAGCCAGAACCTCATGCGCCGACGCCCGGGAACAGGCGGATCAGAAGGGTCGTCGCTGCGCCCTGAACCGCCGTGAAGACCACGAACAGGGCGACCACCTCGATCGTCGCCGGATAGTGCGGCGAGACCAGGCCGCAAAGCCAGCGCAGCAGGACGAACGGTCCCATCAACAACGAGATGCCGACGAATGTCCCCTGCCAGGCCAACAGCGCATAGACGGTCGCGCCCTGGCTGGAGGCGTCGGGACGCAGGCCCGAATTCCACCAGGCCGAGGCCTCGGCCGCAAAGGCGCCGCCCGCCGCCAGGGTGGCGACCAGCATCAGGACAGAGGCGATGCCGGCGCTGCGCGGCCGGTCCAGCTTCAACGCGCCTTGCGAGGCCCAGGCGCCGAGTCCGGCGGCCGCCAGCAGACCCAGAGTCAAAGGCAGGGAGCCGATCTCGGGCGGCGCCTGCCACAGGTCCGGCCGCCGGCTCCACAGGAAGACGTAGGAGAAGCAGGCCATGATCGCGACCATGCCCGACACGATCAGGGTGATGACCATCGCCCACCAGCCGTGGCTGCTGGGGCCGGACACATAGGTCGGCAGTCGCACGCCGCCGCCGACATCCACCGTCGCTGGACCGCTGGGGCGATCCAATCCCCAGCACCATTTGACGATGCAGTAGACGGCCAGCACGCCGCTGACCAAGGAAGCGACATAGGCCTGGATCGTCAGGATCAGGAAGAAGCCGGCGGTGAAGATCGCCCCCCAGACGTACCAGCTGGACGGCCGTGGCATCCGCTGGAGATATTGAGGCTCGGCGTTGATCGGACTTGTGATCATGGTCTCGCGCTCGCCGCGCGGGGCGCCGGGCAAGAAGTAGCGGCCAGCCTCGACGTCGCGCGCCAGGTTCGGTTGGTCCCACACCGGATACAGGCTCTTGATCACCGGGACGGAGCGCAGCGAGTATCGACCTGCGGGCAGCCACTCCAGCCCCGGCCCGCCAAAGACATTGCCCGCGTCCTTGTCGCCGAAGGGCCGGAAGTTGCGGATCATGTCGATCATCCACAACACCACCGCCAGGCCGAACATGAAGGAGCCGACGGTCGAGATCATATTGGGGAGATCCCAGCCCCGATCCGGCAGATAGGTATAGACCCGCCGCGGCATGCCCATCAGCCCGGTCAAATGCATGGGCATGAAGGTCACGTTGTGACCGACGAACATCAGCCAGAAGATCCACTTGCCCCACCGCTCGCTCAGCGGCCGGCTGCTGGACATCGGCGTCCAGTAGTAGATGGCGGCGAAGAGCGGGAAGACCATCCCGCCGATCAGGACGTAATGCAGGTGGGCGACGATGAAATAGCTGTCGTGGGCCTGCCAGTCGAACGGCACCATGGCGACCATGACCCCGGTCAGTCCGCCCATGACGAAGATCACCAGCCCCCCGACCGCGAACAGGCCAGGCGTGTTGAACCGCATCTTGCCCGCCGCCAGGGTGGCGATCCAGGCGAAGACCTGCACGCCCGCCGGCACGCTGACGGCCATGGAGGCGGCGCTGAAATAGTTGATCGAGATCTGCGGCATGCCCGTGGTGAACATGTGGTGCGCCCAGACGCCGAAGCTGATGAAGCCGGTCGCCAGCATGGCCAGGACCACCAGCCGATAACCGACCAGCTTGGTCTGGGCGACAGCCGGGATCAGGGTCGACATCGCACCCGCCGCCGGCAGGAAGATGATGTAGACCTCGGGATGGCCGAAGAACCAGAATAGATGCTGCCACAGCATGGGATCGCCGCCCTTGGCCGCATCGAAGAAGGGCCAGCCCAGCGCGCGTTCCAGCTCCAGCAGCAGGGTCGACAGAATGATCGACGGGAAGGCGATGATGATCATGCAGGCGAAGATCAGCATGGCCCAGGCGAAGATCGGCAACTTGTCCAACGTCATGCCCGGCGCGCGCGTCTTCAGCACCCCGACGATGATCTCGATGGCGCCGGCGATGGCCGAAATCTCGATGAAGCCGATGCCCAGGAGCCAGAAGTCGGCGTTGATGCCCGGCGAGTAAGTCATCGACGTCAGCGGCGGATACATGAACCAGCCGCCATTCGGCGCCAGGCCGAAGAACAACGAGGCGAAGAAGCACAGCCCGCCGACCAGATAGGCCCAGAAGGCGTAGGCACTCAGCCTCGGGAACGGCAAGTCGCGCGCCCCCAGCATCTGCGGCAGCAACAGCACGCCCAGCGCCTCGACCGCAGGCACCGCGAACAGGAACATCATCACCGTGCCGTGCATGGTGAAGATCTGGTTGTAGGTTTCCTGCGCCAGGAAGCCCGTCACCGGCAGGGCCAGCTGGGTCCGCATCAACAGCGCCAGTACGCCCGCCAGCACGAAGAACAGCATGGCCGCGCCGACGTAATAGACGCCGATGTAGTTATTGTTGATCGCCGTGATCCACTCCCACGGCCGCCGCGGGCCGCACCAGACCTCGTCGAGCTGCTCCAGCTCGCCCTTGGGCCGGGCTTCGGTGGTGGGGAAGCGTTTGTAGAGTTCGGGATCGAACCCGGTTTCCGAACTCATTTCAGGCTTTCCAGATAGGCGGCAACGGCGCGCACGTCCTGGCCCGACAGGACCGCATAGGACGGCATCCGATTGCCGGGCTTCAGGCTCTGGCTGTCCAAAATCCAGCCGGCCATCGTCCCCTGATTGTTCGGCAGGATGCCGGCGCCCAGCGTCTGGCGCGAGCCGACGTGGGTCAGGTCCGGTCCCGCCAGACCGTTCGCCTCGGTTCCGCGAATGGTGTGACAGGCGGCGCAGCCCGAGGCGGCGAAGACGTTGCGCCCCTGGTCGATCAAGGCGAGCGGCCCCTGGGCCGAGGGCACGACGGCGGCCGGCCGCGACTGACGCGCCAACCAGGCGGCATAGTCGTCCGGCGCATGGGCGACGACCACCAGCCCCATCAGAGCGTGAGGACCGCCGCAATATTCGGCGCACTGGCCGCCATAGGTACCAGGCGCATCGGCTTGCAGGCGCATGAAGTTGCGGCGGCCGGGGATCATGTCGGTCTTTCCGCCCAGGCGCGGCACCCAGAAGCTGTGAATCACGTCCGCGCTTTCCAGCTCGAACACGACAGGCTGGCCGGCCGGGATATGGACCTCGTTGGCGTCCTGCACGATCTCGCGCCCCTGACCATCGATATAGGCGACGCGCCACCACCACATTTCGCCGGTGACGCGCACCCGCATTTCGCCGGGCTTGGGCGCATCCGCCACCCGCGCGGTCGTGGTCAGCCCATAGACCAGCAGTCCGGTCAGAACGACCACCGGGAAAACCAGTCCCGCAATCCAGATCAGGCGCTCGCCGCCGACCCGCCGCTTCCACTTGCGCGGCCCGAACAGGGCGATGCCGAGCGCCACGGCCATCACGACCATGACCACTGCCGCCATGATGAAGAGAACCCAGGCCACGGTCTGGATCGGTCCGGCGAATGGCCCGGCCGGATCCAGCACGGGCGGCGGCCAGCCGGCGATTCCGGGAGGGACGTCAGTCTTCATCGAGCGTATACAGATAGGCCGCAACGTCGCGGGCTTGGTCTTGCGTCAGGGGCATGGGCGGCATGGCCGTTCCGGGGTCCATCGACGGCGCGTCGATCAGCCAGCGGATCAGAGTATCGGGCTGGTTCGGCAGACGTCCGGCGATCAGGGGACGCGCGCCGAACCCCGCAAGGTTCGAACCGGACCGGCCCTCGGGCCAGGCGACGCCGGGGATCCGGTGACAGGCGGCGCAACCGACCTCCTTGATCACGGCCAGTCCGGCGGCCGGATCGGCCTGAACCACCGGCCGGGGCAGGTCGGACTTGTCCACGCAGGCGCACAGGGCGAGCGCCAGCGCACAGGCCGCCGCCCGTCGTCCCATCACCTCGCCCGTTGTCCGAAAACCCATCCGCCCCCCAAAGCTTCGCCAGAGCAATCCCCTTGTCGGACGGAGGTTCCCGACTGCGACATGGAGCCTCGGCGCATCGCCACAAGGAACCTTCGCCATAAGCAGGTGTTGCACCGCCGTGCGCGCCTCCCTTTCCGTCCTTGTGCTGCTGACCGGCCTGGCCGCCTGCGACTCCACGCCGGGCCAGACGGATCGCACGTTCACGGCGAATGGTCAGGTCATCGCCATGAGCGGCGGCGCCGGCGGGGCGGCCAACGCCTGCTTTACCTGTCACGGCCTGGACGGCGGCGGGGACGGGGTCGCCGCCCCGCGGCTTGCGGGCCTGGACCCCGGCTATCTGCAAAAGCAGTTGGAAGATTATGCATCGGGCCTGCGTCCCGACGACGCCATGACGCGCATCACCAAGGCCTTGGACCAGCAGGGCCGACGCGAGGTGGTCGCCTACTACGCCGCCCTGCCCGCGCCGCCGACGCAAACACCCGTGTCGATGGCGCCCGCGCCCGCCATTTATCTGCACGGCGACCCTTCGCGCGGCATCGTCGCCTGCGCCTCATGTCACGGCGATCGGGGTCAAGGCTCGGGCCAAGGCGGCAATCCGCAGATCGCCGGTCAGCCCGCCGCCTATACGTTGGAACAGATCGACCGCTGGAAAGCGGGCAAACGTCGCAACGACCCACGCGGCGTCATGGCGGCCGCCGTCAAATCGCTTTCGGACCCAGAAGCCCGCGCCATAGCGTCCTGGCTGTCGACGCAACCCGCTTCTCCAGCGCGCGCCAGCGCCGCTGCCACCGGGTCCGCTTCGGTCGAAGCAGCGGCACGACCGGCAGCATCGCGTGAAACACGTCGTCCCTATCGATCAGATGGTGCTTGAGCGCCGCGCCGGCGTGGATCGGAATCATCAGCAGCAGGGTGATGACCAGTCCCCAGTGCATCCATTCCGCCGCCGCCTCGATCGCCCATAGCTGGGTGTTGGACAGATCCTGCAGCGGCAGCAGCGGCCACTTGATGAACCCCAACGTCTCCAGCTGGCGCGTCCGATCCGTCGCCGAAATCATGGCCCAGCCCGACAGCGGCAGGCCGAACAGGCAGATGTAGAACACGTAGTGGGTCACATGGGCGGCCATGCTCTCCCAACCCGGCTTGTCCGCATCGTTGATCAGGTCGGGCGCCAGCAAACGCCACGACAGCCGGCCGATCACCAGGATCAGCATCAGCACGCCGATCGCGAAATGCAGGTCGTAGGCGGCCATCATGGCGCCGCCCACCGGCTGGCGCCCCATCCACCAACCCCAACCGAGCTGGAAGATCACCAGCCCCGCCATCACCCAGTGAAAGCCGATGCCGACGGGCGAATAGCGACCCTCGTCATGGTGACCCGCCGCCCATTCCAGCAGCTGCCTGAACAGTCTTTCGATCATGCGGGATGCGCCTTGGCGTCGGGGCCGATCATCCGACCCAGCCGCCACAGAGCGGCGAATAGATACAGCGCCGCCGCCGGCGCCCACATGATCAGCCCGGCCGCCTGCTGATCCTCGAGCGGCGTCATGCCCCAGGCCAGGGTCGAATAGGCATGGGGCGCATAGACCGCCTGCCCCGCAAAGGTCAGCACCGCCCCGAGCAGCCCCATCGCCAGCATGGCCGCCAACAGGGCGATGACGGCCGCCGGCGCAGACGCCGACCGCGCCGCGCACCAGAACCAGCCGGCGCTCGCCAGCAGACTGATCTGCATCACCCAATAGACCGCATCTTTCGACAGGGCGGCGCCATAGGCGTCAGGCGCGTGCCAGGCCCAGAACACCACCGCCTGCACCGCCGTCGCCAGGATCAGCGATCCATATCGTCTTATCGGCAGGGCGGCCGCCAGCAAGGGCGCGGCGAGGCCGACCAACAGCACATGATGCACCGTCCGCGCCGAGAACAGCGCCGAACTGAGGGCGCACAGGGGGGACACAAATCCAACGGCCAATACCGCTACGGCCGCCAGGCCATAACCGCGCCGCCGCCCTTCCAGCCGCCAGAGGACCAGGCCCGCGGCTGCAACGAGGATGGCCAGCAAGATCGGATCAAGATTCCAGCGCCACTCGCCAAGGGCTGGCGCAGGACCGCAATACGGCATCCAACTCAAAGCTGTACCCCCAACCGCTTGCCGGATCTCCTGATCCCCGTGAAAGGAAAAAGCCATGCCAGCTGCGACGGTTCCGCACGGATCATTTCCACGACGATTTGCCGCGATCACCCCGTGTCAGCACCAGGGGCGACTTCGGTCGCATCTCTTGCAACCGACCGTGGCCGCAGTTGATCGACCAAGAAATCGACGAACACCCGGATGCGAGCGGGAACGCTGGCGCCGCCGACAAAAACGGCATGGATGGGCTCACGATCGCCAGGATTGAAATCCTCAAGCAGCGGCACAAGCTCACCCTTCGCAATGGCCTCGGCGACGCTGAAGTTGCCCACGCGCGTTACGCCGACGCCGGCCAGCGCAAGTTGCGTCAGGCTCTCGCCATTGTTCGCTTCCACGGGGCCGCGAACCGTCAGCGCATAGTCACGACCGTCCCGTCGAAAAGGCCACACGGGCTCCAGTCTTCGGAAGTTGAAATTCAGGCAGTCATGTTGGTGCAGGTCCTCTGGCACGTACGGCACGCCGCGACGCGCGAGATAGGTCGGCGACGCCACGATCGTTCGCCCTGTCTCACCCAGCCGTCGCGCCGTCAGCGGACTGTCCAGCAGCGGTCCGAAGCGAATGGCGACATCGGCCTGTCCGGCCGCGACATCCACGACCGTATCCGTCAGATTGATATCGACGAGGATTTGCGGGTAGCGCGCCACGAACGCGCCGATCAGCGGCACGACCACCTGCCGACCGTGCGCCAGGGATGCGCTAACCCTTAGGCGTCCCTGCGGCGCGCCCTGGTCCGAGATGGACTGCTCGGCCTCATCCAGGTCGGCGACAATTCTCCTTGCGGCGCTCAGATAGGCCTGGCCCTCGACCGTCAACGTCAAGGCGCGGGTTGTCCTCAGAACGAGCCGCACGCCCAGTCGCGCCTCGATCCGATCGATCGTTCGGCTTACGGCCGATGGCGTCAGCCCAAGAACCCGACCAGCCGCTGAAAAGCTGCCGCCCGCAGCCACAGCCGCGAACACCTCCATGTCGCGGGCGCGATCCGCGCCCGCTGACGGCGCCTTTGCGTGCATTTCAAAAATCCTTCGCTTCCAAAAGGCCTAACCGCTGGGCACGACCGCGTCCATCTGTGCGCAAGTCTTATTGGTCTGCGGATTTCCATCCTATGAAACTCAACCCTCCCCTGCTGGCGCTCGCCGCCGGCGCGTTCGGCATCGGCGTGACCGAGTTCGCCCCGATGGGGCTGTTGCCCGTCATCGCGACCGATCTGGGCGTCTCTATTCCATCGGCCGGTCTGCTGATCAGCGCCTACGCTCTGGGCGTCGTCCTGGGCGCGCCCTTGATGACCCTGGCCACGGGCCGCGTTCCGCGCCGCACCCTGCTCATAGGTCTCGCCGGCATCTTCACGATTGGCAATGCGCTGTCTGCGCTGGCTGACAACTACGCCCTGCTGATGATCGCGCGGATCATCACGTCGCTGAACCATGGCGCCTTCTTTGGCGTCGGCGCCATTGTCGCCGCCGGTTTGGTGCCGCCGGACCGCAAGGCCGGGGCGGTGGCTGCCATGTTCATGGGCTTGACCATCGCCAATGTCGTGGGCGTGCCTCTGGCCACCTGGGCTGGGGAAACCTTGGGATGGCGGGCCAGCTTCTGCGGCATTGCGATGATCGGCGTCATGGTGATGGCGGCCCTCGCCCTGACCCTGCCGAAAGCCGCCGCACCTTCCGCCGGCGACATGTTGGCTGAACTGCGCGTGCTTGGCCGCAGACGCGTCCTGTCGGCCTTGGCCCTGACAGTTATCGGCTCCAGCGCCATGTTCACCGTCTTCACCTACATCACGCCGATCCTGCGCGAACAGACCGGCGCGTCGCTGGGTTTCATCACCGCGATGCTCGTCCTCTATGGGCTTGGCCTGACCGTCGGCAACTGGATCGGCGGCAAGTTTGCTGACCGTTCCGTCGATCGCACGCTGATCGTCACCCTCGCCGGCCTGTCGATGGTCCTGCTGACCTTCGCCGTGGCCATGCCTTTCGCCAACGTAAGCGCCGTTCTCATCTTCCTGTGGGGCATCGCCAGCTTCGCGCTCGTGCCGCCGCTTCAGGTTCGCGTGATGGATGCAGCGCGTGACGCCCCGAACCTGGCTTCGGCTGTCAACATCGGCGCCTTCAATCTCGGCAACGCCATCGGGGCCGCTCTGGGCGGCGCCGTCATCGCCGGCGGCCTCGGCTACCCAGCCGTTGCTCTGGCCGGCGCCGGCGCGTCCGCCCTCGGTCTGCTGATGATCATGCTGATGTCACGCCGACCAGTTGTTTTGGTCGCAGCTGATTAGGAAGCTCCGTCAGTCAGCCGTTGTCGTTTCCAGCGCTTTGGCAACGGTGTTCCAGCGATAGTCGGCGAACGTCGGCGGCGTTTTGAAAGACGGCGCGGCTGATAAAGGCGCCCATTTCGCGCCAGGCGATCGATATGGTCTGGAAGGTCTGTTCGTCGGTCTGGCTGGCGGCCAGGGCTTCGTTCCAGCGCGACGTCACCGCATTGATCTCGTCGAGCATCAAAAGCCGCCCGCAGGCCAGGGTCATCCGGTAGCTCGCGCTTCCTTCGCTCATTTTCAGAACTCCTCCCAGCCGGCCGTGTCCGCCTCCTCCACGACGGCCAAGGCGGCCGAGCCGGAGGATCGCAGGGCGGCCGGGCGCGTAGGCCGGGCCGCGCTCGGCTTGCGCGGCGCCGGCGCGGCGAGGGCTCGGCTGCTCAGCGCGGTTTCGCGCGTCAGGCTGAAGCGCTGGACCAGATCCGACAGCTGACGGCTCTCAGAGGTCAGGCTATGGCTGGCCGCCGTCGACTGTTCGACCATGGCGGCGTTCTGCTGGGTCACCTGGTCCATCTGGTTGACGGCGGTGTTGACCTCTTCCAGCGCCGTCGACTGCTCGCGCGTCGAGGCCGTAATCTCGTTCATCAGCTCGTCGATTTCGGCGACGCGCTTGACGATGGACGACAGGGCCTCGCCCGTTTCCGCGACCAAGGTCACGCCGGACTTCACCTGGACGGACGAGGTGGTGATCAGCGACTTGATCTCCTTGGCCGCCTCTGCGGAACGCTGCGCCAGGGCCCGAACCTCGGAGGCCACCACTGCGAATCCTCGGCCGGCGTCGCCTGCGCGCGCGGCCTCGACGCCCGCGTTCAAGGCCAGAAGGTTGGTCTGGAAGGCGATCTCGTCGATGACGCCGATGATCTGGTTGATCTGAGACGAAGACTGTTCGATCGCGGTCATGGCCTCGACAGCGCGGCTGACCACCTCGCGCGACTGCTCGGCGGATTGACGTGAGGTTTCCACGACCGCGGCGGCGCGACTGGCGCCTTCGGCCGCCCGCTTCACCGTGGCGGTGATCTCGTCCAACGCGGCCGCCGTTTCCTCCAGCGTCGCCGCCTGATGCTCGGTGCGCCGCGACAGGTCGTCGGCCGCTTCGCTGATTTCGGCGGCGCCCAATTGCATGGCGCCCGTATTGCCGGCGATCTCGGCCATGGCGTCGTCCAGACGTTGCATGGCGGTGTTGAAGTCGGTCTTGAGACGCGCGTAGCCGCCGGTGAAGTCCGACGCGATGCGGGTTCGAAGGTCGCCCTGCGCCAGAGCCGCCAGAGCCGCCGCGGTATCCTCCACCACCCGCGTCTGCTCGGCCTCGGCCTCTGCGCGCTTCTGGTCCGCCTCCAGGCGCTTGGTCTCGGAGGCTTCCAGATACAGCGAAATGATGAAATCCATGTCGAGCATGGCAGCCTTGACCACGCTGGCGAGCGTCGCCGCCAAGGCCTTGCCGTCGTCGCGCTTCGAAAACAGCGACCGTGTCTTGGCGTGGGACGTGACGATCGCCTCGATCAGCCCTTCCAGGACCAGGGCGTAGCCGCCGATATACCAGCGCGGCTCCAGGCCGATGCGGGCGTGGGTCTGGCCGATGCGGCGCACGCCCTCGACATAGGCCGGATCAAAGGCGCCCAAGGCGATCAGGCCCCAGTGTCGCGCCTGGGCGTCCTTGGCGCCGGCGATTTGACTTTCCGCACCGAAAAAGCGGGCCACGTCCGGCGTCGCGCGAACCTGGGCGTAAAAAGCTTCGAGGCTGGGCTGAAGCGCCGCCTCGATGACGGGCCTGGCGTCAGCAAGACGGGACCTCGCGGCCTTGTCCAGCTTCAAGAAGCGAAGTCTCTGGTCCAGATTCATTGCGTCCGACATGACGGCCCCCTTGCATGGCGGTCAGTTGAACGAGGTTCGATCTAAAGGCCGGTTGAAGTCTCTTCAGCCTGTAGACTGTTTCACAGCGGAAGCATTGTTTGCGCCGGTCTGACGTCAGGTCGCGGCGTGACCGACGTCCTTCGCCATGGCCTGCAGCAGCGGGACCAGCTGGGCGGCGGTCTTCAGACCCTCGCTGGTCAACAGTCCGGCAAGACGCCCGTATTGCGACCGCCGATCGTCCAGAACAGCGCGGCCTGCCTCGGTGATTTCCAGCATGGTGACGCGCCGGTCGTTCGGATGGGGCGAACGCTTGACCAGATCGGCGCGAACCAGATGATCGACCAGACGCGACAGCGAGGCCGGCGGCGCCTGAAGCGTCGATCCGAGAGCGCATTGTTTGACGCCGCGACGGCCCTCGCCGGCGATCAGGCTCAAGGCGCGGACAGCGGCATTGCTCTGACCATCGGCCCGCAGGACGCGATCAAGCTGGCGATCGAGTTCGAGCAAGGCGGTGTCGAGCGCATACAACGCCATCGCGGGATCATCGAACGCCCGCACGGTGAACTCGTCCATCGTCCCCCGAACACCCATAGGTCTGGTGTGACAGGATTGGCCGCAACCTGCAAGATAGACGAGGGTCAACCCTTAGGGCTATCGAACTCCTAACAGCGCATCCAGAAGGAAATGATTTCACGTCGGCGCAATCCTAGATTGCCGAGCAAGCCTTTGGAAACAAAGTGGCGAGGCAACAACCGGAAAGAGCCGATGGCGTCGGTCAGAAGACATCCCGCCCACCCTGTTACGGCGACACGATCGCTGGGGATGAGCACGGGAGGCGCGCCCGATGCTGAACTTCGAAGAGCGCTCGAAGTCGCGGCTATCCTGGTGACGACCGATCGACATGGGGTCATCACCGACTGCAACGAGAAGTTCGTGGCGGTCAGCGGTTACAGCCGAGAAGAATTGATCGGCTCGACCCATCGGATCGTGAACTCCGGCCTGCACTCCAAGGCCTTCTTCCAGAATCTGTATCGCACGATCCGCAGCGGCAAGGTGTGGACCGGCACGTTGCGGAACCGCCGCAAGGACGGCAGCCTCTACTGGGTCGATACGACCATCGTGCCGGCGCTCAGCGGTCCCGAGGGCCCGACGTCCTACACGGCCATCCGTTTCGAGGTGACAGAGCATGTGCTGGCTCTGGAGGCCCTTTCGGAAGCGCGGCTGGTCGCGGAAAGAGCCGCGGCGCTGCGCGACACCTTTCTCGCGACGATGAGCCATGAGGTCCGCACGCCGTTGAACGGCGTCCTGGGCCTGGCGCAGTCCTTGTCAGGCGCCGACCTGCCCGACGACGCGCGCCAGAAGGTCGATCTGATCATCAAGTCCGGCGAGACGTTGAGGCGCATCCTGGACGACGTGCTGGACCTGTCCAAAATCCAGGCCGGCGAGATGAACCTTGTCGACGAACCCTTTGCGCCGTCCGACACCATCTCCGGCGCGGTGGATCTGATGCGGCCGCTGGCCAGCGAAAAGGGACTTGAGCTGATCTCCCGGTTCGACGGTCTTCCGACCCATCTCATGGGGGACGCGGCCCGCCTGCGTCAGATCGTGCTGAACTTGGTCTCCAACGCCATCAAGTTCACTGCGGTCGGCCAGGTGCTGGTCGATGCGCGCTACTCGAGACCGTCCCGGCGTCTTCGCATCCGCGTCGCCGATACCGGCATGGGCTTTGATCGATCGACCGCCAAACAGCTGTTCTCGCCGTTCAGCCAGGCCGACGATTCCATTTCGCGTCGGTTCGGCGGCACGGGCCTTGGCCTCTCCATCAGTCGTCGTCTAGCGGAGCTGATGAGCGGCGGCCTCAGGGTGCGTTCAAAGCCGGGTCGGGGAACGCTCTTCGTTCTCGAATTGCCGATGGATCCCAGCGGCGAGATCACCCGCGAAAGCGAGAGCCATGTGGAGGCGCTGGATCGACTTTATGGCGCGCGGATCCTCTTGGCGGAGGACAATCTCGTCAACCAGCAGGTCGTCCAGGCGCTTCTCAGCGGCTTCGGCTGTCAGATCGATGTCGCCGAAAACGGCCAGGAAGCCATCGATCTGTGGTCGGCGCACGCCTACGACCTGATCATGATGGACATGCAGATGCCGATCATGGACGGGGTCGAGGCCATCCGCAGCATCCGCAGAGGCGAACAGCAGCGCGAGGTCAACAGGCTCCCAATCGCCATGCTGACCGCCAACGCCTCGTCCAACCATCGCGATCTGGCCTCACGCGCCGGCGCCGACGTCGTCATCCCCAAGCCCCTGTCCGCCGATCATCTGATCTTCGAATCCGCTCGGCTTCTGAACAACGCCGCTCCCTGTCACTGGATATAGGCTCTGACGGAACAGGTTTCCGGGCTCACGCCCGGAAGCCTGCCTTGCATCAGAAGTAGAAGCGCACGGCCGCGGTGACAGTGCGGCCAGGCAGGGCCTGGGCCAGGACCACGCCGCTGGCGGGCAGGCTGTCGGCTGACACCTCCGTCAGGGCGGTTTCGTCGAACAGGTTGTTGGCGGTCAGCGACAGCACGACGCGGTCGATAGGGCGCACCTGGACGAAGGCGTTGACCGTGGCGTAGCCCGGCATCTTCAACTGGTTGACGTCCTGCGCATAGCTCTCGGTCGTGCCGACGACGCTGGCGCCGACCGTGAACAGGTCCGTCTCGTACTGCGGCATGACCTGGAAGATCAGGTCGGCCTGACGGCGCGGCGAGTTGCCGACCAGGGCCACATCCTCGGCCTTGGTGATCTCGGCGCTGGTGACGGTGGCGCTGCCGGTCAGGCTGAACGGACCGTGACGCACGCCGGCCTCGAACTCGGCGCCCTTGGCTTCGTAGCTGCGCTGGACCAGCACCAGACGGGTGACGCCGCCGGCATCCGCGCGGATCTGCTGGTTGGTCTCGCTGACCTCAGCCCAGAAGCCCGTGACGTTGGCGAACAGGCCGTTGGCGCGGTACTTCATGCCGATCTCGGCCTGGTTCACCGGATCATAGGCCGCGTCGGCCTGCAGCAGGTCGCCGTCGACATTGCTGATGGCCGGCGAACGCAGGATCTTGTCCGCTGCGGCACGTGCGCCCTCGCTGTAGCGAGCGAAGGTCGAGAAGCTGTCCGAGACGCGGTAGTTGGCGCTGAGCGAATACGAGACATAGTCGTAGTCGTAGTCGACCGGGGTGGCGCTGGCGGCCGGGGCGAAGGCGAAGGTGCGCTCGGCTTCAGAGATGACGCCGTCGTTGTCCACGTCGATGGTGCGAACGTCGGTCAGGCCGTTGGCGACGGTGCGGCCGCTGACGTCGCCGCTGTCGAAGCGGATCGATCCGCCCAGCGCCAGCTTGCCAAGCCGGTAGTTCAGCGAGGCGTAGGGCGCCAGCACCTTGTAGGTCACATCGGTGCGCGAGTTGGACCCGGCGCCCGAGGGACCGAAGAAGTTGACGACGCCGTCCTGCGTGCGGGGCGTGCCGTTCGTATTGAAGATGTCGACCAGGGCCGAGTTTCCACCGCCCACCACGTCCTGAAGGAAGGGGATATATTGGCGATCGAAATTCAGATCCTGCTGGGCCGAATAGACGCCAACGGTGGTCGTCAGGTCGCCGCCGCCGATCTTCCAGACGCGGTTGGCGCGTAGATCGTTGGTGAAGTTGTCCAGGCTGTCGATATCGGTGTGGACCAGGGTCGAATAGGCCAGCAGGCCGTTGCCGTTCAGGGTCGTCGGGCTAGTGATCGCCTGACCGGCGCGCGGTCCCGTCGCATAGGCCAGGGTTCCGGGACGACGGCCGAACGCCAGCGGCGCCTGGGCCGCCGGCACCACGGCCAGCGGATAGTTGAAGGACTGATCGCCCGATTGCTGCGCGTAGCGCATGTGCTCGGAAATCGTCCAGCCATGCAGGTTGAAGCGGGTCTGGAAGCCCAGCGCGCGCAACTGAACCTGATTGCCGTCCTGCAGATTGACGCGCTTCAGGTTATTGTCGCCGTCCAGCAGCGGGAAGACCGTGGTGTTGCGCGACGTCAGGGTGTCGCGCGTCATCGAGAAGTTCGGAACGTCGCTGTAGTTGGGATCGTCGTTCGTGCCGGACACCAGCAGAGGCGTCGGCCCATAGGCGATGACGGTGTCATCCAGGATTTTGCCGTACAGACGCACGTAGCCGCCGTCGAAGGTCTTGGTGATGTTGGCCTTGATCTGGCCGCCCTTGTTGCCCGTGAAGCCGGCGTCGCGCGGGCCTTCACCTTCGCGATAGAAGCCGCCGACGTGGAAGCGCACGGTGTCGCTCAGGTGACCGCCATAGCTGAAGTCGCCGCGATAGGTGTCGTAATCCAGGCCCGAAGACACCTGGACCGAGCCGCCTTCGACCTCACCCGTCTGCGAGATCAGGTTGATCACGCCGCCCGGCGCGTTTGATGCGAAGGTCGAGGACGACCCGCCGCGGATGGACTCGATCTGGCCGACGTTGAAGTCGTAACGCATGAAGTAGTCCGGCACCAACGCCAGGATGTCGCCAAACTCCAGAACCGGCAGACCGTCTTCCTGGAACTGCAGATACTTCGCGCCGGTGCTGACCATCGGCAGGCCGCGGATCGTATAGTTGCCGTTGGTCTCGCCCGTGCTGGCCTCGGCGCGAATGCCGGGGATGGTGCGGAACAGGTCGTTGATGGAATAGGCGCCGATCTTGGCGATCTCGACATTGTTGATCGAGCTGGTGGACGTCGCGCTGTCCAGCCTGTCGCGCGCCTTGGCCACCCCCGTCACGATCACGTCGTTATTGGCCCGCGTCCGGCTGGCCTCCCAGGCCGTCTGGCGCTGCGGCGCAGGTTGCGTCTGCGCATGAGCAGGCATGGCGAGGATAAGCGGCGCAAACGCGGCCGTGAGGTACAGGGATTTCAAGGAAGCCTCCAAGGCGCTGTCTTGCAGTACAGAGACTGGACAACTGATTTTCGTTCGGAAATTCTTCCATGCAGTTTCTTGCATGGCTGTTATCAATAAAACACGGATGTGTTTGATGATTTATAATGCCAGACTACGGATTAATACTGACATAACGGCGATTATGAAGTTCGGATTGTTGCGCCGGTTTCTACAAGACTCAACTGGATCGATATATTAGAACTCGTTCCAGTCGTCATCGGCCGCTTCACTCGACAGGGCGAGCGCACCGACCGTGCGGATGACCTTGGGCGCCGGCCTCGGGACGGACGCGGTGTCTCGGCGAGGCGCCGGCGCGGCCGAAGTCGTCGTGTTCAGCCGGAACCTGGACACCAGGGTCGCCAGCTCGTCGGCTTCGGTCGCCAGGATGCGCGCAGCCGCCGTCGCCTCTTCCGCCATGGCGGCGTTCTGCTGGGTCATGCGGTCCATGCTGCCGACGGCGCTGTTGACCTGCTTCAGGTTCTCGGACTGGACCTGCGCCCCGTGCGCGATGTCCACGATCAGGGTGTTGGCGTCGCCGATCTTGGACACGACGCGCGCCAGCATCTCGCTGGTTTCGCCCACGCGATCGACGCCCAGCCGCACCTCGTCCGACGACTTGCTGATCAGCTGCTTGATATCCTTGGCGGCGTCGACGGTGCGCTTGGCCAGTTCGCGCACCTCGCCGGCGACAACGGCGAACCCGCGTCCCGCATCGCCTGCCCGTGCGGCCTCGACGCCGGCGTTCAAGGCCAGAAGATTGGTCTGCAAGGCGATAGCGTCGATCATGTTGATGATCTCGCCGATCTCCTGCGATCCGGCCTTGATGGCGTCCATGGCGACGATCGCTTCTTCGACGATCACACGACCGTCCGCGGCGTCGCCATTGGCCAGGGTGATGGCGTTGCGGGCGTTGGCCGCGCTGCGCGCCGTGTCGCCGACCATGTCGGTGACGTGATTGGTGGCGGTGGTGGTTTGCTGAAGGCTGGACGCCTGCTGTTCGGTTCGCAACGACAGGGTTTCGGACGCCGAGCAGATCTGCGTGGCGCCCAGGCGAACGCTCTGGGCCGACCCCGCGACGCTGGCCAGGCTCTCTTCCAGACCCTGCACCGCCACGTTGAAGGCCGTGCGCAGACGCTCATATTCCGGGGCGAACGGCGTGCGAATAGTGTGGGTCAGGTCGCCGGCGGCCAGAGCCTCCAGAGCCGTGTCCAGTTCCTCGACGACGTGACGTTGCGCGGCGTCGGCGACGATCTTCTCGCGCTCGGCCGCGTCCTTGGCCAGATCGGCGGCCGCCTTGGCCCGTTCGGCCTCGGCCTTGGCCAGCGCGGTGTCCCGGAACACCAGAACCGCGCGCGCCATGTCGCCCAGTTCATCGGCATGGCTGGCGTCCACGACGATGTTGTTGTCGCCCTTGGCCAGCTGCCCCATGGCCTCTGTCAGGACCGTGATCGGACGCGCAATCATGCGGCTGAGCATGGCCGAAAGGACCATGGCGATCGTGATCAGGGCGATGCCGCCGACGATCAGCGCAATGATCGCGGTCACGATCGCAGCCTGCTGACGTTCCAGATTGTTCTCGGTGACGGCGGCTTCGGCCTCACGCAGTTCTCGCAGAGGCAGGACGGCGTCGCTGACCAGAACCTTCTTGCCGGCGTCGCGCACCTCTTGCTGGGCCTGCTCACGCTTGCCGGCGCGGACTTCGGCGATCATGCGATCACCCCAATCGGCTCTCCAGGCCAGGGTGGCCAGGCGCGACTTTTCGAGCAGGGCCTGCTTTTCGGCATCTCCCAGCTGTCCCTTCAGTTCAACGACGACCTTGTCGAACTCGTCGCGCCCTTCGTAGTAGGATTTCAGATAGGTCTCGTCGCCGGTGACCAGAAAGCCTCGAAACTGGCTGTTCTGACGCAGGATCGCGGTTTCCAGCGACATCGCCTGCGCCTCGATCGTGCGGCTTAGATTGTTGCTCTCGATGGACGCGCGGATCATCATGATCGTAGCGAAGAAAACCGCCATCATGACCGCCGCCGAGACGCAGATCAGGGTGAAAGAAAGCCGCAGCTTCTTCGGAATTCGCATCTTGGACATCATGAGCTCGCCCCCGTTACGCACTTATACTTACCTAGGGGCAGCCAATTACTCAGCTGACGCCACTGCGCACAGCCCGATCCTTGTTCGAGCCACGCAAAACACCCTGTTTTTCAGGTGACTATCCACCCCTATGACGAAACGACTAAAAAGATAGTTAAGCTGGCGACACCCGGCCGTTTACATCGACCGGACCTGAACTTCGTGAGATTCACGCGCTGTTAAGCGAGGTGATCATAGGTAAGTCACCCTTCCCGTCACCGCTTCAAGCAACGCCGGGCCGCAACTTCCGGGCGAATACTTCTTCAGGCCGGGACAGATAAGTAACAGTTCGTTTTACTCGGAATGCGCGACGATGCCATCGGTGACTGGATGATCTGCCCCGTCGCCGACCGTTTCACCCAGGAACTCGCGGCCCAGGCCGACCGCTGCCGCGCCATGGGGTCGCCCTTCGTCGCCGGCGTTCTCGAGGCCGCGAGCCGGCAACTGTCTCACGCGCCGCTCACCGCCGCACGGCTGTATGATTGGCCGGGGGATCAGGCCGCAGCCGCCCTGGCTCTCCGTTTGAACGGCGCTCTGCACGCCCTGGCGCGGGCGGGCCGGTCCTACGCCCTGACCAGCCTCTATCGTCGCGAACACACCGACTTCGACGCGGCCGTCGCCGACGCTCTGGCCCGGAACGATCGATACATCGCCGACTGGATCCTCCATCCGCCGCAAACGAACGAGGTGGCGCGCGCCGCCGCGCTGATGAGCGCGCTGATGGCCGCGCCTCTGGATCGCGCCATGCCCTTCGAGTTGCTCGAGCTCGGGTCCAGTTGCGGCCTGAACCTGAATCTGGATCGCTACGCCTATGCTCTGGGGTCGGCGTCAGCAGGCGATCCTTTCTCGGACGTGCAGATCGAGCCCCTGTGGCAGGGTCCATCGCCCAAGGTCGTCCCGGTCTCCATTGCGGCGGCGCGCGGCGTCGACCTGCACCCACTGAACGCCGCGGACCCGGCGCATCGCGAGCGACTGCTGGCCTTTGCCTGGGCTGACCAACCGGCGCGCACCCAACGCCTCGAGAACGCCCTACGCATCGCCGCCGATCATCCGCCGCGTATCGATCAAGGCGACGCCGTGACTTGGCTGGCCGACCGGCTGGCCGAGCCGCAGGCGGTCGGGCGCTGCCGCGTCGTCATGCACACCATGGTTCTGCAATATCTCAGCGACGACGACCGGCGTCAGATCACGGCGCTGCTGTCGACCGCCGGCCGCCGCGCCGACGCCGACCACCCGCTGCTCTGGATCAGCTTCGAATGGACCCGAGACCGCAGCCACGTCGAGCTACGCCTGACGGCCTGGCCCACCGGCGAAACTCGCGTCCTAGCCCACTGCCATCCCTACGGCGATGAACTGGAATGGCTGGCGTCATCTGCGACCGCCTTGGCGGCCTAGGAGCGACCTTTGCCCACATAATATGGCGCCGTCGCAGATCAGGCGACGTATCGGCCACGACTCCCACTGGGCGTTCAAAGCAGTCCTATTTGGCCGAAAAGGCTGAAGTGTCGGGTCGTGATTTCTGTGGCGCGCGGCCAGACTCTCATCGCACGGATCCGAAGCTCCTGCGGCCGAGATAGCGTTCGTGCGGAAGCGAGAAGACCCACACCGTTGCGAATGATCTGACGGCGCATGCCCACGCGTCCATTCCCCGCCAGCAGATCGCAAAAGAGACTAATCCGACATCCCACTCTGTCCATCGGTGTCATTTCGCGCAATCCTAGTCGTCGCTTGCTGCTGCAAATGACAACAACAACTGGACCGCCCATGAACCCCGTCGACCGCCGCGCCGCTCTGACCGGCCTCTTGGGAGGCGTCGCCGCCGCGGCCCTGCCCGTGCGTTCAACCTTCGCCCAGACGAACGAGGAGGCCGCGCCCCTGGGTCGTGAATGGGCGTCCATGAAATGGCGTCGCGGGATCGAGGGCCAGCGGATGGCCGATCTGGGGAACGGCACCTTCCTCAACCCCATCATGTCGGGCGACCACCCCGATCCGTCGATCCTGAAGGACGGCGACGACTACTATATGACCTTCTCGTCGTTCGAGTCGGTGCCGGGCATCCACATCTGGCACTCGCGCGATCTGGTGAACTGGCAGCCGGTCGTCGCGGCCCTGACGACGAACATCGGTTCGGTCTGGGCGCCGGAGCTGATCAAGCACGAAGGCAAGTTCTACTGCTACATCCCGGCCCGCTTCACCGAGTATCGCTCCAACTACGTCATCTGGGCGGACAGGATCGAGGGGCCGTGGAGCGAGCCGATCGACCTGAAGATCCCGGCCAACATCGACCCCGGCCACATCGTCGGCGAGGACGGCAAACGCTATCTGTTCCTGAACGGCGGCGACAGGGTTCGGCTGACCGACGACGGCCTGGCCACCGACGGCCCGGTCGAGCGAGGCGTCTACAAGGCCTGGCGTTATCCCGAGGACTGGATCGTCGAAGGCTTTGCCCAGGAAGGGCCCAAGCTGCTGAAGCACGGCGACTATTTCTACATGATCACCGCCATCGGCGGCACGGCCGGCCCGCCGACCGGCCACATGGTCATCGCCGCCCGGTCGAAGTCGATCAATGGCCCGTGGGAGGACTGCCCGCACAACCCCATCGTCCGCACCGCCTCGGGCGCCGAAAAATGGTGGTCGCGCGGCCACGCCACCCTGGTCGAGGGACCGACCGACGGCGACTGGTGGATGGTCTATCACGGCTATGAGAACGCCTATTGGAGCCTGGGCCGCCAGACCCTGCTGGACCCCATCGAATGGACCGACGACGGCTGGTTCCGCGCCAAGGGCGGCGACCTGTCTCAGCCGATCGCCAAGCCCCGAGGCGGCGAGGCCGTACCGCACGGCATGGCCCTGTCAGACGACTTCTCCACCGACAAGTTCGGCATCCAGTGGAGCTTCTACGACCCCCAGCCAAACGAGAAGGACCGCCTGCGTCGCGAGAACGGCGTGCTGCACATGAAGGCCAAGGGCAAGGCGCCGGTCGATTGCTCGCCTTTGACCTTCGTCCAGGGCGAACAGGCCTATCAGATCGAATGCGAGATCGAGATCGACCCCGGCGCGGTGGCGGGCCTGATCCTGTTCTACGACCGCGCCCTGTATGCGGGCCTCGGTTTCGACGCGACCCGCTATGTCACCCACCAGTACGGGATCGAGCGGGGGCGTCCGGCCAATCCGCACGGCCGGCGCATGTTCATCCGCCTGACCAACGCCTATCAGAACGTCTATTTCGACACCTCGGGCGACGGGGTGACCTGGCAGAGATTCGACCGGGGCATGGAGGTCTCGGGCTACAACCAGAACGTCCGCGGCGGCTTCATGATGTTGCGGCCCGGCATATACGCCGCCGGCGAGGGCGAGGCGCGGTTCAAGAATTTCAAGTTCAGAGCGCTGTAATAAGCGAGCACATTTTTGGTGTGGCGAAACACAGGTTTTCGTTTTATGACACCGGTGACATTGACGCTTAGGGCGCGTCGATCTCATCACGAGATTATGGAGTTCCTCGATATTTGAGGGACAGGGGACTGTCGGCATCCGGCCCGCCAAGAGGCACGGAGTACGACAAGAGCGGAGGGAACTATGCGAAACCAACATACGGGATACCTGTGCGCGGCCGTTTCGCCAGCGGCGCTCGTTGTGGGGGCCATGCTGTTCGCGGCCCCGGTTCAAGCTCAGGAGAGCCAGAGCCAGGAAGCCACCGAAGTGGGTGAAATTGTCGTCACCGGCATCCGGGCCTCGCTGGCCAGCGCCCTGACAGAAAAGCGCCGCTCCAACACCATCGTCGATGTCATCAACGCCGAGGACATCGCCGATTTCCCGGACGCGAACCTGGCGGAATCGCTGCAACGCATCCCGGGCGTGTCCATCGACCGCGAGAACGGCGAGGGCAACTCGATCTCAGTGCGCGGCCTAGGCGGCGACTTCACCCGCGTGCGTTTGAACGGGTTGGAAACCCTGTCCACCTCAGGCGCCAGCAACGCCGACGGCGCCCTGCGTCGCGACCGGGGCTTCCAGTTCAACACCTTCGCCTCCGAGCTGTTCAACTCGCTGAAGGTTCAGAAGTCCGCCGACGCCCAGACGGACGAGGGCTCTCTGGGCGCCACGGTCGATCTGATCTCGGGGCGTCCGTTCGACTTCAAGGAACGTCGCCTGGCCCTGACGCTTCAGGACGCCTATTACGAAAACGGCGGCACTCACAATCCGCGCCTCGCTCTGCTGGCGTCCGATCGCTGGACCAGCAAGATCGGCGAGTTCGGCCTCCTGGGCTCGGTCGCCTACAATGAGCGCACCCAGGCGATCGACAGCTATTCGCGTCAGGTCGGCTCGTTCGACTACACCTACCGCGGCGCGACCTTCAACAATGTGGGGACCAACGCGGCCGGCGATCACCAGGGCTTCGCCCTGCCCATCGGCACCAATCCCGCGACCGCCCTGCCCCGCGTCACCAATCCGGAGGCGCGCAACTATCTGATCGGCTCGAACCCGGCCGCCTACAATCTGATCAACGGCGGTGCGACGCGCGGCTCGCTGGTGCGCATCCCGGCGCTGGCGACGCTGAACCACCGCGACGTGGAGCAGGACCGGTTGGGGGTGACCCTGTCGGGTCAATGGCGTCCGACCGAGCGGACCACGATCAACTTCGACAATCTGTATTCGAAGATGACGCAGATCTCGACCAACTACCAGATTGGACCGGTGGGCCTGAACCGCAACAACACCAACGGCAACCGCACCACCACGGCGTTCAGCTATCAGACCTATCCGACGACCAGCGCGACCAACAACTCCTACGCCAACCGTCGCGCCGCCTACGCCAACTGCGCAACCCAGGCCGCGACCGAGTTCCGCGACGCCATCGACTGCGGCCAGTCGCTGTATGGCTCAACGCCCATCTTCACCACGGCGCCCGGCGCAACCAACCAGAACCTGGCCGCCGGAACGGGCAGCTTCAATCCCAACAACCTGGACGTCTACGACTACTACAACCAGCCAGGATCGGTCGGTTACGTCGCGCACCCCCAGTATCTGGCCATGCGCGGCGCGTTCATCGGGCGGCCGTCGGTGCGGTTGATCGATGCGGGACTGAGCGAGACGGGCGCCAACGCCAACTATCTGGTGCTGGGCAATGTCGATTTCCGCTCGGCGGTCGATCAGGGCGGCTACACTACCGAATTCCGTCAGAACTCGATCAACATCGAGCATGAGTTCAGCGACACCTTCCGCATGTCGCTGCTGGTCGGCGATTCCAAGTCGACCAACGATAACACCGGCCTGCTGGTCGACTTCATCCGGCTGGATTCGGGCCAGGGCGTCGCGGGCAACGACTACTTCGTCTATGACGACCGCCAAGGCGGCGACATGCCGATCATGAAGTTCGGCTTCGACGTCGCCAATCCGAACAACTGGGACTTCGTGAAGGGCTATTCAGCCATTCGCAACTACCGGACCATCACCGAGAACGGCTACCAAACCACCAAGGCCGACTTCGTCTGGGATCTGAACGACGACTTCACGTTCAAGTTCGGCATCGGCAAGCGCAAGTTCGACTTCTACTACACGCGCTACGAGCGGCTGATCAGCGACACGATGAACCCGTCCCTGCTTGAGGGCGTGCGCTCCGGACTGGCGGCCGCCACGACCGTCGGCCAGATGGGACAGCTGGTCAGCTGGGGCGACGGACTGAACGTGCCCGAAGGCACGCCGACCAGTTTCTTCGCGCCCAATCTGGAAGCGTTCAAGAACCGCTTCGGCTTCGACTGCGACTGTATCAACGCCTGGGGCGACTGGCGTCTGTCGGACCTGCGCAACGGCGGGGTCAACACCTTCTGGGTCGATGAGGACAGCCTGTCCTACTATGGCCAGATGGACTTCCGCGTGCCGCTGTTCATGGGCGAACTGCGCGGCAACGCCGGTCTGCGTCGCGCCGAGACCAAGATCGATTCCCGCGGACGCTCGCCCAGCGGCCGTCCGGTCGAGAACGACAACCAGTACAACGACACCCTGCCGTCGATGAACCTGGTTTGGGAACTGAACGACAAGCTGATGCTGCGTTTCGCGGCGGCCAAGGTCATGGCCCGCCCGCAGATGACGGCGCTACAGCCCGGCGTCACGGCCTTCACCGTTCCGGTCGGCATCGGCGCGGACCCGGCCCAGTTCGACGGATCCAATGCGGCGATCACCCTGGGCAACACCAAGCTGAAGCCGTTCCGCGCCTCCAACCTGGACTTCAACGTCGAATGGTATTTCGCGCGCGACGCTATCCTGTCGGTCGCGGTCTTCCACAAGGAGATCGAAAGCTTCCCGCAGGTGGTGCTGCGCGAAGGCAAGCTGAGCGAGATCTTCAACGCCGAACAGATCGCCAATCTGCGCGCCGCCTATGACGGCCTGACCGATGTCGCCTCCGATAGTCGCCGGGCCTATATCGACCAGGACCTGCCCTTCCAGGTGCGTCAGTACAACGACGCGCCGGGCGGCAAGCTGGACGGCTTCGAGATCGCCTATCAGCAGAACTTCACCTTCCTGCCCGCGCCGTTCGACGGCTTCGGCATCCAGGCCAACTACACCCAGATCGAATCCGAGCTGGAATACATCCTGGACCCGGCCCGCAACCTGACCGGCACGGCGCCCTTCCTAGGCGCCTCGCCCAAGTCGTTCAACGCCACGATCTTCTATGAGGTCGAGAAGTGGAGCGCGCGTGTCTCGTCGGCCTATCGCGCCGCCTATCAGACCACCTATCCGCTGGCGTCGGGCGGTTGCGATCCGGGCGTGTGCGACTCGCCGCTGATCAACGACTTCATCGGCTCGGAAGAGACGCTGAACGTGGATGCGGCCTTCACCTACAAGCTGACGGACAATGTCACCTTCACCGCCGAGGCGCTGAACCTGACCAATCAGACCGATACGCGCTGGGCCTATCAGGCCGATCCGGTGGTCAACAACTATGGCTCGACCGGGCGCCAGTACTTCGTCGGCGCGCGGTTCGTGTTCTGATGACGATCGACAGCTGACTTCTCCCGGGACGCTGTCCCTTCAGGGGACGCCGCGAAACATCGGCGTCCCCTTCTTCTTGCCGAACCCGAAAGGCTCTCGATGAAGCACACGGTCCTCATCCTCGGCGCCCTGGCGATCGCGGCCGGCGTCACGTCAGCGCCGGCGTCGGCGCAGGAAACCGTCGCCGCCTCGCCCGCCGCCGCTTGGAACAGCGCCGCCCTGCGCCGTCCGGCCGGCTGGTATGGATCGGCCGAGGCCCATCGTCTGGCCGCGATCGTCATTCAGCATCAATCGGCCGAAGGCGGTTGGCCCAAGAACACCGACCTGTTCGCCCCGCCCCGCCCCGATGCGGACCCCGCGTTGACCAACACGATCGACAATGGCGGCACGACCCAGCCGCTGGCCTTTCTGGCGCGAACGATCGCGGCCGGGGACGCCGAAAGCCGCGCCGCCTTCGACCGGGGTCTCGACTATCTGCTGGCGGCGCAACAGCCCAACGGCGGCTGGGCCCAGTTCTATCCGCTGCGCGGCGGCTATCACGACCAGATCACCTACAACGACGACGCCATGGTCCATGTGCTCGAGCTGTTGCGCGATGTGGGCGACGGCGCGGCGCCCCATGGCTTCGTCGACGAAGCGCGGCGCGAGCGGGCGCGTCAGGCCGTGGCGCGCGGGGTCGAGACCCTGCTGAAGACTCAGGTGCGGCGCGACGGCGTCCTGACCGGCTGGTGCGCCCAGCACGACGCCCGGACCCTGGCGCCCGCCTGGGCGCGTCGTTTCGAGCCCCCGTCCTTGTCGGGTCAGGAAAGCGTCGGCATCGTGCGCTTCCTGATGAGCCTGCCCGACCCCGGTCCCGACGTCGTCGCCGCCGTGGACGGCGCCGTCGCCTGGCTGGAGAGCGCCGCGCTCGCTGACACGACCGAGATCTTCGTCACCGACGCCCAAGGCCGCCGCGACCGCATCCTGGCTCCCAAGCCCGGCGCGCGCATCTGGGCCCGGTTCTACGATCTGGAAGACGGCCGCCCCATCTACATCGGGCGCGATTCCATCATCCGGCGCGACCTGATGCAGATCGACCACGAACGCCGTAACGGCTATCGCTACGTCGGCGAATGGCCCGAAACCCTGCTGACCCGCGACTATCCGGCGTGGAAACGGACGCTTGCAGAGAGCTGACCGGTCGGGGTTACGCCGCGGCGTCATGCATCGTGATCGAAAGGCACGGCGGCCGGCTGGCGCTCTCATCGTCTTGCCGGAGAACCTGCGGTGCGTTGTATTTGCAGGGCTGCGGCGTCGAGCGCCTTTAGTGGTGTGCGCACCTGGCGCGATCCAGCCTCGTCTTTTCAAACGGGTTAGCGACAGTGTCCGGCCGTCCCCCTTGCCTTTTGACGGCTTCCAACTCTAATCATCACGCAACCGCCGGCTTCATCGCCATGTTTTGTTTACGGAATACCGAATCTTGAAGTCGTTGAGAGTATTGTTGCTAAGCTTCTGCTTGGCCCTGGCCGCCGTTTCGCCAGCCGCCGCCATGCAAATTTTTGTCGCGACAGGTAGCAGCACGCTCACCCTTGATGTGGAACCGAGCGATTCCATCGAAAATGTGAAAATCCTGATCCAGGATCAAACCAGCATAGATCCGATGGACATGCGGCTCGTGTTCGCCGGGCGGGAACTGGATGACGGCCGTACGCTCGCCGATTACAATATTCAGAAGGAAAGTACGCTGCAGCTGTTGGTCGCAGCTCCGCCAGCCGCCATCCCGACTCTTTCCGAATGGGCGATGATCATCTTGGGCGCAGTTCTGGCGGGATCGGCGGCGCTTTATCTTCACCGCCGTCAGCATGCCGTCTGAGGCGACGGAGCCGAGAGCCGAGCTCGGACGAAACGGCGCCCTTCGGATCACCTGACGGGCGGCCTGTCCGGCTCGGCGAAGCTGACGGGCCGGACCGGCCGCCTCCGCCGAATCGTTCAGACGAAAACTTGCGCTGCCGGTCCACCCCCGGTTGATCGCGCTACGCCCCGATATCGGCGACCAGGGCCTTCAGCGCCCTGGGATTGAGCGTGGCCCACAAAATCAGGGCCGTCAGCAGGGGTGCGATCGAATAGGCCACATAGCGTCCGATGATCGCCACCTGCGCAAGCAAGCCGGGCAAGGGCGGTTGATCGGCGCGAACGCGGACGCCCAGCGATTCCGACGCCAAATCCGGGCTCAGCATCGGGGCCAGGTCGCCCCAGACGGCCAGAACCAGAAAGAGGATGAAGACGAGGCACAGGACCGGAACGGCGATCGCCGCCATTCGCCAGACCCTCTCCACACGCGGCGGGGCGATCATGAAGGCGGCCAGCAGTGGAAAGCCCAGCATCATGCGGCGCAGCGCTTCCTGACTCAGCGGCAGGGTGATGGGACGGCCCGATTCGGTCAGATGCGTTCCGACCGCCCAGCCGCCGCCGGCCATCGGCTCGATCGCTCCGGTCAGTCCGAACAGGCGGAAGACGACCCCCGCAATCGGACGCAGCGCCGCGATGATCAGGTCCGCACCCCAGATCCACCAAAGCGGCAGAAGAACGATCAGGGACAGGCCGGCCCCCAGCGCGAAACGGCGACGCGCGGCGTCTTCGGGCGTGCGGGCGGCTGGACGCGACATCCGGCTCATGCCGCGACCGGCGTAGCGGCGGTCCGATCGGCGACCTCGCGCCGCGCCTGCCACCGGGTCCAGAAGAAGAAGATCAGCAACCCCTCCAGGCCGATCATGGCGTCCCAGACATAGTGGTGAAAGAATTCGAAAACCTCTTGCGACCCGCGCGAGAGGTATAGCAGGCTGATGATGCGCAACAGGTTGATGGTCTGAAGGGCGACGATGCCGGCGGCCGCGCCGATCAGGCCGTATCGCAGCTTGCCGGGAAAGGCGATGATCGCGGCCGTCAGCAGGGCGCAGACCTCCACGGCGTTGCAGCCCGCCAGCACCTGCACGGCGCCCTTGCCGTCATCGAAGCGCAGAATGGCGCCGTCTGCGATCACCCGATCGTCGACCAGATCGATCAGCATAGCGCAGGCGTGCACCAGGCTGCGGGTGAAGGGGGCGACGAACAGGCGCTCGGCCCAGGGCGTAGCCAGAACGCTGAACAGCGCCACGGTGATCAGCAGGAACAGACCCAGATACTGGACCGCCGGCGATTTCAGCATCGACGTGGCTCTCGGCATTGACGCGCTCCCTGCCCGTGACGGTGCGGGCGTTCTGGACCAGCCTAGGCGAACTGACGCCGGCGCTGAATATGGAGCGCCGCCCCGCCCGCAAGCATCATGGCGAACAAGATAATCGCCCATTCCGTCATCGTGGGAACGGGTGCTGGTTCAGAGGGCAAGGCCACCTGATAAACATAGCCAGAATCGTAAGCACTGACGTACAGCGTGTCACCACGCAGCGTCAGTCCTCCAGGCTGATCGGCGATGGTGGCGATCACGACGCC
Source organism: Brevundimonas sp. UYEF29 (assembly GCF_040546195.1). Lineage (NCBI taxonomy): Bacteria > Pseudomonadati > Pseudomonadota > Alphaproteobacteria > Caulobacterales > Caulobacteraceae > Brevundimonas > Brevundimonas sp. UYEF29. The sequence goes on along the minus strand of NZ_JBEPNH010000002.1, from coordinate 489,424 downwards.
GGCGCCGCCCGATGCGGGAACGCGCCGGATCAACCCGTTGAAGTAGTCGTTGACGTAGACATCGCCATTGCGCGCCACCGCAAGTCCACCGCTTACCCCCACACCTGTTGCGAAGATCGTCGATTGCCCGCCCGAAGGTGCAATTTTGAGAACGCTGCGGCTCGCTTGTTCTGAGACGAAAACTTCACCGCCAGGCCCCACCGCAATCGCCCCGGCGATTGCGCCGTCGGGTAATGATCCGAACACCGTCGCCGCGCCGCCGCCAATCGGCGCCCGATAGACATTACGGTCAGAGGAACCAATACCAATCACGTAAAGCCGACCTGCGCTGTCGAAGACGAGACTGTTGAACCGATACGTTGTCACGCCCGTTGCATAAGGTGTCGGATCGGGCGTCGTGGATCCCGGCGCATAGCGAGCGACCATTCCACCTTCCACGACGGTGTAGAGCGAATTGTCTGGCCCGATCACGGCTTCACCGATACCGGATGACCGAGTTACGAAAACAGTCGCCTCACCTCCCCCGGGCGGGACGCGATAGACGTCTTGCGCATTGAAGCCGCTTACGAATAGCGCCCCAGAGCTATCGAATGACATGCTAGAGCCTGCATACGCCCCGGTCGCATAGGTGGTGACGGTCTGCGCCAAGGCGCTCGCCGGCGCCAGCAGGACGACGCCGGCGAGAAACGCGGCCTTGATGCGGGCCCGAAGCTTGAGGGCGAGGGTGCGGGCGGTGTTGGTCAAGGCGGTTTCCAGTCGGACAGTGTTGTCACCGACGCCCCGACAGACAGGGGGCGGGCTCGAGGCCTAAAATTTAGGCGAGCCGGCGTCGGTATTGGATGTAGAGCGACGCGCCGCCGCCCAGCATGGCGGCGAATAGGATCATCGCCCATTCGGACAGGGTCGGAACCGGCGCCACGCCCGGCGTCGCGGTCAGGCTGACATTGTCGTAGTTGGCCTGGGCGCCCGAACTGTTCGCCAGTCGTACGCTGAGGCGCTGCCCGATCAGCGGACCGGCAGCCGGCGCCGTCCACCGCACCGTGGCGGGCGCGAACTGTCCCGAGCCGGGCGTGACGCTCTGCGTGCCGACACGCGTGCCGCCAACGACACCACCCTCTGTAACCGTGCCGCCGACCCAGAGTTCGAGACTGGGCGTGACAGCGGGATTGTCCGTGCGCCGCCCGAACTCGGCGGTGAGTTCGTAGACCTCATTAGCCACCACGGCTTTGGTCGTCTGCTGGGCGATGGCGTTGGCGCCGTCGTTTGTATAGGCCCATTGATTGCCGTTCGGAGTCATCAACTGAGCGCGTTCGTAACCGATGCCGAAGGGGACAGGGCCGGCCAGGCTTCCCGTCCAGCCGGGGATGTCGCCGACCGTACTGCCGCCCGGCGCGATGGCCGGACTCTCAAAGCTCGGATTGGCGACGTAGTTCTGCGCGGTCGCGGGCGCCGCAAGCGCCAGGCAGGCGACAGCGGCGACGCCTGCAAGATTGAATAAGCTGGCCAATGAATTTCCCCGACGAGACGTTCGGCCCTCCGCCGACGCCTTCATGACCGCCGGATGCCATGTGCATGGGGAACGAGGAACGCCTGTACGTCTCACGCCGGTGAGACGCACAGGGTTTGACAAAATCGTTCAAGATCAACCGTCTTTACATCCGGCCGGTGAATTGCGCATCAAGGGGAATGGCTCGCGCTTTCCTTTCGTGATCCAGGAGTTCGCGTGCCCTACCCTCGTACGATCGCCTGGGATGTTTCCACCGCCACCCTGCCGGATGCGCTGGAACGCTATCTGATCGCCATGGCCGACATCTACGAGGTGTCGGGCATCAGCGATGAGGATCAGGCCAACTTCTACAATCATATGCGCAGCACCCTCAGCGCGGTCGGCGGGATCGGCACCGGCCGTTCCGTGCAGCAGACCCTGAGCCGCGGCCCCGACCTGTTGAGGCGCTCGTCCGTCGATGGCCTGAACCTGGTCATCAACCGGACCGCGACGGTCGGCGAATATGACGGCCGACGCGCCCAGGCCATGCCGGGCGCCCTGCAGATACGAGATTTCGGGCGGCTGTCCTCGACAAGGCTGGAGACGGTCGATTTGCTGGCGATCATGGTGCCGCGCAACCTGGCGCCGCCCCCTCTGCTGGGACCGGAAATGCATGGACGGATCCTGTCGCCCGAACTGCCCGGCGTCAGGCTGGTGAAGGGCCAGATGCAGATTCTGGCGCAGGAGGCGGCTGACCTGAGCGACGCCGCCCTTGATGCGGCGATCCAATCGCTGCTGCTGGTGATCGGCCGGGTCGCGGGCATTGAGACGTCCATCGGTTCGCCGGAAATATCCACCATCCAGGGCACCGTGCGGCGTCTTGCGGTGGATTTCATCGAAACCCGGCTGGACGCCGGAGACGTCGCCTTCGGCCCGGCCGACATCGCCGCCGCCGCAGGGGTGTCGCGCGCGACCCTGTATCGCTCTTTCGAACGGGTCGGGGGCGTGAACCGTTTCGTCCAGGAGCGTCGCCTGCACCACGCCCGCCAGGCCTTGAGACAGCGGATCGACCTGAAACCTTCCATCGCTGAAATCGCCTGGAGCTATGGCTTCACCTCCGTCAGCCACTTCAACCGCCTGTTCCGCGAACGTTTCGGCTATCCGCCGTCCGAAGTGCCTCCGGCCGGCCCTCAGGCGCACATCGTGCTGTCGGACGGTCCGATCCGTCACGATCTGCTCAGCGACTGGTTGGCGGAGATCGGATCAACCGAGCCGATGTAGGCCGTTCGGCCGACAAGACGTTGGCCTGCGCCGGCAAGCCGCGCCTTCCCAGTCCTTCCGGGATGTTGCGTCGCAACCGATCCCGCGAGAGTGAAGCGACCGAAGTCTCTGGGGCGTGAGACGCTCAGGCGTTCTCAAACCTCGCCAAGCCTGCGAGCAGCCCGACAAGCGCGCGGTCATCCATGACGAGGCCCGCTGACAGACAGGGGGTGACAGGTGAGCGTCCATAAAGAAAGAACCGCGCCAGTGCTGCTGCGGCTTCTGACCTGGGTCGCACAGAGAATCTTCGCCGAAGTGCCCAAGATCAGGTGACAGTCACAACCGGCTGGGAACCTGACTTGGGGTTGCACCCTCGCTTCGGCGGACAGCGGCGTGGCGGACAGAGAGGGATTCGAACCCTCGGTAGGCTTTCACCTACACACGCTTTCCAAGCGTGCGCGATCGACCACTCCGCCACCTGTCCGTTTCACGCTGCGTCTTGCGCGCCGCCGGAGGTCGATCCGGCGGGAGGCGGGCCTGATAGAACACACTCGCCCCCTCGGCAAGCGCCTGTCGCATCCCCATATGGACTTCAACGCCATTTTCCGATGAGAGAGCCGCAAATGCTGTTCAAGAAGACCGCCGAAATGCCCACGCCCGAGACCGCCCTGCCCGGCCGCGCCGAGCCGCTGGACACCGATGTGAACCACTATGTCAGCGGCCATCCGCTGAAGGGGCCCTATCCCGACGGTTTCCAGACCGCCATCTTCGGCATGGGGTGTTTCTGGGGCGTGGAGCGCATCTTCTGGCAGTTGCCGGGCGTCTGGGTGACCTCGGCCGGCTATTCCGGCGGCATCACGCCCAACCCGACCTATGAAGAGACCTGCACCGGCCGCACGGGTCATACGGAGGTTGTCAAGGTCGTGTTCGACCCGAGCGTCATCACCTACGCCGAACTGCTGAAGACCTTCTGGGAGAACCACGACCCGACCCAGGGCATGCGCCAGGGCAACGACATCGGCACCACCTATCGCTCGGCCATCTACACGCTGAACGCCGAGCAGCAGGCCGAGGCCGAAGCCTCGCGCGACGCCTATCAGGCCGCCCTGACCCAGGCCGGGCGCGGGACGATCACCACCGAGATCGAGCCGGCCGGCGACTATTTCTACGCCGAGGGTTATCACCAGGGCTATCTGGCCAAGAACCCGGCCGGATACTGCGGCATCGGCGGGACCGGCGTGGTCTGCCCGATCGGGGTCGGCGTCGACGCCTGACCCTTGCGACGGCCGCCGGGTTTCAACCGGCGGCCAGTCGGCCTATGGATCGGCGAAAAATGGGAGCGCTCATGTCCGCCTTCGTCCATCCTGACGAGATTCGCAGCCGGTTTTCGGCCGCCCTGTCCGCCATGTACCGGGCCGAGGTGCCGCAATACGGCGACCTGCTGTCGCTGGTGGCGGACATCAATGCGCAGGCGTTGAAGGCGGATGCCGGCGGAGCCGACCGGCTGGCGGCGTCCGGCGAACTGGCGCGTCTGTCGGAGGAGCGCCACGGCGCCATCCGCGTCGGCACGGCCGATGAACTGGCCACGATCGCGCGCGCCTTTGCGGTCATGGGGATGGAGCCGGTCAGCTATTACAACCTCGCTCCCGCCGGAGTGCCGGTGCATTCGACCGCCTTCCGCCCCGTCGATCCGGCCGCGCTCGCGCGCAATCCGTTCCGGGTCTTCACCTCGCTGCTGCGGCTGGAGTTGATCGAGGACGAAGCCTTGCGTGCAGAGGCGGCCGAGACCTTGGCCCGTCGCGACATCTTCACCCCCGGCGCGCGTGAGCTGATCGAGACGGCGGAGACCGCCGGCGGTCTGGACGAGGCTCAGGCCGATCGTTTCGTGTCCGAACTGCTGGAGACCTTCCGCTGGCACGCCCAGGCGACCGTCAGCGCCGAGACCTACGAACGGCTGGTCGCCGCCCACCGACTGATCGCCGATGTGGTCAGTTTCAAGGGGCCGCACATCAACCATCTGACGCCGCGCACACTGGATATCGACGCGGCCCAGGCCGCCATGCCCGCGCGCGGCATCAGCCCGAAGGAAACCATCGAGGGTCCGCCCGCCCGCGCCTGTCCGATCCTGCTGCGCCAGACCAGCTTCAAGGCGTTGCAGGAGGCGATCACCTTCCCCGGCGCCGACGGCCCCACGGCCGGCGCCCACACCGCCCGCTTCGGCGAGATCGAACAGCGCGGCTGCGCCCTGACCCCCGCTGGTCGCGCCCTGTATGACGCGGCCCTGGCGAAGAAGGACTTCTCCGCCCTGCCCGACGACTGGGACACCCTGCGCCGCGCAGACCTCGCCTGGTTCCGTTATCGCCCGACGCCTGAGGGCTTGGCCGGCCGCGCCGAGACCGCCGACCTGGAAGCCCTGATCTCCTCGGGCCACGTCGTCGCCGAGCCCATCACCTACGAAGACTTCCTGCCTGTCAGCGCCGCCGGCATCTTCCAGTCCAACCTGGGGTCAGAGGCCCGCGAAACCGCCTATGCCGTCGATCCCGCCAAGGCCGATTTCGAACAGGCGCTGGGCCGCCCGGTCCAGGACGAGATGGCCCTGTACCGCGCCGAACAGGACGCCTCGATCACAGCGACGCTGAAGGCGTTGGGGTTGACCGCCTCCGCCTAAGCCTGTCAACTGTCACTTGACAGGCGTCACATTGATGACGATGTTGGCTCGTGCAGATCGACAGCATCAGACACAAGGCGCTGCGGCAGTTCGCGGAAACCGGAAAGGCCAAGGGCCTGCCCGGCGCGCTGATCGGCCGCCTCACCAATATTTTGACCTATATCCATGCGATCGCGACGGAAGACGAGCTGCTGGTCCCGCCCAATTTCGGCGCCCACAAACTGACGGGAGATCGGGCCGGAACCTGGTCTTTGACGCTCACCCGGAACTGGCGCCTGACGTTCCGCATCAACGAAACCCTTGGCGTCGAGGACATGGATTTGGAGGATTATCACTGATGGCCATTCGACTACATTCCGCGTTCGCAGTTCATCCCGGCTCTTGGCTGCGCGACGAGCTTGTCACCCCAAAGGATCTCAGCGTCACCGCCCTGGCCGAGGCGCTGGGCGTGACGCGTCAGGCCGCCAGCAATCTGTTAAACGGCAAGTCGGGCGTGTCGGCCGAAATGGCCATCCGGTTCGAAAAGCTGTTCGGCGTCAGCGCCGACACCCTGATGCGAATGCAGGCCAGGCATGACCTGTCCAAGGCCCGCGCCCACGAACACGACATCCGGGTTCGTCCCCTCGCTGCGGCCTGATCCGCCCCGCGTCCATCCGGCGTCTTGCCTGATGCGCAGACGCGGATCATAGACGCGGCCGTGAACCCGTCCGCTTCCCCGACCCAGCGCCGTTATGATCTCGACTGGATCCGGGTCGGCGCCTTCGGCCTGCTGATCCTGTATCATGTGGGCCTGGTTTACGGGGTCTATGACTGGCACATCCACAGCGCCCACACCTTCGAGTGGATGCGCGAGGCGATCCTGGTCACCAATCCCTGGCGGCTGACCCTGCTGTTTCTGGTGTCCGGCGCCGCCCTGCGGTTCATGACGTTCCGCCGCACCCCGCGCGAGGTCGCCCGCGCCCGGTTCGAGCGGCTGGTCCCGCCCCTGATCTTCGGCGCCTTGGTTCTGGTGCCGATCCAGTCGTGGATCGAGTCAATGGACAAGGGCGGCTGGCCCGGCGGCGTCGCCGGCTTCGTCGCCTGGCTGGGCCATGAGTTCGGCTGGAGCGGTCTCGCCGACGGCGTGCCGGTCAACCATCTGTGGTTCATCGTCTATATCGCGGTCTACAGCCTGATCGCCGTGGTTCTGTGGCGCCAGCCCGGCCTGATCGACCGACTGGGGAACGGGTTGGAAAAGGCGCTGACAGGCCCACGCCTGTTGATTGTGCCGATCCTCTATCTGTTCGCCATCCGGTGGCTGCTGTTTCCCTGGTTCGGCCTGACCAACACCCTGCACAACGACTGGTACAATCACGCCCTGTCGCTGGTCGCCTTCCTGTTCGGCTTCAGCATCGTGGGGCGTGAGAGCCTGTGGCGCACGATGGAGCGCTATCGCTGGATCGCCCTGGCCCTGGCGGCCGTCGCCCTGCCGATCATGATGGTGCAGGTCTGGCATCCCGGCGCGCGGGCCTTCTGGGGCGTGCCCAAGGCCGCCGTTTACGGCATCGACCAATGGGCGGTGATCGTCGCCATCCTGGGCTTCGGCTATCGCCATCTGCGCGACCGGGGCGGCCCTGCGCTCAACTATCTGACCCAGGCGACCTTCCCTCTCTATCTGGCGCACCAGACGGTGCTGGTGGCGGCCGTCTGGATCATTCGCCCGGCGAATCTGCCGGCGCCGGTCGAACTGCTGTCCCTGATCGCCGTCACCTTCGTCGGCAGTTTGGCGATCTATGAGGTCGTGCGGCGCATCCCGGCGATTCGCCCGCTGTGGGGGCTGAAGCCGCTGGACGGCCGGCCCTGGCCGCTGGACCTTCAGGCCCTGCTGAAGCCTCAGGTACGCTATCACCGCCGTCGTCGCCTGCTGGGCGTGGGCGTCGCAGCCCCGCTTCTGGCCCTGACGGTGGTCGCCGTGGCCATCCTGGCCTACCCCGGCTTCAACAATGCCACCCAGTATCTGAGCGAACTGGGCGGGGCGACGGCCAAGGCGCCGATCATCTTCAACGGCGGGGTCTTCGTCGCCGGCGTCATGGCCGGTCTGGCGGGGATCGGCTTCGGTCTGGCCATCTACGCCCTGACCGGCGCGCGGGTCGCGGCCTGGGTCATCGCCATCGTCTTCATCCTGGCCGGCGGCGGCATGTCGGCCTCGACCCTTTGGCCCTGGCCCGATCCACGCCACATGATCATCAATCTGGCCCTGGGCATCCAGCTGGCGCCGATGCTGCTGCTATGGGGCTTGGCCAAACGCCGGGACGTGCCGCGCCTGAAGCTCTTCCTCGTCGTCACCTTCGTCGTCATGGCGATTCTGACGGTCCTGACCAAGCACCTCGTCTTCCCCGGCACGGTCAATGACGCCAACGTCGGCTGGTGGGAGCGGCTCTACGCCATCGTCCTGGTCTGCTGGGTGGGGGTTGCAGCCTGGGTCCTGGACCGTAAACTGCTTTCGGTCGCCACGGAGTCGCCGCACGGCCGCCGGGCTACCGCCTCGTTCGACGTTCCGGCCTGACTTCACCCCCACATTTTTTGGTTTCATCAACATTGCGTGATTGAAAATCGCGCGAATGTGATCGATTATGCAGGTCGTGTTGCAGTGCAGCACTCCGCGTCGTCCCCAGCCCTCGGGACGACATCCGGTTCACTCGGGGGCGTCCAGAGCGGCATGAACAAGCTGGCGATCCGGCCTGTCGAACAGGCTGAAATCGAGACGACGATCCACGGCGCGCAAACGCCCAGCTGGTCGTGGCTGCCCGACGAGGCGCCGCTGGCCATGCCGGTTCAGTCCCTGTCCGCGCCCGACGCTGTCGCCGACGTGACGCCCGCGACCTCGCCGCGCACGGTCGCGACGCGCCGCCTGGCCCTGCTGGCCGGCACCATCGTCCTGACCGGCCTGTCGGCCATCACCCCCTTCTACCTCTATGCCCGCAAGGGTTGGGACGGCACCGAGATCCTGGCCTTCAGCCTGTTCATGGTCCTGATCACCGCCATCTCCTGCTGGTTCGTCAGCGGCCTGATGGGGCTGTTCGTCATGCTGCGCGGCAAGGATCAGGCGGACCTCGCCTTCTCGCCGCATCCGCCGATGCCGCGCACCCGCACGGCCCTGCTGATGCCGCTGTACAACGAGGACGCCCGCTCGTCCTTCGCGCGCCTGTCCCAGATCGATTCCTGCCTGGCGCGCCTGGGCGCCTCGTCAGCTTTCGACATCTTCGTGCTCAGCGATTCGACCAAGGAAGACGCCGCCGCCGCCGAGCGTTCGGTCTTTCAGGCGTTCCGCATGGCCGCCAACTCCAAGGCCTTCTATCGTCGGCGCACCGACAACGCCGAGCGCAAGGCCGGCAACCTGGCCGAATGGGTCCGTCGTTTCGGCGGCGCCTATGAGAATATGATCGTCCTGGACGCCGACAGCACCATGGCCGGCGAGACCCTGCTGCGCATGGTCGACGCCATGGAGCGCAACCCCGGCGTCGGCCTGATCCAGACCGCCCCGGTCATCATCAAGGCCCGCACCATCTTCGCGCGCGTTTCACAGTATTCGGTGCGCCTGTACGGCCGCGTCGCCGCGGCCGGCCTGGCCTACTGGACCGGTTCGGAATCCAGCTACTGGGGCCACAACGCCATCATTCGCACGCGCGCCTTCGCCGCCTGCTGCGGCCTGCCGCACCTGAAGGGCAGGAAGCCCTTCGGCGGTCACATCATGAGCCACGACGTCGTCGAGGCCGCCCTGATGCGCCGCGCCGGCTGGGCCGTCCACGTCACCGCCTCGCTGGACGGATCGTGGGAAGAGACCCCGCCGTCGATCACCGACTTCATCCGCCGCGACCACCGCTGGTTCCAGGGCAACCTGCAGCACCTGGGCCTGATCACGGCCAAGGGCCTGTCGCCGATGAGCCGTCTTCAGCTGCTGATGGGCTGCATGGCCTATCTCTCGTCGCCCCTGTGGCTGGCGTCGCTGATGGTCGGCCTGTTCATCCAGATGTTCTATCCGGTCGACTGGACCAGCTTCTTCTACATCCTGAACCCCCAGTTCACGCCCTTCATGCTGGCCTCCTTCCTGTCCGGCGTGCTGCTGATCGGGCCCAAGTTCATGGGCGCCGCCCTGGTCCTCAGCCGTCCGGCCGAGCTGCGCGCCTTCGGCGGCCGTCGCGCCATCGCCAAGGGCATGGCGGCCGAGATCGCCCTGTCGGCCATCCTGGCCCCCATCCTGATGGTCGCCAACACCAAGGCCTTCATCCAGATCGTCTCGGGCCACGACACCGGCTGGTCGACCCAGCAGCGCGAGGCTGACGGCCTGGCCTGGTCGGACGCTTTGCGCGCCATGCGCTGGCAGATGATCGCCGGCGTGGGCTTCATGATCCCGCTCGCCGTCCGCCCCGACCTGGCCACCTGGTTCGCCCCGATCGTCCTGCCGCTGCTGCTGGCCGCCCCGATCACCGTGTGGACCTCGCGCGTCCGTTCGGGCGACAAGCTGGCCGCCAAGGGCTATCTGGTCACCCCGGTTCAGGACGGCGTCAGCGTCTCGCCGGCCGTCCTGCACACGCCGCGCTCGCCGCTGCGTGCGGTCGCCGGCGGCGTCCTGGCCCCCGTCGCCGCGCCGGCGATGGTCCCGGCCCGCGCGCCGGAACTCTGATCGATCCAAAACCGATGCGTGGCGGCCACAGCGCCGCCACAACCGTTACGGTCACGCTCGACGGCGGAAAGGTTCGCGTTCACTCTTGGATTTCAGCCACCTGCTGCGGACTGATTCCATGACCAAGAAGACCAGCGCCGACACCAAGCCCGACCTGCGGATCGTCGAATCCGAGTCCGCCGTCTATGACCTGATGCGCGCGCCCGAAACCACGGCCGACCGCGTCAAACGTCTTCAGCTCGAAGCCCACGCCCTGGCGCTGGAAGAGATCGAGGCGCTGGAACGGCTGCTGCTCGAAGCCGCCGCCAAGGCCAAGGCCATCGCCGACGGCGGCGACGCCTATCCCGTCGGCGCGCGCGAGATCGCCTCGCGCCTCGCCGCCGATCTGCCGACCAAGGCCGAGACCATCAAGACCATCGTCCACCGCGTCGGCTGATAACCGAAGCTGGGCCGTCGGAACGACCCGCCGGCCCGTCCGCTTTCCTGAAGACCCCATCTTCAGGAGACGACATCCATGGACGACCGGACCCACGCGCGCGCCGAAGACATCGCCGATCAGGAACGCGCCATCCAGCGCGACATTGACGCCAAGGACAAGGCGTCCGGCGATGACAAGCCGTCCGGCGCGATGCAGGCCGGCGCCCGCTCCTACCCCGAACCGCCCTTCCCGAAACAACACCAGACCAAGCCGGGCGACGAGGCCGCGCTGGATCCCGCGCCCCTCTATGATGCGCCCTTCTGGAAGGGATCGGGCAAGCTGGACGGGTTCGCCGCCCTGATCACCGGCGCCGATTCCGGCATCGGCCGCTCCGTCGCCGTCCTGTTCGCGCGCGAGGGCTGCGACGTCGTCATCTGCCATCTGGACGAGGACGCCGACGCCGAAACCACCAAGGCCACCGTCGAGGCCGAGGGGCGCCGCGCCGTCGTGCTGAAGGGCGACGTCTCCGATCCCGCCTTCGCCGAGATGGCGGTCAAGGCCACGCTGGACGCCTTCGGCCGGCTGGACGTCCTGGTGCCCAACGCCGCCTTCCAGGAACACGTCCCCGCCTTCGAGGACCTGACTTACGAGCATTTCGACCGCACGTTGAAGACCAACCTCTACGGCTATTTCAACATGACGAAGGCGGCGGTCCCGCACATGAAGGCCGGCGGCGCCATCGTCATGACCGGCTCGGTCACGGGTCTGATGGGCAATAAGGATCTGCTCGACTATTCCCTGACCAAGGGCGGCATCCACGCCTATGCCCGTTCGCTGGGCACGCATCTGGCGCCGCGTGGCATCCGCGTGAACGTCGTCGCGCCCGGCCCGGTCTGGACCCCGTTGAACCCCGCCGACAAGGACGCCGAAGCGACCTCGAACTTCGGCGCCGACACGGTGATGAAACGCCCGGCCCAGCCCGAAGAGATCGCGCCCGCCTACGTCTTTTTGGCCTCGCCCCAGATGTCCAGCTTCATCACCGGCGAGATTCTACCGATCATCGGCGGCTACGCCGGCGGCTGAACCGAAACCGCCGCCCTGCGATTGCGGGGCGGCGGCATCGCCTAGGCCAAGACGTCGTCGTAATCCGGATGCCGCTTGTGCCAAGCGACGGCGTAGCTGCACCGGGGAAACAGCTTCAGCCCCGTCTGGCGCGCGTGATCGGCCAGGGACTGCATGAACCGCCCCGCCGCGCCCGATCCGCGCAGCGACGGTTCGGCCTCAACATGCAGGATGATCCGCGCATCGCCCTTGACGGCATAGTCGGCCCAGACCAGGCCCGCGCCCTTGTCGTCGTCGAACGCCTGTTCAAATCGATTGTCGCTTTCGACGTCCTTGAACTGTCCCATCGGATTCTCCTTTGACGGATCAACCACCAAGGCCGGCGGGACGTTCCGCGAGCTTCGGATCGGCCCTTAGATCGGCTTGTCGTTCAGCAGGTTCAGCAGGCCGATCACGCTCTTGACCGTGAACCAGACGCTCAGCAGGAACCAGACCAGCAGGAACAGCAGCAGGAACGGAATGCCGATCAGCACGACCGACGCCAGGGCGCTGACGAAGATCCCGACCCAGGCCGCGATGGTCCACCAGAAGACCGACCAGAACAGCCGGATCTGCGCCTCGATATGCTGGCGCGCTACGCCCGTCGCCGTCCCGCGCGTGACATAGGACACCACCAGCCCGATCAGAACCAGCACATTGGCGCTGGGGATCGACAGGATGAACAGGGCCCAGGCGATCAGCGCCCCGACCTTGCCCTCGGACGGCTGCCCGGCGATGAAATTGGGTTCGTTCGTCATCGTCGGTCCTTCAGAACAACAGGCTGCGGGGGTGAGGAACGGCCTGTCCGCTCTTCAGTTTCAGCACCCCGAACGCGCCGCGCGCCAGGACCCAGATCGCCAGGGCGAACAGCACCAGCACGCCGATGTTGACCACGATCAGAAGGGCCCCGACGACCGCCGCCCCGACGGCGCCCAGAATGGTGCGCTGCTGATAGACGGCGTGGCTGTGCTCCAGCGGATCCGTCGACCGATCGCGCCGCATCACCGCCAGCAGGGCCACCAGGCACGACACGCCCAGCGTCGGCACCGCCAGCAGGATCAGCACATAGACCGCATACAGCCGCATCGGCACGACCGGTCCTTCACGACGCGGCGCAGCCTCGGCCGTCAGACGCTGGCGCACCGCGCGTACGGCCGGCGCCGGCTTGGCCTCGACAGGCTTCGGCTCGGACCGGGGCGGAAACGGCGCCGTCGGCCGGGTCGTCGGGCCCGACCGGTCGAAGGGCCCGGGCTCGGGTGGGTCGAAGAGGTCCGGTTCACGCTCGTCTGTGGGAAACGGCTCCGGCTGGCGCTCACGCGCACGGCCCGCCAGCGACGCGGGCGAAACGAAGCCGACCTCGGCGTCATGATCGTGGTCGTGATCGCGGGGCGCTGCTGGGTCTTTCGGGTCGCCGGGTTCGGCCATGAACAACGCTTCTGTCACGCCGGACGCCCGGCTGGAATCTGGCGACGACAATGGCGGTCGGCGCGGCGCGAAGCAACCGCCCTTACCGCCCCAGCACGATCTCGCAGCCCGGCGCCGCCACCGCCGCCAGGGCGCCCGGCTTTTCGATCCGCACCGTGGCCCGCTGCACCCGGCCATCCTCCAGACACGCCCGCGCCAGCCGTTCGGCGAAGGTCTCCACCAGCCCCACATGCCCCTCGGCGGCGATGGCGCGCGCGGCGTCCGCCACGGTCTCATAGTTGATGGTGTCGCCCAGCCGCTCGATCGGACGCGGCTCCAGCTCCAGCGTCACATCGATCACCAGCCGTTGCAGCCGCCCCTGCTCGTGGTCATAGACCCCGATCCCGGCCTCGACCTCCAGCCCGCGCACGAACACGCTCAGCCGCTCGAAACGCAGCCGATCGTCCGCCGGAGCCGGCGTCGCCAGAGGAGAGGAAACCACGCGCTACTCCTGGATGTCGGGGGTGCGCCAGGCCAGGTGCTGGCCCCCGTCGACGGCGATCATCTGGCCCGTGACCATCCGGGCGTCAATCAGCCACAGCACCGCCTCGGCCACCGCCTCGGGGCTGCCGGGCGTTTCCAGCAGGGTGGCGCGCGCCTCGGCGGCGAACTCTTCGGGTGTCTGATGGATGGACGGCAGGGTCGGCCCCGGCCCCACCCCATTGACCCGAATGCCGGGCGCCAGCGCCTGGGCCAGGGTCTGGGTCGCCCACCACAGGCCGTTGCGCGACAGGCTGTAGGAGAAGAAGCGCGGATCCGGCTTCAGCACCTTCTGGTCCAGCAGATTGACGATGGCGCCCTCGACGGCTTGCGCCGCAAACGCCTCGGCCAGCACGATCGGCGCCCTCAGATTGGTATCGAGATGCAGGTCCCAGCTGTCGCGCGTCAGCTCGCCGATCCGGTCGTCCTCGAACACCGAGGCGTTGTTGACCAGCACGCTGACCGGCCCCAGCGCCTCGACCGCCGCGGGGATCAGCGCCCGCACCCTGGCCTCGTCCGTCAGGTCCGCCTGCAACAGGCACGTGCGCCGCCCCAGGCCCGCGATCTCGTCGGCCAGGCTGCGGGCGTCGTCGCCCGACGCATGATGATGGATCGCCACGTCGAACCCGGCCTGGGCCAGCTTCAGACAGATGGCCCGTCCGATCCGCCGCGCCCCGCCCGTGACCAGGGCGACGCCCCGCTCAGAGCGAGCAGCCGCCTCAGTCAACCCGACCGAACTCGAACACGTTGAACGCCGCCAGAACGGCGATGAAGCCGAAGATGATGCCGAGAGCCAGCATGGAATGCTCCTGTTGTCCGTCTTGGCTTAGAGCGGGACGGAGTGGGGTTCAAGCCGAACGACGGGCGGACCCGATCTTCGTCGCCCCGCGCAACGCAAAAGAAACGGCGGCCGGAAGTTTTCCGGCCGCCGCAGTTGAGGTTTGAAGACAAGCCGGGCGCAGACGGCAAGCCGCGACGCCCAGCCTGATTTTCATCAGAAGGTGTAGCGAACACCCAGATAGGCACGACGCGGTTGAACCCACGCATTGGCTTCGCCGAAGGCGTACTGACCGCTGCCCGCGACCAGCTTCTGCTCGGCGGTGGCGGCCTGGTTGTCCAGGATGTTGAAGATGTCCAGGAACAGTTCGGCGTTTCCGATCGGCAGCGGCCGCTGATAACGGAAGCGCATGTCGAAGGTGTAATACGACGGACCCGTCGCCGAACCGACGTTGTTCGGCAGCACGAAGGTGTCCTGCACACCGCCCGACGTCGAGCCGTTGTCCATCAGCGGCAGATAGCGGCCGCTGATCAACTGCGCCGGCGTATAGAGCGCGCCGCTGTTCCAGTTGAAGACGCCCGACACCTGAAGACCGAAGTTAAAGTCGTACGAGGCATACGCCTTGAACTGGTGTTCGATGTTGCCGGGTTGCGGTCCGTACATGTTGGGCGCGCGGGGGTCGAGTGCGATCCAGTCGCCTTGGAAGTCGGCGTTGGAGTCGGAGTTCGAGTTCCCTTCGGCCTTGTTGTACGTATAGGACGCCTGCCCTTGCCAGTTGTCGGTCTTGAACTTGGTGACCGTGACTTCGAAGCCGGTGTAGTTGCGCTCTCCGCCCGGCAGCGTGCCGATGACGTAGTTCGAGTTCGGCTTGGACGCGTAGCCGAAGTACGAATACGGCAGATAGTAGAACGAACCCGGATAGGCGTAACCGAAGGGCGCCGTGGCGGCCGTCAGCGTCGGGTCGGAATACAGCGTCAGATCGAAGTCTTCCAGAATGTCGCGCGTCTCACGACGCGTGACCGTCGCGGTCAGGCCGACGCTGGAGCCCAAGGTGGTCGATGCGCCCAGCATGAACTCATCGGTATAAGGCGTCTTGGTCGCTGGCGAGAACAGGGCGTCCGGCGTGGTCGCGCCGCCGCGGGTGCGGAAGGTGACCCAGGTGCCGTTGATGTTGATCTGCTCTTCATCGACCGGACCGGTCAGGGCGCCTGCGAAGTCCGACATGTTGTTACGGATGGGATCGTAATAGCGGCCCGCGAAACCGAACACCTTCGAACGACCGTCTCCGAGCACGTCATAGACGACGCTCAGACGCGGCGCATATTCCCAATCGAAGGTCGCCGTCTTGGAGCCGTCGGAGGCGAAATGCTCCCACTTTTCGGCTCGAACGCCAGCATTGACGGTCAATTGGTTGAGGGTCCAGGTGTCCTGCAGATACAGGCTCTGGCCTTCGCTTTTCACGGAGTATGGCGCGCTGATGGTGCGCAGGGCGCGATAGACATTGACGTTGCCGTAGGGCGCGCCGGCCGTGTTGGTGAAGCGATAGGCGTTCAATTCGGCCTGGGAGACGGTGCCGTCCAGGTTGGTGTCGACCGCCGCACGCGCCGTGGCGTTGCCCTGAATGGCGGCCAGAACCCGCGCATTGTCGGCCTGCACGATCGCACGACCAGTCCATGCGTTCGCGCCGCTGGCTGTCGTGTAATCGAGGTAGGTGGTGCCCGAATAGATCGGGGCCAGCGACTGATAGGTTACGCCGCCCGGAACAGTCCCGTTTTCCTCATACAC
The DNA here is from genome assembly GCF_040546195.1 of Brevundimonas sp. UYEF29. Classification (NCBI taxonomy): domain Bacteria; kingdom Pseudomonadati; phylum Pseudomonadota; class Alphaproteobacteria; order Caulobacterales; family Caulobacteraceae; genus Brevundimonas; species Brevundimonas sp. UYEF29. Next base: position 473,321 of record NZ_JBEPNH010000002.1, on the reverse strand, counting down.
GTTCTCGGTGTTGATATAGCCGCCCTTGAAGGTGTGGCTGCCGAAGGCGGTGTCGAGATAATATTCGAAGTTCAGACCGAACTCGTCGCGGTTGCGATGCGTTTCCAGATTCGAACCTGCGCCACCCAGTTGACGCTGAGCTAGGGTCGATCCGGCCGAGTTCCGGAAGGTGACGGTATCACGCACCGACTGGTCCGCAGCGCTCGTCGTGACTTCGCCTTCGTGACGGAACCAATAGGCGCCGAGTTGCAGATCGCCCCAGGTCCGGCCGTATTCGACCTTATAGTTCTTGCCCCCCTGCTCCTGCGCTACATCGCGATTATTCAAGGTCGCCGAAGAGTTGGATCCGCTGATGCTGGTCGGATCTTCGAAATAGCTAGCCGTTAGACGATCATCGTCAGTGATCTGCCATGTCAGCTTGCCGAAGGTGTATTCGCCGTCATTGGTGACGGTGCGCAGAACATTGCCGCTGTTGACGTCCAGAACCTCATCTTCACGGTGTTTCTTCTGGTACGAACCATAGAACCACAGACGATCGCGGATGATCGGCCCGCCCAGGGTCGCGGCGGTGTCATAGGTAGAGAAACCGCCCGAAGTGGTATGCTCGTCCTTGGCGACCAATCCATCGTTCTGGAAGTAGTAGTTTAACGAACCGTGGAATTCGTTGCCGCCGGACTTGGTGACGACGCGCGAGATCAGACCGGACCCACCAGCATATTCGGCGGGCACGCCGCTGACGATGACCTGTTGTTCCTGAATGATTTCCGAGTTGAAGTTGGTTCCGAACGTCCCGGTCGACGGGTCGGTCACGTCGACACCGTCCAGATAGTAGACGTTATCGGTCGAAGTGCCGGTCGCACCGCCGATGTCCGAATAGTTGATGCCGGAGCGCGAGGACGGGTTGCCGCCGCTTGAGGGCTTCACGCCGGGAACCAGTTGCAGATAGCTTTGATAGCTGCGCCCCGTCGGCAGCGACTCGACCACGCCCAAGGTCAACGTCGTTCCGACCGTCGCAGAGGTGACGTCCACGGAGGCCAGCGACGTGCCGGTTACGACGATATCGCCCAGGGTCGAGACGTCGCCCCCCGTAAGGGCGTAGCCGAGAGAACGCTCTTGACCGCTGACAACGGCGACGTTGTTCGCAGTGAAGGCATCATAGCCAGGCGCGACGACATTGACAGAGTAGTTGATTGCAGGATCCAGGCCCGAAAGGCGCACGAAACCGGCAGAGTCTGTCACGCCGCTACGCGTCACCAGACTGACGGAAGAATTAACGGTCACCGTTGCGCCAGCCACGGGCTGACCACCCGCCTGGATGGAAATGCGAAGCGCGCCCGTCTGAGACTGCGCGTGCGCCACGCTCGGCAGGGCGACCAGCGACATGACGGGAATCGCGGCCAGCAAGGCGCCGCCTACGACGGTGCTGGCCAAAAGGCGTTGACGGATACTGCGACTGTTCAAAACGAACCCCTCCTTGAAAAGAGCCCGACGACCGATCGACATCCCCATGCCGATGGCCCCCGGCGCACACCCAGGGCGGGTGTGGTGAAAGGGAGCCTAAGCAGACGCGCCGCATTCGCCACGATTATTACACGACCGTCATAAAACAGCGTCACGCCGTGCCAATATTGCCACGCATAAGTCACACTTCAGATTGCAATGTTATAACAAATCGATTTTTTGAGGTCGTTTGCGGCCCCAAATGGATACGCTAGTGCTGAAACACGGCGAATTTCCATAGTGTTGGCCCACCGATGACCTAGCGCATCCACGTCGAACCCTTCACTCGTCCACTGTTCTCCCCTGGTCGCGTCTGACGCGCGGCAAGACGCTGGGCGTGCGGGCGGTGGCGGTGGATGCGCGCGGGCGGGTGCTGATGGTGCGGCACACCTATCTCAAGGGCTGGTGGCTGCCGGGCGGCGGGGTGGACCGGAGCGAGACCACCCACGCCGCCGTGGTGCGCGAACTGCGTGAAGAGGCCGGGCTGGTCGCGCGCGGGGCGCCGCGCCTGATCTCGATCCATTCCAACGAGCGATTCTTTCCCGGCGACCACGTCGCCGTCTTCCGCATCGACGCCTTCGATGTGGGCGAACGCACCAGTCACGGCGAGATCGCCGAGATCGGCTGGTTTTCGCCCTCCGCCCTGCCCGACGACGTGAACCGGGGCTGTCGCGCGCGTCTGGCCGAAATCTTCGACGGCTCCCCGATCGATCCGGATTGGTGAGACGGAAACCACCCCTCGCTGCGTTTCAGAATGGTCAAGCCTGTTCGGAAGGATCGCACCATGCCTCTTTCGCGTCGTCTGGCCCTTATCGGCCTGGCCGTCAGCGCCACCCTCCCCTCCCACGCCCTCGCCCAGACCCGCAGCGATCGTCGACAGCGTCGCATGCCGACCTCCGGCCCGGTCGTCGCGCCCGCCCATACCTTCACCTTCGGTCCTGACCCGCTTCAGGCCTATGATCTCTATGCGGACGGAGGGACGGGACCGATCTTGATGTTCGTCCACGGCGGCGGCTGGTCGCGGGGCGAACGGACCAATGTCGCCGCCCTGCCGGACTATGCTCAGCGGCACGGCTTTACCCTGGCCTCAACCAGCTATCGGCTGGCGCCCGCCGTCAGCGCGCTCGAGTCGGCCCTGGATGTCGCCGCCGCCGTCGCCGATCTGAAGCGCCGCCTGCCCGGACGGCCGATCTATCTGCTGGGCCATTCGGCCGGGGCCCATCTGGCCGCGCTGGTCGGAATCGATCCGAACTATCTGGGCGCGGTCGGGCTGAAGCCGTCGGATCTGGCGAATGTGATCCTGCTGGATGGCGCCGGCTATGACGCCACGGCGTCGCGCGGGACCGGCCCGATCAATCAGTGGCTGGACCGGACCTACGATCAGGCATTCGGCGATCAGGCAGCCGCCTTGTCGCCCACCTTGCGTGTCCGATCCGGCGTAACCTACCCGCCCTTCCTCATCTTCCACGTCGCCCGGCGGCAGGATTCAACGACCCAGAGTCGCGGCCTGGCTGAGGCTCTGATCCGGGTCGGCGGCCGCGCAGAGGTCGTCGCTGCGCCGGACAACAGCCACATGACCATCAAACGCGACTTCGGCGTCGCCGGCCATCCCGAAGGCGAACGCGCCGCCCGCTTCATCCGGGGGTAACAATCGGCGGTCGCCATGCTAGCCAAGGGCCATGAACCCGTCCCTGCTCGCCATCCTCGTCGTCATCCTGGCCGGCGGCGCGACCGCGCTTCAGGCCCCGACCAACGCCAAGCTGGCGACCGCCGTGGCCTCCCCGGTCAACGCCGCCTTCATCTCGTTTGCGGTCGGCACCACGGTGCTAGGAATCTTGGCGGCCATCCTGCACACCCGGCCGGACATGGCCGCGACGCGGGCGCTGCCCTGGTATGCCTGGCTGGGCGGGGCCTACGGCGCCTGTTTCGTGGTCGCGGCCGCTTGGGGCGTGCCGCGCCTGGGCGTGGCCATGACCATCACCCTGATGGTCGGCGGCCAGCTGTTGCTCAGCCTGGCGCTGGATCATTTCGGGGCGCTGGGCGTGCCGCGCCAGCCGCTGAACATCGGCCGCATCGCCGGGGTGGGGCTTGTTCTGGCCGGCGTCCTTCTGGTCCGGCGCTCTTGACCCTATATCGGGCGCGATGACCGAGGAGACGCCTGATTCCCAACTGAAAGCCGCCGCCCTGATCGCCGACGAGGCGCGCCGGGCGCCGGACAAGCCGGGCGTCTATCGCATGTATGGCGAGGACGGGTCGTGCCTGTATGTCGGCAAGGCCAAGTCGCTGAAAAAGCGCATCATCCAATATGCGCAGGGGCGTTTTCACACCCAGCGCATCGGCCTGATGGTGTCGCAGACCCGGTCGATGGAGCTGGTGGTCACCGCCACCGAGACCGAGGCCCTGCTGCTGGAATCCAACTTCATCAAGAAGCTGAAGCCCCGCTTCAACGTGGTGCTGCGCGACGACAAGTCCTTCGCCGAACTGATGATCCGCCGCGACCACCGCGCGCCCCAGGTCAGGAAGCATCGCGGCGCCCACACGACGCCCGGCGACTATTTCGGCCCCTTCGCCTCGACCTGGGCGGTCAACCGCACACTGAACACCCTGCAAAAGGCCTTCCTGCTGCGGTCCTGTTCCGACAGCGTCTATGAGACCCGCACCCGCCCCTGCATGCTGCACCAGATCAAGCGTTGCTCGGCCCCGTGCACCGGGCTGATCAGCCTTGAGGACTATGGCGAACTGGTCACCGAGGCCGAACAGTTCCTGCGCGGCAAGTCGCGTGCCGTCATCGGCCGCCTGTCCAAGGAGATGCAGGCGGCGTCCGACGAGATGGATTTCGAACAGGCCGCCCGCGTGCGCGACCGCATCCGCGCCCTGTCGGCCATCGCCATGGAGAACTCCGTCAGCGCCGACAGCGTGGCCGAAGGCGACGTCTTCGCCCTGCATTCCGACGGGGGCCAGGCCTGCGTCCAGGTCTTCTTCTATCGCGCCGGCCAGAACTGGGGCGGCCGCGCCTATTTCCCGCGCGTGGACAAGACCGACACCGATCCCGAGATCCTGGCCGCCTTCCTGGGCCAGTTCTACGAGGACAAGCCGATCCCGCGCCTGATCCTGTCCAACGTGCGCCCGCACGAGCTGGAACTGCTGGAAGAGGCCTTCTCGATGAAGGCGGACCGCAAGGTCGAGATCGTCCGTCCGATGCGCGGCGAGAAGCTGGCGCTGGTCGACCACGCCCTGACGAATGCGCGCGAGGCCCTGGGCCGCCGCCTGGCCGAAAGCTCGGCTCAGGGCAAGATCCTGGACGAGGTGTGCGAGGCCTTCGGTCTGGAGAGCCGGCCCGAGCGGATCGAGATCTACGACAACGCGCACATTCAGGGGACCAATGCGGTGGGCGGCATGGTCGTCGCCGGCCCCGAAGGCTTTCAGAAGTCGCAGTATCGCAAGTTCAACATCCGGGGCGAGGACCTGACGCCCGGCGACGACTACGGCATGATGCGCGAGGTGATGCGCCGCCGCTTCTCACGCCTGGTCAAGGACGAGGAAGAGGGCGAAGACGTCGTCCGCCCCGACCTGCTGCTGATCGACGGCGGCGCGGGGCAGTTGGCGGAGGTGCTGGCGGTCATGGCCGATCTGGGCGGGCTGGACGACATCACCGTCGTCGGCGTGGCAAAGGGGCCCGATCGCGACGCCGGCATGGAGAAGTTCTTCATGCCCGGCAAGGCGCCCTTCATGCTGCCGCTGAAATCACCGGCCCTCTACTACCTCCAGCGGCTGCGCGACGAGGCCCACCGCTTCGCCAACGGCGCCCACGCCAAGCGTCGCTCGATGGACATCAAGAAGAACCCGCTGGACGAGATCGAAGGCGTCGGCCCCGGCCGCAAGAAGGCCCTGCTGCACGCCTTCGGCTCGGCCAAGGGCGTCAGCCGCGCCTCATTGGCCGATCTGGTCAAGGTCGACGGCATCAACCAACCCCTCGCGGAACGCATCCACGCCTTCTTCCGGAAGGCCTGAACCGTGTCACCACTCCAGCAGGATCAGGTTGGGTATGTCGCGAAAGTCGTCGCCGTTGCGCGTGACCAGCGTCGCGCCCGCCGTGATCGCCTGCGCCGCGATCATGCGATCGAGCACCTTTCGCCGCGAGAAGCCGCAGGTTTCGACGATTTTGCGATAGGCCTGCGCCTCGGCCGCGCCGAAGGGCAGCACCGGCAAGGCATCCAGCAGGGCGTCCAGTCTCGCTCGTCGTTCGTCGGCGCTGGCGTCCATCCGGCCGAGATCGGCCTCCAGCTCCACCCTGCTGACGATGGAGAGCAGAAGCGGCGGGCTCAAAGCGTCTACGCGCTCATCGATCACCGCATCGCCATCGCGCAAGTGGATGGCGACATTCGTGTCCAGCAGATAGGCCACGCGTCAGAGACCCGGGCGCTCGGGAATTTCCACCTCATGGCGCACGCCGATGCTGTCGGGCTTGGGCAGGCTGCGCAGCTTGGCCAGCATCTCTTTGACGGATTTCTGCTTGGGCGAGATGGTGACGACATCCCCCTTGCGTTCGATCTCGACCTCGACCCCCGGCCCGAACGAGATTTCCTTCGGCAGCCGAACGGCGTCGCTGTTGCCGCTTCGGAATGTTCGACTGGTGACGGGCATGACCACCTCCTTCGTATAGACATGTATACACCATTTATCGCCGCCCCTCAAAACGCTACAGGCGCAATATGAGCGACATCGAAGACGAACTGACCGCCGGCTATCGCCGCTTCCGCGCCGAGCACTGGCCGACGGCCCGCGCCGAGTACGAAACCCTGGCGACAAAGGGCCAGAAGCCGCACACTTTGATCGTGGCCTGTTCCGACAGCCGCGCCGATCCGGCGCTGATCTTCGACGCCAAGCCAGGCGAGCTGTTCGTCGTGCGCAACGTCGCCAACCTGGTCCCGCCCTATGAGCCGGACGGCAAGCTGCACGGCGTGTCGGCGGCGCTGGAGTTCGGGGTCAAGGTGCTGGGCGTCAAGCGGATCGTAGTCATGGGCCACGCCCACTGCGGCGGGGTCAACGCCATGATCAACGGCGCCCCTGAAATCGTCGCCGATTTCGTCGCCCCCTGGATCGCCCAAGGCGCCCCCGTCGTCCAGCACGTCGCCGAAACCGTCGACCCCGACCAACTGGAACGCGCCGCCGAAGAGGCCATCGTGCGGCTGTCGATCCGGAACCTGCGCACCTTCCCCTGGATCGCCGAGCGCGAAGCCAAGGGCGAACTTCAGCTCAGCGGCCTGCATTTCGGCATCGCCGAGGGCGCGCTTACGGCCCTGACCGACAAGCCCCGGTTCGAACCGTTGGATTGAGCGGCGAACCGTGCCACACCCGGCGCGTTGCAACGGACATGACGATGACCTCCGCCCACCGCGCCAACCCCATTCCCAACATCCTGACTGGGCTGCGTCTGGCGGCCGGGGTGGTGATGTTCGCCATGATGGCCGGGGCCGCGCCGGGCGCGCTGGAGGCCTGGCTGTCGCCGGAGACCCAGGGGCGGTTCAGCGTCTGGGCCTTCTGGATCTTCGTCATCGCCGCCTCGACCGACTGGGTCGACGGCTACCTCGCCCGCCGCTGGAACGCCACCACGCGCTGGGGCGCCATTCTGGATCCCATCGCCGACAAGGTGCTGGTGACCGGGGCCATCCTGGGCGTCCTGGCCTCGGGGTCCCTGCCCGGCATCGCCCTGCCCTGCGGCCTGATCCTGTTCCGGGAGTTCGCCGTCTCGGCCCTGCGCGAGACGATGGCCGGCCGCATCGAACTGCCGGTCACCCTGGCCGCCAAGTGGAAGACCACGGTGCAAATGGTGGCGCTCGCCGCGCTTCAGCTGACCCTGCTGTGGGGCGCCCTGGGTCTACAGAACGACGACGGATCGCCGCTGGCCTGGCAGCCGGCGTTCGAATCCTTCGCCATCTTCCTGATCTGGTTCGCCGCCATCATCACCCTGTGGACCGGCTGGCAGTATTTCAGCGAAGCCCGTCGCCAGATGCGCGACCTTTAGGGTCGCAGCGTCAGCCCGGCCGGCGTGGCGGAAAAGGCGGAAAGCCGGCCCAGATAGCTCATGCCCAGCAGGGAGTATTCCAGCCCCTGCTCGACCACCAGGGCCTCGACCCGGTCCACCCGCGCGCCCGCGACCGAAACCGTCTTCAGCTGAACCGGCGCGGCGCGCACGACGCCCGAGGCCGTCTGGACCTTGCCGGTGAAGGCTTCGGGCTCGGGATCGACGCCCAGTCTCAGGGCGTCCGCGCGCGTCAGGGCGACCACGCTGGCGCCGGTGTCCACCAGCACCCGCACCGCCTTGCCGCCGATATTGGCCTCGGCCCAATAGTGGCCGTCCGCGCCCTTGACCACCTGGGCGTCGGTTCCGGAGGCGCCGATCGCCGCATCGACCACGGGCGTCGCCGCCTGGGCCATGCCGTCGCCTTCCAGATGGCGGATCGTCAGGGCCGTGCCGAACGACGCCATGAGCGCGAAGCCGAGAACCACGACAGATTGGGTATCGATGCGAACCATGCCTCTGTCCTAAAGGCGCGGCGTTTGGATGGGGTGAAACGACGTGGCTGACGAAAGCTTAAGCCGCGAACCGCGCTAGCCCAGCTTGGCCGGATCGACCTGACTACGGCGCGACGGCAGTTCGGCCATGACCGCCGCGCGCTCGGCGTCGTTCAGCGCCCGCCAGCCGGCGATCTCCTTCAGGGTGCGAAAACAGCCCAGGCACAGGCCGCTCTCGCCATCGACCGCGCACACCATGACGCAGGGCGTGGCGATGGCCTTGGGCGGTCTGGGCCGGTTCGGGGTCGTCGCGCTCATTGTGACACAGCGGCGAAAATCACTCCGACTCCTGACGAATAAAGTTGCAAATTCACGAAACTGTCTTATATTGGCTGATGACGCGAAACGACTGACGGTGGAATCCCATTGGTACGACGCGTCTCTTTTCATCGTTCTGCGAAAGGAGACGCCAAGATGAACGATAAGGAGCGTAACCTCCAACACGCCATGATGTCCTTCGCCCTTTGGGGCGGGATGCTGGTCAACAGTCGGCATATGCCGTCGAACTCGGGCCGGGTGGTCAGCCATCCGTCCAACTTCGTACCCTATACGATCAAGAAACGCTGACGGCCCGCTCGGCCCTCAGCCTGAAGAAGCCCCGGTCTCGCCGGGGCTTTTGCAATTCCGGGCTTGCCTGACGCGGCGTTCGCGGTCGATGACGGGCGCGAAGACGGAGACGATGCATGGGCCTGATCACCGAAGAGAAGCGGGGCGCGATCCTGATCTGGACGCTGGATCGCGAGGCGCGGCTGAACGCCCTGCCCGATCTGGGCGACGGCGACGAGGTCGCGGCGGCGTGCGAGCGGGTCAACGCCGATCCGTCGATCCGCTGCGTGGTCCTGACCGGCGCCGGGCGGGCGTTCTCGGCCGGCGGCGATCTGACGGCGATGCGGGACGGGCGCGATCTGTTCGAGGGGTCAGGCGCCGCCATCCGCGAACGCTATCGCCGCGTCGTCCACCGGATCGTGCGGTCTCTGTATGGGCTCGAGGTTCCACTGATCGCCGCCGTCAACGGGCCGGCGATGGGGCTGGGCTGCGATATCGCCGGCCTGGGCGATATCCGTATCGCGTCTGAGCGCGCCAGCTTCGGCGTGCCCTTCCTGAAGCTGGGCATCATTCCCGGCGACGGCGGATCGTGGCTGCTGCCGCGCAACATCGGCTATGCTCGCGCCGCCGAACTGCTGTTCACCGCCCGCTCCATCGACGCCGCGACGGCGGCCGAATGGGGGTTGGTCAATCGCGTGGTCGCGCACGACAGCCTGATGGACGAAGCTCTGGCTGTCGCCGCCCAGGTCGCGGCCCAGCCGCCCCAGGCCCTGCGCATGGCCAAGACCCTGCTGCGTCAGGGTCGCGACACGACCTTCGACCAGATGCTGGAGATGTCGGCGGCGATGCAGGCTCTGGCCCACCTGACCGAGGACCATCAGGAAGGCGTCGCCGCCGTGCTGGAAAAGCGGCCGGGCGATTTCACCGGAAACTAGGGCTGGGCCGCTGATCCGACGTCTTATTTCGTCTTCATCGCCTCGCTGGGCCCGACGCCGGCGGCGACGGCGCGTTTGGCCCCGGCGGTCTCGCCCGGCTTCATGAACTTGACCAGCACCCGCTGTCCGATCAGCAGGGGCGCATCGCCGGCCGAGGCGACCACTTCCACCACCCGCTCGTCGCTGCGCTGCGAGGGGTCGTCAGAAGCCAGTTTGCGCGCGCCGAACACGGCGGCCCGACGCATGACCGCGCCGATATAGACCTTGCTGGCGTCGCCCTCGGGGCTGATCTCGACGGCCTGGCCGTCGGTTAGGTTCGGCAGGTCGCTCTCGACCACCTCGGCGCGGACGATGCGCGGCGCGTCCGGCTCCAGATCGAACATGTTGGAAACGTTCAGGGTAGAAGCGCCGGCGCCGGGGTTGGCGTAGCGGCGCACGATCCGGCCGTTGGTTGGCGCGCGGATGACCGTCAGTTCCTGATTGTAGCGGGCCTGATCCAGTTGAGCGCGCGCGGTTTGGACGGCGGCGACCTGCGACCCCAGGCGGGCTTGGGCGGTGGCGATGGCGTCCTGGGCCTGGTCCATGCGCTGGGCGGCGACGAAGTTGGTGGCGACCAGGCGCTGCAGACGTTCCTGCTCGCGCTGGGCGGTGCGGATGTCCACGCGGATCTGGGCCAGTTGGCTTTCGGCCTGGCTGACGGCGGCGGCGGCCGCCTGAACCGCCAGACGCGCCTCGTCGTCTTCCTGACGGGCCAGGATCTGACCGGCGACGACGCGATCGCCTTCCTGAACCAGGACGTCACGGACGATGCCGCCGCGACGGGCCGCGATCTGGATGATGCCGCCCTCGACGTCGACCTTGCCGTTGGCGATGGCCGCATAGGGGCTGTCGACCTTGGTCGCCACCGCCTTTTCCTGCTCGGCCTTCTTGGTCTTGGCGGCGGACTGGAACAGCATGAAGCCGACCGCCAGCACGATCACCAGCAGCAAGCCGATCCAGGTGCGTTTTTTCTTCAGAAAGCCGGGCATTGGCGTGTCGTCCTAAGGGAAATCGTCGTGTCGGTTAGTGGGACGCCAGGATGGCGTTCGGATCGGGGATGCGGCGCTGGTCGTCCAGGATCTTGCCGTCCTCGATGTGGATGACCCGGTCGGCCCAGGCCTCCAGGCGTGGATCGTGGGTCACGCAGATGACGGCGGCGCCGTGTTCGGTGGCGGCGCGGCGCAGCAGCTTGATGACCACCTGGCCGTTTTCGCCGTCCAGGGCCGAGGTGGGTTCGTCGGCGAACAGGATCTTGGGATCCTTGGCCAGGGCGCGGGCGATGGCGACGCGCTGCTTTTCACCGCCCGACAAAGCCGCCGGCCGCTGGTGCAGACGGTGGCCCAGGCCGACCTCTTCAAGGGCGATCGTGGCGCGCTTCTTGGCCTGGCCCGCGGTCAGCCCCTGGAACTTCAGCACCGTCTCGACCTGCTGCAAGGCGGTCAGGGCCGGGAACAGGTTGAAGCCCTGGAAGATGAAGCCGCAGTTATCCAGGCGGAACTTGTCGATCCGGCCCGAGGACAGCTTCCACAGATCGTCGACGTCCAACACGTCCACCCGGCCCTCTTCGGGCTTCAGCAGGCCCGACAGGGCTGCGATCAGGGTGGACTTGCCCGAGCCGGAAGGCCCCATGACCATTGTCAGGTCGCCATGCCGCGCATCGAAATCGACGCCCTTCAGCACATCCACCCAGGCCTTGCCGGACTTGAACCGCTTGACCAGGCTTTTGGCCTCGATGGCGAAGTCGCCGTGCTTGCCGTGAACCTTTGTATGAACGTTCATCGCAGCAGGTCCGCCGGTTGGCTGTTCTTGAGGATGCCCAGCGACAGCAGGCCGGACACCATGGCGATGGCGATCAGGCCGATGCCCACGATGATCAGCAGCGACAGCGGCAGGGCGATGATCACCGCCCCCATCATCGCCAGCAGCGACACCAGCCAGGTCAGGACGATGGCCGCGATGACGCCGACGACGCCGACCCAGAAGCTGAGTTCGACCACGATCCGACGTAGCGAGCCCATGCTGACGCCCAGGGCCCGCAGGGAGGCGAACTCCTTGATGTTGGCCATGATGGCGCCGCGCAGGGTCTGCCAGGTGATGGCCACGCCGATGATGACGCCCAGCACGACGCAGCCGCCGATGATGATGACCAGAATGCCTTCCTCGAACATGGCGCCGGCGTTGGCGTCGGCCAGCTGCTGCTTGGTCCAGGCCTTCCACTGACCGGCGCCCATGGCGTTCAGTTGAGCCACCACGACGGGCGCACGTGCCGGATCACGCAGCTTGACCATCAGGGGTCCGACGCGCGGACCCGTGTCGGCCTGGCCCAGCATCCGAAGGGTGTCGCGCGACATCACCACGCCCGGCTGCATCATGTTGGGATAGCCGCGCGTCACGCCGACGACGGTGACGGTCTGGCCGTTGTACAGGGCCTTGTCGCCCAGTTTCACGCCCAGGGTCGTCAGGGCCGTCTCATCGACCGCCACGGTGTAGGGTTGGCGCAGCGCATCGACCAGTTCCTGCGAATAGTCGGTCGGGATGGTCACCGAGCCGGGACGGGTGTCGATGATGCTGGCCTGGACGAACTTCTGACGCGGCGCGCCCTGCGACGCATTGTCCGCCTGGCTCTTTGTCGGATCGACGTTCTTGATGTTCTGGAAGGTGCCGCCGGCGCCGTCCAGCGGCATGACCTCAACCACCTCGGGGTGGTTGTAGGCCAGGGGGATGAACCGACGCGGCACGCCCGACGGTCCGCCGATCAGGCTCTTGGCGCCGGGCTGCATGATGAAGATGTCGGCGTTCGACCGCTCGATGGTGGCGGTGAACCCCTTGCCGATGCCGATGAAGACGCCGGTCATCGCCAGGACCAGAAGCCCGGACAGGGCCAGGGCCATGACCGCCGCCATATAGCGACGCCACTCGAACAGCAGTGTTGATAGCGCAAGCGACATTGTCGTCGATAAACCCCCGGTACTTGCGCCTATCTGACCGTGCGCCCCCTCACCGCCAAGTTAAATCGGGGTAAGGCTTGTGAACCCTCGTCATTGCGGGTTCGAAATCGGGGGATTAAGGGCCTTACAGCCTCTTGGCGCCCACCCTTCGTCGGCGCTAGTTACAACATAACAGATGGGACAGGCCGTCCCACGCTCTGGGAAACACGCCTTCATGTCCTTGCCCTCGCTTCGTCTCACCGCCTCTCTGGCCGCGCTCGGCGCCGCCACCGCCGTCCTGTCCGCGCCTGCGACCTCCGCGCGCGCCGACGAGGGCATGTGGACCTTCGATAACTTCCCCATCGCCACGGTGAACGAGAAGTATGGCACCAACATCGACCAGGCCTGGCTGGACCGTGTGCGCAACGCCGCGGTCCGCCTGCAGGGCTGCTCGGCCTCGCTGGTGTCGAACGAAGGCCTGGTGCTGACCAACCACCACTGCGTCGTGTCTTGCGTTCAGGATCTGTCCACCGCTCAGAACGACTACGTCAAGAACGGCTGGATGCCCGCCACCCGCGAGGAAGAGAAGAAGTGTCCCGGCCAGACGGCCGAGATTCTGACCGACATCGTCGACGTCACCGACCGCGTGACCGGCGCCGGCGCCGGTCTTGAAGGCGCCGCCTTCGTTCAGGCCCGCGCCGCCGAGATCGACAAGATCCAGAAGGAGACCTGCGGCGACGACCAGAAGCTGACCTGCCAGGTCATCAGCTTCTACCGCGGCGGCCAGTACAAGCTCTACAAGTTCCGCAAGTATGACGACGTGCGCCTGGTCTTCGCGCCCGAGTTCCAGGCGGCCTTCTTCGGCGGCGACCCGGACAACTTCAACTTCCCCCGCTACGCCCTGGATGCCGGTTTCCTGCGCATCTACGAGGACGGCAAGCCGGTCGCCACGCCGAACCACCTGACCTGGAACGCCAATGCGCCCAAGGAAGGCGACGTCACCTTCGTCGCCGGCAACCCCGGCTCGACACAGCGCCTGCTCACCGTGGCCCAGCTGGAAACCCTGCGCGACCAGCAACTGCCGATCAGCCTGATCCAGACCTCGGAACTACGCGGTCGCCTGCTGGAGTATTCGACCACCGGCGAAGAGGCCAAGCGCGTCTCGGTCGATCCGATCTTCGGCCTGGAGAACGGCTTCAAGGTCAACTACGGTCAGCAGGGCGCCCTGACCGACCCGGCCTTCATGGCCACCAAGCGCCGCGAAGAGCAGGAGCTGCGCCAGCGCGTCGCCGCCGACCCGGCCCTGGCTCAACGCATCGGCGATCCGTGGGCCGATCTGGAACGCGCCTCGAGCGCCCAGCGCGACCTCTATCTGCCCTACCGCCAGCTGGAATCGGCGGCCGGTCAGCGCTCGTCGCTGTACAGCTACGCCAAGGCCATCGTCCGCGCCTCCAAGGAACGCGCCAAGCCCGTTGCTGAACGCCGCGCCGGCTATTCGGACGCCGACATCGCCTCGCTGGGTCGTCGCCTGGCGACCGAGACGCCGATCTCGAACGATCTGGAGAAGATCTATCTCGACTTCTGGCTGTCCAAGACCCGCGAGTATCTGACGGTCGACAATGCGAACGTGAAGGCGCTGCTGGGCAAGGAAAGCCCCGAGCAGATCGCGGAGCGTCTGGTCGACGGCACGCGTCTGGCCGATCCCGCCTTCCGCGCCCAGGCCCTGGCCATGACGCCGGAGCAACTGGCCGCTTCGGGCGACCCGCTGCTCCAGTTCGTGCTGGCCAATGACGATGCGGCTCAAGCCGTCCGCACCCAGTGGGAATCGGCCGTGTCCGGCCCGACCAGCCGCGCTGGCGAAAAGATCGCCCAGGCCCGGTTCGCGGTTTACGGCACCAACCTGTACCCCGATGCGACCTTCTCCTTGCGCCTGTCCTACGGCCAGGTGAAGGGCTGGACCAATCGTGGCGTGACGGTCGAACCCTTCACCCAGATCGGCGGCCTGTACGAGCGCAACACCGGCGCCGAGCCCTTCAACGCGGCCGAGGACTGGCTGGCGGCCGAGGGCAAGGTCAACAAGTCGACCGTCTATGACTTCGTCTCGACCAACGACATCATCGGCGGCAACTCGGGCTCGCCCGTGATCAACGCCAAGGGCGAAGTCATCGGCGCCGCCTTCGACGGCAACATCCACTCGCTGGGCGGCAGCTTCGGTTACGATCCCGAGCTGAACCGCACGGTGACGGTTTCGACCGCCGCCATCACCGAGGCCCTCCGCAACGTCTACAACCAGCCGCGCCTGCTGCGCGAACTGGGCGTGCGTCGCTAAGCTGAAAATCCTTCTCCCCTCGGGGGAGAAGGTGGCTCGCGCAAGCGAGACGGATGAGGGGGCTGGTTGACCCAGGCCCCCTTTTTCCATTTTGAATGCGGACAGAGCCCCCTCATCCGAGCCCTTTGGGCTCACCTTCTCCCCCAAGGGGAGAAGGATCAGGAGTTTTCCATGCGCCCTCTTCTCCTCGCCTCCGCCGCCGTTCTCGCGTTCGCCGCCGCCAGCTCGGCCAGCGCCGAGGAAGGGATGTGGACCTACGACAACTTCCCCATCGCCCGCGCCAATCAGACGCTGGGGACCAATATCGATCAGGCCTTCCTGGATCGGGTGCGGCTGTCGTCGGTGAAGTTCGGCGGCTGTTCGGCGGGCGTGGTTTCAGCCCAGGGTCTGGTGATGACCAACAACCACTGCGTCGCCACCTGCGTGGCCAACCTGTCCACGCCGCAACAGCAGTATGGCGAGACGGGCTTTACGCCCAGGACGCGCGAGGAAGAGCGCAAATGCCCCGGCGCCACGGCCGAGATCCTGACCGACATCTCCGACGTCACCGAGCGGATGCACAAGGCCGGCGAAGGGCTTGAGGGCCAGGCCTTCACCCAGGCGCGCGAGGCCGAGGCCGGCCGGATCGAGACCGAAGCCTGCGGAAACGATCCCAAGATCCGCTGCCAGGTCGTCAGCCTGTACCGGGGCGGCCAGTTCAAACTCTACAAATACCGCAAATACAGCGATGTGCGCCTGGCCTGGGCGCCGGAAGACCGCGCCGCCACCTTCGGCGGCGATCTGGACAACTTCTCCTTCCCCCGCTTCGCCATCGATGCCGCCTTCATCCGCCTGTACGAGGATGGCAAGCCGGTCGAGACGCCGGTCCACTTCGCCTGGAACGCCGACAAGCCGACCGAGGGCGAGGCCGTCTTCATCACCGGCAATCCCGGCGCCACCCAGCGCCTGCTGACGATGGACCAGCTGGCCACAATTCGCGACGTGGTCCTGCCGCTGGATCAGCTGATCGCCTCTGAGCTGCGTGGTCGTCTGATCCGCTATGCCGAAGAGGGCGAGAACCAGGCCTTCATCGCCATGGACCCGATCGTGGGCGTGGAGAACACCTACAAGCGTGGCCTGGGCCGCATGCGCGCCCTGACCGACGCCCAGTTCATCCAGGCCAAGGCGGCGGCCGAGGTCGACTTCATGCAGCGCTACGCCGCCGCCAACGGCAATGGTCCCGATCCCTGGGGTGCGCTGGAAGCGGTCCAGCCCATCGCGCGCGAACTCTATGCGCCGACCGCCCTGCTGGAAGGCGGCACGGGCCTGGGCACCACCTCTGTCGCCGGCGGATCGCAGCTGTTCCAGTGGGCCAAGGCCATCGTGCGCGGCGCGCAGGAGCGGGCCAAGCCGTCGGACCAGCGTCTGGCCGAGTTCGCCGACAGCCGCCTGCCGGGCGTCGAATCCGGTCTGTTCGCCGAGCGGCCGACCTATCCCGAGCTGGAGCAGATCCGGCTGGAATGGTGGCTGTCCAAGACGCGCGAATGGCTGACGGTGGACAGCCCCTACGTTCGCACCCTGCTGGGCAAGGAAAGCCCCGAGGAGTTGTCGGCCCGCGTCGTCGCCGGCACCAAGCTGGCCGATCCGGCCGTGCGTCGCGCCCTGTGGACCGGCGGTCTGGCGGCGGTTCAGGCGTCGGACGATCCGATGATCCAGTATGTGCTGTCGATCGACGCCGACGCCCGCGCCGTCCGCACGGAATGGGAAAATAAGGTCAAGGCGCCGACCGACCGCGCGTCTGAACAGCTGGCCGCCGCTCGCTTCGCCGCCTATGGCGACGCCGTCTATCCCGACGCGACCGGCACCCTGCGCCTGACCTATGGCAAGGTCGAAGGCTCCGACGTGCCGGGCCAGCGCTTCGGCGCCTTCACCACCTTCGCCGGCCTGTGGGACCGCGCCACCGGCGCCGAACCGTTCAAGGTCGCGCCCAAGCTGATGGCCGCCAAGGACCGGATCGATCCTAACGCGGTAATGGACATGGCCGTCTCGACCGACACCATCGGCGGTTCGTCCGGCTCGCCCGCGGTCAACGCCCGGGGCGAGATCATCGGGGCCAACTTCGATTCCACCGTCCTGACCCAGCGCAACGCCTATGGCTACGACCGCAACACGAACCGCAGCGTGATCGTCACCACCCAGGCCGTCACCGTGGCCCTGCGCGATGTCTATGGGATGGATCATCTGCTGACGGAGCTCGGCGTCAGCCGGTGACGCCGATCGCCATACGCGCGGCGACGTCCGACGACGTCACCGCGCTGCATCCGCTGATCGAGCGCGCCTATCGCGGCGAAACGGCCAAGGCCGGCTGGACGCATGAAGCCGACCTGCTGTTCGATGATCGCACCAGCGCAGCGGAGCTGGCGTCCCTGATCGCCGATCCCGACCGGGTCATCCTGGTGGCCCATCGCGACGGCGCGCTGATCGGCTGCGTCCAGGTCGCACGCGCCGGCGACGACCTGGCCTATCTCGGCATGCTGACGGTCGAGCCGACCTTGCAGGCGTCCGGCCTCGGCCGTCGTCTGCTCGCGGCCGCCGAAAGCGAAGCGGTCGCGCGTTTCGGCGCACGCCGCATGGAGATGACGGTCATCCACCGACGGGCCGAACTGATCGCTTGGTACGAACGACGCGGTTACGCCCCGACCGGCGAAACCCGCCCCTTCCCCGTCGATCCGCCGCGGCCCGAGCTGGATTTCGTGGTGCTGGAAAAAGCGCTCTAGCCGCCCCTTGCAAAACGGACAGTCGTGTCCATTTACGCGCCTCACCATGACGCGCCCTGTTGAAAAACCTGTCCGCAAGGACGCCGCTCTGAACCGGGCGGCGGTGCTGGAGGCCGCGCGCGCGGTCTTCGCCGACCAAGGGCTGGATGCGCCGCTGGATCTGATCGCCGAGCGGGCTGGGGTGGGACGCGGCACCCTTTATCGGCACTTCTCCGACCGCACGGAACTGGCTCTGGCGGTGCTGGAAGCCGACGTCGCGGACCTGGGTCGGCGCACCGCCGAACAGGGCGATGATCCGCAGGCCTTCTTCTGGTTCCTGGACCGGCTGGCCGAGGACATGGTGCGCAATGCGGGACTGGCCGGCGTCGTGCGGAACGTGCGGTCGCCAGATGCGCTTACACCCTTGCGGCAGAGCTTGATGGAGGCGGGCGCCGCACCGCTGAAGCGGGCCCAGGCCGCCGGCTTGGTGAGGGAGGACCTGCGGCCGATGGACATCCGTCTGATCGCCACCCTGCTGGGCGCCGGTTTTCAGGGCGCGGACGAAGCGGAGCGTCAGGCCGTGTCGCTGCGCACCCGCGCGCTTGTTCTTGACGGCCTGAGACCGCGCGGAGGGGCGCGCTGATGGCCCGCAACAACTGGCACCTGCCCTGGGAACAGTATATCGAGACGCTGAAGCCGCACGAGCGGCCGATGATGCCCGGCTCGCCCGCCACGCCCGATCACTCCTGGCCGATGCGAATCCAGTACGCCCTGACCGGCCTGCTGGTCGCCATGGTCGGATCGCTCGGCAACGCCGCCGTCACCGCCAATATCCAAAACCTGCAAGGTTCGCTGGGGATCACGATCACCGAGGCCGCCTGGCTGCCGGTCGTCTTCGTCATGACCAACGCCTGCATGAACCTGATCCTGGTCAAGTTCCGGATGCAGTACGGCCTGCGCCTGTTCACCCAGATCTTCTTGGGCGCCTTCGTGCTCGTCTGCGCGGCCCACCTGTTCGTGGACAACTATCAATCGACCCTGCTGGTGCGGGCCATCGCCGGCATGGCGGGCGCAGGCCTTTCCAGCCTGGGCTTCCTCTACATCATCCAGGCCTTTCCGGCGGCGCATCGGCTGAAGGGGCTGATCATCGGCATCGGCCTAGCCAGTTTCGCCGTGCCGATTTCGCGCCTCGTCATGCCCGGCCTGTTGCAGCTGGGCGACTGGCGCGCCTTCTATCTGTTCGAGCTGGGCCTGTGCCTGGTCGCCTGGGGCGCGGTGCAGGTGGTCAAGCTGCCGCCGTCCGAGCGGCTGCGGGTGTTCGACCGGCTGGACTTTTTGACCTTCGCCCTGTTTGCGCCAGGTGTGGCCCTGCTTTGTGCGGCTCTGGGTCTGGGGCGGATCGTCTGGTGGACGCAGGCCGCCTGGATCGGTTGGGCCCTGATCGGGTCCGTCATCCTGCTGACCGCCGCCTTCCTGGTCGAGCACAATCGCAAGAACCCGCTGATCAACACCCGCTGGCTGACAGGGCCCGACCTGCTGCGCCTGTTCGGGGCGATCCTGCTGATCCGCATCGTGCTGTCGGAACAGACCTCCGGCGCGGTGGGCTTCCTGACCGTCGTCGGCTTGGGACCGGATCAGCTTCACGGCCTGTTCGTCGTCATCCTGCTGTCGATGATCGCCGGCACCCTGGTCAGCGCCTTCACCCTGAACATGGAGAAGCTGAACAAGCCGATCGCCATCGCCCTGGCGCTGATCGCGGTCGGCGCCTGGATCGACAGTCATTCGACCGTGCTGACGCGCCCGGCGCAGCTGTATTTCAGCCAAGCCCTGATCGCCTTCGCCTCGGCCATGTTCATCGGCCCGGCGCTGATGATCGGCATCGTCAAGGTGCTGACCCAGGGCAAGCAGAACCTGATCAGCTTCATCGTCATGTTCAGCGTGCTTCAGAACGTCGGCGGTCTGGCGGGATCGGCTTTGACGGGGACGCTTCAGATCATCCGCGAGAAATACCATTCCAACCAGCTGGCGGCCGGGATTTCGGCGCTGGACCCGCAGGTCGCCTTGCGGCTGCGTCAGCTGTCGGGCGCCTATGCCTCGACGATAACGGACCCCGCGCTGGCGAACGCCGAAGGCGCCGTGCTGCTGGGTCGCCAGGTGACGCAGCAGGCCAATGTGCTGGCCTACAACGACGTCTTTCTGGTCATCGCCGTGATCGCGGCCCTGGGCTCCGCCTGGGTGACCGTCACCCACCTGCGGCCGCGCTGGAAGGCGCGCCGCGACGCCAAGAACAACAACAATGCAGACGCTGCGGTCCAAAGCGCCGCCGTCGCCGCCGCCGACTGAACCGAGACCCACAATGACCGACGCCGCCCCGCCCGCCCCCGCCTCTTCCGCCCCTGCCGCCCCGCAGGCGCCCGCCGCCGCTCCGCCCGCGCCTGCGCCGAAGAAGAACGTCATGTGGACTGTCATCGCCGCCGGGGTCGCCCTGCTGGGGGTGCTGATGGTGCTGTACGCCTGGCAGTTGCCGCCCTTCCGGGGCGCGATCCAGCGCACGGACAACGCCTATGTGCGCGGCCAGGTGACGATCATCAGCCCGCAGGTGAACGGCTATGTCGTTCAGGTGCCGGTCCAGGACTTCCAGACCGTCCAACAGGGGCAGCTGCTGGCCCAGGTGGACGACCGCATCTATCGCCAGCGGCTGGAGCAGGCGGAGGCCAGCCTGCATTCGGCCCAGGCGGCCCTGTCCAACTCGACCCAAACCCAGGCGTCGGCACGCGGATCGGTGGCTCAGCAGCGCGCCTCCATCGCCGCCGCCGAAGCCACGCTGACGCGGGCCCAGGCTGACGCCAACCGCGCCCGCACCCTGAAGGCCGGCGGCTGGGTCGCCCAGGCCAATGTGGACGTCGCCGAAGCCGCCCTGCGCAGCGCCCAGGCCCAGGTCGCCCAGGCCCGCGCCGCCGAGGGCATCGCTCAGACCGGCGTCACCTCCGCCGTCGTCGGCCGCGACAGCCTGGCCGCCGCCGTCGAGAACGCCCAGGCCGCCGTGCGCCTGGCCCAGATCGATCTGGCCAACACCCGCATCGTCGCCCCCCGCGCCGGTCGTCTGGGCGAGATCGGCGTACGCCAGGGCCAGTATGTAACCGCGGGAACCCAGCTGATGGGTCTGGTGCCGGACGTGGTCTGGGTCACGGCCAATATGAAGGAGACGCAGATGAAGAACATCCGCGTCGGCCAGCCGGTCGAGATCACCGTCGACGCCTTGGGCGGCCAGACCCTGCGCGGCCATGTCGAACGCATCGCCCCCGCCGCCGGATCGGAGTTCAGCGTCATTCGTCCCGACAACGCCACCGGCAACTTCACCAAGGTGGCCCAGCGCATCCCGGTCCGCATCCGCATCGACCCGAACCAGCCCGCCGCCGAGCGTCTGGCGCCGGGCATGTCGGTGGTGGCGAAGGTGAATACGGCCGGCTGACGGAACGCGCCGCTCTCCATCGCGCTACCTCTCCCAGCAACGGAGAGCACCATGGACCGCGAACAGACCAAGGGTCGTGAAGAGAACGGCGCCGATCCGGCCGGGAAGCCGGACGCCCTGACCTCCGACAAGGCGACGAAGGCGGTCGGTCAGGCCGAGCGCCAAAGCGCGGGACCGGACGGTCCGGACGCCGCCGAGATCGGCGACACGTTCAAGCGCAAGCCCTGACGCCGGATCAGGCCGATCGCGGCGACAGGCTGGCGGCGAGCAGATGCACGTCGTGCGCCCGCATACGCTCGAAGTTCCCCAGCCCGAGGGCCAAGGCGCGCATAATCTCGGTCTGGCGCGTATGTTCGGGATGGGCGGGCAAGGACGGCTCCGCCCGCGCCAGCTCCGCATCCAGTTCGGCCATCATATGGGCCAGGATTCCGTCGTTCATCTGATCCTCCATCACGCCGCCGACCGCCGCAAGCGGTTAGAGCATGAATAGAACAAATCAGGAACACGCTGGCCCGAGAAGGCTGTGGATGGTGCGGTCGGACTGCAATATGCGTCCGGCTGACCCTGACGTTTAATCCACCTTAACCACAAGGATTCACCATAGCGGTCTCACTGTTGCGGGGCCGCGTTCCATGTCCGAGCTTAAGACCGACGTCATTCACCGTGGCGACTGCATCGAGGTGCTGAAGAGC
This sequence comes from Brevundimonas sp. UYEF29, assembly GCF_040546195.1. Lineage (NCBI taxonomy): Bacteria > Pseudomonadati > Pseudomonadota > Alphaproteobacteria > Caulobacterales > Caulobacteraceae > Brevundimonas > Brevundimonas sp. UYEF29. Next base: position 451,570 of record NZ_JBEPNH010000002.1, on the reverse strand, counting down.
CTGCCCGACGCCTCGGTGGACATGGTCTTCGCCGATCCGCCCTATAATCTGCAGCTGGGCGGCGACCTGCTGCGGCCCGACAACTCCAAGGTCGATGCGGTCGATGACGACTGGGACAAGTTCGCCAGCTTCGCCGAATACGACGCCTTCACCCGCGCTTGGCTGGCGGAATGCCGCCGCGTCCTGAAGCCGGAAGGCTCGATCTGGGTGATCGGCAGCTATCACAACGTCTTTCGCCTGGGATCGGCGATCCAGGATCTGGGCTTCTGGGTGCTGAACGACATCATCTGGCGCAAGTCCAACCCGATGCCGAACTTCAAGGGCACCCGGTTCACCAACGCCCATGAGACCCTGATCTGGGCCGCCAAGTCGCGGGATCAGAAGCGCTACACCTTCAACTATGATGCGCTGAAGGCCTTCAACGAAGACACCCAGATGCGCTCCGACTGGACCTTCGCCCTGTGCACGGGTGAGGAGCGGATCAAGGACGCCGACGGCAAGAAGGCCCATCCGACCCAGAAGCCCGAAGCCCTGCTGCACCGCGTCCTGCTGTCGGCGACCCGGCCCGGCGACGTGATCCTGGATCCCTTCTTCGGCACCGGCACCACCGGCGCCGCCGCCAAACGCCTGGGCCGCCACTACATCGGTATCGAGCGTGACGAGACCTATGCTGAGGTCGCCGAAACCCGCATCGCCTCGGTCATCCCTGCCCGCCCCGAAGATCTGATGGTCACAGGCTCCAAGCGCGCCGAGCCCAAGGTGCCGTTCGGCGCCCTGGTCGAGGCCGGCCTGCTGCAACCCGGCGACCGCCTGTACTGCCCCAAGGGCGAGCGCGAGGCGCGGGTTCGCGCGGACGGTTCGCTGGTTCACGGCTCGCTCAGCGGCTCGATCCACAAGCTGGGCGCGCTGCTGGAGAATGCGCCGGCCTGCAACGGCTGGACCTACTGGCGCTTCAAGACCGACCAGGGGCTGAAATCTATCGACGCCCTGCGCTCGGAGGTTCGCGCCGCGATGTGAGCCGCTGCGACCGCGCGTCGCATGAGCCACATCAATCACTTAACTAGCAATCCGTCGCCACTACGTACGATTTCGCACACTCGATATGGGTCAGTGTCGCTGTAACCCCACGAAACCTATGTGAAAATTCATTAGGCGCGACGGAACTTCGCAGTTGCGAGACCATTAATGTCAACGGCCCGCCAGGATGCGGTGTCGGAGCACATCACCATGAAAATCGCGCAGATCACCCCGCTGTATGAGGCCGTGCCTCCCAAGCTGTACGGCGGCACGGAACGTGTGGTGGCGCATCTGACCGACGCCCTGGTCGATCTGGGCCACGACGTGACCCTGTTCGCCAGCGCCGACGCCCAGACCAAGGCCCGCCTGGTGCCCGTGCGCGACCAGGCGATCCGTCTGGATCCGGCGCCGTTGAAATCCGACCTCGCCGCCCACCTGTCGATGCTGGGCGAAGTTCTGGACCGCGCCGACGAGTTCGACGTCATCCACTTCCACACCGACATGGTCCACTTCCCGCTGTTCCAGAAATATGCGGACAAGACTTTGACGACCCTGCACGGCCGTCTGGATATGAAGGACCTGCCCGGCGTCTATGCGCGCTGGAGCGAATTCGGCCTGGTCTCCATCTCCGACGATCAGCGCAAGCCGCTGCATTTCGCCAACTGGAAGGCCACCGTCCATCACGGCATGCCGGGCGAACAGTACATCTTCTCGCCGAAGTCCGAGGGCTATCTAGCCTTCCTGGGTCGCATCTCGCCCGAGAAACGCCCCGACCGCGCCATCGAGATCGCCACCAAACTGGGCAAGCGCCTGAAGATGGCCGCCAAGGTGGACGCCGCCGACAAACGCTATTGGGAGGAGACGATCCGCCCGCTGGTCGAGGGCAATCCGCTGATCGAATTCATCGGCGAGATCGGCGACCATCAGAAGTCCGCCTTCCTCGGCGGCGCCGATGCTCTGCTCTTCCCCATCGACTGGCCGGAGCCCTTCGGACTGGTGATGATCGAGGCCATGGCCTGCGGCACCCCCGTGATCGCCTTCCGCTGCGGTTCGACGCCGGAGGTGATCGAGGACGGCGCCACGGGCTTCCTGGTCGACACGATGGAACAGGCGATCGCCGCCGCCGGGCGCGCGCATCTGCTGGATCGGGAGGCCATCCGCGCGCGCTTCGATCTGCGGTTTTCCGCCACCGCCATGGCGCGTCGTTACTTGGACGTCTACGGCGACCTGTTGGCGCGCCGTCCGTTCGCAGAGGCTGCGCTGGATGACGTGGTCACGCCGCTTCGTCCGCGTGAAGAGCGCAGCTTCGCCGCCACCGCCTGAAATCAACTCGGTCGGGACGCCGTTGCAATCCTGAATTTGTAACGGCGTTCACCCAAAAGTTAAGCTTATCCATTACGGTCGTCCCAAATCGGGGCGACCACCATGCAATGGACAGCGATGAGGCGGCGGCTGGCGCATCTGCGCCGGAATACCGCGGGCAACATCGCGACCTTTTTCGCCCTGTCCGCCATGGGCCTGGCACTGATGGTCGGCCTGGCTATCGACATCAATCGCTATGTCTCGGTCAGGAACCAGGTCCAGGAAGCGCTGGATGCAGCAGCGTTGGGCGCAGCGGCGTCCCGCGCCCAGACGGTCAAGGAGCTGGAAGCGGTCAGCGGTCCCTATCTGGAGGCCAATCTGAAGACCGGCCAACTGATCGACGGCTGGAAGACCGGCACCCAATATGTCGATGGCAAGATCGTAAGGGTGACCTTCAAGGGCGGGGTCAAACCCATCTTTGCGGGTCTGGCCGGCGTCAAACAGTTCGACATCAACGCCCTGTCCGAGGCGACGCGCGGCGTGGCGCAGAAGATCGAGACCGTTCTGGTGCTCGATAACACCTGGTCCATGAGCGAAAAGGACAGCCGGTCGATCAAGCGGATCGATGCGCTGAAGACCTCGGCCAGTTTGCTGGTCAACGAGTTGATGGCGACCGAAAGCGACGAGGTCTCGATCGGCGTCGTGCCCTATGCGGATTACGTCAATGTCGGGATTGCCAATCGCAAGGCCCCGTGGATTTCCGTGCCCGACGACTATGTTCAGGAGCGCACCTGCACGACCAAGACGACCTATAGCGGCGGCACCCCCTACCCTTGCACCACCGTGCGTGACGGCGTCAGCGAGACCGGCACCTGCTACAAGGATCAGGTGGTCAAGACGGTCACCGTCCCGCCCTATGCTTGCAACGTCAGCTACAAGTGGTTCGGCTGCGTTTATTCGCGAAACGTCGGCACGACGCGGCTGAACGACCAGTCGCCGGCGACGCCCTACAAGGGTTTCCTGACGACAGGCCAGAGTTGCCTGAATGCGGTCAGCCCCCTGTCCAAGAGCAAATCCAGCGTCCTGAACGCGATCAAAAACCTTGTCATCAATGTCGGCGGCTACAAGCCCGAGACGCACATTCCATCCGGCCTGATCTGGGGCATCAATCTGCTGTCGCCCACCGCGCCGTTCCAGGAAGCCGGGGCCTACGATCCCGCAAACCGCACGCCGCGCAAAATACTGGTGCTTATGACCGACGGTGTGAACACCCTGCGTTACCGCTCGTCGGACGGCGCGCACGTCGCCACGAACAAAGCCAATGAGCTGGCGGCGACGGATGCCGATTTCGGTTCGATTTGCACCTATGCCAAGTCGAACAAGATCGAGGTCTTCACCGTCGGCCTGAACGTGCCCACGCAGAACGGGCGCAATCTGCTGAGGAGCTGCGCCAGCGATTCCGACCATGCCTTCCTGGCCGAAGACAGCGCCGCCTTGGAAGCCGCCTTCCGCGACATCGCGCGGTCCATCGGGGTCGTACGGTTGATCAAATGAAGGTCGCCCGGTCTCTGTCGATGAAAAAGCACAGGTTCGCCTGAACCCGTCGGCGACTTGCCCATTAAAGTCTGTAAGCGGCCCCTGAGCGCCGCATTCGGGTGCGACACGTTCGGCCAAGGCCTCACAACGACGGGGAAGAGACCGCATGGACGACGCCTATTCCACTCAACTGACCGCCGGTGAATCGGTCGAGGCCACGGGTCTCGAACAGCTGATGGCGCTGAAGGAAGGCGATACCTTCCTGGTCGCCGACGGATGGGGCGACATGAAGGGCGGCGCCGACGGCCTGTTCGCGGGCGACACCCGCGTCCTGTCGCGCTGGGCCATGACGGTGGGTCTGCTGAAGCCGTCGCGTCTGTCGTCCGGCGTCAGCCAGGACAACGTCTTCTTCTCCTGCCACACCACCAATCGTCCCCTGCCCCCGATGGGCGGCCGGTCGGCGCCGGCCGGTGTCCTGCATATCGAGCGCCGGCGGTTTCTGTGGAACCGGCGGATGTTCGAGCGCATCCGCATGGTCAACCACGGGGTGGAGGACATCCTGCTGCCGCTGGCCTTCGATTTCGGCGCGGACTTCTTCGATATCTTCCAGGTGCGCGGCACGCCGCGAGCCAAGCGCGGGACCATCCACACGCCGACCACCGACGGGCGTCGCGTCACCTTCCGCTACACCGGTCTGGACGACGTGGACCGGTCCAGCTGCATCGCCTTTTCCGAACCGCCCGCCCGCCTGACGCATCAGCGCGCCGAGTTCATGTTCAGCCTGCCCAAGGGCCGCTCGCTGGACCTGTTCATCGAATGCGGCGTGGACGCCTGCGAGACGCCGGACGCCGACCGTTGGCGCCAGAACGCCATCCAGGCCCGCCTGGCCATGCGCGCCAAACGCCGGCGCGGCGCCTCGGTGCGCGGCCCGCGCAGTCCGCGCTTCAACGACTGGCTGGACCAGTCACGCGCCGACATGGCGCTGTTGACGACCGACCTGCCGACCGGACCCTATCCCTATGCAGGCACGCCGTGGTTCTCGACCCCGTTCGGCCGCGACGGCATCATTTCGGCCTGGCAGATGCTCTGGCTGGATCCGTCGCTGGCCAAGGGCGTGCTGACCTATCTGGCCTCGCGCCAGGCGACGGAGACCTCGCTCTATCGGGACAGCCAGCCCGGCAAGATCATGCACGAGACCCGCGGCGGCGAGATGAGCGCCCTGCATGAGGTGCCGTTCGGTCTCTACTATGGCGGGGTCGACACCACCTGTCTGTTCGTGGCCCTGGCCGGCGCCTACGCGAACCGCACCGGCGATCTCGATCTGATCCGCACGCTCTGGCCCAATCTGATCGCGGCCGCCGACTGGATGCGCGACTATGGCGACAGCAACAATGACGGCCTGATCGACTATCAGCGCGGCGCGGACACCGGCCTGTCCAACCAGGGCTGGAAGGATTCCGAGGATTCCATCTTCCACGCCGACGGTCGCTTCCCCAAGGGTCCGATCGCGCTTCTGGAGGTTCAGGGCTACGCCTTCGCCGCCTGGAAGGCGCTGGGCGATCTGGGCGAGCGCCTGCACGACGACCGCACGACCGAATGGCGGATGCGCGCCGAACAGGTCCGCTCCCTGGTCGAGGAAAAGTTCTGGATGGAGGATGAGGGCTTCTATGCCGTGGCCCTCGACGGCGACGGCCAGCAATGTCGCGCCATCGCCTCCAACGCCGGCCATCTGCTGTTCACCGGCCTGCCGTCGCTGGAACGTGCGCGACGCGTCACCAACCGCCTGCTGACCGCCGAGTTCCGCACCGGCTGGGGTATCCGCACCCTGGAGGTCGGACAGGCTCGCTTCAATCCGATGAGCTATCACAACGGCTCGGTCTGGCCGCACGATACCGCCATGGCCGCCGCCGGCATGGCCGCCTATGGCGAGCGCGATGCGGTCGCGGAAATCCTGGCCGAGATCTACGCGGCGGCGGCCCACTTCCATCTGCGGCTGCCCGAACTGTTCTGCGGCTTCCCGCGTGAGCCGGGCGAGCCGCCGATCGCCTATCCGGTCGCTTGCCTGCCCCAGGCCTGGGCGGCGGGATCGGTCTTCCTGATGCTTCAGGCGACCCTGGGCCTGTCGATCGACGCCTGGACCGAGACGGTCGATCTGGCCGATCCCGTCCTGCCGGCCGGTCTGGATCGTCTGAAGATCACCGGCCTGGAAGTCGGCGGCGCCGTCGTGGATCTGAACATCCAGCACGCCGACGGTCGCGCGGTGGTCATCCCGCATCACAAGCGGGGCAAGGTTTCGATCCGCACGTTGCGATAGGGTTCAGCCGAACAGATCAGGCGCGCTCGCCCGGTCCAGCGCCTTGGCGAAGACCGTCGGCAGGGCGGCCCGCGCCGCCTCAATCGGCATCCAGCGATAGAGGCCGTCCGCATCGACGCGCGCGGTCATCACCGTCAGCGTCAGGCTGAAGTGGGTGAAGACGTGCTCCACCGCCCCCGCCTCGCGCCAGTCGGCCTCGACGGGCGCTGCGGGAGCGGGCTCACCTGTGGTCCAGTCGCTGGTCGGCAGGCCCAGCATTCCGCCCAGCAGCCCTTTCTTGGGTCGCGTCTCGACCGCAACGCGCCCCTGATCGTCGATCGGCACATAGGCAATGCCGCGCCGATAGGGCCGTTCCGCCTTCTTCGCCTTCATCGGAAACCGGGCCGGATCGCCCGTGGCCAAGCCGAGGCATTCGCTGGCCACGGGACAGGTCCCGCACGACGGCGACTTGGGCCGGCACACCGTAGCGCCCAGGTCCATCAACGCCTGCGCCCAATCGCCCGGCCGCTCGTCGGTGACAAACAGCCCCGCCAACCGCCTCAGTTCGGGCCTCTCGGCGGGGACCGGCGTCTCGACCGCGAACAGCCGCGCCATGACCCGCTCGACATTGCCGTCCACGACATTGGCCGCGCGGTCGAAGGCGATGGCCGCGACGGCGGCGGCCGTATAGGCGCCCACGCCCGGCAGCGCCAGCAGCGCCGCCTCGGTATCCGGAAACACGCCGCCATGCTCGCCCGCCACCGCCCGCGCGCAGGCCAGCAGATTGCGGGCGCGCGCATAGTAGCCCAGCCCCGCCCAGGCCCCCATAACCTCTGCATCCTCGGCCGCCGCCAGGTCCGAGACCGTCGGCCAGCGCGTGGTGAAGGCGTGGAAATACGGCGTCGCATGCGGCACGGTCGTCTGCTGAAGCATGACCTCCGACAGCCAGACACGGTACGGCTCGGTCCGCGGCGCGCCGACGGCGGCTCGCCACGGCAGGCTGCGCGCATGGGCGTCGTACCAGGCCAGCAGCCGGGAGCGGATCAGGTCTATGTCGGGAGAGACGTCAGGCATCGGTCGGGCTATATAGACCCATGCGCCGCACGCTGCCCACAGACGCCGAGGTCCGCGAGATCCTGTCTCGCCGCCGCACCCGTCCGGTCCCCCGACCGGCGCCGCGCGCGGGCAAGGCGCTGACGCCCCTGATCAAGAAGCTGGACGAGCAGTTCGGACGCGGGGCCGGCGCGCTGGAGCCTCGCTGGCGCGAGATCGTCGGCGATCGCCTGGCCCGCGTCACCCGTCCGCAGAAACTGACCAAGGGGAAGGGCGGTTCGCCCGGCGTACTGGAACTGCGCGTCGCCGGCGCCGCCGCCCTGCTGATCCAGCACCAGTCCGAGGACATCTTGGCCCGCGTCAACCTGTTCCTGGGCGCCGGGACGGTGGATCGGCTGCGCATCGCCCAGGGTCCGGTCGCCCCTTTAAAGGAGGCCGCCGCCCGTCCCAAACGCAGCGCCAAGCCGCCGCCGCTCCCCGCCCAGACCGAGGCCGACCTCGCCGCCTCCATCGCCGCAGCCCCCGACGATCTACGCGCCGCCCTGGCGCGCCTCGGCCGCGTCGCCCTGTCGCGCTCCGACATCGACAGCGACTGACCCCTGCGCCTCGGTTGGCAGGCCTTGTCGCCTGCTGTAGGTAGGACGGGAAAGATTAGAACTCCGCACGGCATATCCCGGTCGCGCGCCTGGATTCCGAGCCCGATGAAGCAACAAGACGACTGGCGACTTACCGATCTTGTCGAACACGAGATCGGTCGCGGCGACCCGTTCGCCGCCGCCGTGCGCGGCACACGCATGCCAATGGTCATCACCAATCCGCGCTGCCCGACAATCCGATCGTCTTCGTCAACAAGGCCTTCCAGGATCTGACCGGCTATGAGCGCGATGAGATCGTCGGCCAGAACTGCCGTTTCCTGCAGGGACCCAAGTCCGACAAGGCGGCCGTGGCCAAGATCCGCGAGGCGATCGAGGCCGGCGAAGACATCCACATCGATCTGCTGAATTATCGCAAGGACGGCAGCACCTTCTGGAACGCCCTGTTCATCAGCCCCGTGCGTAACGCCGAGGGCGAGATCGAGTATTTCTTCGCCTCGCAACTGAACGTCACCGAACGCGTCGAGGCCCAGGTTCTGGTCGAAAAGCAAAAGGCCGTCGTCGAGCGCGAGGTCGCCGCCCGCACCGCCGACCTGCAGGAAGCCCTGACCGCAAAGACCCTGCTACTTCATGAGGTCGATCACCGGGTCAAGAACAACCTGACCATGATCGGCTCGCTGCTGCGGCTGCAATCGCGCTCCCTGTCCGATCCCGCCCTGACCGCAACCCTGGATTCCATGCTGGAGCGGGTGGACGCCCTGGCGACCGTTCACCGCAAGCTCTATCAGTCCGAGGACGTTACCCAGTTCGACGTCGGGGCCTTCACCAACACCCTGGTCGCCGATGTGATCGGATCGACCGGACGCAGCGACATCGAGGTCTCCGTCGATGTCGAGCCGATGTTCATCCCTTCAACCCACGCCTCGTCGATCGGCCTGATCATCAACGAACTGCTGACCAATGCGATCAAGCATGCCTTCGCCGACGATCGGGGCGGCCGATTGATCGTCTCGGCCAAGAAGACGGAACAAGGCGGCCAGGTCGTTGTTCAAGACGACGGCCCCGGCATTCCCGGCGCCGCGCATCAGGGATTGGGCAAGACCTTGATCGGTCGTCTTTCAAAGCAGATCGGCGGCAAGACGCTGTGGCTGCCGGCAGACCCCGGAACGCGCGCGGTCGTCGAATTTCCCGTGAGCGGCTAGGTGCGCGCGGCCGGGCCCCACTTCGACATCCTGGTCGTCGAGGACGAGGCCCTGCTTGTGATGGACCTCGAGGCGATGCTCGAGGACGAAGGCCACCGGCTGGTCGGCGAGGCCATGTCCCTGAGCGAGGTCGAGTCGCTGTCGCTCGACGCGCCGCCCGACATCGCCTTCGTCGACATCCAGCTGGCGGATAACTCCAGCGGTCTGGACGTGTGTCGCCTGATCAAGGACCGCTGGCCGTCCACCGCCGTGGTGTTCCTGACGGCCAACCCCAAGATGATCCCCGAGGACTTCCTGGGCGCGCATGGCGTGATCCCCAAGCCCTTCTCGCGGTCCGGCCTGCTTTCGGCGATGCGCTTCATCCAGCAGGGCCTAAGCGATCCGCCGCCGCGCCAGGACAGACCGCAAAGTTTCATCCCCGCACCCGCGATCGATCGGGCCTGGGCGCGCGGATAAGGCGCTGTTGACAAAACTTCGCCGCAAGTCTTTTTCAATCCGCAAATCGCTTTAGCCGCGATCAGGCCCCATGGTCCCAGGGCTTCGCCTGCGCAGGATTGTTGAAGCATGACCCACGAAATGCCCCTTGGCGACACGTCTGACGCTTATGACGACGACGACATCGCGTGGGCCGATCCTCAAATCAGGAAGGACTATGAGGCGGCTCTCGGTCGGCTGATCCTCGCGCACAATGACGTGGATCGGTTTTTGACCATGCTGATCGAATGCGTTCTAAAAGACCTTGGGGATCAGAAGGAGCTTGAGAAGCTGACGCAGGGGCTATTCGCCCGGAGGCTCGACAACCTGCGAATGTTACACGGGATCAGGCCCGAACTTCGCTTGGAAGGGATCGATTTTGACGAACTCGAAGAACTGAACCGGCTTCGCAACATCGTCGCTCACGGCCACTTCGAGCAGAACCCCTTCCAAGGGGACTACGAACTCATCTCGAACAACAAAACCCACAAAGATTTTTCCGTCGAACGGCTGGACGAGATCACAAAGCGGATCGACGCAGTCGGCGATCAGATCAAGCCGCAGGTCTATTTCTGGGACATGATTATCCACCTCCCCGAAGATGCCACGCCGGTAAATCCTGACGACCCCCGCCTAGCTTAGAAACGAGGGTTTCCTCCTCCCCAACTAAATATGGGGTGAGAAAGCCCAACGAAACATTCCGCCAAAAACTGGCGCGTCAACGCGCGCTTGAAGACGAGGCTCGCGCCCTTGGTGCCAGCCGTTACCAAAGCTCCCGCCCCCTTCCGTGGCGGTCCGAGCCATCCTCCACCAATAGCGAGGCGGACCTTCCGCCAGGACGCCAGCTTCTCAAGCTGACCGTCTCGACGCTGACCCGGGCCATCGAAGAGTTCGTGAGCCGTGTCGGCTCGGGCGGCGCCGGTCGTCACCTCGACGCCTTCGCGATCTTGTCGAACATCGGCGCAGAGGAGGCCGCCTACCTCACGGCCCGCGTCGTGCTGGACTGCTCCGCAAGGAAGATGCGCGCAACCGCCACGGCGAGTGCCGTCGCCAACGCCCTTATCGACCACATCGAACTGTCCGAACTCCGGCAGGTGCGCCGCGACGCCTTCAACGGACTGGTCAAAGCGAACCAAAAATCTCGATCCCACTCCGCAAAAAAACGGCGGGCGATCCGCAAGACAATGGCGGAGCATGGCGCCCATACCGAATACGATCTGAAGACACGGCTGCGGACCGGCTTCCACCTGATCAATCTGCTCTGCGATTCGACCGGCCTGTTCGTAATCGACGAGGACAACCAGCACGGCAAATGGGTCCGGACGACGGAGGCGGCGCGCCGCTGGCTCGAAGACCAGCATGCCCGGTGCGAACTCCTAGAGCCGATCCACTTGCCGATGATCATCCCGCCACGGCCTTGGTCATCGCCATTCAAAGGCGGATATCTGACGCGGTCGCCGGGCCAGCGTCTGGTGAAACAGTCGTATCGCCCCTACCACGACGACCTCGCCGCCCATGACATGCCTGCCGTCTATGCGGCGGTGAACGCGATTCAGAACACGGCATGGCGGATCAACCAGCCCGTCTTCGCGGTGATGAAGGAAATCTGGGACAACGGCGGCCAACTCGGCGGATTGCCCGCCCGCGATCCACGCCCGATCCCGGCGACGCCGGACGAATTCCACTACAACGAAGAGTCCAAGAAGCAGTGGAAACGCGAAGCCGCTGGCCTCCACGATCTGAACAACAAAGACCTGTCGAAGCGATTGGCGGTGAGCCAGCGCATCTGGGTGGCGGAAAAGTTCGCTGACGAAGATGCGATCTTCTTTCCGCATAGCCTGGACTTCAGGGGGCGCGTCTATCCGATCCCTGTCGGCGGTCCCCACCCGCAGGGCGACGACATCGCCAAGGCTCTTCTCGAATTCGCAGACGGCTACTCCATCGGCGATGCCGGAGCCGGTGCGCTGGCCGTCCATATCGCCGGTCTGTTCGGGATCGATAAGGTATCGACCGAAGAGCGGATGGACTGGTTCTGGGCCAACGAGCCTTTGATCCTCGACAGTGCGTCCAATCCTTTGGATGGCCAACGCTTCTGGGCCACTGCGGATAGCCCATTCATGGCTCTCGCGGCATGCATGGAATGGGAAGGCTACTGCCGCGACGGCGCCAGCCTGTGCAAGTCGGATGTATCCCAGCTAGGCGGCGCGCCGACTGACCCCCAACGCTTCGACGACCGCGCGCTTCGCGTGTCCGAACTCGATGCGACCACGGGCTCGTGGACGCTCCACTACATGCTGGACACCCAGCTATCGGACGCGGAGCGGTATCCGCTGAAGACCCGCGATTTGATCGTCTGGGATGTCGATCCGAAGCGTGCGCCGGTCGCGATGTCCTACGGATCGAGCGACGAACAGCAACTCGACTTCGTCAGTCCGGGATTCACGGGCGACCGTTTCTACGGGCCGATCCTGAAGAGCGTCAGCGAGCATTGGGCCGACTATACCGGCTCCGTCTTGCACGTGGACCCAGCAGGCTCCGGCTCGGACGAAACCGCATACGTCGTGACCAAGTATCTCGAAGGCCGCATCTATGTCCGGGCCTGGGGCGGCTTCCGCGACGGCACGAGCGAAGCGACGCTCGATGCGCTGGCTGAACTGGCCAAGGCCGAAGAGGTCCGAGAGGTCGTGATCGAAGATAACTTCGGCGACGGGCTCTACCGTCAGATGCTTCAGCCGTTCCTGCATCGCCGGTTCTCGACCCGCTGGCGGTGCGGCCTGTCCGGCATCAAGGTGACGAAGCAGAAGGAACTGCGGATCATTGGCGCGCTAGAGCCGACGCTGAAGCAGCACCGGTTGGTCATATCGAAGGACGTGATCAAGGCCCAACTCGGCCAGGGCGACTACAACGGCCTGTATCAGATGTGCCGGATGACCAGCGCACGTGGAGCCGTGAAGCACGACGACCGCATCGACGTGCTGGCGCAGGCCGTCGATCACTGGAAGGCCTTCATGAACGCCGACATCCTGAAGTCTGAAGCCAACGCTCAGGCCAAGGCGGCGCGTGAATTCGAGAAGAAGTTCTTCGCCAACACGCCTCTGGCGCGGATGTTCGACACTCGTCCGAAGCGGGGTCAGGGACGACGGCTGCGATAGGCCGGACAAAACATAAAATATTTTACGTTTCCGGCACGGCACTCACCGCACCAAAAAAACTTTTCACATTTTTCCTTGACAAATCAATGATTTATGGCACATTGGTTCTACAAGTCGCCCGAAACATGGAAGGAAAATCCTTGAACGCAGCCATCTTCGATCTGGAAAATGTTGTCATCCTCTCCGCCCGTTTGGCCAACGACAACCCGCTGCCAAGCGTTGAAATCCGGAACGGAGACTGCATCGACCTGATGCTGGAAATGGATGCAGATTCGGTAGACCTGATCGTCACTTCGCCTCCCTACCCCGATCATGACATGGCCTACGGGGACGGGTAGCGTCCGAGGAGCTGGTGTAATTTCAGTGCCGTCCACGGTGTGATCCTGGGTGGCCATCGAGGTGTATGGTCGAGGTGGAGTTTGCCGACTTCAACCCCGGACCACATGGAGACCCCGATGACCAAGACGAACATGGACCTGTCCGACCTTCTGGCCAAGCACGATCAGGGAGACTTTCTGCGCAGCATTGCCGAGGCCGTCCTGCAGCTGATCATGGAGGCGGATGTCGAAGGCCTGATCGGCGCTGGCAAGCACGAGCGCAGCGGCGAACGCACGACGTGGCGTAACGGGTATCGAGAGCGCGCTCTCGATACCCGTCTGGGCACGCTGAACCTGCGGGTTCCCAAGCTGCGTCAAGGCAGTTACTTCCCGGGCTTTCTCGAAGCGCGCAAGACCTCGGAGCAGGCGCTGGTGGCCGTCATCCAGGAGGCGTGGATCAGTGGCGTATCGACCCGCCGCGTCGATGAGCTGGTGCAGGCCATGGGGCTGAGCGGCATTTCGAAGAGCACGGTGTCGAAGCTGTGCAAGGACATCGACGAACGTGTCGGCGAGTTCCTGAACCGCCCGCTCACCGGCGAATGGCCCTATCTCTGGCTTGACGCCACCTATCTGAAGGTGCGCCAGGGCGGAAGGATCGTACCAGTCGCGGCAATAATCGCCGTGGCCGCCAACACCGAGGGACGCCGTGAGATCATCGGCCTCGGTATCGGCCCGTCCGAGGCCGAGACATTCTGGACCGAGTTCCTTCGATCCCTGCGTGTTCGCGGCTTGGGAGGCGTCAGACTGGTCATCAGCGACGCGCATACAGGGCTCAAAGCCGCCATCGCCCGGGTCTTCGAAGCAACCTGGCAACGCTGTCGCGTCCACTGGATGCGCAACGCCCTGGCCCATGTCTCTCGCGTGGCCAGCATACCGTCGTCGCCGCTGCCATCCGGCAGGCCTTCGATCAACCCGACCGCACCCATGCCGGCGAAACCTGGCGAAAGGTCGCAGAGCAACTGCGCCCGCGCTGGCCAAAACTGGCTGATCTCATGGATGCCAGCGAGCACGACGTGCTGGCCTACATGTCATTCCCGCGCCAGCATCGCACCAAGCTGCACAGCACGAACCCAATTGAACGCCTGAACAAGGAGGTCAAGCGACGCGCCGATGTCGTCGGGATCTTCCCCAATGAGGCATCCATCACGCGTTTGATCGGCGCCGTACTGTTCGAGCAAAATGACGAATGGCAGACATCAAGCCGCTACATGATGGTCGAGGCATTCGCACAGATCGACAAGGAGGAGATCGATCCCATCCTCAGCATAACCACAAAAGCCGCCTGATCATGCCCTCAGGCCATCCAGAAAATTACACCAGCTTGACGGACGACGTGACCCGGGGACGCCTATGGCGGGCTTAACCAGTTCCAGGATATCTCTCTTAATTGGATCGACCACGCCGCGCGTGTCTTGAAACCGGGCGGCGCCCTTTGGATCAACGTCGGCTACTATCGCGCTGACAAATGGCTCCGGCGCGTTCCGATGACCTACTACCTGTTCCCGATTGGCGAACGGGTCGGCCTCCAGTTCATCCAGGAGATCGTCTGGAATCCTTCGTCGCGTCAGGCGTCGAGTAAGTCTCGGTTCTCGATCAAGTCGGAGCGTTGGATGTATTGGGTGAAGCCGGGGGGAACGCGGACGTTCAATCTCGACGCCGTCAAGGAGCCTCCAAAGCCGGGCGACAAACGGAACAACAAGCACTACTCGCTGCCCGTGGATGTTTGGACGTTCAATAAGGTCAACGGCAACTCCAAGAAGCGCACCGCGCATCCCTGCCCGTTCCCAGACGACATGATCGAGCGGATCGTCCTGGCCTGCTCCAATCTCGGTGACACCGTCCTGGACCCGTTTAGTGGGTCAGGCACGACGGGCGTCGCGGCCAAGCTCCATCAGCGTTCGGCGATCTTGCTCGAACAGTCGGCGGAGTATTGCGAGATCGCTAGGAAGCGGGTGGCTTAACCGGCGTAGCTGGTTCGGCCTGCGCTGACTGTTTGACCATCGACACCAAGGTCGGCCCCACGACAGCACCAAAGCCGAGAGCAGCGATGATTAGGATCACGGCCATCATCGCAACGATCAGGCCGTAACCGTGCGCCTCAATCTCCGTGTCCTTCGTTCGCATCCGAAACGAATGACGCGGAGCAGGCGGGACGGGCAGTGGTTTGGTTTTCTTGGGAAACATTGGGCAGACCAGTTCATTGAAAAAACTTGGTCAGCCCTTCGGGCAATGGGGCCGTTTTCGCGATTCGGGTCAATAGCGATTTGGGTTTCGAAAAGCAGTTAAATTGTTTGCCTTGGTCAAACCCTGATGACACCGCGAATTTCTGGGTGAGCTGCGATCTCGATGTCCACCAGAATTTCGAAGCGTTCCTTACATGTTCACGTCGCGCCCGGTCCTGCGCGAAAGCGAACATCCACACGAACGTGAACAATACGGGAACATTCCTAAATCAGAATCGGTTATGGACCCCGTGGGTCGTGGCGTCCCAACCCGAGTCTCGTCTTGCTTGCCCGCCCTGAGTCTGACTGGAGAGATTACAACGTCACGGCTCGTGACCTTGTCGCCGACTCCGAAGTCTACATCACGTTCTCCTGCGCCGGATGCCGCTTGATCCGTGAGGCCAACGTCTGGCGGATCGGCGCGAGGTTGGCCGACGATCCTCTCCAACGCCTGCGATTCCGATGCAGCAAGTGCGGCGTCTACGCCAAAGAAGTTGCGGTGCAGCGTCGCCAGTCCAGGTCCAGTGATCCTATTCTGCGGATCAGGCTCAATCCTGCTCATTGGGACGACGGCCACGAGACGGCCCACCGGCAGGCCCTGGCTCGTGCTGAGAAGGCCTGGGCCGCGAAGGGCGGACGGTAATGGGCTTCAATGCTCGCTACCGGATGTGGAACCGCGAGAACTGGCAAGGCTATGCGCCGACCATTCACGCGATGCAGCGACGCGGTTGGAGCCTGACCCTCACGTGCCGGTCGTGCCGTCTAGAGATCGCGGCGGACGCCGAGGCGTCAGCCCTATTCGAGGAGATCGCTCGGCTCACCTTGGAAGAACCTGACCGGGACTGGTCGCGGTTCGACGCGATGGTTCGCTTCCTGTTGGCGACGGCATGTCGGAGAGGCGAAGCCCTGCGGGTGCATGCGGGTCACTTCGAGACGCGAACTGTTGGCGGCAAGCCTGCCACCTTCGTCCAGTTCGAGCGGTATACGACCAAATCGAAGAAGCCCCGCGTGGTCCCGATCACGCCGGAGATCGTCGGCCTTCTACCGGTTTTGAAGCTGAAGGCAGGCAACGGCGCCCTTTTCCCTTTCCGCCCGAGCCAACTGTTCCGGATGTGGCGGACGGTTCGCCGTCGCATGACCGAGCGCGGTTATGACTTCAGCCTCGTTCGCTTCCACACAATGCGGCACACCACACTGACGCGGGCTATGCGGAAATACCCGCTCGCGATGGTGTCCAGGCTAGCCGGACACGCCTCGATCCAGATCACGGCGGATCGCTATGGCCACATCGCCGCTGACGATTTGGTCGATATGGTTGGTGACATCGCAGCTTAGCCGGAGCATGGGGGGCTATGGCTCATATCGCTTCAGAAATAGACGTTCGGATTGGTGGCGAGGTCCGTGCGCGCCGTGACAAGTTGAAGGTCACGCAGGCCCAACTGGCCTCCGCCATCGGCGTCACCTTCCAGCCGGTCCAAAAATACGAGCGCGGCGTGAACCGTATATCGGCGGCGACGCTGCTCGCTATCGCCGAAGCTCTGAACTGCCACGTGGCCGACCTTTATGGCGACCCCGATCCCCAGGCGATCAGCCACTCTGAACGCGCCATTCTGAAGCTATGGCAGGACTTGCGCGAACCAGAGCGCGACGCCGTCATCGCCATGATCCGCGCCTTCCAGAAGGACTAGGCTGCGAGCGCGGCCTTCAACGCCCTAGCTTCGTCCAGCGACGTGACTTCTCGGACTTCGACCTTCGTCATCGCGCCCGATTTGGTGAGCGTTTCCGAACGGTGCGTGATGCCGTCCTTGACGTCGAACTCGTAAGTCGAGACGCCATCTTCGAGCACGATGTGCGCGACGCCGCCCTGATCGAAGGTCAGTGATTGGGTGACATCCGCGATGGCCCTGGCCAAGCGTGAGCGAATGGCGAAGCGGTCGGCGCCCGGCTCGTTTAGCTTGGCGAGTTCCGCTGCAAGCGCGGCTTGGCTCTCGTTCTGAGCCGGGGTCGAACGGATGGCGTCCAGGCCTTTGCGGGCGTCGATGATCTCCTGATCCAGATCGCGGGCATCGGCTTCCGCCTTGTCGAGAAGGCGTCCCAACGTTGGCGAACCTGCGCGTTCGATCATCTGCTCAGCGATAGAATCCATCCGGACGGCCAAAGCAGCGCGAGCATGTTCGGCTTCAGCGAGGCGGGCGACCGCCTGACTGTCATCGACCCGACCACCATGGAACTTCGTGGCCAGCACGAGGTCTAGGAACTTGGCTTCGAACTCGAAATAACGGACGCCTTTGGTATTCGTGCAGACACCACGGACGCCCGCCGAGCATCGAAGATAGACATTCTGCCCCCCGGCTGACGAGCGATGGCAAGCCGATCCGCAGTGGTGACACCGGCCCAACTTCGAGAACAGGTTGGCGTAGTCATTGCCCTTTCGTCCTCGCGAACCCTTGAACGATCGCTTGTCCAGCGCGGCTTGAACCTGATGCCAGACCGCTGGCTCCATCACGGGATGGAAATAGTCCGGCTCAACCGGCCCGGCCACAACGGGCTTCCCATCCGGCCCGTCCATCATCGGCTGATGTTCACCCAGCACTGAGCGTCCACGCAGGATGTTGAGGACGCTATTGTTGTGCCACGACGGCAGGCGACCATCCCGGCGAGGCGCGCCCCATGATGGGATGCCATCCTGATTCAGACGGCGCGCCACCTTGCCGGTGCCATAGCCCAACTCAACGACCTCATGAGCCATGCGATGGATAAGCGCGACCCGATCCGGGCGCGGCCTATCGACCGTCTCAAGCCACTGCGGAAGGAACGCGACCATCCGTTTAGCGGACGGATCAGCCCGCCTTGCTTTCCAAACTGACTTCGAACGGACCGACTTCTTTTCCGACTCTTCGTTCGCGACGGCCATCTTGGAGAGCGTGATGATCAAGCCGGTCCACTGAGCGTTCAGGTTCGCACGATTGCATTCCTGCCCGTCCATCGTCGTGATGACCGTCACCCCGGCGTTGATGATCCGGGTGTAGGTATCGAGGGCATCCATCACCGCTTCGCGGCTCAGCCGGTCAATCGATTCCAGGATCAGGATCGAACCCGGCGCAATCTCTCCGTCGTCCAGGCGGGCCAGCCATTTCGACAGGTTGCCAACCTTGCGATTGGCGCCCTTGAAGGCTGACTTGCCCTCGTCGGAAATCCATTCCGTTATCTTCAACCCGCGCTTGTCGGCTTCAGCCTGGGCTGACGCGCGCTGGCGGGCGATGGAGTCGCCGTCTTTCTGACGGTCGGTGGAGAATCTGACGTAGGCGTGGACGCTTGCAGGAATCCGCGATTTCAGGTTTGAGGACATAACAACAAACTACCAGATGCGTCGGCGTGGCCGCATTATTAGAATGGCCCAAACTTCGCCGCACCTGTTCCAGACTAGTTCAGGGTTGCGCCATTCCCGGGGAATCGCGCGATCATCGCCAACGATCCGATCCGAGGAACCTTCATGGCCGACACTGAATCCCGCTTCGCCCGCATGAGCCGTCGTGCGGCCATCACCGGCGCCGCACTGGCGACCATGGCTCTGGCCGCGTGCGGCGGCGGCGCCAAGGGTGCGGCCGAGGGCGACATGGGTCTGGGCGCGCCCGAAGGCGCCAAGGTCACCGTGGTCGAATACGCCTCGGTCACCTGCCCCCACTGCGCCCTGTGGCAGAAGAACACCTGGCCGGCGTTCAAGGCCAAATACGTCGACACCAACAAGGTCCGCTACGTCTTCCGCGAACTGCCGACCCCGCCGGTCGACGCCGCCACCGCCGGCTTCCTGGTCGCGCGCTGCGCCGGCCCGGACAAGTATTTCGACGTCGTCCACCAGTTGATGGCGACGCAGCAGGAGATGCTGACCTCCTCGCCGCGCGACTGGCTGCTGCGCACCGCCCAGGCCGCCGGCCTGTCCGAGCAGCAGTTCAACGACTGCGTCACCGACAAGGACGCCGTCGCCGCCATGGAGAAGCGCGTTCAGGCCGCCCGCGCCCAGGGCGTAACCGGCACCCCGGCCTTCTATGTCAATGAGACGCAGGTCATCTCGCCCGGCGGCGAAGGCGCCAGCTTGGCCGACCTGTCCACCGCCATCGACGCGGCCCTGGCCAAGTAACCGAGGCCTAATCAGATGATGCGACGCGCCTTCATCGCCGCCGGTTCCGCCCTCGCCGCCCTGTCCGGCGGTTTGGCGACGCCGGCGCTCGCCGCCGATGCACCCCCGCCCGTCACGGCTCAGGATCATATCCTGGGTCGGGCGAATGCGCCGGTGACGGTGATCGAATACGCGTCCTTCACCTGCTCGCACTGCGCGGACTTCCACAACACCGTGCTGCCGGCCTTCAAGGCCAAATACATCGATACCGGCAAGGTCCGGCTGGTTCACCGCAACCTGCCGACCCCGCCCGCCAATGTCGCCGCCGCCGCGGCTGCGGTCGCCATGTGCGCCGCGCCCGAACGCTATTTCGACGTGGCGGCCGTCTTCATGCGCGATCAGGCCAATCTGCAGACCACCGGCGCCCAGCCCTGGTTCGCGGCCGGCATCGCCGCCAGCGGCAAGACCCGCGAGCAGATCGAAGCCTGCCTGAACGGTCCAACCATCCGTACGGCCCTCGACGCTCAGATCGAAGGCGCGCGCGCCGCAGGCGTCACCGGCACGCCCACCTTCTTCGTCAACGGGACGATGGTGATGGAGCATTCGCTGGAGGCCCTGTCGGCCGCCGTCGATCCGCTGCTTCGGTAGTCCGTCGGGACGATGCAGTTCCAGCGCCTCCGGCTCGTCGGCTTCAAGTCGTTCGTCGATCCGGCGGAGGTGCACATCGAATCCGGCCTGACCGGCGTCGTCGGTCCCAACGGCTGCGGCAAGTCCAACGTCCTTGAAAGCCTGCGCTGGGTAATGGGGGCCAATTCGGCCAAGGCCATGCGCGGCCAGGGCATGGATGACGTCATCTTCGCCGGGGCTGCTGGCCGGCCTCCGCGCAGTCACGCCGAAGTCAGCCTGACCATCGACAACGCCCAACGCCGCGCGCCCCAACCCTTTACCGACAGCCCCATGCTGGAGGTGTCGCGCCGCATCGACCGGGGCCAGGGCTCGACCTATCGCATCAACGGCAAGGAGGTGCGCGCCCGCGACGTGCAGCTGCTGTTCGCCGACGCCTCGACCGGCGCCAACTCGCCCGCCCTGGTGCGTCAGGGCCAGATCTCGGAACTGATCGCCGCCAAGCCGCAGAACCGCAGGCGCATCCTGGAAGAGGCGGGCGGCGTCGCCGGTCTGCACACCCGTCGGCACGAGGCCGAGCTGCGCCTCAAGGCCGCCGAGACCAATCTGGACCGGCTGGACGACATCGGCCGCGAGTTGGAGACGGCGCTGAACCGGCTGAAGCGCGAAGCCCGTCAGGCCGAGAAATACAAGAAGATCTCAGCAGAGATCCGCGCCCTTCAGGCCGCCCTGCTCTATGTGCGCTGGAACGACGCGCGCCTGGCCGCAGAGGCCGCCGCCGCCGAACTGCGCGAGGCCGACCGGGCGGTGGCCGACACCACGACCGCCGCCGCCGCCGCCCAGACGGCCGCCCTGTCCGCCCAGGAAGCCCTGAAGCCCGCGCGGGAAGAAGACGCCGTCGCCTCCGCGCTGCTGCATCGCGCCAGCTTGGAGCGCGATCGGCTGGACATGGCTGAACAGGCCGCCCGCGCGGAAGTGGATCGCCTCAAGGCCGAGGCCGTCCGCATCGCCGCCGACGCCGCGCGCGAAGACGGCATGGCCGCCGACGCCCAGCGCGAACTGGACCGGCTCGACAACGAACTGGCCCGGCTGAAGGCCGAGATCGCCGGCGCCCCCGAACGCGGTCCCGAACTGGACAAGGCTCTGACCGCCGCTGAGGACGCCCGCAAGGCCGCCGACGGCGAGGTCGAACGGCTGGCGGGTATGCTGGCCGCCGTCGAGGCCCGCGCCAACGCCGAGAGAGCCCGCAAACGCGACGCCGAGACTCGACTGGCCCGCGTCATCGCCCAGCATGATCAGGCCCGCCGCGAGCGCGAGGCTCTGGGGCCGCTGGAAACGCCCGAGTTGGAAACCGCCCGCCAGGCGCTGGAAACGGCGCAGGCCGACCTTGCCGCGGCGCGCGACGCCGTCGAGGCCGCTGAGGCCACACGCGGCGACCTGGCCCGCGCCGAACAAGAGGCCCGCACCGCCGCCCGCGCCGCAGAGGACCGGTTGGGCCGGCTTCAGACCGAGGCGCGCGGCCTGGCCCAACTGCTGGTCACCGGCAAGCGCGACCATCCCCCCGCCTTGGACAAGGTGCGGGCCGACAAGGGGTTCGAGGCCGCCCTGGCCGCCGCCCTGGGCGACGATCTGGACGCGGCCCTGGACGCCAAGGCCGCCGCCTATTGGGGCGGGGCGGATGCGCCCTCCCCGTCCTGGCCCGCCGGGATCACGCCCCTGTCCGACCATGTCCAGGCGCCGGCACAGCTGGCTGCTCGCCTCGCCCTGTGCGGCGTCGCCCCCAAGGCCGACGCCGCTCGGCTGGCTCAGGCCCTGCCGTCCGGCGTGCGCCTGGTGACGGTTGAGGGGGACCTCTATCGCTGGGACGGGTTCGTCAGCCGCGCCGAGGCGCCGCGTCCGGCCGCCGTGCGGCTGGCACAGCGCACGCGCCTGGCCGAGCTTGAAGCCGAGATCGACAAGGGCAGACCAGCGCTGGATCAGGCGCACGCGGCCCAGAAGTCGGCGACGGAAGCCTTTCGCGTCGCCGAAGAGGCGGTCAAGACCGCACGCCTGAGGCCCTTCGCCGCCGACAAGGCCGTGACCGCCGCCCGCGACCGCGTCGAGACTCTGGCCCGTGAGCAGGCCCGACGCGAGGCGCGCGCCCAGGCGCTGGACGACACCGTGACCCGGTTGGCGGCCGACGCAGCCGAGGCGCAAGCCGCCCTGGACGTCGCCCAGACCGCCGACGCCCCGTCCGAGACGATCGCCGGTCTGCGCAACGAACTGACCGCCGCCCGCGCCATGGCCGACGCCGCCCGCACCGCCGCCCAGACAGCCCGCTCGGACCGCGATGTCGAGGCCCGCGATCGTCAGGGTCGCGAGCAGCGGCTGGGCAGCCTGACCCGCGCGCGCGAGGGCTGGGTGACGCGATCCAGGGACAGCGCCGGCCGCGTCGCCGCCTTGGCCAAGGACGCCGACCGGACGGCCGCGCTGCTGAAGCAGGCCGAGGTCGCGCCTCAAGGCTTCGCTGAACAGCGCGGCAAGCTGCTGGACACGCTGGTCGCCGCCGAACAGAGGAAACAGGCGGCGTCGGACGCCATGGCCGTCGCCGAGACCGAGGCGAGCGAGGCCGACCGCGCATCGCGCGCCGCCGAGACCGCCGCGTCCCAGGCCCGCGAGGCGCGCGCCGGCCTGGCCGCCCGCGCCGAGGCCGCCGCCGAGAAGCTGACCGAGGCCGAAACCACCCTGCGCGAGACGGCGCAGATGTCGCCGCAGGAGCTGGGTCAGAAGCTGAATGACGACGCCATCGCCCGGCCGCCCGACGCCGCCGGGGCCGAGAGCCTGCTCTACGGGCTAGAGCGCGAGCGCGAGGCCCTGGGGGCCGTCAACTTGCGCGCCGAGGACGAGGCGGTCGAATACGGCGAGCGGCTGAACAGCATGAAGTCGGAGCGAATCGACCTGACCCAGGCGATCGCCAAGCTGCGCGACGGCATCGACGAGCTGAACGCCGAGGGCCGCGAGCGGCTGGTAGCGGCCTTCGACGTGATCAACGCCAACTTCAAGACCCTGTTCGAAGCCCTGTTCGGCGGGGGGCAGGCGGAGCTGAAGCTGGTCGAGAGCGACGACCCGCTGGAGGCGGGACTGGAGATCTACGCCTGTCCGCCCGGCAAACGGTTGTCGGTCATGAGCCTGATGAGCGGCGGCGAGCAGGCGCTGACCGCGGCGGCCCTGATTTTCGGCGTCTTCCTGGCCAACCCCGCGCCGGTCTGCGTGCTGGACGAGGTGGACGCGCCGCTGGACGACGCCAATGTGGACCGCTTCTGCCGGATGCTGCACGAGATGCGCAGCCGCACCGACACCCGCTTCATCGTCATCACCCACAACCCTGTGACCATGAGCCGAATGGACCGGCTGTACGGCGTCACCATGCCCGAGCGCGGCATGAGCCAGCTGGTCAGCGTGGACCTGAAACAGGCGGAGACCCTGGTCGCATGAGGACGATCCTCCCCCGAGAAGCGAAGCGTACCGGGGGAGGGGGACCGCGCGTAGCGTGGTGGAGGGGGCGGATCGCGCGCAGGCCTGGCCGAAAGGCTTCTTCTCCCTTGGTCAAAGCTCGTGCTGCATTCGCCCCCTCCACCGCTTCGCGGTCCCCCTCCCCCGCTGCGCTGGGGAGGATCGGCATGGCGATCAGCCTTCTCGCTTCGCCAGCCTTGGCTGACCCCGCTCTGGTCCCGACCGGCGTGGGAAGGTTCGCCATCTATGCCGACGCGGCCTCGATCGAACGCGAGGGCGACGTGGCGCGGATGCGGGAGCTGCAGGTGACCGAGGCCGGCTTCAAGGTCGGAGACGTGACCTATGTCGGCGGCTGGTCGCGGTGGGCGTTCGACTGTCGGGCGAGGACGGCGGATCGGTTGGACTTCTCGTCTTTGAAGGCGGACGGAACGGAAGGGCCGGCGACGCCGGACGCCGCCCCCGCCTATGACGCCGCGCCGGGCGGGGATGCAGCCGAGCTGCTGGCCATCGCCTGCGGAGCCGAACAGCCGGCTCAAGCGCTGACGCTGCAGCAGGCCATCAGCCAGGGACAAAGGGCGCTGGCGGACTGATCGCTCCCTCGGACGGCTTGTCCGACCCCTGCGGCCATTCGATACGGTCGCGCGGCAGGGCCTCGCGGCATTCGTCGCGCATGAAGGCCATCAGCTTCTCGCGAATCTCGCAGCGCAGGTCGAAGGCGACCGGGGCCGAGCGGGCGCTGGCCAGGCAGCGCACCTGAAGCACGCGTTCGGTAATGTCGGTCACCTGCATCACCTGCACGTCGCCGTCCCAGTGTTTGGACGCCTTGACGATGCCCTCGAAGGCGATGCGCAGCCGGTCGATGGGCGCTTCGTAATCGACGTAGAAGAAGGCCACGCCGATCAGGCGGGCGTTCTCGCGCGTCCAGTTCTGGAAGGGCTTGGTGATGAAATAGGACAGCGGCAGCACCATCCGGCGCCAGTCCCACAGCTTGACCACCACATAGGTCGAGGTGATCTCCTCGACATTGCCCCACTCGTTCTCGACGATGACGGCGTCGTCCAGGCGGATGGGCTGGGTCAGGGCGATCTGGATGCCGGCGACCATGTTCGTCAGGATCGGCTGAAGCGCCAGACCGGCGATGATGCCGACCACGCCGGCCGAGGCCAGCAGGCTGACGCCCCACTGACGGAAGCCGGCGATGGTCATCAGGGCCAGGCCCACGGTGACGATGAACAGCACGACCTTCGCGACCCGCTGCAGGATGCGGGTCTGGGTCAGGTGCTTCCTGGCCAGCAGATTGTCCTCGACGGCGATATTGTACCGCTTGAGATGCATGACCGACCACATGTCGAGCACGCCCGACGCCATCCAGCCGAGGGTCAGGATGAACAGGAACAGCAGAGCGCTGCGGATATCCTCGGACGGGCCGGGGTCCATCGGCGAGACGGTCACGCCGATGCCGATGCCGATGATGATGATCAGGACGCGCAGCTTGACCCGCGCGCGCTCGACCACGCCGCGCCAGAAGAGATCCTTGTTGCGAACGACGCGACGCAGGATGGCGAAGGCGATCTTGTGCGTCAGCCAGCCGCCGCCGACGAAGACCAGCAGGACCAGGCCGATGACCGCCCATTCGGGCAGCCAGTCGAACCGGTGCCACAGGGCGCGGATCTGGCGGGTAACGGCGATGATCTCGGGAGGCATGGGTTCCCTAACGCATCAGGGCCTTTGCGGTTGAGCCGTCGCCTCGACGAGGTCGGCCAGGCGTTGGGCGGCGTCGGGGATGGCGACGCTGCGGGCGGCGGCGGACATGGCCGACAGGCGCGCCGGGTCGGACAGGACGCCGGTCAGGGTCGAGGCCAGGCGATCGACGGTCAGGTCGTCTTCCAGAATGACCTCGGCCGCGCCCGCATCGGTCAGGGCCTTGGCGTTCAGGCGCTGGTGGTCGTCGGTGGCGATCTTCAGCGGGATCAGGACGGACGGCAGGGCCGCGACCGCCAGTTCGGCGCAGGTCGAGGCGCCGGAGCGGCCGACGACCAGATGCGCCCTGGACAGCCGGTCAGCCATGTCGCGGAAGAAGGGGGCGACCTCGGCCTCGATCCCGGCCTCCAGATAGATCTGACGCGCGGCCTCCAGCGTCTCGGGGCGGGACTGCTGCTGCACCTTCAGGCGGCGGCGCAGGGCTTCCGGCAGGGCGGCCAGCGCGCGGGGTGTGGTCTCGGACAGGATACGGGCGCCCTGGCTGCCGCCGGTCACCAGCACATGGATCGGGCCGTCGGCGGCGGGCGCAGCATAGGGGCGGTCGAACAGGGCGCGGATCTCGGACCGCACCGGCGAGCCGACGACATGGGATCGGCCCTGCACCTTGGCCGGCGCACGTTCCAGCGTCGGGAAGGACGAGGCGACCTGACCGACATAGGGGGCCAGGATGCGGTTGGTGCGGCCCAGGACCGCATTCTGTTCATGGATCACCGTCGGTCGCTGGGACGTGACGGCGGCGACCAGGGCCGGGGCGGACGGATAGCCGCCGAAGCCGACGACGATGTCGGCGCCCAGCCGGTCGAAGGCCGCTCGCGCCTGGACTACGCCCTTGAAGATGGCGACGCCGGCCTTGATCAGACCCAGGGGGCCGGAGCCGGTGGCGGCGTCCAGCGCCAGCCGTTCCTCGGCGGGGAAGGCGTGGGCGTATTGTTCGCCCCGGTGATCGGTCGCCAGGACAACACGCCAGCCGCGCGCCGCCATCTCGCGCGCCAGGGCCTCGGCCGGGAACATATGGCCGCCGGTGCCGCCGGCGGCGACGACGCAGAGCTTGGTCATGGGCGAGGCTCCGAAAAAGAAGGTCTGAATAGTCTTAAGTTCAGACGGTGGGCAGGCAAAAACACCGTCTAATTCGTCTAATCTGTCTAAAGTCGGTGGGGAACGGTGCGGCGAGGAACGGGGCGGCGACAGGATCGCACGGTTTTGTAGCGTGGGCAGGAGACGGTCGCTGGTCGGCGTCAGGCGTTTGATATTACGGGGACGTCTAGTCGGGAAAATGCTGGCTAATCTTCTTTCGTCATCCTCCGACGAGCGGAGCGAGATCGGGGGACCCAGCGGCGCCGGAGGCGATGCGTCCGCCACGAGATGTTCGACTTGCTTAGTCCGCGACAGTTTCGCGCTCACGCGCGCCGCTGGGTCCCCCTGTCGCTTCGCGCCGGAGGATGACGAAGGTCAAAGGAGCCGCCGGCCCAGGGTCAGGCTGGCGCCGGGTTCGTAGGCGCCGGGGCGGCGTCGCGTCAGGGCTAGGGCAAAGCCCATGGTCAGGCCCATGGCCAGCATTGAGGAGCCGCCATAGCTGATGAAGGGCAGGGTCATGCCCTTGGTCGGGATCAGGTTCAGGTTCACCGCGACGTTGATGCAGGCCTGTAGCCCGATCAGCATGAACAGGCCCGCCGCCGCCGTCTGCTCGAACGGGTCGGTCAGCTTCATGGCCCGGCGCATGCCGCGAATGACGATGAAGGCGTAGAGGCTGATCATGATCAGGCTGAGGATCAGGCCGAACTCCTCGGCGCCGACGGAATAGATGAAGTCGGTGTGCAGGTCGGGCACGCGGCGCTTCATCACGCCCTCGCCGATGCCCCGGCCGAGCAGGCCGCCGGCGCGAATGGCCTCCGAAGCGCTGTCGATCTGGTGGGTGTCGGTGGTCTCGGGCGAGAAGAAGCGGCTGAGGCGGTCGCGCATGTGGCCAAAGACGAAATATAGCGACACCAGCCCCGCCATGCCCAGGCTGGCCAGAACCGCCATCCATTTGAACGGCACGCCCGCCATGAAGAAGACGGCCATGAAGGTGGTGGTGATCAGAAGCGTCTGGCCGATGTCGGGCTGGATCAACAGCAGGGAGACGGTCAGGGCGTAGAAGCCGAAAGCGATGGTGACGCCGGGCACCCCCTGCCCCTTTTGCGCCTCGGCGAACATCCAGGCGGCGAAGACGATCAGGCCGGGCTTGGCGAACTCGGACGGTTGCAGGCTGAAGGGGCCGAAGTTCACCCAGCGGGCGGCCCCCTTCACCGTGTCGCCGATGAAGGGCAAGGCCATCATCACGACGATGGCGCCGAACAGGGCCAGGACGGCGATCCGTCGCACGCCGCGCGGCGACATCAGCGAGGTTGTCAGCATGATGCTGAGCCCCACGCCCGAAAAGACCATCATCCGCCAGGAATAG
Organism: Brevundimonas sp. UYEF29; assembly: GCF_040546195.1. Lineage (NCBI taxonomy): Bacteria > Pseudomonadati > Pseudomonadota > Alphaproteobacteria > Caulobacterales > Caulobacteraceae > Brevundimonas > Brevundimonas sp. UYEF29. Next base: position 423,915 of record NZ_JBEPNH010000002.1, on the reverse strand, counting down.
TGGAAGGGGTCGGTGATCGATTCATCAGCCAGGATGGCGGCGGGGCTGGAGGCGAAGCTGAGCGCCACGCCCAGGGCCATCAGCGCGAGCGCCGCGCCCAGCAGGCCGCGATCCACGGTCCAGAACCACTGGGCCACATGGCTTTGGTCGTTGCGGGAAAAGGCGGGGGTGTAAGGAGCGCTCATGACGCGGTTTCCGGGACGGCGCCGAGGGCCAGGACGGCGGCGCGGAAGGCCTCGCCGCGCGCCTCGAAGTCCTTGAACTGATCGAAGCTGGCGCAGGCGGGGGACAGAAGGACGATCTGATCGCCGCCGGCCGAGGCCGCATCGGCGGCAGCGGCGGCCACGGCGGCGTCGAGGGTGTGGGCGATGATGTGCGGTGTATCGGCCAATGTGTCGGCGAAGGCCGGGGCCGCGTCGCCGATCAGATAGGCCTTGGCGATGCGGGGGAAGAGGTCGGCGAGGTCCGCGATGCCGCCGGCCTTTGGCACGCCGCCGGCGATCCAGAAGACGGAACGGTAGGAGGCCAGCGCCTGACGCGCGGCGTCGGCGTTGGTGGCCTTGGAATCGTTGATGAAGCGCACGGAGCCGAGGCGGCCGACCGCCTCCATGCGATGGGCCAGGCCGGGAAAGGACAGCAGGACGGCGACGGCGGCGTCGTGGGTGACACCCAGAGCGCGGGCGGTCGCATAGGCGAAGGCGGCGTTCTGGGCGTTGTGGCGGCCGGGAAGCGAACGGGCGGCGGTGAGGTTTACGAGTTCGCGATCTTCGCTCCAGATCGCACCGGGCACAGCCTTGATGCCGCTCATCCCCGCGAAAGCGGGGACCCAGTTCTGTGGGCGATATGCAGACTGAGATGAGGTTGGGTGGTGATCCCCGGCATGGTGTTCCGACGAAAGCTCTGGGTCCCCGCTTTCGCGGGGATGAGCGGAAGAAGAAATGGCGATCACACGTTGGGAAAGTCGGGCAGCGATCCCCCGCCCCCAATCCTCATCCACGCCGACCAAGGCCACACCATCTGCCCCCTGCCCTGCGAAAATCCGGCGCTTGGCCGCGACATAGCCGTCCATGCCGCCGTGGCGGTCCAGGTGGTCGGGCGAGATGTTGGTCAGGATGGCGACATCGGGGGCGAAGGTCGTGGTCAGGTCCAGCTGATAGCTGGAGACCTCGATGACATAGACGGCGTCGGGCGTGGGTTGGGGCAGTACCAGGACGCCGACGCCGATATTGCCGCCGACGTGGACCGTCAGGCCCGCCGACTTCAGCACCCAGCCGATCAGGGCGGTGGTGGTGGACTTGCCGTTGGTGCCGGTGATGGCGACGACGCGCGGCCGCTGATCCTTCTGCCGGGCGGCCAGGGCGCGGGCGAACAGCTCGATGTCGCCGAGGACGGGCACGCCGGCGGCGCGGGCCAGGTCCACGGTCCAGTGCGGCCTGGGATGGGTCAGGGGCGCGCCGGGCGACAGGACCAGGGCGGCGAACTCGGACCAGTCGGCGGCGGCCAGGTCCTCGACCGTGAAGCCCTCGCCTTTCGCCTGCGCCCGGCCGGCCTCGCCGTCGTCCCACAGGATCGGGATCGCGCCCCCGGCCTGAAGGGCGCGCGCGGCCGTGATCCCCGACCGTCCCAGGCCGAAGACCGCGACCCGCCTGCCTTCAAAGCCGGGAACGGGGATCATCGGATCAGCGCAGCTTCAGCGTCGACAGGCCCAGCAGGGCCAGGGCGCCGGCGATGATCCAGAAGCGGATGACGACGGTGGATTCCGGCCAGCCCATCTTCTCGAAATGGTGGTGGACCGGCGCCATCAGGAAGATGCGCTTCTTGGTCAGCTTGTAATAGCCGACCTGGATCATGACCGAGGCGGCCTCCATGACGAACAGGCCGCCGACGATGCCCAGGACCAGTTCGTGCTTGGTGGTGACGGCGATGGCGCCGAGCGCGCCGCCCAGGGCCAGCGAACCGGTGTCGCCCATGAAGATCTTGGCCGGGGGGGCATTGTACCACAGGAAGCCCGCGCCGCCGCCGATCATGGCTGCGCAGAAGATGGCCAGTTCGCCCGCGCCAGGCACGTGGTGGACCTGAAGATACTGGGCGAAGACGAAGTTGCCGGCGAGGTAGCTGATTACGCCGAACGCGCCCGCCGCCATCATCACCGGCACGGTCGCCAGTCCGTCCAGACCGTCGGTCAGGTTCACCGCATTGGAGAAGCCGACGATGGTGAAGGCGGCGAAGGCCACATAGAACCAGCCGATGTTCAGCAGCACGGCCTTGAAGAAGGGGAAGGCGATCGACGTCTCGAGCCCCGGCGAGGTCGGCGAGACGGTCATCCACAGCACGGTCAGGACGCCGGCGACGACGGCGACGACGGTCTGGGCCAGGAGTTTCTGTTTGGACGTCAGGCCGGCCGAGGTCTGTTTGGTCACCTTGGCGTAGTCGTCGATGAAGCCCAGCACGCCGAAGGCCGCCGTTACGAAGCTGACGATCCAGATGTAGGGATTGGTCAGGTCGCCCCAGAGCAGCACCGCCACGCCGATGCCGGCCAGGATCATCAGACCGCCCATGGTCGGGGTGCCGACCTTGGACAGGTGGGACACCGGGCCATCGTCGCGGATCGGCTGGCCCCGGCCCTGTTTGGCGCGGATCCAATTGATGAAGCGGCTGCCCATGGCGACGGCGACGATCATGGCGGTGGCCATGGCGAGGGCCACGCGCACCGTCTGGTACTGGACCAGGTTCAGCAGCGGATACTGGTGCGCCACGTCGGCGTAGTAGAGATAGAGCAGGTAAAACATGTTTCTTCCCTACCGCGACGCCCGCGGGGCGTCACTGCTTGAGGGGACGCCTTGGGCGCGACTGAGGTTCGCCAAGGCTTGGGCCACCAGCGAGGCCTTGGAGCCGTTCGAACCCTTGACCATGACGATGTCGCCGGGCGCGACCAACAGGGCCGCCTCGGCCGCCAGTTCCGCCGCCGTCGCGCGCCAGACGCCGCGTCGCGAGACCGGAAGGGCGTCGTAGAGCCAGCGCATCTCGGGACCGGCGGCGTGGACCAGGTCGAGGCCGGCGGCGTCGATGGGAGCGGCGAGACCTTCGTGCAGGTCGCGGCTCTGCTCACCCAACTCCAGCATGTCGGTCAGCACCACCACGCGGCGGCCCGAGGTTGAGCGCGCGCCCAGGGTCTTGAACCCGGCGGCCATGGACAGCGGATTGGCGTTGTAGCTTTCGTCGATCAGGGTGAAGGCGCCATCCGGCGTCGTGACCGTGCGCGTCTGGCCACGTCCGGCCAGAGGCTGGAACCCCGCGAGGGCTTCAAGACCCGTCTCCAGCGGCACGTCCAGGGCGTCGAGCATCAAGAGGACGCACAGGCTGTTCAGGCCCCAGTGGGCGCCGGACTGGGCCAGACGATAGTCGATGCGTCGCCCGAACAGTTCGGCGGCGACCGCCGCGCCCTCGGTATCCGGCCGGAAGTCCAGCAGACGGGCGTCATGGCCGGCGTCGGATCCGAACGTCAGCAGGCGCGCGCCGACCGCCTTGGCCGCGTCGCACAGGACGGCTGAAAAGGCGACGTCGCCGTTCGCCACCGCCGCACCGCCGGGCACCAGACCCTGGAAGATGGTCGCCTTTTCACGCGCGACGCCCGCCTCGCCGTCCGCGAAGGCCTCGATATGCACCGGACCGACGGTGGTGACGCAGGCGGCGTGGGGGGCGACGAAACGCGAGAGGGGCGCGATCTCGCCCGGCGCATTCATGCCGATCTCGAACACGGCGCGCTGGGTCTCGACCGGCATCCGGGCCAGGGTCAAGGGCACGCCGATGTGGTTGTTGTAGCTCTTGATCGAGCCGTGAGCGAGGCCGGCGAGGTCGAGGCCCGCCTTGATCGCCTGGGTGACGCTGGTCTTGCCGACGCTGCCGGTGACGGCGCCGCGCTTCACATGGGGCGCGCGCTCGCGGGCGGCGACGCCCAGGGCTTCGAGACCGCGCAAGGTGTCGGGCACGACGACGCAAGGGCCGCCCTCGACCGGATGTTCGACCAGGGCGGTCGCGGCGCCCGATGCGAAGGCGCCGCTGGCGAACTGATGCCCGTCGCGTTCGCCCTTCAGCGCCAGAAACAGATCACCGGGGACGATCTCGCGGCTGTTGTAGGTCAGGCCCGTGATCGGGCGATCGTCGCCCTGCAGCACGCCGCCCGTGGCGGCGGCGACTTCGGCGGCCGACCAGAGCGGGCGGGCGGAGTGTTCAGGCATAGAGAGACAGGGCCTCGGACGCGACAGTGGCGTCGTCGAAGGGGTGGGTCACGCCCGCGACGATCTGACCCTGTTCATGCCCTTTTCCGGCGATGACCACCACATCCCCGTCACGCATCATTTCGACGGCGGCCTCGATGGCGGCGCGGCGGTCGCCGATCTCGATCCCGTCCGGGCAGCCGGCGCGGACCTGGGCGCGGATGGCGGCGGCGTCTTCGGATCGCGGATTGTCGTCGGTGACGATGGCGATGTCGGCCAGACGCCCGGCGATCTCGCCCATCAGGGGGCGTTTGCCGCGATCGCGGTCGCCGCCGGCGCCGAAGACGACGATCAGGCGGCCGGTCGCGTGGGGGCGAAGCGCGTTCAGCACCGTCTCGAGCCCGTCTGGCGTGTGGGCGTAGTCGACATAGACCTCGCCCCTTCCTTTTGTGTCTTGGCCTTCCTGGCCGCCGTCGATGCGTTGCAGGCGGCCTTGCGCCCCGGTCAGGCCTTCCAGCGCGCCGATGACGGCGTCGGCGGGATCGCCGGCGGCGATGCACAGACCGGCCGCCACCAGGGCGTTGGACGCCTGAAACGCGCCGGCCAGAGGCAGCAGGATTTCGCGGATGTCGCCGCGCACGTCGATGGTCAGACGCTGACCCTCAGGCGTCGCGCGACGGCCGATCAGGGTCAGGTCGCGCCCACGCTCGCCCACGCCCATGACGCCCAGACCCGCCATGATCGAGGCGGAGGCGAAGACCGAATAGGCGTCGGAATCGGCGTTCAGCACGGCGGTGCGGCCGCGCGGCAGCAGGGTCTCGAACAGGCGCATCTTGGCGGCGCGGTAGTCCGCCATGGTGCCGTGATAGTCGAGGTGGTCCTGGGTCAGGTTGGTGAAGGCGGCGGCCTTTAGAGCAACCCCGTCCAGGCGGCGTTGGTCGATGCCGTGGGACGAGGCCTCCAGCGCGACGTGCGTCACCTCCTTGGCGGCCAGTTCGGCCATCAGGCGCGCGGCCTCGGCGGCGTCGGGGCTGGTCAGGCCGGGGCCGGTCAGGGCGTAGGTCTTGACGCCCTTCTGGCCGATCACCCCCAGCGTGCCCATGCTGGCGGACTTGTGGCCGATCCCGGCCCAGATCTGGCGGCAGAAGGTGGCGACCGAGGTCTTGCCGTTGGTGCCGGTCACGGCGACGCAGGTCTTGGGCTGGGCGCCGTAGAAGCCGCGCGCGGCGATGGCGTAGGCCCGGCGCACGTCGCCCGACGTGACCAGAACGGGCGCCGCGCCATCCGGCGTGTCGGTCGGCGCCAGAACTGCAGCGGCCCCTTGCGCCAGCGCCTGGGGGATGAAGGCGCGGCCGTCGGCGGCCGTGCCCGGCAGGGCGACGAACAGGGCGCCGGGCGAGACCTTGCGGCTGTCGGCGGTGACGCCGGTGATGACCGGATCCGAGGTCACGTCGCGACGCAGCAGGTCGGACAGATGAAGCGCGCTCAAAGCCCGTCCCCCGCCACGTCCTGATACTGCGGGATCTTCTCGCCCGAGGCCGTGCGCCAGCGGTCGTCGCGGCGTTCGACGCCCAGGAAGCCGGCGATGCGGTCGGCGATATTGTGCACGGCGGGCGCAGCGACATAGGCGCCGGTCTTGGGATAGGTCCCCGGCTCGTCCATCACGATCAGGATGGCGTAGCGCTTGCCGTTCAGCGGGCCGTCGACGGGGAAGACAGCCGCGAAGGAGCCCAGGGCGTGGCTGGGGTCATAGCGACCGCCGACCAGCTTGTTGGCCGAGCCGGTCTTGCCGCCGACCCGCAGGCCCGGCGCGTCGGCGAAGCCGCCCGAACCCTTGACCACGTTGCGACGCAGCAGGTCGAGAATGGCGCGCGAGGTCTCTTCGGTCACGACCTGTTGCGGCTGGACGTTGCGGGCGCCGCCCTTGCGCAGCGACAGCGGGATCATCCGACCGCCATTGGTCAGGGCGCCCATGGCCTGAACCATCTGGGCCGGGGTGATCATGATGCCATAGCCGAAGGACAGCGACGCCAGGGTCGAGTTGTCCCAGCGACGCGGCACGACCGGCTTGGCCGATTCCTTCAGCTCGATCCTGGCGGCGTCCAGCAGGCCCAGGCGGCGGAAATAGTCCCGCATGGTGTTAGGTCCCATCTGCACCGCCAGTTGCGACGTGCCGATGTTGGAGGAGTGCAGATAGACCTCTTCCAGGGTCATCACCCGGTTCTGGGCGTGGAAGTCCTTGATCTTGCGATCGCCGATCTGGAAGGCCTGGGAGGCGTCGAACAGGGTGTTCATGTCGGCCCGGCCGGTGTCGAGGCCGGCGGCGACGGTGAAGGTCTTGAACACCGAGCCCATTTCGTAGTGGCCCGAAACCGCGCGGTTCAGGGTGGCGCCGTCGGGCGCCGCGCCGCGATCGGCCGAGTTGAAGGTCGGCCAGGACGCCATGCCCAGCACCTCGCCGGTCTGGACGTCGGTGACGATGCCGACGGCGCCCTTGGCCTGGTTCTTGATCGCGGCGGCGGCGAGTTCGTTTTCCAGAACGCCCTGCACGCGCAGGTCGATGGACAGGGGGAAGGCCTCGCCGCGCTGACCGGCCGCGCGGATCTCGTCGTTGAAGGCCAGTTCGGCACCCGAGACGCCCTGCCCGCCCGTGTCGGCGTCGCCGATCAGATGGACGGCCGAGGTTCCCAGCGGATAGGCGCGACGATCCTCGGGCTCGAAGGTGACGCCGCCCAGCGCCAGGTCGTGGACGGCGGCCTTTTCCTGAGGCGTCAGGCCGGTCAGGGCGATCAGGCGACGGTCGCCGCCCAGCACCTTCTTCAGCCGTTCGGCCGAGATGCGCGGCAGGGCGCGGCGAATCTGGCGATAGGCCAGGTCGCGATCCCAAATCTCGGCCGGGTCGATGTAGAGGCCGTAGTGGACGATGTTGGTGGCCAGCAGCTCGCCATTGCGATCCGTCAGGTCGCCGCGCACCAGGGCGTTCGGATTGACGCCGCGTCCCAGACCGTTGGCTGGGGCGAACAGGGCCTTGTAGGACGCGCCGATGGCCAGGCCGCCGAAGACGCAGGAAAAGACGATCAGGATCAGGAAGATGCGGACGCGGGTGTCCTCTTCCGGGCGGGCGTCGGCGCGGGCGCGCTCGAAGCCGTGCTCCAGCCGCCAGACCAGTTCCGTCAGCCAGCGCCAGAAGGGCGACAGGCGGCCTTGCAGCCGTTCCTGGAAATCGGCGCCCGGCGCCGGGCGGTGATAACGATGATCCTGAACGCTCATTGCGCCGGCTCCGGCGAGGGCGTTGGGACGGGCGCGTCGTCGGCGACGGCGGCGGGCGCCGGCGCGGCTGCGGGAGCAGATGCGGCGGGTTGAGCGGGGACAGGTTTCAGGGCGGTCAGCTGACCTTCCTTGGCCTGACGGGCGACGGCGACGGGCGCCATGCCGATCTGGCGCGACAGGCTTTCCAGACGCGCGGGCTGTTCCAGACGGGCGACCTCGGCGCGCAGCAGGCGGACGCGCTGTCCGTTCTCGCGAATGTCCTGTTCGATCTGGGCGATGCGGCTGCTCTCACGCGCTGCGGCGGCCTTGGCGGCATAGACCGAGACGATCATGATCGCGACCAGGACCACGCCGATGATCTCGACCCAGCGCACGCCGCGCACCTTCCAGTCGAACAGGCGCTGAAGGGCGGTGCGGGAATAGGTGAAGAAGGGCGCCGTGGTCATGCCGCCGCTCTCCCATCGATCCGACCCCAGGCCGGGGCGTCGGTGCGCACGGCGGCACGCAGCTTGGCCGAGCGGGCGCGAGGGTTGGTGGAACGCTCTTCGTCGCCCGCCTCGCGCGCGCCCTTGAACTGAAGCGTGAAGCTGGGCTTGCGCGGATCGACGGCCATCGGCGCATGACGCGAACCGGCGGGGCTGTTGCCGGTGCGCTCGGTCAGGAACGCCTTGACGATGCGGTCTTCCAGCGAATGGAAGGTGACGACGGCGAGGCGTCCACCGGGGGCGAGCGTCGCCTCGGCCGCTTCCAGACCGCGTTCCAGCTCGCCCAGTTCGTCGTTGACCGCGATGCGCAGGGCCTGGAACACGCGGGTCGCCGGATGGATGGGCGCGCCGCGACGGCCGCCCAGGGCCTTTTCGACCACCTCGGCCAGATCCAGGGTGCGGGTGAAAGGCTGTTCGGCGCGACGACGCAGGATGGCGGTGGCGACGCGGCCCGACTGACGCTCTTCGCCATACAGTTTGAAGATGTGGGCCAGGGGACCGTGGTCCCAGGTGTTGACGATGTCGGCCGCGGTCGCACCCTCATCGGACATGCGCATGTCCAGCGGACCGTCGCGCATGAAGGAGAAGCCGCGCTCGGCCTGATCCAGCTGCATCGACGAGACGCCGATATCGAAGACGGAGCCGTCCAGCTTCGCTTTGCCGCTGTCGGCGAAGGCCTGGGCCAGACCCGAGAAGGGGGTGCGGATCAGCTGGAACTGGCCGGGAAAGTCGCTGGCGACGGCGTCGGCGTGCGGCTGGACCGTCGGGTCGCGATCCAAAGCGACGACCTGGGCGCCGGTCTTCAGGATGGCGCGGGTATAGCCGCCGGCGCCGAAGGTGGCGTCGATCACGACGTCGCCGGGCGCGGGCGCCAGGGCCTCGATCACCTCGGCCAGCAAGACGGGGGCGTGGGGAGAATTGGGGGAAGCGTCCGTCACGATCCGCCTCCCGCCAGCTTCATCTGGGCCGCCAGCTTCAGGGCGCCGATCTGGGCCATGCCGGCCTTGGCCAGGGCGCGCTGTTCGGCGCGGCGCGCCGCCCATTTCTCGCGCGACCAGATCTGGAACCGGTCGTTCAGGCCGACGATGACGACGGTCTCGCCCAAGCCCGCCTCGGCGCACAGCGCTTCGGGCAAGGTGATCCGACCGCCGGAGTCATAGGCCAGACGCACCTGCTCGCCCATCACCTGCCACTCCAGCGCCGAACGCTCCTCGGAGCCGAACGGCAGGGCCTCGATCATCTCGGCATAGACGGCGAACAGGCGGTCGCCGCCCGCTTCCAGACAGTCGGCCTCGATCGAAGGGAAGATGAAGACGCCGCCAGCGGCGCCGTTTTCGGTCGTGCGGAAATCGTTGGGGATGAGGAGACGGCGCTTGCCGTCCAGCTGCTTCTCATAGGTCGAGAGAAACACGCCCTGTCCAATCGAGCCCTTCGGCCCGTCCCTAGATGCCCTGACGAACGCCCGCCGCGCCCGCCTCTCAGCCCCAAATCATGAAGCTGGGATAGCATGGGATGAAATGGGCCTCAATGGGATCGAAGCCAAGATTTAACCATGTTTTGACGTGTGACGACTTAAGCACGCTCGAACAGCTGGAACATACACGGAACAAACGAAGTATTCACAGGCTGTGAGCTGTTCTAACCTTCCATTGCCAGACAATAGGTTAACGCCCGCCAACGCGCGGGAACGCCGCCAGAACGCTGAAATGCGGGGATAATCCGAGTTCGGATTACGCGATGCGCTTCGGGAGGGCGCCAACGCCCAACCCTACGGGCCTCAAGTAGGCCGAAGGCCGATAGGGCCGAAGAAAAATGCCGGCCTCAAGCAGCGCGAAGCGCGGTAGGCCAAGAAAAATGCCAGACGGCCTGTAAGCCGGGTTTTGTTCCGTTCTTGAGAACGGCGACGATCATTCCTCTGGACCGACCATTGCTGATCGGTTCTCGCGACCTACCCGGACATCTGAGGCGGTGAGCCCCGCGAGCGAGCCCGCGCGATGTCCCTATTTGGTCTTGCTCCAGGCGGGGCTTGCCATGCCGTCCCTGTTGCCAGGTCCGCGGTGGGCTCTTACCCCACCCTTTCACCCTTACCGGCCTCGCAAGGCCGGAGGTTTGCTTTCTGTGGCGCTATCCCTCGGGTCACCCCGGGCGGAAGTTATCCGCCGCCTTTTCACCGTGGAGCCCGGACTTTCCTCGACGGACGCGAAGTCCGCCGCGACCGCCCAGCCGTCTGGCGCGCGCTAGATGCGCGTTAGCGGCGCGAACGTCAATTCAATACGCCCGTGACGCTCTCGGCGCTGGCCAGCTGGAGCAGGCCGACCAGACGGGCGCGGGTTTCGCCGTCGGCGACGCCGTCGACGCGGGCCGGGCGCCAATGACGCTGGAAGGCGCGCACCGCGGTTTCCACGGCGGCGTCGTAATCGCCGCTGGCTTTGAGCCCGTAGCCCAACCGATGCAGCCCGGCACTGAGCACCATCGGGCCGATGCCCTGATCGCCCTTCTGCAACAGGCCGCCCAGGGCCTGCACCCGTTCGGCCGCCGGTTCGAACCACAGGCCGTGCCCGGCCTCGGCCAGACGTTTCCAGGGGAAGAGCTCGCCCGGATCTTCCTTGCGATCCGGCGCCAGGTCGGAATGGGCGATGATGCGGTTGTCGGCGATGGTCCAGCGGCTGCGAATGTCGGAGATCAGGGCGATGACGGCCGCGATCTGGGCTTCGGGGAAGGCGCGATAGCCGAACTCATGGCCGGGATTGACGATCTCGATGCCGATGGAGGCGGCGTTGCAGTCGTCCTCGCCCTGCCAGACGCCGCGGCCGGCGTGCCAGGCGCGGCGTTCCTCGGGCACCAGTTGGAACACGCGGCCGTCTTCCTCGACCAGATAATGGGCCGAGACCTTCGTTTCGGGGTCGCGCAGGCGGGCAAGGGCGGCCTCGCCGGTCTGCATGCCGGTGTAGTGCAGCACCAGCATGTCCGGCGGCGCACGGCGCGCGTCGAAGTTGGGCGAAGGCGCGTCGATGTAGGACGTCATGGGCGGCGTCGGCTCAGCGGCCGTTGCGCTCCCAGCCATAGGCGACCCAGGCGCCGTCCACCTTGTGCGCCTCGATCAGGTCGGGATCGCTGTTGCGGCGACGCGGCGCGATATTGCGGCGGGTGCGCATGACCAGACCGACCAGGAAGACCAGAACCCCGGCGAACAGGGCGATGACCGCCACGGCCGCAGCGGTGAAGACGGCGAGGACGGCGCCGACCGCCATGGCGCAGACGGCGGCGATCATGCCGGCGACCCACATGACGGACGCCACCAGGCCGTTGGGACGGCGGCGGGCGGCATGGCCGATGGCGGCGAGACGTTCAGGCTGGAACATGGATCATCCTTTCAGGCGATCCGGGGAACGCCTGACACGCAATGTCGGTCCATCGGGGCCTGCGGTCAATGGACCGCGACGCACGGTCGCGTGCGCCGCGCCCCGTCAAAAGATCGGCTGGTCGGCCAGAACCACCGCGCCCTGGCTGCGCATCCTGTCGCTGTCGATCCGGCGCATCACGGCCTGGGCCTGGGGATCGGCCATGACGCCGCCCAGCATGACCAGGGCCTTGGCGGCCTCGGTCTGGACGCCGAACATTTCCGACAGGGCCTCGAAGAGCGATTGCTGCTTGGGGAAATGCTTGAAGCGGACAGGCTCATTGTCGGGGATCTTGGCCAACTGGCGGGCCTTGTTCACCGCCTCGGTCACACCGCCCAGCTGGTCGACGAGACCCAGCGGCAGGGCCTGGGCGCCGGTCCAGACGCGCCCCTTGGCGATTTCGCGCACCCGGTCAGGCGACAGTTTGCGGCCCGTCGCTACGCGGGCGATGAAGTCGTCGTAGATCCGGTCCATCGAACCGGCAAAGGCCGCGCGCTGCTGGGGGGTGAATTCCTGCGTCGGCGAGAAGGCGTCGGCGTATTCCCCACCCACCGTCAGCTCACGCATGTCGACGCCGAACCGGCCCAGCGCATCGGCCAGCACGAACTTGCCGCCGAACACGCCGATCGAGCCGGTCAGGGTCGTGGGCTGCGCCACGATCCAGTCGGCCTCGGAACTGATCCAGTAGCCGCCCGAGGCCGCATAGGCGCCCATGGACACCACCACCGGCTTGCCCGCCGCCCGCGCCGCGCGCACGGCGGCCAGGATCTGCTCGGACGCCTCGGGCGAACCGCCGGGCGAAGAGACGCGGAAGACGATCGCCTTGACGCTCTTGTCCTCGATCGCGTCGTAGATGGCCTCGGCCGTGTCATCGGAATGGATGGACGAGCCGCCGCCGAAGCTGGCGCCGCCGCCGCGCCCGGTGACGATGGCCCCCTCCCCGCCCACGATGGCGATGGCGTTCTTGCCCGAACCCGTGCGTTCGCCCTTCTGGCTGGCGTACTTGCCGAACTCGACGATCTCGGCGCCCTTGCCGGCGCGGGTCTTGATGGCGATCTCGGCCTCTTCGACCTGACCCACCTTGTCGATCAGCCGGTTGCTGAGCGCCTGTTCCGCCGAATAGGGGCCGGCCTCGATCACCGTCTTCAGCGCCGGGGCCGTCGTCTTGCGGTCCTTGGCCGCGTTGGCCAGGGCGGTGTCGTAGATCGACGTCATCCAGGCCGTCATCGCCTCGCGGTGCGGGCCGGTGTAGTCGCTCTGGGTGTATTCGTTGACGGCGTTCTTGTATTCGTAGCGCTGTTCGAACTCGGGTTTGACGCCGTATTTCTGGAAGGCGCGGCCCAGGAACAGGCTGTCGGCCGAGAAGCCCGTGGCCTGAAAGCCGGCGGTGTTCTGCATCCACAGCTCCGACGCCGAGGCCCCGACCATATAGGTGGACATCACCGCGCCCGACGGGGCGAAGCCCTGGCTGTGGGCGATGACCGGCTTGCCTGCGTTGCGGAAGCGATGGATGGCCTGGCGCAGTTCGTCGGCGGTGGCGGGCGTCATGCCGCTTTCCGGCAGGCGGATCAGCAGAGCCTTGACGCTGCTGTCGCTCTGGGCCTGATGCAGGCCGTCGACCACGTCCGTCAGGGCCAAGCCGGAACTGCCGAAGGCCGCGAACGGATTTGACGACGGTTGGTCGCTGACGCCGCCGCGCAGGTCCAGCTCAAGCACGGTGGTCGCCGGCGTCGTCGGCTTGGACGACGAGGCGACAGCGACCGTCAGCAGCACCACGGGAATGACGACGACGAACAGGATCAGCCCGGTGAAGACACCAAGGACCGTCAGGAAGAATTGCTTCATCGGAGGGAAAACGCGCGCTCGCAGGCCGAAAATGGCGTCGCCAGCATAGGGGGACGCGGGCCGTCGTCAAATGACACGCGTGCAATCCGTCGGTCGACCTGGCGTTCGCATCCGCACCCGATTGCTGCGGCGCAGCGTGCGGATTGATGCCGGGGCCGGAAATCCCTATATGAGCCGCCTGTGAGCGAGGGCCTGCGCCCCGCGTTTTTCTTGCTGGAGACCGCACGATGCTGGTCACCCTGATGAAGTCCAAGCTGCACCGCGCCACGGTGACCCAGGCCGATCTCGATTACGAGGGATCGATCGCCATCGACATGGACCTGCTGGACGCCGCCGGAATCTATCCACATGAGCAGGTCGATGTGCTGAACATCACCAACGGCGCGCGCTTCACCACCTATGCGATCGAGGCGCCGCGCGGCTCCAAGGTCATCGGCGTCAACGGCGCCGCCGCCCGCCTGGTGCAGAAGAACGACAAGGTGATCGTGGTCACCTATGGCCAGCTGCCCCAGGAAGAAGCCCGCCAGTGGAACCCGAACGTGGTCCTGCTGGACGACGCCAACGCGATCAAGACCGCCGGCTGAGGCGCTTCCCCTCTTAGAATGCAAAAAGGCCCGCCGGCGACGGCGGGCCTTTTCTCTATCCGGCCGATGCGATCAGCGGGCGATGTCGTAGACGCCCGTGATGTCGATCCGCACGGTCAGTTCGCCGGCGGAAACCGGGGTGCTTTCGGCCCGATCCATCGACACGGCGCGGGCGGCGAACATCGGCATCGGCGACTGGGGCGTATAGCCGCCGCCCTCGGTCAGGTTGCGGATGCCCGACAGCTGGACGTTCAGCGACTGGGCGTACAGCTGGGCCTTGGCCTGCAGGTTGCGCACGGCCAGCTGGCGCGCCTGGTTTTCGGCGGCGGTCGGATCCTTCAGGCCGAAGCTGATGCCGTCGATCTGGTTGACGCCAGCGGCGACCACGGCGTCGGCCGTCGTGCCGACCTTGCTCAGGTCATTGATGACCACCGTCACTCGGTTGACCGCCTGATAGCCGCGCAGCTTGGGCGGCTCGTTCTGCACGTAGTCGTATTGCGCCGACAGATTCAGACCCGAGGTCTGGATGTCGCGTTCAGCGACGCCCGCGCGGCGCAGGGCGGCGACGACCCGCGTCATCTGCGCAGCATTGTCGCGCATGGCTTGCTGAGCCGTGACGGCCTCGGTCTGGACGCCGAAGGTGATGGTGGCCATGTCCGGCGCGGCCTTCACCTCGCCGTAGGCCGACAGGTTCAGAGACGGCGCGGGCTGCATCATGTGCATGGCTCCCATCGAGGGTTCAGCGGTCTGGGCCATGGCGCGGGGCGTGGCGGCGGCCAGGAAGGCGGCGGCGGCGACGGCGCCGCCGAAAGCGACGGTCTTCAGCGAAACCGTCTTCAGGGGGGCGGCGGCCAGGGTGCGGGTCATGCAGTCTTCTCCGTAAGCGATCCAGGACCGGCGCGTTCGCCGATCCATTGCAACGACCTTGGCCGTTTTCGCCTGAACCAACGCCCGCACCTGGCTGGCAGTTTCCGTTCATCTTCGTGAAATCGGCGAAAGATCGCCTTCTTGCCCGCCCCCGCTTGGCAAGCCGCGCCCGCGCCTGCTAGGCGAACGTCACCGCCGAGACGCGCCTTGGGGGCCTGTAGCTCAATGGTTAGAGCCGACCGCTCATAACGGTCTGGTTGGGGGTTCGAGTCCCTCCGGGCCTACCAAATCTGTCTGTCGAGACCGCTCAAAAACGGCTCAAGACCGCTTCACGGCAGTATCGCGCAAAACACACTCACCAGCGGAAGGTGAAACGACCCAAAGCAGCGCCAAGGGCTGCGACAAGGCTTATGCCCAAGGTGTACCAGACCGCCACAAAGGCGGCCGTATGCTCGGGGCAATGCAGGCCATAGACGGTGGCGGCCAGCCCTGCGGCCAGAAGACCGGCGGCGGCGCCGGCGGAAGCGGGCTTCACAGGAGCGAATCGTCTCGCGGCGAAGAAGATGAACGGCGCCGCCACAGCGCCGAGCGACAGGTTGTTCGTCGGACAGACCCTGGCGCAGCACCCATGATCCAGAGGGCTGGCTGCCTTCTAGCATTGAGCCTACGCTGCACGCTGATCATGCAAGGGCGCTAGGCGAGTGACGTTTCAACAGGGACTGGCCGTTGGCCTTGTCGGGCTGACAATCGGCGCCTTCATCTGGGGTCGGTTTCGTTACGACCTGGTCGCGGTCGTCGCATTGGTTGCAGGATTGGCGATCGGCATCATCCCCGCCGAGGCTGCATTTGACGGTTTCAAAAACGACGTCACCGTCATCATCGCCTGCGCGCTGATCGTTTCGTCCGCCTTCGCCCGATCGGGGGTAATTGAGCTCGCGATGCGGCGGGTGATGCCGCTGCTAAAGACTGAGCGCTCCCAGGTCCCGGTTCTGACCGGTGCCGTGACGTTGCTTTCCATGGCGACGAAGAATGTCGGAGCCTTGGCGATCATGATGCCGGTGGCGCTTCAGGTGGCGCGCCAGACGAAGTCGTCTCCCTCCCGGCTCCTGATGCCGATGGCTTTCGGCGCCATGGCGGGCGGCATGGTCACCCTTGTCGGGACCGCCCCGAACATCATCGTCGCCGAAGTGCGCCAGGGCATCGTCGGCGAACCCTTCGCCATGTTTGACTACGCACCCGTGGGCCTGGCGCTCACGCTGATCGCCTTGGCGTTTTTGGCGTTCGGCTATCGCCTGTTGCCCCGCGATCGACAGGGCGCAACGTCCATGAGCGCGGCCTTGGCCGCCAACGCCTATGCCACGGAAGTCAGGGCGCCTGAAGGCTGGGCTCCGGGGTCTATGACCGTGTCCGCTCTTGCCGCCCTCGGCGACGACGAGGTCAAGATCATGGCGCTGATCCGTTCAGGGAAACGGCGGCTGAGTCCCAGAGGCAATGTCGTCGTCAAGGCGGGTGACGCGTTGCTGATCGAAGGCGAGCAGCAGGCGCTGGAGGGCTTCGTCAGTCGGGCTCAGATGAATCTCATCCGCGATGATCGCCCGGTTCCCATAGCGACCGCATCCGAGGAGATTGCGATCGTGGAGGCGGTCATCGGCCGAAACTCGCCGCTGCAAGGGCAGTCTGTTCGAAGCTCGGATCTGTACGGCAAGCACGGGATCAATCTGTTGGGCGTGTCGCGAAGCGGCTTTCAACTCACCCAGCATCTGCGGACGGCGAAACTGGCCCCCGGCGATATCATCCTGCTTCAAGGCGCCGAACAGGCGCTGCCGGTCGCGCTGAGGGCGCTGGATTTACTCCCCCTGGCGGAGCGTCAGGTTCAACTCGGAAGCGTGCGCAGGCGCTTCATGCCAGCCGTTGTTCTTGCGTGCGCCATGACGCTCGTCGGCCTTGGCCTGCTTCCAGTCGCCGTCGCCTTCTTCGGCGCCGCCGTCGTCATCGTCGCATTGGGCGGCTTGAAGATGCGTGAGGCCTACGCCGCCCTCGATGGACCCCTGCTCGTTCTGATCGCAGCCCTCATTCCCGTCTCGGACGCGATACAATCCACGGGAGGGTCCGACCTGATCGCGGGACTGCTTCGCCACGTGTTCACAGGTTTGCCGGGCGTTGTCGCGATTACAGGCGTCATGCTCGCCTCAATGGCGGTTACGCCCTTCCTGAACAATGCGGCGACCGTTCTGATCGTCGCCCCGATCGGAGCGACGCTGGCCAAGCAGCTTGGCTACAATCCAGACCCGTTCCTGATGGCGGTCGCGGTCGGCGCCGCGTGCGACTTCCTGACGCCCATCGGTCACCAGTGCAACACGCTGGTTATGGGACCTGGCGGCTATGAGTTTTCTGATTACCCCAGGTTGGGCGCGCCTTTGAGCGCGCTCGTTCTGGTCACGGGGCCCTCGCTCATCTTGCTGTTTTGGCCTCTGTGATTGGCTCGAGGTCAGAAGATAGCGTTGGAACAGACAGGTCAGGATCACCGTTTCCGGCTGTTCGCCGGCTCGACATCCCGAGCCGCTTATGAGGGCCTGACAGCCTCATGGTGCGGCTTCGAAGAGGCCGAAGTGTCGCGCGGCTGCATCAAAACGGCCAAGCGTTCGATAGCTTGAGCCATTGCCAGTCGCTCGCCGTGTGGAAGTTCCGCCAAGGCGGCAAGGAAGCCGTCGCCGAGCAGGCCCGGGGACGTATTCAACGCCTGCCGCCCCGCGTCAGTCAAACGCACATGGACGACGCGGCGATCGACGGTCGAGCGATAGCGGGCGGCCATGCCCTTGGCTTCGAGCTTGTCCAGTACGGCGACGACGGTCGGCGCCGACATGGAAACGTCCCGCGATATGGCGCTGGTGCTGACTTCACCCAATGCGCGGACGGATTGCAGCACGAGGAGTTGCGGCAGCGTCAGCCCGGTCAGTCGTGAAATTTCTCGAGACCGAACATCAATCGCCTGGGCGATGCGTCGGACCGACCGGACGAGGGATGCGGTGGCGTCAACCGCCACGTCAGGGCCTGGCTCATGGGAAATATCGGCCATTCGGGTTGAACTCTTTCGTGTCCTAACCATTTGTACCCGCTGCTTCCACAATTCAAGGAGGATCCATGTGCGGTCTTAGCGGCGAGATCAATTTCGACGGACGACCGGCCGATGCCGACGCCGTTCAACGCATGACCGATGCGCTCTCGCCCCGTGGACCGGATGGCTTGGGCATTGTTGTGCGCGGCCCGGTGGGGCTGGGTCACCGACGCCTGAAGATCATCGACCTGTCGGAGAAGGCGCAGCAGCCGATGGTGGACGCCGACCTGGGCGTGACCCTGGCGTTCAACGGCTGCATCTACAACTATCCCGAACTGCGCGAAGAACTGCAGGGGATGGGTTTCCGCTTCTTCTCGCACGGCGACACCGAGGTCATCATCAAGGCCTGGAAGGCGTGGGGCGAAGCCTGCGTCGAGCGGTTCAAGGGCATGTTCGCCTTCGTGCTGCATGAGCGCGACACCGGCCGCACCGTGATCGCCCGCGACCGCTTCGGCATCAAGCCGCTGTATCTGGCCGAACACGGCAAGCGTCTGCGGTTTGCCTCAACCCTGCCGGCCCTGCTGGCGGCGGGCGATATCGACAAGACCATCGATCCCGTCGGCCTTCACCACTACATGACCTTCCACGCGGTCGTGCCGCCGCCGCACACCATCCTGAAGGGTGTCAAGAAGTTCCCGCCGGCGACCATACGCGTGATCGAGGCGGATGGACGGGCCAAGGACCGCCTCTACTGGCAGCCCGACATGACCCGCCATCCCGAGGATGCGGCCCTGACGGCCGAGGATTGGCGCGACCGGGTCCTCGACGGTGTGCGCGAAGCGGTGAAGCGCCGCATGGTCGCCGACGTGCCGGTGGGCGTGCTGTTGTCAGGCGGGGTGGATTCCAGCCTGATTGTCGGTCTGCTGGCCGAACTGGGTCAGAAGGGCCTGATGACCTTCTCGGTCGGTTTCGAAGAGGCCAATGGCGAGAAGGGCGACGAGTTCGTCTATTCCGATCTGATCGCCAAACATCACGGGACCAAGCATCACCAGATCTTCGTGCCGCACCAGCGGCTGATGGAGGCCCTGCCGGGCGCCATCGGCGCCATGTCGGAACCGATGGTCTCCTACGACAATGTCGGCTTCTACCTGCTGAGCCAGGAAGTTTCCAAACACATCAAGGTGGTGCAGTCGGGACAGGGCGCGGACGAGGTGTTCGCCGGTTATCACTGGTATCCGCCGATGCTGGGCGCGACCGATCCGGTCGGAACCTACGCCAAGGCCTTCTTCGACCGCAGTCACGACACGCTGAAGACCCAGTTGAACGGCGCCTATATGGCCGACACCGACGTCAGCCGCGCTTTGGTCGAGGCCCATTTTGCGCGAGGCCGCGCAGCGACGCCGGTCGACCAGGCCCTGCGTCTGGACAGCCAGGTGATGCTGGTCGACGACCCGGTGAAGCGGGTCGACAACATGACCATGGCCTGGGGCCTGGAGGCGCGCGTGCCCTTCCTCGACCACGAACTGGTCGAACTGGCGGGCCGCATCCCGCCCGAGCACAAGCTGGCGCAAGGCGGCAAGGGCGTGCTGAAAGAGGCGGCGCGTCTGGTGATCCCCTCCGAGGTCATTGACCGCAAGAAGGGCTATTTCCCCGTGCCCGCGCTGAAATACATCCTGGGTCCATATCTGGAGATGGTGCGCGAGGCCCTGACCAATCAGGCGGCGCGCGACCGCGGCCTGTTCGACTGGGGCTATCTGGACACCCTGTTCGCCAATCCCACCGAGCACATCACACCCCTTCGCGGCTCCGAACTCTGGCAGGTCGCCGTCCTGGAAATGTGGATGCAGCAGCATGGCGTCTGATATCCGCCCCAAGCGATCAAAGGCGCATCGGCTGAAACGTCTGCGGCACGAGGGCCTGAAGCCCCCGGTGCAGTCGGGCGACGGACCGACCCCGGATGCCGTGCTGGACTGCGGCTGGGGCCGACTGTTGTTCGCCCAGACCTTCGAGACGGCCGAGCCATTGGTCGAGGCCCTGCGCGCCGAAGGGCCGGACCGGCGCGACATCGCCTTCTACGTTAGCAATCCGCACGTCCTGCTAGCCTCGGCGCCGCAGGAGTTGTTCCTGGATCCGTCGCACACCTATCGGCTAGAGTTGGCGACCTATCGCAACAGCCGACGCCAGCCCCGAGGCTTCACCGTGCGTCGTCTGACGTCGGAAACGGATGCGCAGGCGGTCAACGACATCTACGCCAAGCGCAAGATGGTGCCGGTTCCGCCAGACTTCTTCTGGTCGCATCGGGACGACCGGACCCTGACCTATTTCGTCGCCGAGGACACTGTGACGGGGGCTGTGATCGGCACCGTGACGGGCGTCAACCACGCCCGCGCCTTTCAGGATCCGGAATGCGGGGCTTCGCTATGGTGCCTGGCGGTCGATCCCCAGGCGACCCAACCGGGCGTCGGCGAAGCCCTGGTTCGGCGTCTGGCCGAGCACTTCAAAACCCAAGGTCTGGCGCACATGGACCTGTCGGTCATGCACGACAACGAACAGGCCATCGCCCTGTACGAAAAGCTGGGTTTCCGTCGCGTCTCCTTCTTCGGGGTCAAACGCAAGAACCCGATCAACGAGGCCCTATTCGTCGGCCCGACCGACGACCACGACCTGAACCCCTATGCCCGGATCATCGTCGACGAGGCGCGTCGGCGCGGCATCCATACCGAGATCATCGACGGTGAGGGCGGGCTGTTTCGCCTGAACTGGGGCGGCCGCTCGGTCCGATGTCGCGAAAGTCTGTCGGAGTTGACCTCTGCCGTCGCGCTCAGCATCTGCGACGACAAGCGGATGACGCGACGCATCGTCGAGGCGGCCGGCGTGCGCGTTCCCGAGAGGATCGATCCCGAAAGCCCGTCGGCCATCGATGCAGCGCTGAGCAAGTTCGGCGCCCTGGTCGTCAAACCGGCGCGCGGCGAACAGGGGCAAGGCGTCGCGGTCGGCCTGACGACGATGAGCGAGGTCCAGACGGCTCTGGTTCGGGCGCGCCGCATCTGTTCCGAGGTTCTGGTCGAGGAACAGGTTCAGGGCGAGGACCTTCGGCTGGTGGTGATCGACTACAAGGTCGTCGCCTGCGCCCTGCGTCGTCCGCCGCGCGTCTTCGGCGACGGCCGCTCGACCTTGCGCGCCCTCGTCGAACACCAAAGTCGTCGTCGCGCCGCCGCCACCGGTGGGGAATCCACCATCCCGATCGACGCCGAGACCGAACGCACCCTGGCCGAGGCCGGCTATCGTCTCGACGACGTGGCGGCGGAAGGGGCCGAGATCTTGGTGCGCAAGGCGGCCAACCTGCACCTGGGCGGCACCATCCATGATGTGACGGATGAGGTGCATCCCGCCCTGATCCGCGCCGCCGTCGCCGCCGCGCGCGCCATCGACATTCCGGTCACCGGCATCGATCTGATGGTGAAGTCGCCGCGCGAACCCGACTACGCCTTCATCGAAGCCAATGAGCGCCCCGGCCTGGCCAACCACGAACCCCAACCGACTGCCGAGCGTTTCGTGGATCTGCTCTTTCCACTGTCCGCACCGGCCGCTGCGCGGACATTTTCGCGACCCGAAGCCTGAAGGAGGCCCCTTGGCCCGCCCCGCGATAGACCTCGACTACCTGAAGGCCCGCTTGGCCGACCTGCTGAACACCCCCAGCCCGACCGGCTATACGGACGAGGCCGTCTGGCACTTGTGCCGAGAACTCGAGCGGCTGGGCCTCGACTATGAGATGACCCGCCGCGGCGCCCTTCGCGCACGCCTGCCGGGCCGGACGCCAAAACCGGCGCGCGCCATCGTCGCCCACGTCGACACCCTGGGCGCGCAGGTCAAACAGGTGAAGGCGAACGGCCGACTGGAACTGGTCGCGATCGGTCACTGGTCGTCGCGTTTCGCCGAGGGCGCGCGGGCGACGATCTTCTCCGAGGGCGGCGCCTATCGCGGCACCATCCTGCCGTTGAAGGCGTCGGGCCATACTTTCAACGAAGAGGTCGACACCCAGCCGGTGAACTGGGCCCAGGTCGAACTGCGCATCGACGCCGTGACCCACGGCCGCGAAGACACCCTGGCCCTGGGCGTGGATGTCGGCGACATCGTCGCCATCGATCCGCAGCCCGAGTTCATCGATACCGGCTTCGTCGTCTCGCGCCATCTGGACGACAAGGCGGGCGTCGCCACCCTTTTGGCCGCGCTGGAATGCATGATCCGCGAAGATCGCACGCCGACGGTCGATACCTGGTGGCTGTTCACGATCGCCGAGGAGGTCGGGCTGGGCGCCTCGTCCGTGCTGATCCCGGATGTCGCCGCCATGGTGACGGTCGACAACGGCACGACCGCACCTGGCCAGAACTCGTCGGAGTTCGGCGTCACCATCGCCATGGCCGACCAGACCGGCCCCTTCGACTGGCACCTGTCACGCAAATTGGTTCAACTGGCCCGCGACCACGACATCCCGCACCAGAAGGACGTCTTCCGATACTATCGCTCGGACTCGGCTTCGGCTCTGGAAGCCGGCGCCGACATCCGGACCGCCCTGGTCACCTTCGGCATCGACGCCAGCCACGGCTATGAACGCATTCACGAAAGCGCGCTGGAAGACCTGTCGCGCCTGCTGATCGCCTATGCCGAAAGCGACGTCGAAATCAGCCGTGACGCCAAGTCCTTGAGCGGGACAAAGGGCTTCACCCACCAGCCTGTCGGCGACGAGGTGGGTTAGCGCGTAGGGGATCGCATTCGCCTAGCCGCCTAAACTCAGCCAATGCATGTCAGACTGAGGCAGCCTTCGAGTCGTTCCCTCTCTTGGCGCCGCGCCGCACTACAGCCGACCCAGATCCAAAACCGGTTGAGGCATTGTCCGGTGATCAGCGGAGTTTTGGTCGCAGAAAGTCTGTGCAAATTCGTTCAGCGCTCGATCCGGTTTCAAGTGGTCCCGAAACCCATATCGAGGCACGCCTTGACAGATCAGTCGGTCGTGAACGTGATGGCCTATGGCGATCTCTCGACGGTCTGCGGCGCTTGTGGCGCTGATTGCGCTGGGTCAGGCGTCCTGCGCTGCGGCTCAGTCCGTGCGGACGGATCGGCAAAGCATAGATCAAGCCTATGCGATCGTGGATTTCCAGACGTCGCGCAGCGGTCGTGAAATCGCGCAAGCCCTGCAGCGCCATCTCGATCGTCTGCCGATGCAAGCGACCTATCGTCAGCTAAACATGGCCGATGCGCCGCGGTCGGCTGGCCGCTTCACCCTGGTCGATCCGACAGCGCAGAGCGCCTTTGGCTTGCAAGGGCCGGCGACACGCGCCCCCGCCGGTTGGTTGAGCGCGCCGCGAACGGTGATGTGCACGAGCGCGAGCTGGCGCGCGGAGGCGGTTCAGCGTGTGCAGGCGCGGATCGAGCAGCACTACACCCTGTGCCTGTTTCCGTATCGCGATGGACGGCGCCGGGGGCATCAGTTGAACGTCTATGCCTCGACCCTGCTGGAGGGCGATCCGGCGATACCCGTTCGACGCTCCAATGAAGCGGAAAGCCCGGCCGTCTTTATTCGCAGCGCGGTGGAGGCGGTCGAGCGGGTGACGGGGCGCCGGGGTGTCTGGATCGAAAACCGCACGGCCGAGCGGGATCGACCGTTCACCCAGGACAACGACGCCCTGTCCGCCCAGACCAACTAGGCGCAAACAACAACGGCCCCGATCGAAGATCGGGGCCGCCGCCGTCTTATCCTGACTTCAGATCAGAACTTGACGCTGAACCGACCATAGATGCGGTTGTCGCGATACTCGTCCTTATACAGGCCGGTATAGCCCAGCTCGATCGCGGTGCGTTCGGTCGCCTGGATGTTGAAGCCCAGACCGCCCGAGATGACGTCGTCGCCAGGATTGGCTCCGTCGATCAGGAAGCGCGGGCCGTCGGCGAAGGCGGCGTCGAAGACCGGCCCGTCACCGTTCAGGTCATGGGTGTAGGCCAGGTGGGTCACGGCCGACAGACGCGCACGCCCCTCGCCGCCCGCCAGCACGGTGCGGGTGCGGAAGCCGGCGGTCAACAGATCGGCCTTTTGCTTCACATTGCCCGACAGCGCGGCGTCGCCGCCCGTCTCAACAACGTCGGCGTCGTATTCGACGTGGCTGTAGCCGGCGTAGGGCTCGAACATCGTGCCGCCGACAGCGCGGCTCCACGCCACCTCGCCATAGGCCTGCCAGACGTCGCCGTCGTAGTCGCCGACCAGGGCGTTGGTGAAGGCGTTCAGTTGGGCCGTGCGATCCGTGCGGACATCGGCGCTGGCCCACGATCCGCCGACGCGGATCTGGAAGTCGCCGACGCCGGCGCCGCCATACACGCCGATCTGCTCGCTGGTGACCCGGCCGGTCGAGCTGAGACGCGGCGAGCGCAGTTCCGAGCGGGTTTCACCCAGCGCCACGCCGACATGGACGTCGTTCGCCAGCGCCTTTTCGGCCCCGACCAGATAGCCGGAGGCTTCGTTGCGGAAGCCCGCGAGGCCGTCACGCGCCGAGCCCTGGCCGTTGCCGAAGACGCCGCTGCCCCAGACCGACACGCCGTTGCCGACGTAGGTGGCCGCGCCCTGGCTGCGTCCGCGCTCGGACATGGCGTCGCGGATGACGCGGGTGTCCGAAACGGCCAGGCCGCCCAGGGTGGCGTGGACCTCGCCCGTCAGGCCGCTGAGCGCGCCCTGAACCGCAGGCACGCTGGCGTCCAGCAGGGCGTTTTCAAGCGACAGATCGTGGTTGGTCCCGGTCGCGGTGTTGTTGATCATGACGTCAAGCGCGCCGCCGACCGACTGCTGGTTGTCCGTCCGACCCAGCGAAGCCACGGTCACATCGTTGCGCCGGACCGTCAGGACCACGCCGTTGGTCGAATAGGTCAGCACCGGGGCCAGGAAGGCCAGATCGCTCTGGGCGCCGCTGAACGTGCCCGTCACCGCGCCTGTCGAGTTGATGATGTTCATCCGCGTGCGCAGATTCCATTCACCATTGTCGGCCTTCAGGATGACCTGGCCGCCGTCGATCTTGGTCGTGCCGCCCACGTTCAGGCGAGAATAGGCCGCGCCGTTCACGCTGGAGCGGATCCACAGGAAGGAGCCCGGCTTGAAATTCAGGTTGCCGGCGACCGTCAGGGTTCCGAACGGATTGACGCCGTCGCCGGGCGACACCACGCCGCCGCTTTCCGCTGTCAGGTTCGCCAGACGACCGGTGCCGCCGATCATGCCGACGCCGCCGACGGTGGCGCTGGATCGCAGCAGGCTGCCGTTGACCGTCAGAAGGCCGCCCTCGACCCGGGTCGGGCCGCTGTAGTCGTTGGCGCCCGTCATGATCAGCTGACCGCCGCCCTTCTTGACCAGACCGCCGATGTCATTGCCGAAGTTGGCCTTGACCTCGGCCGAATAGCGGTCGCGCGCATCGCCGATGTTGTTGCTCCAGATATCGACTGTGCCCACGGCGACGGTGACGTCGCGGGTGTCGCGCAACGCCGTCGGTCCGCGAAGGGCCACGTCCATCTGCGGCGCGCCCCACCCCGAGCGCAGATCGACACCCGGCGCGTCCAGATCCTTGGAGCTGGACACCAGAATGTCCGAGATCAGCGCCGTCGAATATTCGGGGAAGTTTTCCATCAGCAGGGCCGCGAAGCCCGAGATGTTTGGCGCCGCCATCGACGTGCCGGTGTAGGCCGCATAACCGCCGCCCGTATATTTGATGTACTGGTTCAGCACGCGCTGAAGCTCGTCATTGGCGTACTGCAAAACCGCGCCCGAGAAGGCCGGGGTCAGCAGCGCCATGTTGTTGGTCGAGGTCAGTAGCCCTGCCAGAACGGAGGTGAAGCCGTCCGGATCACCCAGCCGCGCCCCCGAAACCAAGGTGATGGCAGCCGCCTGACGTCCGACTTCGCGGCGCCATGCGTCTTCATTGTAGGTCGGGCCACCAGCGGCGCGAGCGGCCAAATAGGCGTTTAGAACGCCGATGAACTGGTTCACCGACGCGGTTTGAAGGGCGGTAACCGTAGTTGCGGAATACAGGCTGGCGTAGTTGGCGCGCGGATAGAGGGCCAGGATGCCCGCCCGGTCCATCGTATAAGCGGGCACCGACGAGACGACGGCCGAACCCGGTCCAGCGACGCACCAGGTCGCCGTCTGACCGCAGAAGCTGGTCGAGGGGTCGGCGGCGGTGAAGCTGGAATAGTTGGCGACCGACAGCCAGTTGGAGCGCAGGCGCGGATCATTCAGCGGTGCGGCCGCATCGATCCCGGCGTGGACGCCATAGCCGTTGCCGGCCGAGAAGACGACCAGAACGTCCTTGTCCAAAACCGGTTTGTAGAAGTCGCCGTAGTTGCGATTGAACGACGCCAGCACGGTCGGCAGCGAGGCGTTGAACGGCAGGGAGTTGCCGCTGCCCCAGCTGTTGTTGATGATGCGCACCTGGCCGGTATTGGCCAGGTCGACGATGTTCTGGTTCTGGGTGGCGACGATCTTTCCGTCGATTATCGCGTCCTTGTACCAAAGGAAGTCGCCGGCCGAGAAGTTGGCGGTGGCGGCGTAAAGCTTGGCGTTGAAGGCGTTGCCGAACATCGGCTGGCCCGCCACGCGATCGCCGGCGATGGTGCCGGACACGTGGGTGCCGTGACCTTCCCACTGGCGACGCGGATTGATCATGCCGTCGTTGCCATAGCCGGCGACCGCCTGGCTGCGCAGGCCTGTCACTTTGCCGGCCGATCCGAACAGGGGGTGGGCCATGTAAACGCCGGCGTCATTGACCCCCACGGTCTGTCCGCGCCCGCTCAGGCCCATGGCGTAGGCGTGTTCCAGCCCCAGGAAGCCCTTGGAATAATCGACCGCGAACTGGCTGTCCGCGCGCCAGGACGCGATGGCCGTCTGATAGTTCGTCGTGCGCGTGCCGTTGGCAATGTAGAAGCCGCCGGCCGGGGCCGTGGGCGCCGGAGCGGTCTGCGCCGCCGCCGTCGTGCCCACCATGATCGCGACGCCCGCCGCTGCGGCCAGCAGACCGCCCTTAAAACTGAAACTCAAAACCTACCCCTGCGGCCTGCGGCCGACGACTCTACTGCGCCCCCGCGACGCAACTCCGACGCACAAATCGAAGGTGTTTCGCGTTGTCGTCAACCACATTTTAGCCTTGGGACGTTTCGTCCCAGCCGGATTGTTTGGGATAAACCAATCTCTTGCGCTCAAGCTTGAGGCGCCGTGCGCGCCTTTGGCAGGTGGCGTGGCGCGTGATTACCGCACGCAGATGCGCGCGCGGTCGTTGATCCAGCAGTCGCCGTCTAGGCGCACGGTCCCCAAGCGATCGCCGGCCTTGTCGTCGTCGGGGTCGGCGTTCCAGGTGGCGTCGGCCGTGCCGTCGGCCATCAGGACGACGACGGCGAAATGGGAGTTCTTGGGCTTGCCCTCGGACCAGGCGTTCATCGTATAGCCGCCGTCGCCGAACGGATAGACGAGGCACGGCTCGTCGAGCAGAACCTTGCCATCGACCGAAAGATAACAGGACTTGCGCGAGGCCGTGGGGGTCGTGGGTTCTGATGACGAAGCGGCGGGGCTTGCGCCGGCCTTCGCCGGTTCCGGAGGCGGCGCCATCGGCTCTGGCGCGGACGGCGCGAGGGTCTGCGTCGCGTCAGCGGGCCCAGGCGCGCCGGCGTCCTGACCGCAGGCGGCCGCGGCGGCCGACAGCATCAGGGCGGCGATCAGGCTGAGCGATCGTGAAGGGGCGGATGTCACGCGAGCCTCCGTCGTTGTCTCCCAGCGCCAACACGGGGGCGCATGCAAGCGTTCCCGGCCAAGCGGCGGCGAATGACGGCGCCCCTCCCCTTCGGCCGGCCGCTCGCCTATATCGCCAGCCTGTCCCGCTCCGGAGGTTTTCCATGGCCTATGTCGCCCGCAACGATCGTCCCGCCGACAAGGCGGCGCGCTATCTGGAGGTCGAGGCGGAAGTCCTGGCCGTGCTGGACGGCGAGCCGAATGTGACGGCGCGAATGGCGACGGTGGCGTCAATGCTGGCCGATGCGTTCGAGCACTATTTCTGGACCGGCTTCTATGTCGTCGCGCCGGACGAGGCGGACGAACTGGTGGTCGGGCCCTACCAGGGCACGCTGGGGTGCCTGCGTATCGCGTTCGGGCGCGGAGTGTGCGGGGCGGCGGCGGCGACGGGCCAGACGCAGCTGGTCGAGGACGTGCACGCCTTCCCCGGCCACATCGCCTGCGACAGCCGTTCGGCCAGCGAGATCGTGGTGCCCGTGCGCGACGCCTCGGGCGCGCTGATCGCGGTGTTCGACGTGGATGCGACGACGCCGGCCGCCTTCGATACGGACGATCAGGAGGCGCTGGAGCGGTTGATGGCGAAGGTGTTCGCCGACGCTTGATCGGGGCCGGTTGATCCGGCCGCAGCCGGCTCTATGGTCCCCGGCGACATGGAGGATCGGATGACGCAGCGAACAATCGCAATCACGGGCGGACACGGCGTCCTAGGCCGGGCGGTGCTGGAGGCGGCGCTGAAAGCCGGTTGGCAGGTCGCGGTGATCGACCACGCCTCGGGCCATGCCGTCCCTGAAGGCGTACTGGAGGTCGGCGGGGTCGACCTGACGGACGCCGGCCAGGCGCAGAAGGCCGTCGACGCCGTGATCGCGCGGTTCGGACGGCTGGACGCCCTGCTGAACATCGCCGGCGGCTTCGTCTGGCAGACGACCGACGATGCGGAACCGGCGTGGGACCGGATGCACGCGCTGAACGTCGCGACCGCCGTCAACGCCAGCCGCGCGGCGCTGGATGCGCTGAAGGCCTCGCCCGAGGGTCGGATCGTCAACGTCGGCTCGGCCGCCGCGTTGAAGGCCGGGGCCGGCATGGGGGCCTATGGGGCGGCCAAGGCCGGGGTCCACGCCCTGACCCAGGCGTTGGCGGAGGAGTTGAAGACGACAAAGGTGACGGTCAACGCCGTCCTGCCGTCGATCATCGACACGCCGACGAACCGCAAGGACATGCCCGACGCCGACCCGGCGGCCTGGGTCGCGCCGGCCGATCTGGCCGCGGTGATCCTGTTCCTGGCCTCGCCCGAAAGCCGGGCCATGACCGGCGCCCTGGTGCCCGTGACGGGCCGCGTTTGATGCGCAACGACCGGGTCCGCAGCGTCCTTTATCTGCCCGCCTCCAATGCGCGGGCGATCGAGAAGGCGCGGACGCTGGATTGCGATGTCGCCGTGCTGGATCTGGAAGACGCCGTGGCGCCCGAGGCCAAGGCCGACGCGCGTGACGCCGCCGTCGCGGCGGTTCGGGGTGGCGGGTTCGGGCCGCGCCTGGGCGTGCGGATCAATGGGCTGGACACCGACTGGGGGCTGGACGACCTGACGGCGATGAAGGCGGCGGGGGCCACGCTGGTCGTCGCGCCCAAGGTGGAGACACCCGAGGCCGTGCACGCCCTGTCCGCCGGCCTGGCCAAGGGTTGCGCCCTGTGGGCCATGATCGAAACGCCGCGCGCCTTGATGGCCCTAGCCGATATCGCGACGGCGGACGGGGCGCTGGACGGGCTGATGCTGGGGGTCAACGACCTGGCCAAGGCGCTGGGGACCAGGGCGTCGCCGGATCGCGAGCCGTTCAAGCCGTGGCTGGCCATGCTGGTCGCCGCCGCGCGCGCCAATGGCTTGCTGGCCATCGACGGGGTGTTCAACCGGATCGAGGATGCCGAAGGCCTGGCGGCCGAGGCATTGCAGGGGCGACTGTATGGGTTCGACGGCAAGAGCCTGATCCACCCGTCGCAGATCGCGACCGCCAACGCCGCCTTCTCGCCGTCCGAAGCCGAAATCGCTGATGCGCAAGCGATCATCGCCGCCTTCGACGCCCCAGACGCCGAGCGGCGAGGCGCGATCCGCGTGAACGGGGCGATGGTCGAACGGCTGCATCTGGAGCAGGCCAAGGCCTTGCTGGCGCGGGCGGATCGGGCCTAGTCGCGTCGATGCAACCGCCGTAAAGCTCGCGGCGAACCACAGCGGACCCGCCTTGCCCCTACCCTCCGACACGCCTTCGAAAATTCCGGCCTGGGTCTGTGCGCCCGGCGTGCTGAAGGTGCCTTTCCTCGACGTGTTTCTGGCCGACTACGACCTGCGTCGCCTGCCGGGGGACGAAGTTCAGGCCGTGCTGGGCTGGGGGATGAAGCCGACGGCGGCGGCGGGGCGACAGTGGGCCGAGAAGACCGGGCGGCCCTATGTGGCGCTGGAGGACGGCTTCCTACGCTCGGTCGGGATCGGCGAGGCGGGGGCGACGAGCCTGAGCCTGATCGTCGACGATCTGGGCGTCTATTACGATGCGACGCGGCCGAGCCGGCTGGAGCATCTGATCCAGACGGCCGGCGACTGGTGCGACGCGGCCCTGACGGCGCGGGCGCGAGGACTGATCGACCGGATCGTGGCGTCGGGCGTGTCCAAGACCAATATGGGCGGGCCGCTGGATCCGGGCCTGCTGAAGCCCGGTCGGCGCGTGCTGATTGTGGACCAGACGTTCGGCGACGCCTCCATCGCCTGTGGGCTCGCCACGGCTCAGAGCTTTGACGACATGATCGCCGCCGCCCGGCGCGACGAACCGGACGCCCAGTTGATCATCAAACGCCATCCGGCCGTGGCGGCGGGGAAAAAGCGCGGCTGCGTGACGGACCTGAAGGGCGTCACCCTGGTCGATACGGATGTGCGGCCCGCCGACCTGCTGGCGGCGGTGGATGCGGTCTATTGCGTCACCTCGGCGCTGGGGTTCGAAGCCCTGTTGCGAGGGCTGCCGGTGCGGTGTTTCGGGGCGCCCTTCTATTCCGGCTGGGGT
Source organism: Brevundimonas sp. UYEF29 (assembly GCF_040546195.1). Classification (NCBI taxonomy): domain Bacteria; kingdom Pseudomonadati; phylum Pseudomonadota; class Alphaproteobacteria; order Caulobacterales; family Caulobacteraceae; genus Brevundimonas; species Brevundimonas sp. UYEF29. Next base: position 393,342 of record NZ_JBEPNH010000002.1, on the reverse strand, counting down.
CTGACGACCGATGCGGTCGAGACGGGGCGGCGCGGCATCGCGCGGTCGATCGAACAGGTCGCCGCCGCCGCCCTGATCGCCTACAGCCGCTATGTCGATCCGGTGACGGGCGACAGGTGCGAGGCCGAGCAGGCGCTGGAGCGGCTGATCGCCCTGCGCGACCGGGCCGACCGACTGGCGGGTTCGTGGTCGGCGGTGGGGTTTGCGCCGGCCAAACGCCCGCCGGTGCGTCGCCTGCTGAACTCGCCCAAGGCGTCGATGCGCTATTTCATGTCGCCGTCGCGCGCCGCCGCCCACGCCAAGGCGACCGATGGGCGGCTGATCTGGTGGGCGGGCAAGGAGAGCGAGGCGACGCGTCAGGCGGCGGCGGCTTTTAGCGGCCCGACCGTGCGGATGGAGGACGGCTTCATCCGTTCCCGGGGCCTGGGGTCCGATTTCGTCGGCGCCCTGTCGGTCGCCCTGGACGATCAGGGAGTCTATTATGATCCGTCGCGGCCCTCGCGGCTGGAAACCCTGATCGAGACCTCGGACCTGTCGCCGATGCAGTTGGCGCGGGCCGCCGCCCTGCGTACGCGCGTGGTCGATGCGGGCCTGTCGAAATACAATCTGCGGGGCCAGGCGCCGACGGACTGGCCCGTTGATCGCGACATCCTGCTGGTCGTCGGCCAGGTCGAGAACGACAAATCGATTTTGCTGGGCTGTGCGCCCGATCTAAACACCAACTCAGCCCTGGTGGAGGCGGCGCGGCGCGATCATCCGGACGCCTTCCTGGTCTATCGCAATCATCCCGACGTGCTGGCGGGCAACCGGCCGGGGCGGCTGGACGCCGGGGCCATGGCCTCGGTTGATGCCGTGGGCGACGGGCTGGATATCGTCGACTGTCTGAACGCCTGTCGCCGGGTGGCGACCCTGACCTCCCTGACCGGGTTCGAGGCTCTGATGCGGGGCAAGGCGGTGTCGGTCTATGGCCGGCCCTTCTATGCCGGATGGGGGCTGACCGACGACCGGCTGACGTTCGAGCGCCGCAGCCGCCGCGCCAGCGTCGATCACCTGGTCCACGCCGCCCTGATCGCCTATCCCCTCTATGTCACGCCCGAGGGCTGGCCCTGCGAGGCCGAGGATCTGGTGGACCGGCTGATCGCCGCGCGCGACCAGCCGACGCCCAAGGCGCCGCGCGGTCAGGTGCAGCGCTGGGCCGCCGGGATCATCGCCAGTCTCGACCGCAGGCCGCCGCCGTCCTATTGACGCGTTCTGATAGGAAACGGACTGTCCTCAACAGCGAGTCTCTTGGACGCGCGATAGACTTCCTCAAGCAGCGAGGCCCCGCGGGCCGAGCGATAGGAACACCAAAGTGTCGAATGCAGTGATCGCCTCAACCGGCCTCTTCACCCCCGAACAATCGGTCTCCAACGCCGAACTGGTCGACAGCTACAACACCTGGGCCGACGGCTGGAACGCGCGCCACGCCGCCCAGATCGAGGCCGGCGAACTGGAGGCCAAGTCGCACTCCTCGCCCGAGTTCATCGAGAAGGCGTCGGGCATCAAGAGCCGGTTCGTGCTGGACAAGGCCGGGATCATCGACCCCGAGCGGATGGCCCCGAACCTGGCCGAACGCTCCAACGACGAAATCTCGATCCTGGCCGAGATGGCGGTCAAGGCGGCGCGTCAGGCGATCGAGGCGTGGGGCAAGCCGGCCTCGGAAATCGGCGCCGTCCTGTGCGCCGCATCAAACATGCAGCGCGCCTATCCGGCCATGGCCATCGAGGTTCAGCAGGCCTTGGGCATCGAGGGCTTCGCCTTCGACATGAATGTGGCGTGCAGCTCGGCGACCTTCGGCATCAAGACGGCGGCGGACTTCATCGCCGGCGGCTCGGTCAAGGCGGTGCTGATGGTCAATCCGGAGGTCTGCTCGGCCCACCTGAACTTCACCGATCGCGACAGCCATTTCATCTTCGGCGACGTGGCCACCGCGGTGATCGTGGAGTCGTCGGATACGGCGGGACCCGGCGGCTGGGACGTGCTGGGCACGCGGCTGAAGACGACCTTCTCGAACAACATCCGCAACAACTTCGGCTTCTTGAACCGAAACGCGCGCGACACCGCGCATCTGGACAGCCCCGAGGCCGACGACAGCGTCCAGAACGACAAGCTGTTCATCCAGCAGGGCCGCAAGGTTTTCCGCGACGTGGTGCCGATGGTGTCGGACATGATCGTGGATCACGCCGGCGAACTGGGCCTGGATCCGCATGAGCTAAAGCGGCTTTGGCTGCACCAGGCCAACATCAACATGAACACGATGATCGGCAAGAAGGTGCTGGGTCGCGAACCCTCGGCGGATGAGAACGTCATCATCCTGGACGAATACGCCAACACCTCCTCGGCCGGGTCAATCATCGCCTTCCACCTGCACAACGACGGGTTCGAGGCGGGCGATACGGGGTTGATCTGCAGCTTCGGCGCCGGCTATTCGGCCGGGACGGTGTTCGTCAGGAAGCGCGCCGCCTGAAGCCCTAAAGCCGGGGCAGGAACAGGACGAAGTCCAGGCTCCACAGCCCCGGTCCATTGGCGATCAGCCAGATCAGAATGACCATCAGCAGGGTCTCGGGCAGATCGAAATAGCTGGAGAGGCGATAGCCGAGGCTGGTCCCCTCCACCGACTTTGACGCCACGGTCACCAGGGCGACCAGGCTGATAATCAGCAGCACCAGGGCCGCGAAGCTGGTGAACAGACCCATGATCAGCAGGGCGCCGAAGGCGAACTCGCACACGGACACGAACTTGGCGGTCTGGCGAGGGGCGGCGATGCCGGCTTTGACCATCGTCTTGCTCATCTTCTCGGCCTGGGCCGGGGTGAAGAGCTTGTAGAAGCCGGACAGGAAGAACATTCCCCCGACCACGACCCGCGCGATCAGGGGCGCGATGTCCATCAGGGCCGGAACGCCCAGGCCGAGGCCGCGATAAAGGTCGATCATGGGGCGAAGGCTCCGCTTGGAATGGCGAAGCCTTCAATGCCCTAGCGACGCGTCGGTTGCCCTGCTGCGGCTTGGGCGGGATGCGTCGCCTTCCATTCCATGGCGCGGCGGATGCGGTTCTCCACGCTGGGGTGATCGTAGAACAGGAACTCTTCGATCGCCGACGGCGACGGGGCGCGGTATTCGGCGGTCTTGATCAGGGCCTTGGACAGACCGTCCGGTTCATTGGCGTGAACCAGCGAGAAGTGGTCGGCGTCCTCCTCCATCGTGCGGGTCATGGTGGCGAAGACCGGCGTGCCCAGCACGCCCAGGAAGGCCAATACCAAGGCCAGGACCGGCAAGCCCGCAGGGTCGGAGATGTCGCCCACGCGATCCGCCCTCAAAAGACGATGCGCCACGGGATACAGCCGGTCGGTCAGCCAGAAGGCCAGCACCGACCACAGGACCAGAATGCCGACGGTCCAGAGAATGTGCGCCCGGACATAGTGGCCCATCTCGTGGCCGACCACGCCGCGCACCTCGGCCAGATCCGCGCCCTGTTTGAACATGGTGTCGCTCATCGCCACCCGCGCCGTGCCGAAAAGGCCCGAGACATTGGCGGTGTAGCGGTCGGACTGTTTGGAGCCGTCGTAGATGAAGATCTTGTCCGACGGCGTGCCGGTCTGTTTGGCCAGGGTCACGACGGCATCGCGCACCGGCCCGTTCGGTGCGGGCGTATAGGTGTTGAAAATCGGCTCGATCACCAGGGGCGCGAGCACCAGACCGATGACGATGAAGGCCGCTGTCACACCGGCCGCCCAGGCCCACCAGAACCGGCGCGCCCGCCGGATCAGGGCATAGATGGCCACCAGCAGCAGCGAGGTCGCCACCATCGAGATGGCCGCGCCGATCACGGCCTCGCCCAGCCAGCCGCCGAACGCCTGGCTGGTCAGCGCATACTGTTTCTCTCGCCACCAGCCCTGATAGATCGCCCACGGCAGCGTCAGCGCCCAACTCATGGCCGAATAGACCAGGGCGACGGCGAAACTGGCCAGGATCGGCCGGCGACGGCGACGTTCGATCCGGCTGCGGATCGCGACCAGCAGGCCGGTGCGCACGATAATCCAGGCGACCAGGGCCGAGACCAGGAAGCTCCACAGGATCAGCCAGTGCGAACCGTGGGTATAGGCGATGGCCCGGGCCGTTTCCTGGGGCGACAAGGTCGCCAGCCACTGGGCCGTCGCGGCCGCCGGATCGAAATTCGTCATGGTTTTCTCCCTTGCGAGAACCAAATCGCGCGACCCGCGTTATGTCAGGTTAATTCGCATCCATGATGATTCTCGCCCGGCCACGCTTGAATCTTTCACGACTTTTTGTCACCCATTCTCCTGTCGAGAACAGGGGATGTCCCAGATGGCTCACAAGACGCCCAAGCAGGTCCTGGAAAGCTTGGCTCATGATATCGCCACCGTGTTGAAGAGCATGGGTGGCTCGGCGCATCAGAACATGGTGGTCGATTGCGTGGCGGCGATGAAGCGCCAGCGCGGCGAAGCGGTCAATCCGCCCGATCTTCGCCAAAAGATCATCGAGACCTTCGAATACTATCGCGACTGGTTCGTTCGCCCGTTCGGCGAAGGCTCGCAGCGTTGGGCCCTGGCCGGCGACTTCGGCTGATTTCACTCTCCTGAACGAAAAAGGCGCGCTCCCTGCGGAGCGCGCCTTCGTCGTTATGACTGATCGATCAGATCAGAAGCGACGGATGTAGCTGACCGAATAGGCGTCGGCTTCACCACCGTTGTCGCGGTAGTCGCGACGGGTCCAGTCGGCGCGCACGCCGTTGACGCCGTCCAGGTAGTAGTTGGCGCCGGCGCCGTAGTTCCAGCTGTCACCGCCCACGTCGGTGTTGGCGCCGGGGAACTTCTGCTTCAGCTCGGTGTGGCCGTAGCCGCCGCGTGCGAACAGTTCCAGCTTGTCAGAGACCGGCACCTTGCCGACTACGTAACCGGCGGCGTCCCACTCGTGCTTGATCTCGCCATCGACGCCGGCGACGGTGAAGTCGTCATGCTTCACGCCGACCGAGGCTTCGGTTTCCACAGCGATGTAACGGTTGAGGTTGACGCCGAGACGACCGGTGACGGCACCCGTCGTTGCATTGTCGCCTTCAAGATGAGTGTAGCCCAACGAGCCGTAACCACGCGGCTCAGGATTGGTTTGAGCAAAGGCCGGAGCGGCGATTGCGGAAACGGCGACAGCAGCGAGAAGAATGTTACGCATTGTTTCTTATTAACTCCTAGATGTGATGACCGAGCCGATCATCAGCCCCATCCAGCGAGTGCTTAAATAGGTCACAGCGTCATCTGTTCCAGAGGCGCGAAAACACGACGAATGCCTGTGGACGCCGGGACACATACAGCGTTCCGTCAAGATTGGCGACTTTGTGGCGCCGCAGCAAAAAGGGCGGCCTCGATCGAGACCGCCTTTCCTTTTTTTATCCGTCATCCTCGGGCTCGACCCGAGGATCGGACGTCGGACACACTGTGCGTCGCCGTTATTTCACCAGCGCCGGGACCGCCGGTCCTCGGGTCGAGCCCGAGGATGACGGGTATAGGATCGCTTATCGGTCCTTCTCGCGCTCCACGTTCAGCGCGGCCTGGGCCGCCGCCAGACGGGCGATCGGCACGCGGTAGGGCGAGCAGGAGACGTAATCCAGCCCGGCCTGTTCGCAGAAGGCGATGGACGACGGGTCGCCGCCATGTTCGCCGCAGATGCCCAGCTTGACCTCGGGCCGGACCTTGCGCCCCCGCTCGGCGGCGATCTCGATCAGGCCGCCCACGCCGTCCTGGTCCAACCGCACGAAGGGATCGGTTTCGAAGATGCCCTTGTCCAGATAGGCCTGCAGGAACCGGCCGGAGTCGTCGCGCGAAATGCCGAACGTCGTCTGGGTCAGGTCGTTGGTGCCGAAGCTGAAGAACTGGGCGTATTCGGCCAGGTCGCCTGCACGGATGGCGGCGCGCGGCAGTTCGATCATCGTGCCGACCAGATAGTCGAGGCTCTGGCCCGTCTCCTCGAACACCGCCTTGGCCGTGCGGTCGGTCAGCTCGCGCAGATATTTCATTTCCAGGCCCAGGGCGACCAGCGGGTGCATGATCTCCGGCAGGGGCGCGGCGCCCGACTTCTGCTTGACCTCCAGCGCCGCCTCGATGATGGCGCGGACCTGCATCTCGTAGATTTCGGGATAGGCGACGCCCAGCCGGCAGCCGCGGTGACCCAGCATGGGGTTGGTCTCGTGCAACTCCTTGGCGCGGCGCTTCAGCTTCTCGGCGTCGATGCCGGACGAGGCGGCCAGGGCGTCGATGTCTTCCTCGGTGTGGGGAATGAACTCGTGCAGCGGCGGGTCCAGCAGCCGCACCGTCACCGGCAGGCCGGCCATGATCTCGAACAGTTCGACGAAGTCCGACTTCTGGAACGGCGCGATCTTGGCCAGCGCCGCGCGACGGCCCTTCTCGTCGTCGGCCAGGATCATCTCGCGCACGGCGGCGATCCGGGTGTCATCGAAGAACATGTGCTCGGTGCGGCACAGGCCGATGCCCTCGGCGCCGAAGCCGCGCGCAGTCTTGGCGTCCAGCGGGGTCTCGGCGTTGGCGCGGACCTTCAGGCGGCGGACGTCGTCGGCCCAGCCCATCAGGGTCTGGAAGTCGCCGGTCAGTTCGGGCTCGATCATCGGCACGGCGCCGTCCAGCACCTCGCCCTTGGAGCCGTCGATGGTGATGACCTCGCCGGCCTTGAAGGTGCGGCCGCGCGCGGTGAACACGCCCTTAGCCTCGTCGATGTGGATCTCGCCGGCGCCGGAGACGCAGGCCCGGCCCATGCCGCGCGCCACGACGGCGGCGTGGCTGGTCATGCCGCCGCGGGCGGTGACGATGCCGCGCGCCGCATGCATGCCGTGGATGTCTTCGGGGCTGGTCTCTTCACGCACCAGGATGACCGCCTCGCCCAGACCCGCCAGGCGCTCGGCCTCGTCGGCGTCGAAGACGATCTTGCCCGTCGCCGCGCCGGGCGAGGCCGGCAGGCCGGCGGCGACCACGGTGCGCGCCGCATCGGGGTCCAGCGTCGGGTGCAGCAGCTGGTCCAGCGCCGACGGCTCGACCCGGCTGATGGCCTCTTCCTGAGAGATGACGCCCTCGGCGGCGAGGTCCACGGCGACCTTCAGCGCCGACTTGGCGGTGCGCTTGCCGTTTCGGGTCTGCAGCATCCACAGACGGCCCTGTTCGACCGTGAACTCGATGTCCTGCATGTCGCGGTAGTGGCTTTCCAGCTTGCCGACGACGTCGACGAACTGGGCGAACACCTCGGGCATCGCCTCTTCCATCGAGGGGGCGGTCTCGCCCATCTCCTCGCGGCCGATCTTGGTCAGGGACTGCGGCGTGCGGATGCCGGCGACCACGTCCTCGCCCTGCGCGTTGATCAGGAACTCGCCGTACAGGCGCGCCTCGCCGGTCGAGGGGTTGCGGGTGAAGGCCACGCCGGTCGCCGACGTCTCGCCCATATTGCCGAACACCATCGACTGGACGTTGACGGCCGTGCCCCAGCTTTCGGGGATGTCGTGCATGCGGCGATAGAATTTCGCCCGGTCGTTCATCCAGCTTTCGAACACGGCGCCCACGGCGCCCCACAGCTGGTCATTGGGATCCTGCGGGAAGGCGTGACCCAGTTCGCGCTCGACCACGGCCTTGTAGTCGGCGACCACCTTCTCCCAGTCGGCGGCGGTCAGGTCGGTGTCGACCGTGACGCCCAGGCGATCCTTGTGCTGATCCAGCACCTCTTCGAAATCGTCGTGGCTGAGGCCCAGCACGACGTTGGAATACATGGTGATGAAGCGGCGATAGCTGTCGAAGGCGAAGCGACGGTCGCCCGACAGTTTCGCCAGCCCCTCGACCGTCTGGTCGTTCAGACCCAGATTCAGCACCGTGTCCATCATGCCTGGCATCGACGCGCGCGCGCCGGACCGCACCGAGACCAGCAGCGGGTTGTCGACATCGCCGAAGGTCTTGCCGACCACCCCCTCGACCTTGGCCAGGGCGGCCTGGACCTGGGCGTCCAGATCAGCCGGATAGGTCTCGTTGTTGGCGTAGTAGTGGGTGCAGACCTCGGTGGTGACGGTGAAGCCCGGAGGAACCGGCAGACCCAGCGACGACATTTCCGCCAGATTGGCGCCCTTGCCGCCGAGAAGGTTCTTCATCGACGCGTCGCCGTCGGCGGAGCCTCCGCCGAAGCCGTACACCCACTGAGTCATCATGCAGTCCCTGAGCTTTTCGGATCGTCCGGCGGGTTGGCCCCGCTCGCACATGCAGCATGATCTAGCGCGTGAGAGCGGCCTTGACCATTGCGGATGTAACAATGCGTGAGGGGATGTGCGGTTTCCGGGCGACGTGCGCGCACAACCTTGACGTCATCGTCTCCTCCCCATGAAATGGGGAGGGGGACCGCAAAGCGGTGGAGGGGTTCTTGACGCACGAAGGCTCCGTCTCGCGCGCTCGCATCCTGCGCCGCGCTCTGACCCCGCCCGAAGCCCGACTGTGGGTCCACCTGCGCCGCCGCGCGCTGGATGGGCTGAAGTTCCGCCGTCAGCATCCGGCGGGCGTCTATGTGCTCGACTTCTATTGCGCCGAGGCGATGCTCGCCGTCGAGGTCGACGGCGAAAGCCATGAAGGCCGAGGCGAACATGACGCCCGGCGCACGCGCTGGCTTGCGACCCAGGGCATTGCGGTAATCCGCGTCTCAGCCGAACAGGTGCGAACGGACCTGGGTGACGTGCTCGATTTCATCGGCGACAGGGCGAGGGACCGAATCCGAAGTTAAGAGCCCCTCCACCACTTTGTGGTCCCCCTCCCCACAAGTGGGGAGGAGACGATGCGGCGAAGTCCCGTCTCCTCCCCATTCCATGGGGAGGTGGCTCGTAGCGCAGCGGAGAGACGGAGGCGTTCTGCTCTACCCCGCGATCTGGCCGAAGTCGGCGACCTGGCCCATGACGGCACGGACCTGGCCCAGCAGTTTCAGGCGGTTTTCGCGTTCGGCGGGGACGCCTGAGTTGACCAGAACGTCGTCGAAGAAGCGGTCCACGGGCGCACGCAGGCGCGCCAAGGCCGTCATGGCGGCGGCGAAGTCCTCGGTCTCCAGCGCGGCCTCGACGGCGGTGCGGGCGGCGCCGACGGCGAAGGCCAGGGTGGTCTCGGCCTCGGGCTGGTTCGGCAGGCCGGTCTGGACCATGCCGGTCGGCAGCGAGCCCTTCTTCTCCTCGGCGCGCAGGATGTTGGAGGCGCGCTTGTAGCCCGCCAGCAGATTGGCCCCGTCGTCGGTGGCGAGGAAGGCGGCCAGCGCCTCCACCCGACGCACGATGCGGACGAGGTCGTCGTCGCCCAGAGCGAAGACGGCGGCGACGAGGTCGTGGCGCTGGCCCTGATCGCGCAGCAAGACGGTCAAGCGGTCGGCAAAGAAGGACGCCAGCTCTGACGACAGAGACAGCTTATCGACTTGACGTTCGACCTTGCCCTGCTTGGTGATCAATGCGGTCGCCGGCGCGAAGGCGTCGTTCGTCAAGCCAAGACGGATTTCATTGTTCAAGATCAGGCGAAGGATGCCCAGCGCCGCTCTCCGCAGGGCGAACGGATCCTTTGAGCCTGTGGGCTTCTCGTCGATGGCGAAGAAGCCGACCAGGGTGTCCACCTTGTCGGCCAGGGCGACGGCGACCGTGACCGGCGCGGTCGGGACCGTGTCGGCGGGGCCTTGGGGCTTGTAGTGGTCGCGTACGGCGTCGGCGATCGCGTCGGAATGGCCGGCGAGACGGGCGTAATAGCCGCCCATGATCCCCTGCAGTTCCGGGAATTCGCTGACCATGCCCGACAGCAGATCGGCCTTGGACAGGCGGGCGGCGGTTTCGGCCTCGTCGGCGTCGGCGCCGACCAGCGGTGCGATTTCGCGCGCCAGGGCGGCGATGCGCTCGACGCGCTCGGCCAGGGTGCCCAGTTTGGCGTGGAAGGTGACGCCGGACAGTTTGGCGTTCCAGGCGTCGAAGCCGACCTTCTGGTCCTCGTCCCAGAAGAAGCGGGCGTCGTTCAGGCGGGCGCTCAGCACGCGGCTGTTGCCCGCGGCCAGGGCCTTGCCCCCGTCTGTCGCCTCGACATTGGCGACGACCAGGAAGTTTGGCGCCAGGCCCTCTTTCGACGGATCGCGGACGGCGAAATACTTCTGGTGCACCTTCATCGACAGGCGCACGACTTCCGGCGGCAGGGCCAGGAACTGCGGGTCCATGTCGCCCAGGATCGGCGTCGGCCATTCCGCCAGGCCCGCAACCTCGTCCAGCAGGCCGTCGTCATCGACCAGAGCGAGGCCGCGCGCGGCGCAGGCGGCTTTGGCCTGTTCCAGAATTCGCAGCTTGCGGTCGGCGACGTCCAGCAGGACGAAGTTCTTTTCCAGCTGAGTGCGATAGTCGACGAAGTCACTCACGCGCAGCAACTCGCCGGAACCCATGAAGCGGTGCCCCTCGGTGATCGCATCGCTCTGAATCCCGTCGATCTCGAACGGGACCACCTTGCCGTCGAACAGGCACAGGATGCGCTTGATCGGACGCACCCAGCGCAGCGTGCCGGCACCCCAGCGCATCGACTTGGGCCAGGGGAAGGTGCGGATGACCTGATCGACCGTCTCGGCGACCAGATCGGTCGTGGCGCGCCCCTTGGACGACAGGACGGCGAACAGGACGCCGTCGCGTTCGGTCAGTTGATCGCGTGTTAGGCCAGTCTTGCGCAGGAAGCCTTCCAGCGCCTGTTCCGGGGCCGAGACGCGCGGACCCTTGACCTCTTCCTCGCGGTCCGGCGTGGCGGCGGGCAAGCCGTCGATGACCAGGGTCAGGCGGCGCGGACCGGCATAGGTCGTCAGCGCCTCCCACGTCAGGCCGGCGGCCTTCAGCCGGTCGGAGACCATCCGCTGAAGGTCGCGCGCGGCGCCCTGCTGCATCCGGGCGGGGATTTCTTCGGAGAAGATTTCGAGAAGCAGCTGGGGCATCAGGCGGTTTTCCGCTCTTGTTCGACGTAGGCGAGGGCGCAGGCTTTGCAGAGTTCGCGGATGCGGCCGATGTAGCTCTGGCGTTCGGCGACGGCGATGGCGCCGCGGGCGTCCATCAGGTTGAACAGGTGACTGGCCTTCAGCACCTGATCATAGGCGGGCAGGACCAGCGGCTGATCCTGCGGGCCGCGCATGTCGAGCAGGCGCTGAACCTCGCCCACCATATCCTCGAACCGGCGCTTCAGACCGTCCACGTCATAGCCGTGAAAGTTGGCTTCCGACTGCTGGCGCTCGTTCTCCAGGAAGACCTCGCCGTAGGTCAGCCCCTCCTTGGTGAACTTCAGATCATAGACGTTGTCCACGCCCTGGACATACATGGCCAAGCGCTCCAGCCCGTAGGTCAGTTCGCCCGACACCACATCGACCTCTATGCCGCCAACGCCCTGGAAATAGGTGAACTGCGTCACCTCCATCCCGTCGCACCAAACCTCCCAGCCCAGGCCCCAGGCGCCGACGGTGGGGTTTTCCCAGTCGTCCTCGACGAAGCGGATGTCGTGCAGTTTCGGATCGATGCCGATGGCCGCCAGCGAGCCGAGATACAGCTCCTGAAGGTCAGCCGGGTTCGGTTTGAGCAGAACCTGATATTGGTAATAGTGTTGGAGGCGATTGGGGTTTTCGCCATAGCGGCCGTCGCCGGGGCGGCGGCTGGGCTGGACATAGGCGGCCTTCCACGGCTTGGAGCCGAGGGCGCGCAGGACGGTGGCGGGGTGCAGCGTGCCGGCCCCGACCTCAATGTCATAGGGTTGCAGTATGGCGCAGCCCTGCTCGCCCCAATAGCGGTGGAGCGTCAGGATCAGGTCCTGAAACGCAAGCGGCTCGGTCGAGGTGGTCAAATCGGGCTCGTGGGGAGGGGCTGCAAAAAAGACGGCGGACCATAGGGCCCGCCGCCTTCCGCTTCAACACGCTACCGAGCGAGCGCGTGGATGACCCTGATCAGTTCGGGGTCGGCTTGGCTTCGGCCGCGCCGTCGGCGGCGGGGTCAGCCGCATCGACTGGCGGGGTGGCGGGGGTGTCGACCTGACCATCGGTCGGGTTGACGACCGGCGACGAGGACGTGGTCGTCGTCATCGCGGCAGGCTGGCCGTTCGGCGCCGTCGGAGCCGGGGTCGTTTCAGCAGCCGGAGCAGCCTCGGCCGGCGCAGCGGCTTCGGCGGGCGTGGCGGCCTCTTCATCGCCCATGGCGGCCATAGAATTCGCGGGGTTCAGCACCTTGTCGATCGGGAAGATGGCGCCGTTCGAGGCGTCCAGCTCGGCGCTGACGACGGTCGCGCCATCAGCCTTGATGGCCGAACCCGTGCCGTCCAGCAGAACCTGGCTTTCGGCAGCCGTCTCCACGCCGCCCCTCTTGCCCATGATCTGGTCGGGCGTCACGTCGGCGACGATGACGTGATACAGCAGCAGCTGGCGCAGTTCGGCGGCGTTGGCCGGGTCCATCAGACGCGTACGCTCGGCCTCGGGCACGGCGGCGAAGGCGGCGTCGGTCGGGGCGAAGATCGAGATGGCCGGGCGGCTGGCCAGGGTGTCGGTCAACTGGGCGGCGTCCAGTGCGGCCAGCAGGGTGGTGAACTGACCGCTGGCCTTCAGCTTGTCGACCACGGTTTCGCCAGCCACCGGCGTGGTCGCCTCTGCAGTCGTGGTCGTGGCGGCGGCCGCTTCAGCCGTCGGCGCCGGCGTCTGCGGCATGGCCGGCGTGGCCGGATCGGTTTGCGGCATGGTCGCCGGGGCGGGCGTCGTCGTGGTCGCCGGAGCAGTCATGTCCTGGGCGAATGCGGGGGCGGCCATCAGGCTGACGACGGCGGTGGCGGCAAGCAGTTTTGCGCGAAGCATGGCGATTTCCTTTTTCCTGTTTGAGGATCGCCACGGGGGAGACGGCGACCCGTTCCAGACATCGGAACTGCCGACTCAAATCAGAACGCCGTGATCTGGTTCCGAGATTTCGAAACAATGCGTAACGTTTGTGATGATTTGGGCGAGACCTGGGCGAAATCGCCGGTTTCGCAGCCTGATCGCCAGCATTCGGCCACAAAGCTTCAGCGTTGCTGTACGGACAGCTGTGTTGCTTTGACCCAGGCCTTAGGATGTGCGCCGGACAAAGCGCACGCAGCGGATTGGGCCGCGTCGTCGCTGGGATACAAACCAAACACCGTCGCGCCCGAGCCGGACATGCGGGTCAGGGCGACCTGATCGGTCGCCGCCACCGCCGACAGGGCCGCGTTGATCGCCGGCGTCAGGGCCAGCGCAGGCGCTTCAAGATCGTTGCGCTGCGCCGACAGCCAGTCGATGACGGCGGCGATGGACCAGTCGTGCGGCGGCGCGGGTTTATCGGCGACCCGCACCGGCCCTGCGTCATAGGCGCGATAGACGGCGCCGGTCGGCGAGGGGACGCCAGGGTTCAGAAGCACGGCCGGCAGCGGCGGCAGGCGGGGTTCGTCGGTCAGCACGTCTCCCCTCCCCTCGGCCCAGGCCGTGCGCATCCGCAGACACATCGGCCCGTCCGCGCCAACGACCCCCGCGACCGCCTCAAGCGCGGCGTCGTCGAGATCGAGCGCCAGGACGCCGCGCGCCAGCTTCAGCGCCGCGCCCGCATCGGATGATCCGCCGCCCAGCCCGGCCGCAATGGGCAGATGCTTGTCCAGCGTGACCTTCAGATTCGGCTCTCCGATATCGCAGGCCTCGCCCAATCGGCGCAGCGCGCGCAGGATCAGATTGTCATTCGTCGCGCCCAGTCCGCCGCCGAATGGCCCGTTGACCGTCAACGACAGACGATCCGCCGGCTCGACCGACACGCGATCCCCGACGTCGGCGAAGGCGACCAGGCTGGACAGCGGATGATAGCCGCCCGCGTCCACCGCGCCGACGTGCAGGAACAGATTAATCTTGGCCGGCGCCAGGGCGGTCAGGGCGGGCATGACCTATTGCGCGACGCCCTGAGCGCTCGGCACGCTATCCAGCCCATTGGCGATCTTGCGTTCGACCTCGACCCGACGTTCGGGTTCGGGCTCCAGCACCAGGACGCGGTTCCACAGCCAGACGGCTTCGCGTTGACGACCGACCTTCCAATAGGCGTCGCCGAGGTGATCGTTGATCTCGGCGTTGGACGGCTCCTTGTCGACAGCCTCTTCCAGCGTGTCGACGGCGGTTTCGTACTGGCCCTGTTTGAACTGCGCCCAGCCCAGCGAATCCTGGATATTGCCGTTGTCGGGCTCCAGCGCATGGGCGCGGGCGATCATCTCGGCGCCTTCCTGAACCCGCAGCCCCTTATCGACCCAGAGATAGCCGAGGTAGTTCAGCATGTCGGCGTCGTTCGGCGCGGTCTGAAGCGCGGCCCACAGTTCGGCCTCGGCCTCGGGAACACGACCCAGCGCCTCATAGGCGGCGCCGCGCAGGAAGTGAACGCTGGCGCCCTGATCGGCGGTGTTCAACAGCGGCCCATCCAGCAGGGCCAGCGCCTCGTCATGCTGTTTCAGCTGCATCAGCTGACCGGCCAGAACCAGGGCGATCTGGCGATCGTCGGGGCTGGCGGCCGCAGCGCGACGCAGTTCGGTGAGCGCGTCCTGCGAGTGGCCGTCCTCTTCCAGAGCCACGGCCAGCTGGGCGCGGGCGGCGGCGTAGAGCTGCGGATCGGCGGTCCCGACCCGCGACAGGGCGTTGCGGGCGGCGGATTTCAGACCGGCGCGCGAGAGCACCTGCGCCAGCTGATATTCCGTCTCGTCATCGTCGTGCAGGTTCTGGGCGAGGCGCAGATAAACGGCGGCGAACTCGTTGCCGCGCTCGGCCGAGGCCTGGGCGGCGGCGGTGATCAGGCCCTGGGCGGCGCCTTCGCGGAAGTCGGGCAAGGCGGGCGGGCGCCCGCCGTCTTTCAACCGTTGCAGCGCCCGGCCCACGCCCGGATCGACGGGTTGCGCCGCCATGGCGGCTTCATACAGGGCGACGGCGTCGTCGCGGCGACCGCGCCGTTCCAGAAACTCGCCATAGGGGCGTTTGAACAGGGCGCCGACGCCGGCGACCTCGGACGCGGTCTTCAGCTCGACCTCGGCCTCGGCATAGTCGCGGCGCTTTTCCAGCAGGGCGGCGCGGTTCATGCGGGCGAAGGCTAGGGTCAGGGGATCGCCGGCGGTCGGGACCGGCTGAAGCGCCCGGGTCCAGTCGCCCGCCGCGGCCGCGATCCACGGCGCGACCAGAAGACCGGCGCGGGCGTGCGGGGCGCCGATGGGCTGACGGGCCAGTTCGGCGTTCGGCGTCCTGGCGTCTCCGCGCACGAAATCCTGCACCAGACGCACCAGCCGCCCGCCCTCGACAAACGCCGGAGACGCCGTCGCATCGGTCGGGGCCAGGGCGGCCGCCACGTCCAGATCGCCGGTCAGCAGGGCGGAGGTGAAGGCCTGTTCGCGCACGCGCGGCTGTTCCGGCGTCAGTCGTTCCGCCTGGGCCAAATAGTCCGAGCCCATCGCCCCCTCGCCCTGCATCAGGGCCAGCTTGCCCGCCAGATACAGGCCATAGGCGCTGCGGCCCTCGGCGTTCGTCGGGATCGGCGCCCAGACGGCCGGGATCGCCGGCGTCGCGGGCGTATCGGTGATGATGATGTGAGGATCGGGCGCGGCCTCGGTCGGCGCCTGACCTGGTGTGGCCTGGCCCGGCGCCGTCTGGCCCGGCTCCAGGATGACGGCCGGCGGATGGGTGTCCGGCGTCGGGGCGGGCGGCGTCGTTTCCTGAGCCGAGGCGTGGCCGGCAAGCGCCACGGCGAGGACGGTCAGGGAGGCGGCGAACAGGCGAGAACGGGAGGCGATCATGCCCGGACCCTTCACGCTTTTGCAGCGGCGGGCAAGGGCGGAACACCGCCCCTGCCCCGTTCCGTCACATGTTCGGATAGTTGGGACCGCCGCCGCCCTCAGGCGTGGTCCAGACGATGTTCTGCGACGGATCCTTGATGTCGCAGGTTTTGCAGTGGACGCAGTTCTGGGCGTTGATGACGAAGCGCGGATCGGCCTTGGCCGCCTCGTCGCCATAGACGACCTCGTACACGCCCGCCGGGCAGTAGAGCCGCGCCGGCTCGCCGTATTTGGGCAGGTTGACCCGGATCGGGATCGACGGATCCAGCAGCTTCAGGTGGGCCGGCTGGTCCTCGGCGTGGTTGGTGTTGGAGATGAACACCGACGACAGCTTGTCGAACGACAGCTTGCCGTCCGGTTTCGGATAGGCGATCGCCTTGTGGTCGGCGGCCAGGCCGGTCGAGGCGGCGTCGGTCTTTTCGTGCTTCAGCGTCGGGATCGGCGACAGACCGCCAAACAGGGTGCGGCACCACATGTCGAACATGCCCAGCGCCCCGCCCAGCGTCGTGCCGAACTTGGACAGCAGCGGCTTGGCGTTCCGGACGACCGACAGCTCCTTATAGACCCAGCTCTTTTCGAAGGCGGTCTGGTATTCGACCAGTTCGTCGCCCGCGCGCCCGGCCTGAACGGCGTCGTAAGCGGAGTCGGCGGCCAGCATGCCGGTTTTCATGGCGTTGTGGCTGCCCTTGATGCGGGGCACGTTCACGAAGCCGGCCGAACAGCCGATCAACACGCCGCCGGGGAAGCTCAGCTTCGGGATCGACTGCAGGCCGCCCTCGGTGATGGCGCGCGCGCCGTAGGAGATGCGTGTCCCGCCCTCCAGGTGCTGGGCGATCTCGGGGTGGTGCTTGAAGCGCTGGAACTCGTCGAACGGCGACAGGAACGGGTTCTTGTAGTTCAGGTGAACCACATAGCCGACGGCCACGTAGCGATCGCCGAAGTGATACAGGAAGCTGCCGCCGCCGGTGTGTTCGTCCAGCGGCCAGCCGGTCGTGTGCTGGGCCAGGCCGGGCTGATGCTTGTCGGCCGGCACCTGCCACAGCTCTTTCAGGCCGATGCCGTATTTCTGGGGCGACTTGCCGTCCTGAAGTTTGTGCCTGGCAATGATTGTCTTGGCCAGGGAGCCCCGCACGCCCTCGGCGATGAAGACATATTTGCCGTGCAGTTCGATGCCGGGCTGGAAATCGCCGGTCGGCTTGCCCTCGCGGTCGATGCCGAAGACGCCGGCGACGACGCCCTTCACCTGACCCGTCTCTTCTTCCCAGACGACGTGGCTGGCGGCCATGCCGGGATAGACCTCTACGCCCAGAGCCTCGGCCTGCTCGCCCAGCCAGCGCGTCACGTTGCCCAGCGAGGCGATATAGCAGCCGTGATTGTGCATGAAGGGCGGCATCAGCGGCATCGGCAGCGACGCCGACCCTTGCGGGCCCAACAGCAGGAACTTGTCCTTCGTGACCGGCGTCTCCAGCGGCGCGCCGCGTTCCTTCCAGTCGGGGAACAGCTCGTTCAGCGCCTTGGGATCGATGACCGCGCCCGACAGGATGTGGCCGCCGACCTCGGCCGCCTTTTCCAGAACGGCGACGGTGATTTCCTTGCCGTCCTTTTCCGCGCGCTGCTTCAGGCGGATGGCCGCTGACAGGCCGGCCGGACCGCCGCCGACGATCACGACGTCATATTCCATGATCTCGCGCTCGACGTCGTTCAGCGCCTCCAGCGGCGGCAGATTGTCGATGATGGCGTCCTGACGGGCGTTTTCCGCGCCGCCTTCGATGGCGTCTTCGGCCATGGTTTCCCCTGAATCCCGGTTATCTGTGTGGTTATGCCGCTTATCGGAAGGTGACGCGAGGGCGGTCAAGGCTTATCGGTGGTTCGAGACATGAACGCGCAACCCCATGACATCGCTGCAGTCGAAAGCCTGCTCGCCTTCTGGCGGGACGCGGGGGTCGACGCCTGCTATGGCGATGCGCCCGTCGATCACACCCACATCGCCCCGCCGCCGGCCGTCAAGGCGGTGCAGAGGGCGACGGCCTCGGTCGTCATGCCCCTGGCTGGCGTCAACGCCGATGATGCCCTGGCCGAGGCGCGGCGGCTGGCCGCCGGCGCCGCGACACTTCAGGACCTGGCGGCAGCGGTCGCAGCGTTCGAGGGCTGTCCGCTGCGCGGCATGGGCGCGACGCAATCGGTGTTCGGACGCGGCACCCCCAACGCCTCGGTCCTGATTATCGGCGAAGGGCCCGGCGGGGACGAGGATCGGGCGGGGCAACCCTTCGTCGGCAAGGCCGGGCAGCTGCTGGACCGGATGCTGGTGGCGGCGGGCCTGACCGACAAGGCCTTCATCACCAACACGGTCTTCTGGCGCCCGCCCGGCAACCGCACCCCCAGCCCGCAGGAACAGGCGGTGTGCGCGCCCTTCGTCGAGCGCGCCTTCGCCCTGCTGAAGCCCAGAGCCGTGCTGCTATTGGGCGCAGCCTCGGCCAAGTCGGTGCTCGGCGCCGAGGAAGGCATCATGAAACTGCGCGGCGCCTGGAAGGAATGGCGTCTGCTGGAAGGGGCGGTGTCGGCGCCCGTCATGCCGACCCTGCATCCCGCCTTTTTGCTGCGCCAGCCACAAGCGAAACGACAGGTCTGGAGCGACCTGCTTTCGCTGGCCGTCCGCCTTGAAACGGACTCGGTTGAAGAACAAGGCTAATCGCGGCATGTTCGAATGCTGACGACCGATCGCCATACACGCGCCTGTATCTTACGCGCGTCGCCAACGAGGGGGCCGCCGCTTATGTTTCTGTTCCGCCGCGCGATCCTCGCGTCGACGCTTGTCCTTGCGTTCTGCGCCGCCACGACGGCTGCAACCGCCGAGACGCCCTACGGATCAACCGCCGAGGCCGGAGCCGGTTCCGGGCGCCCCACCGCGCTGAGTTCGGCCGACAGGATCTCCTACACCACCGCCTTCGACGCGCTGCGACGCGGCGACATCGAGACGGCCCGCACGGCGGCCCGTCAGGCGCAGGACCGCGTGCTGCTGGGGCAGGTCGAATTCGAAAGCCTGTTCCATCCCGATCATGTCGCCACCTATGAGGAGCTGACGGCCTGGCTTGAGACCTATTCGGATCTGCCGTGCGCAGACCGGGTCTATACGCTGGCGCTGCGTCGTCGCCCCGACGGCGCGCCCGAGCCGGTGCGTCCTGGCGGCGTGCTGGGCCGCACCTGGAACAGTCTGGTCAGCGCCGTGTCCGGCGACGGCGGCGTCACCGATCCGGCCAAGGCGGCGCGCGTCGCCTACAACAACGACGACCTGACCGGCGCCTCGGCCCTGGGGCGCCAGATCGGCGACTGGTGGACGGTCGGCCTGGCGGAATGGCGTCTGGGCCAGTTCCACGAATCCTTCGCCGCCTTCGAACGCGTCGCCAACGATCCGACCGAGGATGCCTGGGTGCGCGCCGGCGCCGCCTTCTGGACCGCGCGCGCCGCCGCCCAGTCGGGGCGTCAGGACCGCGTCACCGACTATCTGCGTCTGTCGGCCCAGTGGCCCGCCACCTTCTACGGCCAGATTGCGCTGCGTCAGCTGGGCGAAGAGCCGACGATCGAGAATATGGGCCCTCGCCCCTATGAGGCCGAGCCCCGCCTGCGCCGCGCCGCCTATGTGCCCCAGAGCGCCGCCGTCGAGCCGACCGCCCTGGAAGCCTTCGTCCAGGCCGACGCCCGCGCCAAACGCACCGTCGCCTTCTATGAGGTCGGGCGCAACGCCGATGCCGAGACCGAGCTGCGGTCGGGGCTGCGCACCGCCGTCGGCGATGCGGCCAAGATGTGGACGGCCCTGGCGCGCGCCATCCTGCCGGTCAACAACGGGGACGCCACGCGCATCGACGCGACCCGTTATCCCATGCCGGACCTTACGCCCGAAGGCGGCTTCGTCATCGAGCGGGCGCTGGTCTACGCCCTGGCGCGCAAGGAAACCGACTTCAATCCCAATGCCCGTTCCAGCGTCGGCGCCTATGGGCTGATGCAGGTCATGCCGACGACGGCAGCCGAGATGACCGGCGATCGCACCTTCGTCTCGGACCCGACCAAGCTGCTGGTTCCGGCGGTCAACATGCGTCTGGGCCAGGCCTACATCAACAAGATGCTGGCCCTGCCGGCCTTCCAGGGCGATCTGCTGCGGGCCGTGGCCTCCTACAACGCCGGTCCCGGACCGATGCTGGCGGCGGTCAGGAAACTGGGCGCGGACGCCGATCCCCTGCTGCTGATCGAGACGATCGACGTGCCCCAGGCGCGCGACTACGTCGAAAAGGTCATGGCCAGCTACTGGATCTATCAGCGGCTGTTCGGCGGCCCGCTGAAGACGCTGGACGCCGTGGCCTCGGGCGCGCGCGCCGTGCCGATGGCGCTGGATTACGTCGCCCCGCCGCCGCAGGCCGAGCCGGTCCTGATCGCCGAGACGACGCCCATCGCCGGCGCGCGCTGAACTCTCAGAAGACCGCAAACAGCAGGCTGGCCCAAAACGCCGCCCCGACAAGGGCCGCAAGCCCATAGGCCATGACGGGATTGAGGCCACGCGCAGCGGCTTGGGTCGGAGGGCTAGGCAGGATCGGGCGCGTCATCCCCATAGAGATAACGGCGTCCGCTTAACGCGGCGTCAGCCGGGATGGTTGTCGTGCGTTAAGCCCAGCGCGTCGGCTTCCCACTCAAGAAAATGCGGATGAGCCAGCAAGGTCTCGGCATAGGCCCGGGCCGTGCCGTCGTCTCCGTGCGCTGAGAGGTCCAGCTGGAAATGGCGGATGCGGGCGGCGACCGGCGTGAAGAAGGCGTCCGGCACGGACCAGTCGCCGAACAGATAGGGGCCGCCCGCGCCGAACCGCTCACGCAGGCTCCGCCACAGTTCGACGATCCGGCGCAAATCCTTGCCCAGTCCCGGATGGTCCGGCGCGGGCGCCCGGCTGGGGCCGACCATCCAGTGATCCGGGCCGGTGGAACAGGCCGTGCGCAAGGCGGTGAAGCCGCCATGCATCTCGCACGCCGCCGAACGCGCCAGCCAGCGCGCATGGGCGTCCGAAGGCCAGAGGCGGGCTTGCGGATAGCGTTCGGCCGCCCAGACGGCGATGGCCATCGAATCCCAGATCACCTCGCCCTCGACCTTCAGCACCGGGACAAGACCGGACGGCGAATGCTCGCGGATGCTCTGATCGGTGTCGGGCTGGTTCAACGGCACGATGATCTCGTCGAAGGCCGCGCCGCAATGTTTCAGCACCAGCCACGGCCGCAGCGACCACGTCGAATAGGCCTTGTCGCCGATCACCAGTTCCATCACGCGTCTCCTGTCGCCGTCATCAATGGCTCGCCGCCAGCTTCAGCACAACCAGGCCCGATGCGACCAGGGCGACGCCCGCGATCCTGAGCGTCGTCAGCGGCTCGCCCAGAAAGACCGCGCCGACCACAAAGGCGCCGACTGCGCCGATGCCGGTCCAGATGGCGTAGGCGGTGCCCAGCGGCAGGGTCTTCATCGCCAGCGACAGCAGACCGAACGAACCGATCATGAAGACGATCATCCCCACCGCCGGCCACGGTCGCGTAAAACCAGCCGACGCCTTCATCAGAAACGCCCAGACGACTTCGAGCAGGCCGGCGAAAAGAAGGAATACCCAGGCCATGACATTCTCCCTGCATGGCGTCGGGTCGTCCCGGCGTTTGTCCCATGTGGGGGAGGTCGTCCTCCTGAAAGCGCGCTGAATCTGGGACAACGGCCGGCAAAGTCAACCGCGCCGTCCCGCAAACCTTGACTCCGCGCCGCCCACGACCGACACGACCCGCCCATGATCACGCGCTACTCCCGCCCCGTCGCCGCCGCCATCTGGTCCCAGGAAACCAAGTACAAGATCTGGTTCGAGATCGAGGCCCACGCCGCCACGAAGATGGCCGAGCTGGGCGTGATCCCCAAGGAATCGGCTGAGGCCATCTGGGCCAAGGGCAAGGATGCGACCTTCGACGCCGACCGCATCGACGAGATCGAGCGCACCACAAAACACGACGTCATCGCCTTCCTGACGCACGTCGCCGAGATCGTCGGCGAGGAAGCGCGCTTCCTGCACCAGGGCATGACCTCTTCGGACGTGCTGGACACCTGTTTCGCGGTTCAGCTGGCGCGGTCTTCGGACCTGCTGATCGAGGGCGTCGACCGGGTTCTGGCCGCGCTGGAGACCCGCGCCAAGGAGCATAAATACACCCCGACCGTGGGCCGTTCGCACGGCATCCACGCCGAACCCGTCACCTTCGGCCTGAAGCTGGCCGGCTATCACGCCGAATTCCAGCGCGCCAAACGCCGCCTGATCACCGCCAAGGAAGAGATCGCCACCTGCGCCATTTCGGGCGCCGTCGGCACCTTCGCCAATGTCGACCCGGCCGTCGAACAGTACGTGGCCGACCAGATGGGCCTGACCGTCGAGCCGGTCTCGACCCAGGTCATCCCGCGCGACCGTCATGCCGCCTTCTTCGCCGCCCTGGGCGTCGTCGCCAGCTCGGTCGAGCGCCTCGCCGTCGAGATCCGCCACCTGCAACGCACCGAAGTCCTCGAGGCCGAGGAATTCTTCGACAAGGGTCAGAAGGGCTCGTCGGCCATGCCGCACAAGCGCAATCCGATCCTGACCGAAAACCTGACCGGCCTGGCCCGTCTGGTCCGCTCGGCCGTCACCCCAGCGATGGAAAACGTCGCCCTGTGGCATGAGCGGGACATCAGCCATTCCTCGGTCGAGCGCGGCATCGGCCCGGACGCCACCATCCATCTGGACTTCGCCCTGCACCGTCTGGCCAATGTGGTCGAGCGGCTGAACGTCTACCCGGAGAACATGCAGAAGAACATCGACCGCCTGGGCGGTTTGGTGCACTCGCAGCGGGTGATGCTGGCCCTGACCCAGGCCGGCGTGTCGCGTGAAGACGCTTATGCCGCCGTGCAGGAGAACGCCATGAAGGTCTGGCGCGGCGAAGGCGCCTTCCTGGATTTCCTGAAGGCCGACGATCGCGTCACCCTGCCAGCCGACCAGCTCGAAGCCCTGTTCGACCTCGGCTACCACACCAAGAACGTGGACGTGGTGTTCAAGCGGGTGTTCAATGAGGCATGATCGCCGCGCTGCTCGCTCTGTTCATTCAGGCCAACACGCCTGAGATCAGCTACATCGGCTGGTCGGTGTATGCACCTAACGCTCTGCTGTCTGATGACGCCCGGGCTGAAGTCTGCCTGCGGCGTCACAAGGGTGCGCGCTCGATCAAGACAGACATGCGGTGCGTGGTGAGTGAGGGCAGGCAGTTGGGCGGCTGCGACTTGACTGACGACCGTCATATGAGCGTGCGCGATCTGGAAACTCTGCGCTGTATCGCCCAAACACAATCGGCTCCATCCGCATCTTCAGTCGGCAGGACGATGGTCGTGACAATCACGGTCAACGCGCGTTGAACAAGACAATCCGGCTCAATCCCCGGCTCGATCCCCGCGACTATGCGGCGGCCTATGCGCGCGATGGGATGGTGCAGGTGCCCGATCTGTTGGACGCCGCGAGCGCCGAATGGCTGGAGCTTGCGCTCGAACACGACACGGCTTGGCATCTGTCCTTGAAGACGCCGGAGGGCGGCAAGCTGCTGTCGCCGCAAGACATGCAGGCCATGGGCCGCGATGCGATCGGGGCCCAGATACAGCGCGCGCTGGCGGAGGGTCGCGACGGCTTCTCCTTCATCTATCTGGCCTATCCGATCATCACGACCTTGCTGACCGGCAAGGACGAAGGCCATGCGACGCACGCCCTGGTGCAGTTCTTCAACGACACGCCCTTCACCACATTCGCCAAGGCCGTGACCGGCGAAGCGAGCGTGACCAAGATCGACGCGCAAGCCACCTGGTTCCGACCCGGCGACTTCCTGACCCAGCACGACGACACGGGCGTTGGCGAACGACGGGCGGCCTATACTT
Organism: Brevundimonas sp. UYEF29; assembly: GCF_040546195.1. Classification (NCBI taxonomy): domain Bacteria; kingdom Pseudomonadati; phylum Pseudomonadota; class Alphaproteobacteria; order Caulobacterales; family Caulobacteraceae; genus Brevundimonas; species Brevundimonas sp. UYEF29. Next base: position 369,493 of record NZ_JBEPNH010000002.1, on the reverse strand, counting down.
TGGGCCTGTCTCGCGATTGGCGGCCGGACTGGGGCGGCCAGTTGCTGTTTCACGACGCCAACGGCGATATCGAGCGCGGCTTCAAGCCGGGTTTCAACGTCTGGACGGTGTTCAAGACGCCCCGCCAGCATTCTGTCGCACCAGTCGCCGCCTACGCCGACGGCAAGCGCCGCTCGATCACCGGCTGGCTGCGCGACGACCCGCCGGTCAAGTGACGGACCATACCGGCGATCGCAGGCTGGGGTTCGCACCCGTTGTCGATACGGAAACCCGGCTGCTGATCCTGGGCAGCTTGCCCGGCGACGCCTCGCTGAGGGCGGCGCAGTACTACGCCCATCCGCGCAACGCCTTTTGGCCCCTGATCGGCGGCGTGTTGGGCGAGGACCTTCTAGCCCTCCGCTATGAGCAGCGGCTGGATCGATTGACGGCGCGCGGCGTGGGGCTGTGGGATGTGATTGCGTCGGCGGAGCGGTCGGGCAGTCTGGATGCGGCGATCCGCTCGCCGGAGGCGGCTGATCTGCGCGGCCTGATCGGCAGCTTGCCGCGGCTGAGGGCGGTCGCCTTCAACGGAAAGCTGGCGGCAAGGCTGGGACGGCGCATTATCGGCGACGTCGCAGGGGTTCGCCTTATCGACCTGCCTTCATCCAGCCCAGCTCATGCGATTCCACTGGCAGGCAAGGCGAACATCTGGAATTTGTTGACTGATCTGATCGAACGATAGGTCTCTTGCTGCAAAGCAGCATAGAACTGCGAATGAAAACTCAATGGTGAAGCTGCGATGTCTTGTCGCGCGGCATGCATCCATTGTGCGGTGTCGCGCGTAACGTTCCCGTTACCGCCTTGAGAGCGGCCCAAAGGGAACGAAACACATGACCAAACTTCGCAATCTTATGCTTGTCGCCGTCTCCGGCGGCGCGCTGATGGCGCTCGGCGCCTGCGGCAACAACGAGCCGGCCGCCACGACGCCGGCGGAATCAACCGCCATGGCTCCGGCCGACGGCGCCGCCATGGCCCCCGCGACCGACCCGATGGTGGGCGGCGCGGCCATGAGCCCGAACGAAACGATCGTCGCCAACGCCTCCAAAGCCTCCAACCTGACGACCCTGGTCGCCGCCGTGAAGGCCGCCGGCCTGGTTGACACACTGCAAGGCGCGGGTCCGTTCACGGTCTTCGCCCCTGACAACGCCGCCTTCGAGAAGATCCCCGAGGCGACGCGCACCAGCCTGATGCAGCCGGCGATGAAGGCTGATCTGACCAAGATCCTGACCTACCACGTGGTCGCCGGTCGTCTGACGGCCGCCGATATCGCCGCCCAGGCCGAGGCCAACGGCGGCACCGCCACGCTGAAGACGGTTCAAGGTGAAGAACTGAAGGTTTCGGCCGGCCCGAACAACACCTGGGTCATCACCGACGCCAAGGGCGGCAAGTCCACGATAACGCAGGCCGACGTGGGTCAATCAAACGGCGTCGTCCACGTCGTCGACACGGTTCTGATGCCGTAAAAAAAATATTTGGTTTCGGGCGGCGACGCCTGAAACCAAATCTCGACCCTGGTGTTCTTCAGGGGCGCGAGACGCACAGTACGCCGGGTGAGACATCCCCCCAACGTCCCCGGCAAGAAGAAAGGGCCGCACTTTCCCCCGGGTGCGGCCCTTTCGATTTCTCAGATTATTCGAAAGACCAAGGCGATTACTCGCCGGCGCGGATCTGCTCGCGCGAGATCGAGGCCAGCTCGTCGATCTTGGAGCGAATCTCGCCCTCCGAGACCGACAGGCCCGAGGCCTTGAAGTCGCCGGCGACCTTGCGGAACACGTCCTCGTCTCCCGGCTGCTCGAAGTCGGCGCGCACCACGGCGGCGGCGTACTGGTCCGCGCTTTCGCTCGACAGGCCCATCTTTTCCGCAGCCCAAAGGCCCAGCATCCGGTTGCGCCGGGCGATGGCCTTGAACTCCTGCTCCTGATCGAGGGCGTATTTGGCTTCGAAGGCCTTTTCCCGATCGTCGAAGGTCGTCATTTCGCTCAGCAAAGCTCCGTCCACCCCGGTAACGTCGGGGCAAGCGCCGTCTATAGACCGCCCGCCCGCGAACGCAACCTGACTTGCGTCGCATGGACATCCTGTCCCCAATCATTGCGCCGCCGGCCATCCTCATTTGTATCGAGGGCCGCCTTCGGCTAAGGAGACCGCGAACGAGATTGACTGCCCGAACGATTCCGAAACGCGCCGCCAGGACCGGGTCTTCCCCCTCCACATATGGCCGCGCGATTTTTGTTTCTGGAGGGCGCCCGTAAGCCGGGACCGGACCATGAACAGCAAGCGCAAGAAGATCTACGAAGGCAAGGCCAAGATCCTGTACGAAGGACCCGAGCCCGGCACCCTGATCCAGTATTTCAAGGACGACGCCACCGCTTTCAACGCGCAGAAAAAGGCCGTCCTCGAAGGCAAGGGCGTGGTAAACAACCAGATCAGCGAGTTCATCATGTCGCGCCTGAACGGCATCGGCGTGACCAACCACTTCATCAAGCGGCTGAACCTGCGCGAACAGCTGATCCGTGAAGTCGAGATCATTCCGCTAGAAGTCGTGTGCCGCAACATCGTCGCCGGCTCGATGAGCCAGCGCCTAGGCATCGAGGAAGGCACGCCCCTGCCCCGCTCGATCATCGAATTCTACTACAAGAAGGACGAGCTCAACGACCCGATGGTCACCGAAGAGCACATCACCGCCTTCAACTGGGCCTCGACCCAGGAGCTGGACGACATGCTGGCGATGACGGTGCGGGTGAACGACTATCTGTCGGGCCTGTTCAGCGCCGTCGGTATTACCCTGGTGGACTTCAAGATCGAGTTCGGCCGGGTGTGGGAAAACGACTTCAGCCGCGTCCTGCTGGCCGACGAGATCAGCCCCGACAGCTGCCGCCTGTGGGACGCCTCGACCGGCGAGAAGCTGGACAAGGACCGTTTCCGCCGCGACCTGGGCAATGTCATTGAAAGCTATACCGAAGTCGCGCGTCGCCTGGGCATCATGAAGGGCATGCCGACGGTGATCCAGGGAGGACTGCACTGATGGCCCCAACCGCTTCAAGCAAGGTCAAGGTTCACGTCTTTCTCAAGCCGGGCGTGCTGGACGTTCAGGGCAAGGCCGTCGAAGGCGCATTGCAGGGCTTGGGTTGGTCGGGCGTCTCCAACGCCCGCGTCGGCAAGCTGATCGAGTTCGACCTCGCCGGCGCCGAAGACCCGCAAGGCGAAGCCAAGAAGATGTGCGAGCAGCTGCTCGCCAATACGGTGATCGAAAGCTACCGCATCGAGACGGCGTAAAGTCTGCCGTCTCCTCTCCCATGTCGCGGGAGGAGACGGTTGCATCCTTCGGCATCGACGCCAGTTTAGCAGACGGCTTATTGACGGAGCGCCCATGACCTTCACCCTCACCTCCACCGACATCCAAGACGGCGGCGTGCTTCCGGACGCCCAGGTGCACGCCAAGGGCAACCAATCGCCCCAACTGTCATGGTCCGGTGCGCCGGAGGGGACCAAGAGCTATGCGATCACCTGCTTTGATCCCGATGCGCCGACCGGCTCGGGCTTCTGGCACTGGACGGTGGCCAATATTCCGGCGGATGTGACAGAGCTGCCGGCCGGCGCCGGCTCGCCAGGCGGGCATCTGCCCCACAGCGCGATCCAGGGCCGTACCGACTATGGTCAGCCCGGTTTCGGCGGCGCCGCCCCACCGCCCGGCCATGGCCCGCACCGCTACATCTTCACCGTCTTCGCCGTGGATGTTGAGAGCCTGGACGTGACGGCCGACAACTCCGGCGCCGTGTTCGGCTTCAACCTGCATTTCCACACCTTGGCCAAGGCGTCGATCACCGCGACCTACGAAAACAAAGCGTGATCGGTGCGGGGCGGCGTCGCCCTTGTGGCGTCATGAACGCTGATTAGTTTGCAGCGCAACATGACCGACGCCGCCCTCGACACTCCCCTTCCCGTCCGCTCGCGCGGGGCGGTCGCCCTCGTGCTGATCGCCTTGGCCATGGGCGGGTTCGCGATCGGCGTGACCGAGTTCGCGGCCATGAGCATCCTGCCGGACTTCGCCGCCGGGCTGGGCGTCGATGCGCCGACCGCTGGCCATGTCATCAGCGCCTATGCCGCCGGCGTCGTGGTCGGCGCGCCGATCCTCGCGGTCCTGGGCGCACGCTACCCACGCTGGCTGCTGCTGATCGCCTTCATGGCCCTGTTCGCCATCGGCAATGTGGCCAGCGCCCTGGCCCCGACCTATCACTGGATGCTGGTCTTCCGCTTCCTCAGCGGCCTGCCGCACGGGGCTTATTTCGGCGTGGCGGCCCTGGTCGCGGCCTCCATCGTGCCGCTGCATTTTCGCACGCGGGCGGTGTCGACCATCCTGATGGGGCTGACGGTGGGGACCGTTCTGGGCGTGCCCGTCGTCAACATCATCAGCCATGCCTACGGCTGGCGCTGGACCTTCGCCATCGTCGGCGTGCTGGCGGTTCTGACCATGGCCCTGGTCGCTCTGTTCGCGCCGCGCGATCCGGCCCACCCCGACGCCAGCCCGTGGCGCGAGTTGGGCGCGTTGAAGCGCAGCCAGGTCTGGCTGACGCTGGGCGTCGGCGCCATCGGCTTTGGCGGCATGTTCGCAGTCTACGCCTATCTGGCCTCGACGCTTGAGGCGGTGACGGGCGCCAGCCCCGGCGTCCTGCCCTGGGTCTTCGCCGTGTTCGGCGTCGGCATGTTCCTGGGCAATATCCTGGGGGCCTGGGCGGCGGATCATCTGGGGTTCAAGGCGGCCGGCGGCCTGTTGCTGTGGAGCGCGGCGGCGCTGGCCCTGTATCCGCTGGCGGCGCCCCACCTGTGGGCGGTGATGGTCGTGGTCTTCCTGATCGGCGGCGGAGGCGGCCTGGGTTCGATCCTGCAGACACGGCTGATGGACGTCGCCGGCGACGCCCAGACCCTAGCGGCGGCGCTGAATCACTCGGCGTTCAACACGGCCAACGCCGTCGGCCCGCTGCTCGGCGGGATGGCGATCGCGGCCGGCTATGGCTGGGCCTCGACCGGCTGGGTCGGCATGGGCCTGTCGCTGGGCGGCTTCGTCATCTTCATGATCGCCTGGCTGACCGGCCGGGCGCGCGCGACGGCCTGACAAGGCGAAAGAAGCCTGCTAAAGGCCCGCGCCATGAGCGCAGCCGTCATCGTCTTCCCCGGTTCCAACTGTGATCGCGACTGCAAGGTCGCCGTCGAACGCTCCACCGGCGAGCCGGTCTCGATGGTGTGGCACGCCGAGACCGAACTGCCCCAGGGTCTGGACCTGATCGTCATTCCCGGCGGCTTCTCCTACGGCGACTATCTGCGCTGCGGCGCCATGGCGGCCCAGTCGCCGGTGATGCAGGCGGTCAAGAAGGCTGCGGACGACGGCGTCGCCGTGGTCGGCATCTGCAACGGCTTCCAGATCCTGTGTGAAGCCGGAATGCTGCCCGGCGCCCTGCTGCGCAACAAGGGACTGAAATACGTCTGCAAGCCGATCGCCCTGACCGTAGCCAATGGCCAGACGCGCTTCACCGCCGGCTATCAGGGCCAGCGCGAAGTAACGATGACACAGGGCAACGGCGACGGAAACTTCTTCGCCGACGCCGAAACCCTGGCCCGGATCGAGGGCGAGGGTCAGGTCGTCTTCCGCTACGTCGACAACCCCAACGGCTCGGTCAACGATATCGCCGGCATCCAGAACGCGCGCGGCAATATCCTCGGCATGATGCCCCACCCGGACCGCGCCTTCGAAGCCGAGCTCGGCTCGGCCGACGGCGCGACCCTGTTCCAGAGCATCTACGCCGCCGCCTGATCAGTCGGCGTCGTCGACGCCCTGAACGGCCAGGCTTTCGTCCAGTTCGTCAGCGTCAGTCGATACGCCGTCTTCAGAACCTTCGTCCTCGTCCGGCGTGATCACGCCGCCCGGCTCGCGCTGGGCGGCCAGTTCGCGGGCGCCGACGCCGAGGCCTTGTTCGATAGCGCGGTTGGCGGCGACTTCGTCTTCGAGCGAGGGCTGGGTGTTTTCGGTATCGGCCATGATGGGCTCCTGCGTGTGGATTGCCCCTGACAACCACGCGGTGGGGCCGATTGTTCCTAACGGCCGAAAAACGGCTCCAGACTGGAGCGCGACAGCGGGCGGAAGATCAGGAACTGACCGTCCACCGTCACCGTGACCTCATGCGCCTGAGGGCGCTGCAGCAGGGCCGGATCGTCCAGCGACACGGCGCGGCCCGAGGCGATATCGCGCGCATCCAGCGCCGGCGTTGTCGGCCGTCGGTTTTCGTTGGCGAGCGCCGAAAGGAAACCCCGCACCTCATGGGCCTGCTGCTGGGGCGTCAGGGCCGCGCGAACGCGGGACCAGGCGGTCTGGACCGAGGCCGGCAGAGGCGCTCCGCTTGTCTGGGCGGACGCCTGGCCCGCTGCCACGATTATCGCGATCAACAGAGCCGGCAGGGAGGCTTTGAGCGTCATGCCGGGCAGGATGAAGCCGCCGGCGGCCAATGCAAGCTTCACTTTTCTGCCGCTCGCGGTGAACCTTCTGGCGTAGCGAGGCGTAAAGGCGGGAACACGCGTCGCACTGGAAATCGAATGTCCTCCATAATCCGTCCCACGCCCCGCCAACGCACCCGTCGTCTGGTCGTCCTGGCCGCCGCGCTCTTCGCCATCATCGTGCCCCTGGTTCAGAACCTGGCGGGCCTGGGTCTGAACCAGGCCGAGTTCGCCGCCGACGGCAACAGCACCCTGCGCGTTGCGGGCTATGCCTTCTCGATATGGGGCCTGATCTATATCGGCATTCTGGCCTATGCGATCCGTCAGGCCCTGCCGCAGACGGGTGAAAGTCCGCTGCTGGGCCGAATGGGCCTGCCGTCCGCCGTCGCCTTCTTCGGCATCGGGTTCTGGATCATCGTCGCGGCCCTGAACCTGAAGGCCGCCAGCGTGGGCGTGATCTTCGCCTCGCTGATCGCGCTGCTGCTGCCGATGCTGGCCGTATCCGGCCATATCCGAGCGCTGCGGATGTTCGATCGCGAGCGCATCCTGCTGGTCTGGCCTCTGGCGGCCCTGGCGGGCTGGCTGACGGTGGCTGCGCCGTTGAACCTGATCACGACGGCGACTGCGTTCAACGCCCTGCCCGCCGCCCTGTCGCCTGATCTGTGGGCCATCGTCGCCGTGGTCGCCGTCACGGTCGTAGCCCTGGCGGTGACCGCTGTGCTGCGCACCCTCGCCTATCCGCTGCCGACCGCCTGGGGTCTTCTGGGCGCCTTCGTCGCCGAACAGGCGGACAAGCCGGCCGTCGCCTTCACGGCCCTGGCCGGCGCGATCGTCCTGCTGATCGGCGGCCTGCTGCTGACCTTCCGCCTGCGACCCGGCGTCGAGCGGGCTCGCTAAGCCTCAAGGCTCGTCGGTGACCGCGTCGTCCTGAGGCGCGTGGTCATCGGCGCCCACATCGAAGGCGCCGGCCTCGTCGAAGCCGACGCTGCCGACCCCGACGGCCGAGCCGGTCAGCCGCTGACGACGGCTGGCAAGCGCGGCTTCGGGCGCTGCGGCGTCCATCTCTGCGGTGGTTTCAGGATCGTTCGAACGGTCCATCTGCTGGCCTGCGGCCGGGACGATGCGGTCGGTGTGCGGCTTGCTCACGCCTCGTCCTCCTCGGCGTCTTCGGCCTGTTTCTGAGCCCGTTCGGCCAGGGCGGAAGCGCCGGCGTCGTCGGCGGCGATCTCTGGCAGGTCGTCGTCTTCGGGGGTGGCGGCGGGGTCGATGGGGGTATCGGTCATGGCGGCTCCTTTGACTGTCGCCGGGATCAACCACCTGCGATAGACGATGTTCCCCGATGTTGCGCCGCGCGGGCTGACATTCGGCCCATCTGCGGCTAGAAGCGCCGCCCATGAGCGCTCCGCAAAAGACCATGGCTGAATTGGCCGCCGAATACGGCCTGGCCCCTAATGAATATCAGGTCGTCCTCGATCGACTGGGGCGCGAGCCGAACCACGTCGAGCTGGGCGTCTTCTCGGTCATGTGGTCCGAGCACTGCTCCTACAAGTCGTCCAAAATCCACCTGGGCAAGTTCCCCACGACCGGCGAGCGCGTCATCTGCGGGCCGGGTGAGAACGCCGGGGTGATCGACATCGACGACGGCGACGCCTGCATCTTCAAGATGGAGAGCCACAACCACCCCTCCTACATCGAACCCTATCAGGGCGCGGCGACGGGCGTGGGCGGCATCATGCGCGACGTCTTCACCATGGGCGCGCGTCCGGTCGCCCTATTGAACGCCCTGCGTTTCGGCGATCCCGGCCATGAGAAGACCAGGCGTCTGGTCAAGGGCGTCGTCTCCGGCATCGGAGGCTATGGCAACTGCGTCGGCGTGCCCACGGTCGCCGGCGAGACCAACTTCCACAAGGGTTACAACGGCAACATCCTGGTCAACGCCATGTGCGTCGGCCTGGCCCGCGCCGACGAGATTTATTATTCGGCCGCGCCCGAGGCGGGCCATGACGTGGTCTATTTCGGCTCCAAGACCGGCCGCGACGGCATCCACGGCGCCACCATGTCCTCGACCGAGTTCGACGACGAGTCGGAGGCCAAACGCCCCACTGTTCAGGTCGGCGACCCCTTCGCCGAAAAGCTGCTGATCGAGGCCACGCTGGAGCTGATGGCCTCGGGCGCCGTCGCCGCCATTCAGGACATGGGCGCGGCGGGCCTGACCTCCTCCTCCGTCGAAATGGCGGGCAAGGGCGGCGTCGGCATCGAACTGAACCTGGACAAGGTGCCGCAGCGCGAAACCGGCATGACGGCCTATGAGATGATGCTGTCGGAAAGCCAGGAGCGGATGCTGGCGGTGCTGAAGCCCGGCTATGAAGATGTCGGCTATCGCATCTTCCAGAAGTGGGGCCTGGACTTCGCCATCATCGGCAAGACGACCGACACCGGCCATCTGGTGCTGAAGCATCACGGCGAAACCGTCTGCGACGTGCCGCTGGCGCCGCTTTTCGACGACGCGCCCCTGTATGACCGCCCCTGGGTCCAACCGGAGCTTCAGCCCAAACTGAATCACGCCGACATTCCCGCCCCCGAAAACTGGGCCGATGCGGTGATGAAGGTCGTCGCCTGCCCCGACATGGCCTCCAAGCGCTGGATCTGGGAACAATACGACCGCCACGTCATGGCCGACACGCTGCAGGACTCCTCAACGGGAGCCGACGCCGGCGTGGTGCGCGTGCATGGCACGGACAAGGGTCTGGCCGTCACTTCGGACTGCACTCCCCGCTACGTCCAGAACGACCCCTACGAGGGCGGCAAACAGGCGGTGGCCGAAGCCTGGCGCAACCTGACCGCCGTCGGTTCGCGCCCGATCGCCATCACCGACAATCTGAATTTCGGCAATCCGCAGCGCCCGGAGATCATGGGCCAGATCGTGCGCGCCATCGACGGCATGGCCGAGGCTTGCCGCGAACTGGTCTTCCCGGTCGTGAGCGGAAACGTGTCGCTCTATAATGAGACCAATGGCGTCGCCATTCCGCCGACCCCGACCGTCGGCGCCGTCGGCCTGCTGCCCAACTACGACGTGGTGACCGGCTTCTCGACCATGGCGGAGGGTGATGCGCTGGTACTGATCGGCCAGACCCAGGGCGAACTGGGCGCGTCCATCTATTTGCGCGAGGTCCTGGGCCGCGAGGACGGCGCCCCGCCGCCCGTCGATCTGCCGCTGGAAAAGAAGACCGGCGACTTCGTGCGTGATCTGATCGAGTCCGGCGAGTTGACCGTGGTTCACGATCTCTCGGACGGCGGTCTGATCGGCGCCGCAGCCGATCTGGTGCTGGCTTCCGACGTCGGCGTGACTCTTGACGCCTCCAGCGCGGCCCACGCCCACATCTTCTTGTTCGCCGAGGACCAGGCCCGCTACCTGGTCGCCGTGCCCGACGCCGACGCCATCATCGCCAAGGCGCGCGAGGCGGGTCTGCACGCTTCGGTCGTCGGCCATGCGGGCGGCGCCGCCTTCGCCTCCAAGGGCGACAAGGGCGAACTGTTCAGCATCCCCGTCGCCCACCTGCGCGAATGGCACGAAGGCTGGATGCCGGGCTGGCTGGGCGACGCCGCATGATCCGTGTTCTGGCGCCGCTCGCGCTGCTGGGCTTGCTGAGCGCCTGCGACGGCGGCGGCGATCCGGTGGAGCAGGCGCTGCGTGATGCGTCGGCCGCCCATCAGGCCGCAGCGGCGCGCACGACCGAACAGATGCAGGCCGGTCACGCCGGTCACGACATGGGCGGCCCCACGCCCGGCGTCACCCCTGGAGATCGGGCCTTCGCCGCCTCCGAGGCCGAGATGCACCGCAAGATGGCCGCCGCCTCTGGTCAGACGATCGACCAGGCCTATGTCGCCAAGATGATCGCCCACCACGAAGGCACCGTCTCCATGGCCAAGGTCGCCCTGCGCGACAGCCGCGACCCGGAAATCCGCCGCATGGCCCAGAGCGTCGTCGACAGCCAGACGCGCGAGATCGCCGAGATGAAGGCCTGGGCGCCGACGGCGCAATAGTGCGCTAAAGGTCTTTCGAAGGCTGCATACAGCGCCTAACTGTTGCGCATGGCCGACGGAACGACACCCTTCCGCCCTGCGATACCGCCCCGGCGCGCGGGCAAGCCGCTGTCGCTGCTGCCCTTCCTGTGGATCAGCTGGCGCGATCCGATCCAGATGTGGTCCGAGCGGCATTTCACCGAGCCGCAACTGTATGGATCCTCGGCCTTTGGCGAAATTCTGGTGGTCAGCCATCCCGAGGGCGTGCGGCACGTCCTGACCGAGAACGCCGCCAACTATGTGAAGGGCGATCTGCAACGGCGTGTGCTGGGGCCGATGCTGGCTGAGGGCCTGCTGCTGACCGAGGGCGAGGTCTGGCGTCGCGCCCGGCGTATCCTCGCGCCCCTGTTCACCCCCGCCAAGATGGCGACGCTGAACGCAAGGATGGCCGAGGTCTGTCACGCGCGTGTGGCCGCATGGTCGCTGTCGGCGCGGGGGCGGGTGCTGGATATCGACAGCGAGATGTCTGGCCTGACCTTCGACATTCTGTCGGCGACCATGTTCTCGGACGAGTTGGGCGGCGAGGCGCGCGGGTTCGAGCGGGCGCTGAACCAGTTTCTGGCCAACGGCGCGCGGATCGATCCGCTTGACGTGCTGGGCGCACCGGACTGGGCCCCGCGCCTGGGCCGCCTGGCCAGCTTCCGCTCGGCCCGCTTCTTCGAGCAGCGCGTGACGAAGCTGGTCGAGGCCCGCCGCGCCAAGATCGAGAGCGGCGACGCGCCGCCCGACGACCTGCTCAGCGCGCTTCTGCTGGCCCGCGACGAAAACGGCGGTCCGGGCCTGAGCGACGAAGAGGTCGCGGCCAACATCCTGACCTTCATCCTGGCGGGACACGAGACGACGGCCCGCGCCTTGGGCTGGACCCTGCATCTGCTGTCGCGCCAGCCGGATTATCTGGCTTGGCTCCAGGCCGAGGCCGACGCCTTCGACGTCTCCGATCCAAAATGGGCCGAGGCCCTGCCTTGGACCCGCGCCGTGCTGGAGGAGACGATGCGCCTGTTTCCGCCCGCCCCGACCATGGCCCGCAAGGCGCTGGCCGACGACGAGATCGGCGGACAGACGATCAAGGCCGGCGCCACCGTCATCATCTCGCCGTGGATCCTCCAGCGTCACCAGCTGCTGTGGGACGACCCCGACGCCTTCAAGCCTGAGCGCTTCCTGCCTGAAAACCGCAAGGCCATCGACCGCTACGCCTACATTCCATTCAGCGCCGGACCCCGCGTCTGCATCGGCGCCGCCTTCGCCCTGCAGGAGGCGATGATCGCGCTCGCCGCCATTCTTCGCGTCGCCGATGTCGAGGCTCTGACGACGGTGGAACCCCGTCCGGTCCACCAGATCACCCTGCGCAGCCGCGACCCCATGCGACTGCGGCTGAGGGCGCGACGCAGGGCGTGACGAAGCGGAATCGTCGCGGTTCCGCCACGAACAGTCTATAGGGCGCACCGTCCTTTCCACCGGATGCCGACCGTTGCGCACCGCCATCCTGCTCCCTCCGGGCTGCCTGTTTTCTGAAGGCCAGCCGAACTCAATGGAGACGGTGGTGAGGACGATGGCGAGCGTCGATCAGGGCGGCGAGACCCGCATCTTCTGCTGCCAAGGCGCGGACGAAGGTCCGGCGCCAGGCGTGGACGTCCTGCCGGCGGGGCGCAGCCGCATGCGCACCCTGATCGAGCGGCTGCGCGACTTTCGACCCGATGTGATCGAGCATCATCAGCAGGTGAAACAGGCGCTGGCTGTGCAGCAGGTCCTGCCCGAGACGCCTCACCTACTCTATCGCCACAACGCCCTGCGCCCGCCGCGCCACCCCATCGACCGCTGGCGTTATCGGGCGCGTTATGAGCGGCTGGACGGCCTGGTCTTCGTCAGCGTGGCGGAGCGGGACGCCTTCATGCGCACCTTCCCTGATCTGCACGACCGGGCGTTCGCCGTGCCCAATCCCATCGACGCGACCGCCTGGCTGGCCTCGCCCGAAGATCGACAGCCGGTGATCGCCTTCGCCGGGCGCGCCATGCCGGAAAAGGGCGTCGATGTGCTGTGCGCCGCCCTGCCCGCCGTCCTGGACGCCCACCCCGACTGGCGCGCCGTGCTGATGCTGAACGACTGGGACGACCACGCGCGCTGGGCGGCTCGGCATGTCGCGCCGTTGGAGAGGTATGGCGACCGGGTAGAGGTGCTGAAGTCCGCGCCTTTGGGCGAGGTGCGCCGGCGGATGCAGACGGCGGCCATCGCCCTGACGCCGTCCGTCTGGGACGAGCCGTTCGGACTGACGGCGATCGAGGCCCATGCAGCGGGCGCAGCCCTGATCTCGTCCGGCCGCGGCGGTCTCCGCGAAGCCAGCGGGCCGCACGCCCTCTATGTCGATGCAGTGACGCCGAAGACATTGGCGGCGGCGATGGAACGGTTGATTTCGTCACCTGAGGAACGCTTGGCGCTGGCGCGATCCGCACAGGCCTATGTGTTGGCGACCCATACGCCCGAGCGCCGCGCGGCCGAGCTGAAGGCCGTGCGCCAGACCGTGATCGACCGTCGCCGGGCGCGTCAGACGACCGGGATCGCCTGAGATAACCGTCCGCCGACGCGGATCGGCTCGACCCGCAACGCCAGCCCCGTTCGATCGTCCGTCTCGACGAACACGCCGCACACGGTCGCCGGGCCGGAGGCCGGCATGTAGCGGCCGCCCGAAATCCGGGTGGTGAAGCGGCGCAGCGGCTCTTCCTTCTCGTTGCCGATCACGCTGTCGTAGTCGCAGCAGCCGCCGGCGTCGGTCTGATAGGCCGTTCCGCCGGGCAGGATCTGGCAGTCGGCGGTGGGCACATGGGTGTGTGTGCCGACTACCAGCGACGCGCGCCCGTCGCAGAAATGGCCCATGGCCATCTTCTCGGACGTGACCTCGGCATGCATATCCACGATCACGGCGTCCGCCACCGCGCCCAGCGGCGCCGCCGCCAGTTCGCGCTCCACCGCCCCGAACGGATCGTCCATGGGGTCCATATGCACCCGGCCCAACACATTCATGACCAGGACCGTCCGGCCCGAATGGGTCTCGAACAGATTGGCCCCGGCGCCCGGCGCATCCATCAGGCGCGGATAGTTGGCCGGCCGGATCAGGCGCGGCTCACGCACGATATAGGTCAGGGCCTCGCGCTGGTCCCAGCTATGGTTGCCCAGCGTCAGGCAGTCGGCGCCGGCCATGAACAGCTCGCGCGCCGTGTTCTCGGTGATGCCGAAGCCGCCGGCGGCGTTCTCCGCGTTCACGACCACGAAGTCGAGCTTCAGGTCCCGCTTCAGGCCCGGAAGATGATCGCTGATGCCGTCACGGCCGGACTTGCCGATGACGTCGCCGAAAAATGCCAGTCTCATGCGAAAAGTCTCATTCGAAAGCCGTATAGCCGGTCTCGGTCAGAACGCCATGCAGTCGAATGTCGTGAGGCTCTAGCGCCAGCCGTTCGACCCTTTGACCGGCATAGGCGAAACCGACACGCATGGCGTCGGGTTGGGCGGCGAAGGTGCGGTCGTAAAAGCCGCCGCCCTGCCCCAGGCGCCCGCCCTGATCATCAAAGGCCAGCAGCGGCGTCAGGATCAGGTCCGGCATGACGACGTCGGCCAGCGGCAGCGGCGCGGGGCATCCGGCGGCGTCCATCTCCAGCGGCTCGCCGGGCGACCAGGCGCGGAACGCCATCGGCGCGTCGCGCTGGACCACGACCGGCAGGCACAGGCGGCAGCCCGCCGCCTCCAGCGCTACGGCCAGGGCGTCGGTATCCAGCTCTGACCCCATGGCGCGATAGAGCGCGACGACCTGGGCGGTGGGAAGCGCATCGGCATGGTCGGCCGCCCGGCTTGCGGCTAAAGGATCAGCCTCGGCCAGACGCTTGCGCAAGGCGCGGGCGGCCGATCGGAGTTCATGCTTGTCTTGGATCATCGAACCGCCCCTACGCGTGCTCATGCAGCGAGCCGCCGCGCGGCGAGCGATAGCACATCACAGGGAGAGGGTGGCGGCGCCGCGCGAACCGTGAAGAACGTTTAAATCCTCTCGACCTGGGTAGCCAGGTGGGCTCCGTATGCCCAAGCCCTCGAGCCCGGACAGGGACAGATCCCGTAGAGTGAATTAAGGTCAGAAGGATATGTTGTCTTCGACGTGAGCCGCAGCATGACCCGCCGTCAATCAAGATAGGCCTTCGCCGGCCCCGACGCCAGCATCCGCAGACGAATAATCGACTAGAGGTTTTGGGCGATCTTTTCGATCCGCGCGGCGACGGCGTTCAGCGCCTCGGCGACCCCGTCCGTCGAAGCCGCCGCTGGGGCGGCCGCTGACGAAGCTCCCGCCTTGCCGGCGTTCAACCGCGCCTCATGCAGTTCGTCGGCCAGGATCAGCGCGGACATCAGAAACAGCCTCAGATCGCCGACATGGCCAACGTCGCCTGCGACCTGACGCACCTGATTGTCGAACTGTTTGGCCAGGATGCGGACCCGCTCTTCCTGCCCGTCGGCGCAGCCCACCGCATAGGGGCGTCCATTGACCTCGACCGTCACCGTCGCCATCAGCCGGCCTCGCTTTCGGCCAGGGCTTCGCGCACGGCCTGGGCGGCGCGGCCCAGCGCCTCGGACGCCTCGCGCCCGGCGGCCTCCAGCTCGGCGACGCGCTGATCTGTGGCGCGCGGCGCGAACAGATCGTCGTCCGCGATCGCGGGCGCCGAGGCGGGCCGCGCCTTCAGCTCCAAAATCTTGCGTTCCAGTTCGGCCAGGGCGCGGTCGATACGCGCCCGTGCGGCCGTGGTGGCGTCTGCCATCGGTCGCTCCTTTAGATTCCGTATAGAAGCCGAGGACGCGCCGGGGTAAAGGGGCGCGCCCCCTTTTTCCGCCTTCCCAACAGAGGTCTCCACAGTGACCGACGCCAAAACCGCACCAAAGGCCACGCCCGAGCAGATGGCGAACGCCATTCGCGTCCTCGCCATGGACGGCGTCGAGAAGGCCAAGTCCGGCCACCCCGGCATGCCGATGGGCATGGCCGACGTCGCCACGGTGCTGTTTTCTCGCTTCCTGAAGTTCGACGCCTCGCGCCCCGACTGGGCCGACCGCGACCGCTTCATCCTGTCGGCCGGTCACGGCTCGATGCTGATCTACGCCCTGCTGCACCTGACGGGCTATAAGAGCGCGACCAAGGAAGAACTGTCGAACTTCCGTCAGTGGGGCTCCAAGACCGCCGGCCACCCGGAGTACGGCCATATGCCGGGCGTCGAGGTCACCACCGGCCCGCTGGGCCAAGGCCTGGCCACGTCGGTCGGTTTCGCCATGGCCGAGCGCCATCTGGCGGCGAAGTATGGCGACGATCTGGTCGATCACCGCACCTGGGTCATCGCCGGCGACGGCTGCCTGATGGAAGGCGTGTCGCAGGAAGCCATCGCGCTTGCCGGCCGCTACAAGCTGAACAAGCTGCACGTCCTGTGGGACGACAACGAGATCACCATCGACGGCAAGGTCTCGCTGTCGGATGCGACCGACCAGAAGGCCCGCTTCAAGGCCGCCGGCTGGGCGGTCAAGGCCATCGACGGTCACGACATGAACGCCATCAAGGGCGCGATGAAGTGGGCCATGCGTCAGGACAAGCCCACCCTGATCGCCTGCAAGACCAAGATCGGCAAGGGCGCCGCCACGATGGAAGGCAGCCACAAGACCCACGGCGCGGCCCTGGGCGCCGCCGAGATCGCCGCCACGCGCCTGGGCCTGGCCTGGGATCACGATCCGTTCGAAATGCCCCAGACCATCGCCGACGCTTGGAAGAAGGTCGGCCGTCGCGGCGCCAAGGACCGCAAGAAGTGGGAGGCCCGCCTCGACGCCTCGTCCCAGGCCGCCGATTTCACCCGCGCCATGAAGGGCGACTTGCCCGAGGCCGCCTTCGACGCCCTGAACGCCAAGATCGCCGAACTGGTCGAGACCCAGCCGGCCCAGGCGACGCGCCAGTCGTCGGGCGCGGCGCTGGACGAACTGTTCGCCGCCATTCCCGAACTGGTCGGCGGCTCGGCCGACCTGACCGGCTCGAACAACACCTTCGTCAAGGGTACGCCGATCCTGGATGCGCCGACCTATGAAGGTCGCTACGTCAACTGGGGCATCCGCGAGTTCGGCATGGCCGCAGCCATGAACGGACTGGCCCTGCACGGCGGGGTCATTCCCTACGGCGGCACCTTCATGGTGTTTTCGGACTATAGCCGCCCGGCCATCCGCCTGGGCGCCCTGATGGGCGTGCGCGCCATCCATGTCCTGACCCACGACTCGATCGGCCTGGGCGAAGACGGCCCGACGCACCAACCGGTCGAACATCTGGCGGCCCTGCGCGCCATCCCCAACCTGATGGTCTTCCGCCCCGCCGACACCATCGAGGCCATGGAATGCTGGCAGGTCGCCCTGCAGACCAAGACCGCGCCGTCGGCCCTGGCCCTGTCGCGCCAGAAGACCCCGGCCGTCCGCACCGTCGCCACGACCGAAAACCTGTCCGCCAAGGGCGCCTATGAGATCAAGGCCGCCAATGGCGAGGCCCAGGCCACACTGTTCGGCACAGGCACCGAACTGGCCCTGGCGCTGAAGGCCGCCGAGACGCTGGAAGCCGAAGGCGTGGCGACCCGCGTCGTCTCGGTCCCCTCGTTCGAACTGTTTGAACAGCAGGACGCCGCCTACCAGGCCTCTGTGATCGGTCGCGGCACGGTCCGCGTCGCCGTGGAAGCCGCGATCAAGCAAGGCTGGGAACGCTTCATCGGCGAAGACGGCGCCTTCATCGGCATGACCGGCTTTGGCGCCTCCGCCCCGGCCGAGGTTCTGTACGAGAAGTTCGGCATCACCTCGGACGCCATCGTCGCGGCGGTCAAGGCGCGGCTGTAAAACTTGGATCACTCCCCCGTGCGCGACGCTTTACGGGGGAGATTTTTTGAAAGCAGAAGCCATGAGCCGCATCGGCGCGATCAGCCTGCTTGTTCACGACTATGACGCGGCCGTCGCCTTCTATGTCGGAAAGCTGGGCTTCGAGCTCAGCGAAGACACCGACATGGGCGGCGGCAAACGCTGGGTGCGCGTCACCCCCAAAGGCGGCGAGACCAGCCTGCTGCTGGCGCGCGCCACGACCGACGCGCAGAAGGCTCAGGTCGGCAACCAGGCCGGCGGCCGGGTCTGGCTGTTTCTGGAGACGGACGACCTGATGCGCGACCACGACGCCTGGCTTGCCGCCGGCGTCCACTTTCGCGAAACCCCGCGACATGAAACCTATGGCAAGGTGGTGGTCTTCGAAGACCTCTATGGCAACGCCTGGGACCTGATCGAACCCGCTATCGGAGCCTGACGCCCATGAAACTCGGCACCCCGCTTTCCGACACCGCCGTGCGCGTCATGCTGCTGGGCTCGGGCGAACTGGGCAAGGAGGTCGCCATCGAGCTTCAGCGGCTCGGCGTCGAGGTCATCGCCGTCGATCGTTATCCCAACGCCCCGGCCATGCAGGTGGCGCACCGCAGCCACGTCATCCCCATGACCGACGCCCAGGTGCTGAACGGCGTCATCCTGGCCGAGGCCCCGCACTTCATCGTGCCCGAGATCGAGGCCATCGCCACCAAGGTCCTGGCCGATATCGAGGCCGCCGGCATGGCGACGGTGATCCCGACGGCTCGCGCGGTGCAACTGACGATGAACCGCGAGGGCATCCGCAAACTGGCCGCCGAAGCGCTGGGCCTGCCCACCAGCCCCTACGCCTTCGCCGGCTCGGCCGAGGAACTGGCCGCCGGCGCCGAGGCCGTCGGCTATCCCAACTTCGTCAAGCCGGTCATGTCCTCGTCGGGCAAGGGCCAGTCCTTCGTCGAAAGCGCCGATGAAATCGTCGACGCCTGGACCTATGCGCAGGACAGCGGCCGGGTCGCCGGCGCCCGCGTCATCGTCGAGGGACGCATCGACTTCGACTTCGAGATCACGCTGCTGACCGTCCGCTCGCGCGGCGCCGACGGCTCGACCCGCACGGATTTCTGCGCGCCCATCGGCCACCGACAGGTCAAGGGCGACTACGTCGAAAGCTGGCAGCCGCAGGCCATGACGCCCGCTGCGCTGGCCGCCTCCCAGGACATCGCCGCGAAGGTCACAGAGGCCTTGGGCGGTTACGGCGTCTTCGGCGTCGAACTGTTCGTCAAGGGCGACCAGGTCTGGTTCTCCGAGGTTTCGCCCCGCCCACACGACACCGGTCTGGTCACCCTGGCCAGCCAGACGATGAGCGAGTTTGCACTTCACGCCCGCGCCATCTTGGGTCTGCCCGTCGACGTGACCCAGCGCGAGCCCGCCGCCAGCGCCGTCATCTACGGCGGTCTGGACGCGCAAGGAATCGCCTTTGAGGGCGTCGCGGAGGCCCTGTCGGTCCCGACCGCCGACCTGCGTCTGTTCGGCAAGCCCGAAGCCTTCGAGCGCCGCCGCATGGGCGTGGCGACCGCGCGCGGCGCCGACGTCGAACAGGCCCGCGACCGCGCGCGTGAAGCCGCAGGCTGTGTGAAGGTGGTTCGGGGCTGACACCACCGTCTCCTCCCCACCTGTGGGGAGGGGGACCGCGAAGCGGTGGAGGGGTTCTGGAATCCCCGCAGGCGCCCGCGATGCGGTGAAGACTCCCTCCGTCTCTCCGCTGCGCTTCGAGCCACCTCCCCATAAATGGGGAGGAGACGCCCGCTCCTCGTTCATTTCTACGACTTTAGTCGATTGGCCTTGTCCCGGATTGTGGTGCAAACCAAGGGCGAGGGTCGCAGTCAGCCGGCCGGGAGGGATCTGTCGTGGGCAAACTCAGCACACCCATAATCTTCGGCGCCATCGCCATCCTGGGGGCGGTGTCCCTCGGCATCATCGCCCTGCATCAGGGTGAAAGCATCAGCGCGGTCTGGATGGTGGTCGCCGCCGTCTGCACCTATGCGATCGCCTATCGGTTCTACAGCCGCTACTTGGCCAACAAGGTCATGCAGCTGAATCCCGCGCGCTTGACCCCGGCCATGCGTCGCAACGACGGGCTGGACTATGTGCCGACGCCCAAGAACGTCCTGTTCGGCCACCACTTCGCCGCCATCGCCGGCGCAGGCCCGCTGGTCGGGCCGGTTCTGGCCGCCCAGATGGGCTATCTGCCGGGCGTCCTGTGGATTCTGGTCGGCGCCGTGCTGGCCGGCGCGGTGCAGGACATGATGGTTCTGTTCATGTCCACGCGTCGTGACGGCAAGTCGCTGGGCGACATGATCCGCACCGAAATGGGCAACATCCCCGGCATCATCGCTCAGATCGGCGTCCTGATGATCATGATCATCATCCTGGCGGTTCTGTCCCTTGTGGTAGTGAAGGCCCTGGCCGAAAGCCCGTGGGGAACCTTCACCGTCGCCGCCACCATCCCCATCGCTATCTTCATGGGCCTGTACACCCGCTTCCTGCGGCCGGGCCGCGTGGGCGAGGTGTCGGTCATCGGCGTCGTTCTGCTGATCCTGGCCATCATCGGCGGCGGCCATATCGCCGCGGATCCGTTCTGGGGCCCGGCCTTCACCCTGACCGGCCCGACCCTGGCCATTCTGATGATGGTCTATGGCTTCATCGCCTCCGTCATTCCGGTGTGGCTGCTGCTGGCGCCGCGCGACTATCTGTCGACCTTCCTGAAGATCGGCGCGATCGTAGCCCTGGCGGTCGGCATCCTGATCGTGCGCCCGCACCTGCAGATGCCGGCCATCACCCCCTTCATCGACGGCACCGGCCCGGTCTTCGCCGGCGCCCTGTTCCCCTTCCTGTTCATCACCATCGCCTGCGGCGCGGTGTCGGGCTTCCACGCCCTGATCTCCTCGGGCACCACGCCCAAACTGCTGGAGAACGAAGGCCAGATCCCGATGATCGGCTATGGCGCCATGCTGTGCGAAAGCTTCGTCGCCGTCATGGCCCTGATCGCCGCCACGGTTCTGGATCCGGCGGTCTATTTCGCCATGAACAGCCCGGTCGCCGTCATCGGCAACGACGCGGTTTCGGCCGCCGCCGCCGTGGCGCAATGGGGCTTCCACATCACGCCCGGAGAGCTTGAGCAGCTGGCGCGCGACGTGGGCGAGCATTCGATCCTGTCGCGCGCAGGCGGCGCCCCGACCCTGGCGGTCGGCATGGCCCACATCCTGTCGGGCATGATCGGCGGCAAGGCCATGATGGCCTTCTGGTATCATTTCGCCATCCTGTTCGAGGCCCTGTTCATCCTGACCACGGTCGACGCCGGCACCCGGGTGTGCCGCTTCATGATCCAGGACCTGCTGGGCGTCGCCGTGCCCAAGATGCGCGAGACCAAGTCCTGGGGCGCCAACGTCGTCGCCACTGCCCTGACGGTCGGGCTGTGGGGCTATTTCCTCTACACCGGCGTGGTGGATCCGCTGGGCGGCATCAACAGCCTGTGGCCGCTGTTCGGCATCGCCAACCAGATGCTGGCGGCGATCGCCCTGATCCTGGGCACCGTCGTTCTGTTCAAGATGAAGCGCGAGAAGTTCGCCTGGGTCATGGCGATCCCGGCGACCTGGCTGCTGATCTGCACCCTGACGGCGGGCTTCCAGAAGCTGTTCCACCCGGACGTCCGCATCGGCTTCCTGTCCCACGCCCGCAAATATCAGGAGGCGCTGGGCGCCGGCGAACTGATCGCCCCGGCCAAGAGCATCGGCGACATGCACCGCATCGTGGTCAACGACTACGTCAACTCGACCCTGACAGCGGGCTTCCTGTTCGTGGTCGTCACCATGGTCGTCTATGGCGTCCTGGCGTGCCGCAAGGCCTATGCGAACAACCGCCCGACGGTCCGCGAATATCCGGAAAGCCACCAACTGACGGCGGCCGACGAGGCGGCGGATGCGGCCCGTGCCTGACGTTCAGGATGACCTGCTGTGCCTGTGCCGCGACACCGCCCTGCGGTGGGGTCGCGGCGTCCGGCGCACGGCCGGCGCCATGATCGGTCAGCCGGACTATCAGGCCTATGTCGATCACGCGACGGCGACCCATCCCGACCAGCCGCCGCTGGACAAGACCGCCTTCTTCCGCCTGCACGAGCAGCGCCGCTTCGGCGGCGCCGGCGGGTTCAAGTGCTGCTGATCTAGAAACTGCTGGCGGGGGTCGAAGCCCTCGCCCGCTCCTCCGCCCGAAGGGCGGCGATCGCCGCCTCCAGCGTCGGGTCGTCGCCCGCGCGGCGCTGGGCCACGGTGCGCGGCGCGGCGATGTCCGGGGTCACGCCCCGCTTCTCGAGCCGAATCCCGCCCGAAGTCACGAAGTCCGCCCGGCTGAGCGTCAGCCGCCCGCCGTCCGGCAGATTGGTCTCTTGGGCGATCAGCACCGATCCGCCGGTCTTCTCGCCCACCACGATGCCGCGCCGCGCCTCCTGCAAGGCGGCCGGCGTCAGTTCAGCGGCGCTGCGGCTGCCCTGATCCACCAGAACCGCCACATCATTGGCCAGGGGATCGCGCCGGTCGCCGCAGTCGCCCGCCGCCCTCAGCACCACCGGCCGGCCGCTGCGTCCCGTTCGGGTCGCCCAGACCTGATCGCGCGGCAGGAAACAGGTCAGGACCGATTCCGCCTCCATCAGCCGCCCGCCGGGATTGCCGCGCAGGTCCAGCACCACATCGACATCGGGCGGCAAGCCTTCCAGTTCGCTGCCCATCCAGGCGCCTAGCCCCTTGTCGAACTGCTCGACGCGCAGCACCAGCACCCCCGGCCGCGACTTGTCAGCGGTGAACGGCTCGATGGCCTCCATCACCCGCGGCGTCAGGGCGATCTCACGCCTCTGCCCCGCATCGTCGGTCAGGACCAGTTGCACCGGAATCCCGTCATAGGTCTCGACATCCGGTCCCCAGGGCTTCCCGTCGACCGAATTCAGGGCCCAGCCCATCTGCACCCCCGCCGCCTCGGCCGGCGAACCCGGCCGGACACGTTCGACGGTCCAGTCGTCCGGCGTCTCGCCCCGCATCAGGGTCAGGCCCATCACGGCGCGCCGGGCGAACTGCGCCTCCTGACGTCGCACTGCCGCCGGCGGATTGGCCGCCGCATGACCGTCGTCCAGCAGATCCAGCATCGCATTGATGACGCGGTACAGCCCCCGCTCGTCGCTCGCCGCCAGGGCCTGGGGCCGGAACGTCGCCCGCGCGGTGGTCCAGTCCACGCCGTGCAGGGTCGGATCGTAATAGCCCCGCCGCACCTCGCTCCACACCCGATCGAACACGCGCTGATTCAGCCTCACGCGGTCACGCGAGGGCGCCGCGGCGGCGCCCGGATCGACGGCGGGCGCATCGACCGGTTGCGCCACGGCCGGAACGCTCAACGGCAGACCGAGCAACAGAAGGCTGAAAAGCCGGGCGGAAACGCTCAGACGCATGACGACCATCTGACGTCAGTTGACCGTTCCGCTCAAGTCACGACTGCGCGCTATTCCGGCACCCGCGCCCCGTCCCAGGCGAAGACGCCGCCGCTGTCGGCGGGGGTCAAGGTCGATAGCACGGACAGCAGCCGCCCGGCGGAATAGTCGGCTGGGAACAACTTCCCCTGGGCCACCCCCTTCTGGAACGGCGCGCTCAGATCCGTCGCCACCGTGCCGGGATGCAGACCGGCGATCACCGCCTGCGGATGACTGCGCGCCATCTCGACCGACAGATTGCGCAGGATCATGTTCAGCGCCGCCTTGGACGCGCGATAGGCGTGCCAGCCGCCCAGCCGGTTGTCGCCTATCGATCCCACCCGCGCCGACAGGGCCGCGAACACCGCCCGCCGATCGCGCGGCATCAGCGGCAGCAGATGTTTCGCCGCCAGCGCGGGCCCCACCGCATTGACGCGGTAGTCGCGTAAAAGGTGTTCCGCATCCAGTTGGCGAAAGGCCCGCTCCGGCTGAAGTCCGTCGTGCAGCACCCCGGTCGCCACGACGATCAGGGTCGGGGGCGGTCCCTGGCCGATCCGTTCGGCGGCGGACGCCAGACTGGCCTCATCCTCCAGATCGGCCGCCAGCCCTAGCGCGCCCGCCACATCCGCGCCGGACCGCGACACGGCCCACACCGTATCGAACGCGCCGTCCGCCACGATCCGCTCGACCATCGCCCGGCCGATACCGCCCGTCGCCCCGATCACCACCGCCGATCCGTTCATCGCGTCTCCCTTCCGCGTTCATCCCATGATAGGGGCGCGGCATGAGCATCACCACTGTCGGCCTCGATGCCGACGACACCCTCTGGCACAACGAGACGATCTTCCGCCTGACCCACGCGCGGTTCGTCGATCTTCTGGCCGACCACGGCGACGAGGCGACCATTGAGGCGCGCCTGGCCGAAACCGAGCAACGCAATCTGCGGCTCTATGGCTACGGCATCAAGGGCTTCACCCTGTCGATGATCGAGACGGCGATGGAGCTGACGAACGGCGAGGCTCCGCCCCATGTCGTGCGCGAGATCCTGGCCGCCGGTCGCGAGATGCTGGCCCACCCGGTCGAGACCCTGCCCGGCGTGGATGCAGTCGTCGCCGAACTGTCCGAAAAATACCGCCTGGTCCTGATCACCAAGGGCGACCTGCTGGATCAGGAGCGCAAGTTAGCGGCCTCAGGCCTGGGCGACCTGTTCAGCGCCGTCGAGATCGTCTCCGAAAAGGATCGCGCCACCTACGAACGGGTCTTCACCCGCCACGGCACCGGCCCGGCCGAGGCCGTCATGGCCGGCAACTCCATGAAGTCCGACGTCCTTCCCGCCATCGCCGCCGGCGCCTTCGGCGTCCACATCCCCTACCACGTCACCTGGGCCCACGAACTGGCCGATGCTCCCGTCGACGAGCCCCGCTACGTCTCCCTCGCCCGCATCGACGAACTCCCCGACTGGATCGCGGCGATCGCAGACGCTTAAGGTCTTGCCCCCTCGCCCCTCCCTCTCTAAACGGGCCGCTTAACCGACAAGCAGACGTGAGCGTCGCAGGGCCAGGCTCTGCGGGGACTTCTCGCGCGCCCAGAGAACGACAGAGAACGAAGGACGACGCACTCCCTTGGACGCCTCGGACATCCGTCATGACGAACGCGACGCCATGGTGCGCGCGGCGCTGGCCGAACAGGGCGACAGCGGCATGACGCCGCGCCATACGTTGTTCTACTTCTATGGCGAGGGCGACCACGGCGACCTGAACGAGGTCGCACGGCGCGCCGGCTTCCTGACGCGCGGCGCCGACGACATGACGGTGCTCGAAACGACCATGGCGGTGGACGAGGCGTCGTTTGCGGCGACCTCGGCCATGATGCAGACCTGGGCCGCGGCCTTCCAGCTGGAGTATGACGGCTGGGAATGCGCGGTCGTGACCCACTAGCGTTCAATAAGAAGAAGAGCTGGCGATGCCCAAGCGCACAGACATCAAGTCCATCCTCATCATCGGCGCCGGCCCGATCGTCATCGGCCAGGCGTGCGAGTTCGACTATTCCGGCGTTCAGGCGTGCAAGGCGCTGAAGGCGGAAGGCTATCGGGTCATCCTGGTCAACTCGAACCCCGCCACCATCATGACCGACCCGGAGGTGGCCGACGCCACCTATATCGAGCCGATCACGCCCGAGATGGTCGAGAAGATCATCGTCAAGGAAAAGCCTGACGCCCTGCTGCCGACCATGGGCGGCCAGACCGCGCTGAACACCGCCCTGGCCCTGCATGAATCCGGCGCCCTGGCCAAGCATGGGGTCGAGATGATCGGCGCCAAGGCTGAGGTGATCGACAAGGCCGAGGACCGTCAGAAGTTCCGTGACGCCATGGACAAGCTGGGACTGGAATCGCCCCGCTCCAAGGCCGCCCATTCGATGGAAGAGGCGCTGGAGGGGCTTGAGTTCGTCGGCCTGCCCGCCGTCATCCGCCCGTCCTTCACCCTGGCCGGCACCGGCGGCGGCATCGCCTTCAACCGCGAGGAGTTCGAGGAGATCGTCCTGCGCGGCCTGGACCTGTCGCCGACGACCGAGGTGCTGATCGAGGAATCGGTGCTGGGCTGGAAGGAATACGAGATGGAGGTCGTCCGCGACACGGCGGACAACTGCATCATCATCTGCTCCATCGAGAACGTCGATCCGATGGGGGTCCATACGGGCGACTCCATCACCGTCGCCCCCGCCCTGACGCTGACCGACAAGGAATATCAGCGAATGCGGACCGGCTCGATCAATGTGCTGCGCGAGATCGGCGTCGAGACGGGCGGCTCGAACGTGCAGTGGGCGATCAATCCCGCCGACGGCCGCATGGTCGTGATCGAGATGAACCCGCGCGTGTCGCGTTCGTCGGCGCTGGCGTCCAAGGCCACCGGCTTCCCCATCGCCAAGGTCGCGGCGCGTCTGGCGGTCGGCTACACCCTGGACGAGCTGACCAACGACATCACCCAGGTGACGCCGGCCAGCTTCGAGCCGTCGATCGACTATGTCGTCACCAAGATCCCGCGCTTCGCCTTCGAGAAATATCCGGGATCCGAGCCCCTACTGGGCACCTCGATGAAGTCGGTCGGCGAGGTGATGGCCATCGGCCGGACCTTCCAGGAATCGATGCAGAAGGCGCTGCGCGGGTTGGAGACGGGCCTGTCGGGCTTCGACGAGGTCGAGATCGAAGGGGTGGCCGGCGCCGAGGATGATGCGACCGCCCGCGCCGCCGTCGTGCGGGCGTTGGGCGTTCCAACCCCCGACCGCATCCGCGTTATCGCCCAGGCCTTCCGCCACGGCCTGACGGTCGAGGAGGTCAACGCCGCCTGCGCCTACGAGCCCTGGTTCCTGCGCCAGATCGCCGACATCGTGCGCGAGGAAGGCCATGTGCGCGTCAAGGGCCTGCCGACCGACCCGACCGAGTTCCGCCGGCTGAAGTCCAAGGGCTTCTCCGACGCCCGTCTGGCGCAGCTGACCGGCCAAAGCGAAAAATCCGTCCGGACCGTCCGTCGCGGCCTGAAGGTCCGCCCGGTGTTCAAGCGGATCGATACCTGCGCCGCCGAGTTCGCCAGCGCCACCGCCTATATGTATTCGACCTATGAGACCGGCGCGCTGGGCCAGATCCCTGAGTGCGAGTCCGAGCCGTCGGACAAGAAGAAGGCCATCATCCTGGGCGGCGGTCCGAACCGGATCGGCCAGGGGATCGAGTTCGACTACTGCTGCTGCCACGCGGCCTTCGCCTTCGACCAGATCGGCGTCGAGTCGATCATGGTCAACTGCAACCCCGAGACCGTCTCGACCGACTATGACACCTCCGACCGCCTGTATTTCGAGCCCCTCACGGCCGAGGATGTGCTGGAGCTGATCGAGGTCGAGCGTTCAAATGGCGAGCTGATCGGCTGCGTCGTCCAGTTCGGCGGCCAGACCCCGCTGAAGCTGGCCCACGCCCTGCAAGAGGACAACATTCCGGTCCTGGGCACCAGCGTCGACTCCATCGACCTGGCCGAGGATCGCGAACGCTTCCAGCAGATGCTGGAGGGCGTCGGCCTGCGCCAGCCGCCCAACGGCCTGGCCCGTTCGGCCGAAGAGGCAGCGAGGAAGGCCGAAGAGGTCGGCTATCCCGTCGTCCTGCGCCCCTCCTACGTTCTGGGCGGACGCGGCATGATGATCGTCCACGACCGCGAGCAACTGGACCGCTACGTCCACGAGGCGATGCGCGTCTCGGGCGACGATCCCGTCCTAATCGACCACTATCTGAACCGCGCCACCGAGGTCGATGTGGACGCCCTGTGCGACGACGAGACGGTCTTTGTCGCGGGCGTGCTGGAACATATCGAGGAAGCCGGCGTGCACTCGGGCGACAGCGCCTGCTCCATGCCGCCCTTCTCGCTGCGGCCAGAGATCGTGAACGAGCTGAAACGCCAGACCACGGAAATGGCCAAGGCCCTGAAGGTGCGCGGCCTGATGAACGTGCAGTTCGCCATCGAGGAGCCGCACAGCGAAGCCCCGCGCATCTTCGTGCTGGAGGTCAATCCGCGCGCCAGCCGCACGGCGCCCTTCGTGGCCAAGACCATCGGCCAGCCTATCGCCTCCATCGCCGCCAAGGTCATGGCCGGCGTGCCGCTGAAGTCGTTCGGTCTGACGGACAAGCCCTACGACCATATCGCGGTCAAGGAGGCCGTCTTCCCGTTCGCCCGCTTCGCCGGGGTGGACACCGTCCTGGGCCCGGAAATGCGTTCGACCGGCGAGGTCATGGGCTTGGACTTCAAGCGGCCGGGAGAGGCCGATATGGCCCCCGCCTTCGCCCGCGCCTTCGCCAAGTCCCAGATCGGCGGCGGGACCACCTTGCCGACCTCGGGCTGCGCCTTCATCTCGGTCAAGGACGAGGACAAGCCCTTCATCGTCGACGCCGCCAGGACGTTGCTGGCCGAAGGCTTCAGTCTGATGGCCACCGGCGGCACCCACGCCTATCTGGTCGAACAGGGGCTGGAGGTGAAACTGGTCAAGAAGGTGCTGGAAGGCCGCCCGCACATCGTGGACGCCATGAAGAACGGCGAGGTTCAGCTGGTCTTCAACACCACCTCGGGCAAGCAGTCGCTGCAGGACAGCTTCTCGCTGCGCCGCACCGCCCTGATGATGAAGATGCCCTACTACACCACCACCGCCGGCGCCCTGGCGGCGGCCCAGGCCATCGGCGCGATCAAGGCCGGCGACCTGGATGTGCGGGCGATCCAGGACTACTCCTGACGTTGACGAAATCTCCGGTTTTCGGCCGCACGCTGCGAGGATGTAGCGGCCGAACACCGGAGATACGCCGATGTCCAATCTCGACCTCGCCCTGATCGCCATCCTGTGCGGCGAAGTATTGGGGTTTCTCGCCTTCGCCAGGGACAAGCGGCGCGCCAGGGTCGGCCTGTGGCGCACGCCGGAGTCCACGTTGTTACTGTTCGGCCTGATCGGCGGGCTGGGCGCGTGGATGGGTCAGCACATCCTGCGCCACAAGACGCGCAAGGAGCCGTTCAGGACGCAGTTCGGCCTGATCGTCCTACTCCACCTGATCCTGCTGGCGGGCGGCGCCGCCTGGGTCATTCTGTAGCGCGACCGTCCTCGCCTGCCCGATCTTCGCCCGCCACGATCCGGGTCGCGGCCAGGTCGGCGGTGACGTTGCCGACGGTGCGGAAGATGTCGGGGATGACCTCGACCGCCAGCAGCAGCGGCAGCACGCCCAGCGGCAGGCCCATGGCCAGGCAGATGGGGCCGATGGCGGCGAAGAAGCTGACCTGGCCCGGTAGGCCCACCGAGGCGATGGACACGGCGATGGCCGTCAGCCCGCCGGCGATCAGCACGCCGAGCCCCAACTCCACCCCGTGCAACTGCGCCACATAGAGACAGACCGCCAGGTTGGCGACCGGGCTGGTGATGCGGAACACCGCCACCGCCAGCGGCAGAACGAGGCCGGCGGAGGTTTGCGGCACGCCCAGCCAGTCGCGCGCGCGCTCGATCATCACCGGCAGGCTGGCCAGCGACGACTGGGTCGAGACGGCGACGACCTGGGCCGGGGCCACGGCGCGCGCGAAACGACCCAGCGAAATCCGCCCCCACACGATCGCCACGACATAGATGATCAGGATCAGGCCGATCTGGCTCAGGCAGACGATGGCGACATAGTGGGCCAGCGTCCCCGCCACCCCCAGGCCCGCGCGCAAACCCACGCCCAGCGCCAGGGCGAACACGCCGAACGGCGCCGCCAGCAGCACCCAGTGGACGATGACCACCATGGTCTCGGCCACCGCCTCGAAGAAGCCCGCCAGCGGCCGACGCAGTTCGGCCTTGATCCGCGTCGCGGCGAAGCCGAAGGCGACGGCGAAGACCACGACCGCCAGCACCCCGTCATCGGACGCCGCCTTGATGACATTGGCCGGCGCCAGACTGGCGAGGAAGGCGCGCAGGCCGTCGGTGCGCGCCGCCTCGCCCACGGTCGCCAGGGATTCGGCGCTGACGCCCGCCAGCAGCCCACGCCCCGCCTCCGGATCGATCGGCCAGACCGCCAGCAGGCCCAGGCCCGCCAGGATCGCATAGATCGTCGCCCCGACCAGCAGCACGCCGAACACCACCAGCGACCGCACCGCAATCCGTCCCGTCGCCGCCGCATCGGCGATCGACACGATGCCGGTGACCAGCAGGCTGAACACGAGGGGAATGACCGTCATGCGCAGGGCGTTCAGCCACACTTGGCCCAGGCTCTCGACCACGCCCAAGGCGCCGGTCAGCCAGGCGGCCTGCGACCCCTGCGCCAGGGCGCCGACGACGACGCCGGCGACCAGGGCCGCGATGACGAAAAAGCTCAGGGAGGTGAAGAAGGCGGCGATGCGGGATTGGCTCATGCCCTTAGCGCTAGCACCGCTTGGCGCATCGCGCGCGCCAAACCTTCTGTCGATCGCTGACAGTTCATGTCGTCGCAGGGCGAACCCCGGTCGCACAAAGCGCGTTGATGCGACGAAAGGAACTCCATCATGTCCCGTCTGCACAAGCTCGTTCCCCTCCTCGGCAGCCTGCTGCTCTCCAAAGGCGGCCGTCGCGTCGCCGGACGCCACGCCGGCAAACTGGCCCTGGCGACCCTGGCTTATGAGGTGTGGCGCAGCCGGCGCGAGGGCGCCAAGCCCAAGGTCACTCCGCAACCGCGCGGACGCTGGAGCGGTCGCCGTCCGCGCTGAGGCCGCAATCGCCGCTCGACTTCTGGGGCGGCGTTGCGAATAGTCACGCCTCGCCCCCACCCCGGAGCCGACCCATGATCAAAGTCCACCATCTGAACGACAGCCGCTCGCAACGCGTCCTGTGGCTGCTCGAAGAGCTGGGCCTCGACTATGAGGTCGTGCGCTACGAACGAAACCCCGGCAACCGACTGGCCCCGCCCGAACTGCTGGCGATACACCCGCTGGGCAAGTCGCCGGTCATCGAGGACGGCGCGGTCAAGGTCGCAGAGACCGGGGCCATCGTCGAATATCTGCTCGATACCTACGGCCAAGGCCGCCTGCGTCCGGCGATGGGAACCGAGGACGGCCGTCGGTTCACCTATTGGCTGCACTATGCCGAGGGGTCGGCCATGCCGCCCCTGCTGCTGAAGCTGGTCTTCAGCATGTTGCCGCGCCGCGCCCCCGCTCTGCTGAAACCCATCGTCAATGGCGTCGCCAACAAGGCGATCGCCAGTTTCGTCGACCCGCAACTGCGCACCCATGTCGGCTTTTGGGAAGACGAACTGGGCCGCTCGGAATGGTTCGCGGGCGATCAGTTCACCGCCGCCGACATCATGATGAGCTTTCCGGTCGAGGCGGGCGCCGACCGCGCCTTCGATGCCGAGACCAAGCCCCGTTTGAAGGCCTTCCTGAACCGCATCCATGCACGGCCCGCCTATCAGCGCGCGCTCGAACGCGGCGGTCCCTACAGCTACGCGTGATCGGATCGTGATCGCGACGGCGCAACCCGCCGTGGTCGAGGGCGTTAAGGTCTCATGCGCCTTCAAACCATTCAGATCGTGGCCGGACTGGCTGCGGCCGTCGCCTTCGTCCTCGCCTTCATGGCGGCAGGAGCCGCCTTGATTTCCGGCATCTTCATGCTCGCCGGCCTCGCCGCCGTGGGTTGGCTGGCCTACAGCCTCATCAAGGGCGTCCTCCGGCGCGACCACAAGCCCGAACCGCCGGCCCGCGCCTGAGGGGTCAACCGGGGCGGGCGTTACGCTCTTGAATTGCTGAGCGAGAAACCCTAGTCTTGATGCCCGGCCGCGCCCGCCCCGCGGCCTTTTGTGTGCTTATCTCGCGTCTTTCCAGTCTCCGGGCGAACCAGAAAAATCACGACACAATGGAAAAAGTGCCGATGACGGCCGAGGGCTACCGCGTCCTCGACGATCAACTGAAGCAATTGAAGTCGGTCGAAAGGCCGAGCGTGATCGCCGCCATTTCTGAGGCGCGTGAGCACGGCGACCTGTCCGAAAACGCCGAATACCATGCCGCCAAGGAGCGTCAGGGCTGGATCGAAGGCCAGATCGCCGAGATCGAGGACAAGATCAGCCGCGCCCAGGTCATCGACGTGTCCAAACTGTCGGGCAGCCAGGTCAAGTTCGGCGCCACGGTCACCGTGGTGGACGAAGACACCGAGGAAGAGGCCACCTATCAGATCGTCGGCGAACACGAAGCCGATGTGAAGAAGGGCAAGATCTCGATCGCTTCGCCGATCGCGCGCGCCATGATTTCCAAGGAGGTCGGCGACGTCGTGGAGGTCAACACCCCCGGCGGCGTGAAGGCGTACGAGATCCTCAAGGTCGAGTGGAAGTAACAGTGGCGGGGGCGGCGTCCGCGCGCCCCCTCTCTCCCGATCCCTTGGCCATCTGGGTCGTCTCCGACGGCCGCGCCGGCATCGAGAATCAGGCCCTGGGTCTCGCCGAGGCCGTTCAGCGCCTGACCCCGGCCGAAATCACGATCAAACATATCCGCTGGCGGCCGATCTTCGACCGCCTCCCGTCGGCGTTGAAGACCCCGGCGATGCTGGCGTCCGCGCCGCTGACCGGCCCCTGGCCCGATCTGTGGATCGCCACGGGTCGCGCGACCCTGCCGCTGTCGACCCGCATCAAGGCCTGGAGCGGCGGCAAGACCTTTATCGTTCAGACCCAGGATCCCCGCTGGGCCAACGACCGCTACGACCTGATCGTCGCCCCCGCCCATGACGGTCTGTCGGGCGACAATGTCTTCGAGATCACCGGCTCGCCCCACCGCATCACGCCGCAGCGGATCGCCCAGGCCGCACCCGCCTTCGCCGACCGGATCGCCCCACTGCCCCATCCGCGCATCGCGGTGCTGATCGGCGGCAAGTCCAAGGCCTTCGACCTGCCCCCCGCCCATGCGGCTGAACTGGCCGACCAGATCGCCGACGCCGTACGAGCATCCGGCGGCGCACTGATGCTGACCTTCTCACGCCGGACGCCCGATGCCGCCAAGGCCGTCATGACGGCGCGCCTTTCGGACCTGCCGGGCTGGATTTGGGATGGGACAGGCGAAAATCCCCTGTTCGGCTTCCTGCATTTCGCCGATCACATCCTGGTCACCGAGGACAGCGCCAACATGGCGGCCGAGGCCGCCTCCACCGGCAAGCCGGTCCATGTCCTGCCGATGATCCCGCTGAAGGCCGGCGACAAGTTCGCCCACCTGCACGACGACCTGCAATCGCGCGGCGCCACCCGTCCGTTCGACGGCGCGCTGGACGGCTGGACCTACGAGCCGCTGGCCGAGACCGACCGCGCCGCGCGCGCCGTTCTGGAAGCGATGCAGACGCGATAGCGAGACCCACGTCCGTTCCTGACGCCGTCACGCCCTAAGGTGACGACCGTCAACAGCAGGCCTTCTAAGAACGGTTCGCAAAAATCTGCACAAAAGTGCACAAAAAGATTCTGAAACGGCCTTTTCAGTCGCCGCCACCCCCGCCGCCGCCGTCACAGCCGCTGTCCGCGCTGCAGTCAGAGTCGCTGGGCTGGGACGTATCCGATGACGGCATGATGGCGCCGCCGTCCGATCCGCCGCCCTTTTTGGCCTTCATGTTCGCCGCCCCCATCAGAGCCACGCCGAACCCTGATCCGATGGCCGTGCCCAGAGCGAGACCCAGGCCAACGTTGTCCAACGCCACGCCCAGCGCCACGCCGATTGACAGGCCCAGACCGATCCCAATCGGCAAGAAGGCCGCGTTCTTGTTCGTCATCCCCATCTCCCCTTCATGTCGGGCGAGACTAGCATCGCGCAAACGGGAATCACCGCCTAAATAGGGGCCATGACCCAAGCTCGTACCGTTCGCGTCGCCATCATCGGTTCCGGTCCCGCCGGCTGGACCGCCGCCATCTACGCCGCCCGCGCCTCGCTGAACCCCGTCGTCATCGCTGGCATCCAGCCGGGCGGCCAGCTGACCATCACCACCGACGTCGAGAACTATCCCGGCTTCGCCGACACCATCCAGGGCCCGTGGCTGATGGAGCAGATGCAGGCCCAGGCCCTGCATGTCGGAACCGAGGTCATCCACGACATCGTCGTCTCCGCCGACCTGTCGCAACGGCCGTTCCGCCTGACGCTGGACAGCGGCGAGGAGATGCTGGCCGAGACCGTCATCATCTCCACGGGCGCCCAGGCCAAATGGCTGGGGCTTGAGAGCGAGGCCGCCTATCAGGGCTTTGGCGTCTCGGCCTGCGCGACCTGCGACGGCTTCTTCTATCGCGGCAAGGAAGTCGTGGTCGTGGGCGGCGGCAACACCGCCGTCGAAGAGGCGCTGTTCCTGACCAACTTCGCCTCCAAGGTCACGGTCGTTCACCGCCGCGACGAGTTTCGCGCCGAGAAGATCCTGCAGGACCGGCTGTTCGCCCACCCCAAGGTCGAGGTGATCTGGAACTCGGCGATCGAGGAGATCGTCGGCGTTGTGGACGGCATGGCCAAGAACGTCACCGGCGTTCGGCTCAAGAACGTCCAGGACGGCTCGACCCGGGAAATCCCCGCCGACGGCGTCTTCATCGCCATAGGTCACGCCCCGTCGTCGGAACTGTTCAAGGGCCAGCTCGAGACCAACGCCGGCGGCTATCTGAGGGTCAAGCCCGGCACCGCCTCGACCGAGATCGAAGGCGTCTGGGCCGCCGGCGACGTGACGGACGACGTCTATCGCCAGGCGGTGACCGCCGCCGGCATGGGCTGTATGGCCGCCCTGGAAGTCAGCCGCTTCCTCGCCGAAGAGGACCACGCCAAGGCTCACCACCCCATCAGCCACGCCGAGGCGGAGAAGATCGGGGTCTGGTGACCCCGATCCTGCGCGATCAGTAGGCCGAGGCCTCCGTCAGTTCCGCCAGATCCTCATCTGACAGCCTAAGCGTCGCCGCCTTGAGCGTGTCAGCCAGTTGTTCGGTCGAGGTGGCGCTGACGATCGGGGCCGTGACGCCCGGCTGGGCCAGCAGCCAGGCCAAGGCGACCTGGGCGGGCGTGGCCTCGTTCTTCTGAGCCACCGCGTCGAGAACCGCCAGGATGCGCACGCCGCGCTCGTCGAACTTGTCCTTCAGCATGCCCTCGCGCTTGGTCCCGGCGATCTGATCGACGGTCTTGTATTTGCCGGTCAGGAAGCCGCTCTCCAGGCTGAAGTAGGTGATGACGCCCAGGCCCTTCTGGACGGCCAGATCCTGCAACCCGCCCTCGAACGTATCGCGGCTGTAGAGGTTGTAGTGCGGCTGAATCGTCGCATAGGCGGCCAAACTCTCGCGCTGCGAGATGTCCAAAGCCTCGGACACCTGCTCGGCCGAATGGTTGGACGTGCCGATGGCGCGCACCTTGCCGGCCTGCACCAGCTTGTCCAGCGCGCGCAGCGTCTCCTCCTGCGGCGTCTTCGGATCGGGCCAGTGGGTCTGATACAGGTCGATATAGTCGGTCTGGAGCCGGCGCAGCGACGCCTCGACCGCCGTCTCGATCCAGCCGGGCGACAGGTCGTTGTGGCCCTGCCCCATGT
The DNA here is from genome assembly GCF_040546195.1 of Brevundimonas sp. UYEF29. Taxonomy (NCBI): domain Bacteria; kingdom Pseudomonadati; phylum Pseudomonadota; class Alphaproteobacteria; order Caulobacterales; family Caulobacteraceae; genus Brevundimonas; species Brevundimonas sp. UYEF29. The sequence continues at coordinate 334,473 of NZ_JBEPNH010000002.1, read as the reverse complement.
CCGATCCGACCTTGGTCAGGATCTTCACGTCGTCGCGCCGGCCGCGCGCCTTCAGCCACTTGCCGATGATCGTCTCGCTTTCCCCGCCGGAGTGGCCCGGAACCCAGCGCGAATAGGCGTCGGCGGTATCGATGGCGTCAAAGCCGGCCTCGACAAAGGCGTCCAGCAGGGCGAATGACGTCGCCTCGTCCGCCGTCCATCCGAAGACGTTGCCGCCGAACACCAGGGGGGCGATGTCCAGGCCGCTGGAGCCGAGCTTGCGTTTGGAAAGGGTCGTCATGGGGAGGTCTCCTCTGGGGGAGCCCTCGACATATGCCGCATCGCTGCGACCGCAACCGCCCCGGCGGCGGTTAGCCGAAGAGTTGAAGACCCGGAGGCGCGTAATCGACCGGTTGGCCCTGACGCCGACGCAGGGCATAGTCCACGGCGGTCTGGACGGCATGCTCGTCCGTCGGCTTGGACAGCACGCCGATGGTGCCGGCGACGCCCTCGCGCACCATGCCGGGATTGGCCGTCATGAACAGGACGGAGACGCCCATGTCCTGGCCCAGTTCCCGACCCAGATTGATCCCTGTCGGACCATCGGAAAGGTGGATGTCGACCAGGGCCAGATCGACGTCGTTCTCGCGCACCAGATCGCGCGCGGCCTGTGCGGTCGCGGCGACGCCCAGAACCTCGTGACCGAGATCCTCCAGGACGAACCTGAGCTCCATCGCAACGAGAGCTTCGTCTTCGATGATGAGGATACGCGCAGTCATGGCTCGATCGGGGGTTCGGGAACGTACGTAACGTCAGTGTGAGGGATAGGTTTCAATAGAGGACTAATTTGAATACCCGCCTGCCGCGCGTCGCCTGGACAAGGCCGTCGCCGGCAGATCCACGATGACCTGAAGACCCTCTGGTCGCCATGCGCGCGACAACCGACCGCCCAGCTGTCCCTCGACCGACAGACTGGCCAGCGAGGAGCCGAAGCCGGTGCGCTGCGGCATGCCCTGGATGACCGGACCGCCCGTTTCCGACCAGGTCAGGACGAAGCGATCCTCCTGTCGTTCCGTGTCGAGCGTCACGACGCCTCCGCGCTCGGACAGGGCGCCGTATTTGGCGGCGTTGGTCGCCAGCTCATGGAACAGCAGAGCCACGGAAGTCGCCGCCTGGTCGTCGAAGACGGCGTCCTCGCCCCGGATGACGACGCGCGCGCCGCCCGTCTCGTCCGTATAGGCCTTGAACAGGTCGGACAGGAAGGAATGCAGCGTCGTCGCACCGATCGTGGTCTTGGACGTTTCGGTGTGCGGTCGCACGAACTCATGCGCCCGGGCCAGAGCGGCGATGCGTGTGTGCAGCGAGGCGGCAAACGCCTTGGCCTCCGGATACTGGCGCGCCGACAAGGCGACCAGGGCTGTGACCACGGCGAAGATGTTCTTGATCCGGTGGCTCAGCTCCTGGCTGACCAGCTCGCGGCCCTGCTCCAGCCGCTTCAGTTCATCGATGTCGGTGCAGGTGCCGAACCACCGCGTGATCTGCCCGTCTTCGTCACGGATCGCCACCGCACGTCCCAGCGTCCAGCGATAGACGCCGCTATTATGCTTCAGGCGGTATTCGATTTCGTAGGGCTCGCCCGTCTCAAGCGAGTGACGCCAGGCTGTCCAAGCCCGCTCCTGATCGTCCTTGTGGAACATATCGTTCCAACCTTCGCCGTCCGTGGAGCCGACCGGCACGCCGGTGAACTCATACCAACGCGCGTTGTAGTAATCGTGGAAACCGTCGGGCTGGGTGGACCATACCATCTGCGGCATGGCGTCGGCCAAAACCCGAAACCGGGTCTCGCTTTCACTGAGAGCACGAGCGGTTTCGGCCAAATCCGTCTCGATGGTCTTGCGCTCAGTGATGTCCACCGCGACGCCGGGGAAGCGGATCGGCTTACCCTCCGCGTCGAAATAAACCTGCCCGCGCGCCAGAACCCAACGCACGTCATCGCCCTGGCCCAGACGATATTCGCTGACGAAGGCGCCGTCGCCCGTCAGGGCCCGGTCGATCTCGTCGGCGACGCGCTGGGCGTCGTCGGGGTGAACGTTGCTTGTGAAAACCTCGATGGCCGCGCCCTCGCGCGCCGCTTCGGGATTCACGCCATACATCCGCGCAAAGCGTTCGTCGGCGATCACGCGGTTCTCAGGAATGTCCCAGTCCCAGGCCCCGACATAGGCCGAGGCCTCCATCGCCAGCCGCGCGGTGCGGTCGCTGAGGTCACGGTCCAACAAGGCGCGACGCAGCTCCAGTTGCGTCATCACCTGTTGCGCCAGGGTCTTGAGCGCCATCAACTGAAGCTCGGTCAGACCTTGCGGGCGCGGCGTGTCATCCAAAACGCATAGGGCGCCCAGCGGCACGCCGTCGGGCGTCCTCAGCGGATAGCCGGCATAGAAACGGATGTGCGGCGGGCCCGTCACCAGGTCATTGTCGATGAAGCGGTCATCCTGGATCGCGTCGGGGATGACCATGACGTCGTCGCCCAGCATGGCGTGGGCGCAGAACGACAGCGGGCGCGGCGTTTCGCGCACGCCCAGACCGACCTCGGACTTGAACCACTGACGCTGGGAGTCGACTAGACTGACGGCGGCCATCGGCGCTTCGCAGATGCGCGCGGCGAGCGACGCCAGATCATCGAACGACCCTTCAGGCGTCGTGTCCAGCACGCCGTAGCTCGTCAGGGCCTTCAGACGGTCGGCTTCGTCCCACCTCGGACAATCGACTTCGGGGTGGGTCAAGCAGGCGTCCTCGCTGGGCCGGTCAGGCCCGGCCATCGACATCAATGCTCGGAGTGACGAAGCGTTGCAATGCTGGATGTCAGTTCGCGGGGCGACCGACTTCCTCCACATCCATTGTCGTGACGCCCGCCGGGGCCGGAGCGGCCGGTTTTGTGGCGGCTGCGGGCCGCTCCAGGGCGTTCAGACGCGCGTTGATGGCGGCGACTTCGTCACGCGTCGGCAGGCGACGACCGCCCAGACTGACCACGCCGACGACCCGCTGCTGACCATCGATCTCGACCGTCTTCAACGGCGCGTCCTTGACCGGCGCATCGGGATCGGCGCCGCCGGTTGCAGAGCCGGCCGCGATCGTCATGCGCGGACGCGAGAAGCGCGCCTCGTCGATCGCCGGCTCGCGCCCATTATAGGTTTTGCGGAAGGCGGCCGTTTCGCCATAGACGCCCTTCCAACGATAGAAGATGTGCGCGCCGATCTGCGTCACCTTGGCCACCGTCGGCGCCCACCAGGGATGCACATAGTCGGCGTGATAGTGGGTGGCGGTGCCGACGTCCTGAGCCACGGCGCCGTTCAGCGCCCGCTCTGCGACCTTGCGCGCCCGGTCCCACGCCCAGCCGACCGGCGCCTGGCCCAGCGAGCCGTCGCAGGTGAAGCTGAACTGACAGCCGGTGACGCGTTCGGCGCCCTCGAACACCACGCCGCAGACGGTGTTGGCGTAGTTCGGATCGCGCACGCGGTTCAGGACCACCTGAGCCACGCCCGCCTGGCCATTGTCCGGCTCCAGCGCCGCCTCGTAATAAACGGCCTGGGTCAGGCAGCGCAAAGCCCGCCTGCGATCCTCGGCGCTACCCTTGAACACGAACGGCAAGGCGGGACGCAGCGCGCCTGACGCGGGCGCCATGGCCGCGTTCAGACGTTGGGCCTCAAGGCCGCTCTTACCCAATTCCAGACCCGGCTTTCCGGCCAGCGTCAGGCTCTCCCAACCCGGCGTCAGCCCGTAGAGGGCCGGCTGCAGAAGGTTGGGATCATGCCGCATGGCGACGGCCAGCTGCGACGGGGTCAGACGCCCCTTGATCGCCGCCAACCCGCCCACGCCGAGATCGCCGCCGGTGATGCGCGAGACCGCCTCAGCGGTCCGGTCCATATCGGCACGCACGCTAGACCCTGCCGCCATGGCGACGCCCAGCACCGCGCCGGCCGCGGGCAAGGCCGCCGCCGAACGCCGCAGCGCCTTCCACATCGTCTTCCAGGGCAACCGGGTCATTCAGGGTCCAACAGCCGCGATCGGCGCAACGGCCTTTCGCTGAGATCGCGCGTTTAGTCCGACTTATAGGCCATTTTCCGGCGCCACGACGACCGCCGTTATCGCACCCCTTTGCGCGTCAGGGGTGGTCGCCCCAAACGCAAGGTGTAAAGCTATGTTCCAGCGGCGCAAACGCGTCGCTGGTGGGGCGAACCGACGATATGAGCGCAGGCGGATCGAAAGGGCGGATCGCAGGCATGGATCGCTGGCTGGTCGGCCTGGCGCGCTTGCCCGCGACCTCTGCGTCGCGTCGTCTTTTGATCGGGATCGGCATCGCGCTCGCCGGGCTGGCGATCCGGGCGGCGGCGTCGCCGCTGTATGGCGAGGTGACCGGCTTCACCATCCTGTTGCCGGCGGTGACATTGGCGGCTCTGGCGGCCGGCTGGACCGGCGCCATGGCGGCGCTTTTGGTCTGCACCGGCGGCGGCTGGGCGATCGTCGCCCTGACGGCGACCGGTCGCGATGGCGTGCTTGACGCCATCGGCGGTGCGGCGACCTGGAACTTCGTTCTGGTCGGCCTGTTCTTCGCGTTGGTGGGTGCATCGCTGCGCAAGGCCCTGTCGCGGCTGGGCGAAAGCGAGACCCGGTTCCGCGAGCTGGCCGATACCGCCCCCTCGCCGATCTGGCTGCTGGACGCCAAGGGCGAGTTCGAGTTCGTCAACGCCGCCGTCTTCGCCTTGCATGGGCTGGACATCGAGGCGTTGCGCGAAGGCGGCTGGAAGACAGCCGTGCACCCCGACGATCTGGAAACCGTAAAGGCGGCCGAGAAGGCCGGCGCGGCTGATCGCAAACCCTTCCAGATGGAGGCGCGCGTTCAAGGACAGGACGGCGTCTGGCGCTGGATGCGGGCCGCCGTGCGTCCGCGCTTCGATGGGCAAGGCGCCTTCGTCGGCTATGCCGGCATTTCCTTCGACGTGACCGAAACCCGTGAGGCGCTGGATGCCGCAGCGCGCGCCGCGCGACGTCAGGCCTTTCTGCTGGATCTCAGCGACCGGCTGCGTGATCTAACCGATCCCGAAGACATCATGGCCGATGTGGAGAGCACGCTCGGCGCCCTGCTGGATGTCGACCGGGTGGGCTATGGCGAGGTGGATCAGGCGGCAGGCGTCGTGTCCATGAGCCGCGACTGGACCGCCGGCGTCGAAAGCGCTCAGGGTCAGTTCAGCCTGAACGCCTTTGGCGAGGGTCTGATCGCGGACCTGAACGCAGGCCGCACCATTCAGATTTCAGATGTGCGCGAGGATCCTCGCACGGCGGCGGTCGCCGACGCCTTCGACGCCATCCAGACCCGCGCCCTGGTGCGCGCGCCGCTGATCCGCACCGGTCGCTTGCGCGCGTTCCTCTATGTCCACTCCGCGACCCCGCGCGACTGGACCGAGGCTGAGGTCAGCCTTGTCGAGGAGGTCGCCGCGCGCACCTGGGCCGAGGTCGAGCGCGCCCGCGCGGAAAACGAGACCCGTGAGAGCGAGCAGCGCTTCCGCGCCATCGCCGACACCGCCCCGGTTCTGATCTGGGTCACGAAACAGGATCGGACGCGCGCCTTCGTCAACCGCGCCTATGTCGATTTCCATGGCTCGGACTATCAGACCGTTCTCAACCTGGATTGGCGCGACGTGCTGCATCCTGAGGATCAGGCGCGCATTCTGGCGGAGTCCGTGAATGGAGAAGCGACGCGCGAGCCCTTTTCGATGGAGGCGCGCTATCGCCGTCACGATGGCGAATGGCGCTGGCTGAAATCCTTCTCCCGCCCCCGTCTGGCGGGTCAGGAGGTTGTCGGCTTCGTGGGCGTGGCGTTCGACGTGACGGACATGCGCACGGCCCAGGCGCGACTGGAGGAATCCGAGAACCGCTTCCGCACCGTCGCCGACAGCGCGCCCGCCCTGATCTGGATGAGTGACGACGCCGCTCAGATGGTGTTCGCCAACAGGCGCTATCGCACCTTCTTCGGCGTGGAGGCCGATGCGCACCTGCCCGACAGCTGGCGACGCCTGATCCACCCGGACGATGAAGGGGTCTTCGCCGCCGCCTTCATGCGCGCCTTCGAGGCCCGGGATCGGTTCGAGGCGCTGACGCGGATCAATCATCCGACCCTCGGCCCGCGCTGGCTGCGGACCGAAGGCGTGCCGCGCTTCGACGCCTCGGGCCTTTTCCAGGGTTATGTGGGCGCCTGTCTGGATGTGACCGACGCCAAGCGGGCCGAAGACGACCTCAAACGCATCAATGAACTGCTGGAAGAACGGGTCGACGAGGCCCTGATCGAAAAGGCCCAGGCCGAGGCGCAACTGGTCCACGCCCAGCGGATGGAGGCCGTCGGGCGGCTGACCGGCGGGGTCGCGCACGACTTCAACAACCTGCTGACCGTGGTGATCGGCGCCTTGGACATCATCTTGCGCAGCGAGGATGCGGCCAAGCGCAAGAAGCTGGGCGAGGCGGCGCTGGCGGCGGCGCGACGGGGCGAGAGCCTGACGCACCAGTTGCTGGCCTTCTCGCGTCGTCAGGCGCTGCGGCCCGAGCCGATCGATCTCAACGCCCTCATCCGCGAGAGCGAACCGCTGCTGCGTCGGGCCGTCGGCGAGGCGGTGGACTTCAAGGTCAAGCTGAAGCGCGGCGGCGCGCCCGCCAATGTCGATCCGGCCCAGTTCGAAGCCGCGCTGCTGAACCTGATCGTCAATGCGCGCGACGCCCTGGGCGATGTGACCGGGGCCAAGGGTCGCCAGGCCCGCATCACCGTGCAGACGCGGGCCTGCACCGTCGAGGCCGGACAGATCGCCGAACTGTCGGCCGGCGACTACGTCTGCGTCAGCGTCGCCGACAACGGCGAAGGCATGTCGCCGGACATCCGCGACCGGGTGTTCGAACCCTTCTTCACCACCAAGGGCGTCGGCAAGGGGACGGGCTTGGGGCTGAGCCAGGTCTATGGGTTCGCGCGGCAGTCGGGCGGCGGCGTCCAGATCATCTCCGAGCCGGGCCGTGGGGCCAAGATCTGCATCTTCCTGCCGCCGCTGTCGGCGGAGGCCGCCGCGATGACGTCGAACATGTTGGCCGCCGATGGGGCCCCCTTGGTCCAGGGCGGGCGCATGTTGCTGGTCGAGGACGACGCGGGCGTGGCCGCCATCGCGCTGGAAATCCTGGAAGGCTTCGGGCTGGAGGTCGACTGGGCCGAGACGGGCGACGATGCGTTGAAGTTCCTTCAGGCCGACGACTTCGATCTGATGCTGACCGACGTGGTGATGCCCGGCGGCATGAGCGGGATCGAACTGGCGCGCGAGGCGGCGGCGCGCTGGCCGGATCTGCGGATCGCCCTGACCTCGGGCTACGTCGGCGAAGACGTGGATGCGGTGCTGGCCGACACGGTCTGGCCGCTGCTGAGAAAACCCTATTCGTCGGACCAGTTGCGCGCCCTGCTGGAACGCCTAAGCGCTGCTCCGGCGATCTGACAGCCAAAGAAAAACGCGCCGCAGCGATGCGACGCGTCGATCTGTCTGGAGCTGCAGCTGGATTTAGCGGCGGGCCTTGCGGGCGGCGTAGCGTGCGTCGCGCTTGGCCTTCTGCTCTTCCTTGGTCAGTTGCTTGCGCGCCTTGCGGTCGGCGCGCTTCTCGGCGTCGATCTCTTCCTGGGCGGCGAGTTCGGCGGCCAGACGCGCGGCTTCCTTTTCAGCCTTCTCGCGACGCAGCTCGGCCTTGGCCAGTTCGTGCTGTTGACGCAGGGCTTCCTTTTCGGCGGCGCGCTTTTCGGCCAGCAGCTCGAACTCGGGATCGGGCGCGGCGGCCTTGGGCTTGAATTTGGCGAGCAGGGCCTTCTTGGCCTCTTGCTGGGCGGTAATGCGGTCGGAGAATCCGGTCTTCAGATCTTTCATGCGAAAGCGTCAGGGTTCCTTGTGAGCGACCAGGGCGGTCGTCGGGGGTCAGGCTGCGCCACGCACGGCCCGAAGCGGGGCGCACAAAGCCGATAAGCGCGCGAAAATCAAGGTTCGCAGCCCGCAAATCGGCCTGATGCGTCATTTGAAGCGTCGCGGCGGCGCGGCCGCAACACCTCAATCAGATAAGCGACGCGGCCCGTATCGCAAGCGCGGCGATAAGAGCGTGCGTCGATCAAGGCGGTCTTAGTTCGGCTTTTGCGCCTGACCGACAGCCGTTCCGGCCGCGCCGCCAACGGCGGCCCCGACCGGCCCGCCGACGACCGCGCCGGCGATGGCGCCGCTGGCGGCCTTCTGCTCGATGGTGGTGCCGCAGGCGGACAGGGCGAGCGCCGCCGCAGCGGCTGCGGTCAGGGTTATGATTTTTGTCATGGGCTTCTCTCCAAAGGCCACGCTTCAACGCAAACGCCGCACAGCGGTTCCTGGCTTGGGTTCTAGTTGCGTGGACACTCCAGGCCACATTTCTAAACAGATTTGATATGTACGTTTTAGTCTGTCGCGCTGCAACATATCTACAGATAACAAGTCTCACTGTAGTCGGATACAGTATTCAAGCGATAGATTTATCCGACCTTGCCGGTTTGCAGCCACACAGGGCGCCGAGACTAAAAAATGCCCACCGAAATCGACGCGTTAACCATAGGATTGCGAATCGAACACATTGAGGCCATAAAAGGCTGGCTAAAGGCCCGTCCTCGACGCCCGGGCCAGTGAGCCGAGCGCCGGAATTTGCAGGCTGGACCGCGACCGCAATGGGTCGCCTTGCCGGCAAGACTACCCCGGGGGCCGCGTTTCTCGCCCTGCTGAACAGGACTACCTCGTTGTCGCATTCCTCGCAGACGCGCGCCATTTTGCGCGCCGATCGTGTGGCCAAGATCAAGCCCATGACGGCGGCTGCAGCCTTTGGCGGTCTGTTGGGACTGGCGATCGGATGCGCCTATCTGGGCGGCACGACGGCGCGCGCGACGACGCTGCGCGCCCAGGCCGAACGGATTCAGGGCGCCACCGCCGCCGGTTTCACGGAAGAAGCCCTTGCCGCCGCCGCCGGCGGCCTCGACGCCAGCGCCCTGACCATCGCGCGCCGTCATGATCCCTACACCAGCGCGGGCTCGGCCCAGCGCGATCGACAGGCCGAACTGCTGGCCGCTCGTCTCGAACAACTCCGCGCGCCGGGCGATCCCAATCTTCGCCGCGCCAGCCTGACCGCACCGACCGCCGCGCCCGCCTTCCGCGTGGCCAACGCCCTGGACGCCAGCCGCGATCTCGATTGCCTGACCCAGGCCGTCTATTACGAAGCCCGTGGCGAAGGCGCCGACGGCATGAAGGCCGTGGCTCAGGTGGTCCTGAACCGCGTGCGCCACCCCGCCTTCCCCAAGACCGTCTGCGGCGTCGTCTTCCAGGGCGCGGCGCGCAGCACCGGTTGCCAGTTCTCCTTCACCTGCTCCGGCGCGATGCGCGGCCGGGTCAATCAGGCCGCCTGGAACCGCGCCAGGACCGTGGCCTCGAACGCCATGTCGGGGTCGGTCTTCTCGCGCGTCGGCAATGCGACCCATTTCCACACCACCGCCGTGACGCCGGGCTGGCGTTCGTCGCTGGTGCAGGTCAGCCAGGTCGGCAGCCATCTGTTCTATCGCTTCGGCGGCCGTTCGAGCAGCGGCGGCACCTTCACCTATGCCGCCCGTCGCGCGGCGCCGGCGGACCAGCCGCGCCTGATCCAGGCCGGCCTGAACCCGGTCGAGACCGCGCGTCAGGCCGGACAGGCGGTCGCCTATTCGATGGTGCTCGCGCAGGAAGGTCGCGCCCTGCCCGCGCCGGCGGCCCAGTCGACGACGTCTTCGCCTGCCGCCACACGCGCCGCCGCGTCCCAGCCGGCTTCCCGCCCCGCACGGGCGAACGACACGCCGGCCAAGACCGACGTCGCCGAGACGGCCTCCAGCCCCGCTTGATCGGCGGAGGCCTGCAAGCGGTCAGAGCGCGTCCAGGCCAATATCGAGAACCGGCGCCGAATGGGTCAGGGCGCCCACCGAGATGACGTCCACGCCCGTTTCGGCGATGCCGCGCACCGCTGTCAGATCGACCCCGCCCGAAGCCTCCAGCACGATCCGCCCTGCGACGCGCGCAACGGCGGCGCGCAGGTCGTCGAGGCTGAAGTTGTCCAGCATGATGACATCGGGCGCCGCGCCCTCTTCGATCAGGGCCAATACGGCGTCCAGCTGATCCAGCCCATCGACCTCGACCTCCACCTTCATCAGATGCGGCGCAAAGGCCCTGGCCCGGCGCACCGCCTCGGCGACCCCGCCGCAGACGGCGACGTGATTGTCCTTGATCAGGATGGCGTCATCCAGACCGAAGCGATGATTAATCCCGCCGCCGCAGGCCACGGCGTGCTTCTCCAGCGCGCGCAGCCCCGGCGTGGTCTTCCTCGTGTCCGCGATCCGCGCATTCGTCCCGGCGACGGCCTCGACATAGGTGCGCGTCAAGGTCGCCACGCCGCTGAGCCGTCCGACCAGATTGAGCGCCGTTCGCTCGGCCGAGAGGAAGGCGCGCGCGTCGGCCTCGACAACAGCCAGCACGGCGCCCGCGTCAAAGGCGTCGCCGTCTCTCAATCTCAAATCGACCGATGCCCTGGGGTCCATGGCCAGAACGGCCAGACGCACGCAGTCGATGCCCGCCAGAACACCGGGCTTCCTGGCTGCAAAGGCCGCCTTCATCCGCGCACCCTCTGGGATGCAGGCCATGGCGGTCACATCGCCGGCTCGACCCAGATCCTCGGTCAGCGCCAGCCGCACGACAGGCTCGATCAGAACTTCTGGAAGTCGTCTCATTCCGCCGCCTCCAGCGCCGCCGGGTGGGGAATCCGCACTCGCGTATGCACCGCCGCCCCATCCGTCTGCGGATAGTCCGACCGGTAGTGCCCGCCCCGGCTCTCGCGCCGGTCCAAAGCCGCCTTGGCGATCAGCCTCGCCGCCAACAGGACGGCCGCCGGCCCGTGCCGGCTCTCCAGCCGGTCGATAAGGGCGATCAGGGTCTGCAGTCCCTGCGCAGCACGCACGACACCCGCATGAGCCGTCATGGCGGTCCGCAGTTCGGCCATCGCCGCATCCGGCAGGTCGGGCGAGATGTCAGCCGCCAAGGGGCGGCCGCCGCCGACTTCCTGGGCCGCCGACCGGCCCGCGCGTCGACCGAAGGCCGCCGCTTCCAGCAGGGAGTTGGACGCAAGCCGGTTGGCGCCGTGGACGCCGGTCACCGCGCACTCTCCGACCGCATAAAGGCCCGCGACCGTCGTGCGGCCGTCGGCATCGGCGGCGATCCCGCCCATGTGATAGTGGCATGCCGCCATCACCGGGATCGGGCTGACGCGCGGGTCCAGACCGGCGCGCATACAGGCACCGAAGACGGCGGGAAACGCATGAGGAAACTCGTCCCCGATCGCCGTGCGTGCATCCAGAAAGGCTCCTCGCCCGTCGGCGCACGCCGCATGAACTGCGCGCGCCACCACGTCGCGCGGTTTCAGATCGGCGTCGTCCGCCTCGCCCAATAGAAAGCGCCCCTGACCATCGATCAGTCGCGCGCCCTCACCCCGCAAAGCCTCGGTCGCCAGCGGCGCGGGGTCCAGTCCAACGTCGATAGCCGTGGGGTGAAACTGCACGAACTCGGGATCGAGGATTTCCGCGCCGGCGCGCGCGGCCAGGGCCATCCCCTCGCCCTTCAACGCCGCCGGGGTCGTGGTCGCTGCGAACAGACCGCCCGCCCCGCCCGTGGCCAGCACCACCGCCGTCGCCGTGATCTCGACCAGGCGGTCGCCGCGCACGACCACCGCCCCGACCACTCGGCCGTGGGCGTCCTGCGACAGGGCCTTCAGCCGCGCGTCGTCCCAGACCTCGATCAACTTTTCGGCCCGCACCGCCGCAACGACGGCCGACAGGATGGCCCGGCCCGCCCCGTCGCCGCCGACCCGGGCCACGCGGGGAACGGAATGGGCCGCCTCCAGGCTGACGACGAAGCCGCCGTCCGCATTCCGGTCGAACGGCGCGCCCAGGGCCGCCAGCCACTCGACCGTCTCGCGCCCGGCGTCGGTCAGGGCGCGCGCCGCGACCGGCTCGACCAGACCTGCGCCCGCCGCCTCGGTATCCCTGGCGTGCAATGCGGCCGAGTCCTGTCCTGTCAGCGCCGCCGCCATCCCGCCCTGCGCCCAGGCGGACGAACAGGCGTTCAGCAAAGGCTCGGGCGTCACGACCAGAACCTTGGCCCCAGCCTTCGCCGCCTCCAGCGCGGCCGACAGCCCCGCCAGGCCCGCCCCGACGATCAGAGGTCCGTCATGCCGCGTTCGGTTCATCGTCCAAAGCCCAGGTAGTTGAGGCCCAACTGCACTGCGCCGGACGGATCGCCCGCGGTCATCGGCATTAGGGCGCCGACGGCCGCCGCCGCGCACACCGCCAGGGTCAGCAGATAGAGGGCCAGGCTCTTGCCCGCCTCGGACCAGCTCAGCGTGCCCCAGGCCGCACGCCAGACGCCGCGCTTCAGATGACTAAACACCGACAGGGCCAGGAAGGCGGCCAGGATGAACCGCCCGGTCGTCAGCCCCCACCAGACCACCGCGACACCGATGACCAGCAGCACGATCTGCTCCAGACGCGGATGCACACGCGTTAGGATCGGCCCTAGAGCCTTGGATCCATCCAGAGGCGGCGCCGGCACGAGGTTCACCAGATTGAGCATGGCGATGAAGAAGGCGCCCATCAGCCATTCGCCCTGCCCCAGAACCATCCAGACCCCGACGAAGGGAATCATCGCCAGCAGGCCGAACGCCGGTCCGGCCAACGACACCAGAACCCCGTCCCACTCGCTCTTCGGCTCACGCCGCGCCTTGGCCAGGCCGCCGAGGAACGGGATGATGTAGATGCGGGCCGGCCCCATGCCGAGCTTGTTCATCGCCAGGGCGTGGCCCGCCTCATGGACGAACAGGCCGATCAGCACCGCGCCCGCCACGATGGCGCTGCCCGTGATCCACCACAGGAAGCCGCCCATCAGCGCCGTGGACAGTATCGCCCAGACCAGGCTCTGGTCCTTATCGATCGGCGCTTCGGCTGCGGGCGCCGGCGCAGTCTCACGCGCCCGTGTCGTTTCAGGCCTGGCGTCCCACGGTCCCGGCGTGCGGCCAAGAGTACGGTCAGGCGTCTGATCTGTCGTGTCTGTGTTGCTCATGGCGTCCAGATGGGCGCAAGGATCCGCCCCGTCGCCGGGACCGATCGCCGCGTCACGCTCAGATCAGCTCCACATCGACGTGGTGGCGCGCCTTGACCAGGTCGTAGCGCGCGGGAATGGCGGGCGGCGGCAGGTCGATCATTCGCTGCACCGCCAGGCGTCCACGCTCGATCATGTCGGCCGGCACCGTGACCTCGAACTGCATGTTCAGCAGGCAGTCGTGGATGTTCTGCAGCGTGATCCGCTTCATGTGCGGGCACAGGTTGCACGGGCCGATGAACTGCACGCCCGGCACGTCGCCGGCCACGTTCGAGGCCATCGAACATTCGGTGATCATCACCACCTGTCTGGGCCGGCGCGCCTCGACATAGTCGGTCATCGCCGCCGTCGATCCGGCGAAGTCCGCCGCCGCCAGCACATCTTCCGGGCATTCGGGGTGCGCCAGGATTTCCGCGCCCGGATAGGCGGCGCGCATCTCGGCGATATCGTCCACCGTGAACCGCTCATGCACCTCGCAACGGCCTTTCCAGGCGATGATGCCGACTGTCGTCTGGGCCGCGACGTTGCGCGCCAGGAACTCGTCGGGGATCAGGATGACGCGGTCCACGCCCCATTCCTTCGCCGCCCATTCCACCACCTGAACGGCGTTGGCGCTGGTGCAGCAGATGTCGGTCTCGGCCTTCACATCGGCGGTGGTGTTTACGTAAGTCACGACCGGCAGACCCGGATAGCGCTGCTTGATCAGCCGCACATCCGCTCCGGTGATGGAGGACGCCAGCGAGCACCCGGCGCGCAGGTCGGGGATCAGCACGGTCTTTTCCGGCGACAGAATCTTGGACGTCTCGGCCATGAAGTGAACGCCCGCTTGGACGATCACCCTCGCATCCGACCGCGCGGCCTCCTTGGCCAGCCCCAGGCTGTCGCCGACATAGTCGCCGACCCCGTGGAAGATCTCGGGCGTCATATAGTTATGGGCCAGGATCACGGCGTCGCGCTCGCGCTTCAGCCGGTTGATCTCGCTGATCAGCCGCGCCTGCGCAGGCCATTCCAGCGGCGTGACGTGGTCCTTGACCTTGGCCCACACCCCGGCGGTCTCCCGCTCCAACTCTTTCGTCAGACCAAAGGCGCCGTCAGCCATGATCATCTCCATACCCTTATGCTCACATTTAGCATAAGCAGGCGCAATGTAGGCCGATGCGGGCGCTGTGCAAGAGGAAATGCATTCCTATTTCCGCAACTCACCGACGACTGCGATGTGCAAAAACCGTTCCCAACAGTGCGGATATCGCCTAGACGGCAGCCTACTTCTTTGCCTTTAAGCGCCTATTCACGACATTTCCATGCAGGACACCATCCGCCGCATCCTCACCGCCCGCGTCTATGATGTGGCGGAGGAAACGCCTCTCGACCCGCTGCGCCGCCTGTCGGCCCGGCTCGAGCGGCCCGTTCTGCTAAAGCGGGAAGACTTGCAGCCGGTCTTCTCGTTCAAGATCCGCGGCGCCTATAACAAGATCGCCGGCCTGTCGGAGGATCAGTTGTCCAAGGGCGTCATCTGCGCCTCGGCCGGCAATCATGCGCAAGGCGTGGCCCTGGCGGCCGCACGTCGCGACATTCCCGCCACCATCGTCATGCCCACCACCACGCCCGGCATCAAGGTCGCGGCTGTCCGGGCCCTGGGCGGCGACGTGGTTCTGCAAGGCGACAGCTTCGACGAGGCCTACGCCCACGCCCGTGAACTGGAGAGCCGGACCGGCGCGGCCTTCATCCACCCCTTCGACGACCCCGACGTCATCGCAGGCCAGGGCACGGTGGGGCTCGAGATCGCCCGTCAGCACGCCGACCCGATCGAAGCCGTCTTCGTGCCCATTGGCGGCGGGGGTCTGGCCGCAGGCGTCGCCGCCATCGTCAAATTCCTGCGTCCGGAGACCCGGATCATCGGCGTCGAGCCGGTGGATGCGCCGACGATGAAGTCCGCCATCGACGCGGGCCAGGTCGTGACCCTGGACGAGGTCGGTCTGTTCGCCGACGGCGTCGCCGTGCGTCGAGCCGGGACCGAAACCTTCCGCCTGTGCAAGGATCTGTTGGACGAGATCGTGCTGGTGGACACCGACGCCATCTGCGCCGCGATCAAGGACATCTTCGACGACAGCCGCGCCATCGCCGAGCCCTCGGGCGCCGTGGCGCTGGCCGGGCTGAAGGCCTGGGCCGCCGCCCATCCCGGAAGCGGCAGTCTGATCGCCGTCAACTCGGGCGCCAATCTGAACTTCGACCGGTTGCGCCACGTCGCCGAACGGGCCGAAATCGGCGAGGGCGCCGAGGCCTTGCTGGCCGTGGCGATGAAGGACGACCGCGACGACTACCGTCGATTCCTGGATAGTCTGGACGGTCGTTCGGTCACCGAATTCAACTATCGCTGGTCCGGCGACGGGCAGGCGCAAATCTTCGTCGGCGTCGCCCTGCGAAACGGCCCGCACGAGCGCGACGATCTGATCGCGACCCTCCGCGCTGGCGGCTATGCGGTCGAGGACATGAGCGACAATGAGACCGCCAAGCTGCATGTCCGCTACATGGTGGGCGGCCGCACCGTCGGCCTGCCCCACGAACGCATCCTGCGCTTCCAGTTCCCAGAACGCCCCGGCGCCTTCCTGCGGTTCCTGAATAGCCTGCAACCCGCCTGGGCCCTGACGCTGTTTCACTATCGCAATCACGGCGACGACGTCGGTCGTGTGCTGGCGGGCATCAGCGTGCCGCCCCAGGAACAGGATCAACTGACCGCCGCCCTGGCCGATCTGGGCTACCCCTACGTCGACGAAACCGCCAATCCGGCGTGCCGCCTGTTTCTGGACGGCGCGTAACTACGTAGTGCGACCTTAACCGGGCGTTTGCGGGCGGCGGCGCATGAGTACAGGCCTACGGAGCCCGTCATGTTCTCGTTCAATCGCCTGTCCATCGCCCTGACGCTCGCCGTCGTGGCGGGGCTCGCCATCGGCGCCTTGATGATCGTCGCCGCTATCGGCGTGACGGCCTATTCCGGCGCGATCGTCCGCGACATGGCCGGCCGATACGCCGAAAGCGCTGCGCTAGAAGCCTCGCAAGAAATCCGCAACGAGATCATCTCGGCCGGCACGGGCGCCAAGACCCTGGCCGCGACCTTGGGCGCCGCACGACAGACGGGACTGACCGACCGCGCCGCCTATATGGCGCTGGTCAAGCCGAACGCCGAAGCCACCGATCAGGTGATGGGCGCCTGGTTCATGGCCGCCCCGGACGCCGTCGGGGCCGACGCCGCCCACATCAGGGATGCGGCGAGCAGTTCGAACGTCAACGGACGACTTTCAATCTATTGGGTGCGCCGCGACGGTCAGATTTCCCTGGAGCCTGAGGCTGACGGCTCGGACTTCGAACAGGCCTATTATACCGAGCCCATGGCCAGCGGCGCGCCGGTCGTGGTCGAGCCGTACGAAGAGAACATTGGCGGCGGCAAAGTCGCGATGACCTCGGTCGCCTATCCGGTGCGCGCCAACGGCCGCATCATCGGAGTCGCGGGCCTGGACATCACCTTGGCCAACCTGTCGCAGCGCTTGGCGGCGATGAAGCCGCTGGGCACGGGTCGCGTCACCCTGGTGTCGAACAAGGGCGTCTGGGTCGCCCATCCGGACGCCGCCGTGCGAGGCCAAGCCTATGCGGACGCTGGCGCGGACATCGTGCGCAACGTCATCGCCAAACGCCAGGCCCAGGCGGTCGAGGGCGTCAGCGTGAACGGCGAGCCGGTTCGACGTCTGGTGCAGCCTGTGATCCTGCCCGGTCAAAAGGCGACCTGGGTCGTCGTACTGGACATTCCCGTCGCGACGATCGAGGCCCCGGCGCGGCAGTTGGCCTTGATGCTTCTGGTCGGCGGCGTTCTGATCATCGCCGCCATCATCGTCGCCCTACTGATCACCAGCGACCGTCTCATCCGACGCCCGCTTGCGCGTCTGACGGCCGATGTGCGGACCATGAGCGAAGGGCGTTATGACATCCCCGTCGCCGGTGCGGACAAGGCCGACGAACTGGGCCAGATCGCGCGGGCGCTCGAAGGGTTCCGGCTCGAGCTTGCGGACGGTCTGGCGCGGCGCGACCAGCAACAGCGCGAACGTGCGGCCGCCGAAACCGATCGTCGCCGGCACGCCGAGGAGACGGAGCTCTTCGCCGCCTCGCAAACGCGCGCCGTCGAGACTTTGGGCGAAGGTCTGTCGCGCCTCGCCGCCGGCGAACTGGCCTGGCGAATGCCGGAGGCGGGCTTCACCGCCGACACGCGTCGCATCCCGGAAGATTACAACGCCGCTTTGCATCAGTTGCACACGACGATGACCGGCATCTGGACCACGGCTCAGTCGATGCGCGGCGGATGTCAGGACATCGCCGCCGCCGCCGACAGCCTGTCGCGCCGCACCGAGCAGCAGGCGGCCGGTCTGGAACAGACCGCCGCCGCGCTGGACCAGCTGACGCAGACGGTACGCAGCAGCGCCGAAAACGCCGAGCGCGCGCGCGACATCACCCAAGCCGCTCAGGCGGCGGCCGACAAGGGCGAGGCCGTGGTGCAGGACGCCATCGGCGCCATGTCGGAGATCGAGCAGTCGTCGACCCAGATCAATCAGATCGTCGGCGTCATCGACGAGATCGCCTTCCAGACCAGCCTTCTGGCCCTGAACGCCGGCGTCGAGGCCGCCCGGGCCGGGGAAGCCGGACGCGGCTTCGCCGTCGTCGCCTCCGAGGTGAGGGGCCTGGCCGAACGGTCGGCCAGCGCCGCCAAGGAGATCAAGGCGCTGATCGCCCTGTCGCAAAGCAATGTGCAGCGCGGATCCGATCAGGTGTCGCTGACGCGCGACAGCCTCAGCGCAATCGCTGTCCAGGTGGCGGAGGCCAACGCCCTGGTTCGCACGATCGCCGCCGCGACGCGCGAACAGTCGGTCGGCATCGGCGAGATCAATGTGGCGATCAATCAGATGGACCAGTTCACCCAGCAGAACGCCGCCATGGTCGAGGAATCCACCGCCGCCAGCCACGCCCTGACAAACGAGGCCGGCGAACTGGAGGGTCTGATCAGTCGCTTTGATCTAGGTCAGACGGCGCAGTCGAGACGCGCCGCCTGATCAAGCGACGGGCGCCACGTATAGCGCCCGTCTGTCTTCACGCCTTGTCGATGGCGGCGGCGATCTGATCGCTGGAATGGCCCGTCAGGTCCTTGGCGATCTCCCCGACTAGCTTGGCTTGAAGGTCCTTGTGCCAATGCTTGCGCAGTTCGCCCAGCGTCTTGGGCGCGGCGATCACCAGCAGTTCGTCGATCTTGTTGGTAACCGACCATTTGTTCAGCACCTCGGCGACGCCCATGGCGAAACCGTCCTCGGCCTGGGTGTCATTGTCGGGGTTCGCCTCATTGGATCGGCGGCCGGCCGAACCCGACACGCGATCCGCAATGGCCGGGGCTTCCAGCGGCGTCAGCTTGATGTCCGAAGCGTTCGTATTCTTGAACAGGGCCAGCTTCTCGCCATCGACCACCGCCACCAGCGCGCCATTGGAAAGTTTCATCGTCGATACTCCAGTGTGTAGGGATCGAGACAACGAACCGGGACGCAGGCCGTTGCCTCGCGCCGCCGATCCCATAGTGTCGCGCGACAAAACCGCCGGGAGATGAACCATGCCTGACGTCCTGCCGCTGGACCGCCGCCGCCTGATGGCCCTGGGCGCATCGGGCGCCGCGGCTGCGATGCTGCCGGGGTGCGCGACCATGACGGCTGCATCGCCGCGCCAGACGGTATGGACCTTTGATCGCCTGGCCGACATCGGGGGGATCGAGACCCGCGTGGAGGGCGCGCCGGGCCTGATCGACAGCCCCTTCGGCCAAGCGGTTCGGTTCGACGGCGTGGACGATGCCCTGTTCATCGATCAGCATCCGCTGGCCGGGGCCGAAACCTTCACCTTCGAAGCCCTGTTCCGACCCGACGGCGGCGCCTTCGAGCAACGCTGGTTTCATCTCGCCGAAGAGGCGCCGGCCGGTCAGCCGCCGTCGCAGACGCGCTTCCTGTTCGAGATCCGCGTGGTTCAGGACCGTTGGTACCTGGACGCCTTCACGCGCGGGCCCGGCTACAACCACACCCTGATTTTCCCCGAGCGGCTCCATCCGTGCGGACAGTGGTTCCACGTCGCGCAAACCTTCGACGGCGTCCTGTACCGGGCCTATGTCGACGGCGTCCTGCAGGGCGAACACCCGGTGGCGTTCAAGCCGCAAGGGCCAGGCCGCGCCTCGGTCGGTTGCCGCATCAACCGCGTGAACTACTTCAAGGGCGCGGTGCGTCAGGCCCGCTTCACCCACGCCGCCCTGCCGCCCGAACGGTTCACGCGCGGCTAAAGCAGCCGGCCGCCCGCTTCATGCGCCAGCAGCCAGCGTTTGCGCTCAAGTCCGCCCGCATAGCCGGTCAGGGTCCCGTTCGCGCCGATCACGCGGTGGCAGGGCACGATGACGCCGACCGGATTGGCGCCGTTGGCCAGACCCACGGCGCGGACGGCCTTGGGCGCGCCGATGGCCGCAGCGAGCTGACCATAGGTGCGGGTCTCGCCGGTCGGGATGTCGCGCAACGCCTTCCACACCGCGCGTTGGAACTCCGTGCCGCCGGTGCGGACCGTGATGGCGTCGAAGGCGGTGAGATCGCCGCCGAACCAGGCCTCGACCGCCCGACGCACCGGCTCCGGCGCGCGGCCTTCGGTCAGCACGACCTCACCGTAGTGTCGACGCAGCAGCAGGCGCAGACGGGCTTCGTAATCGTGGAAATCAAGCGCGCGTACCGCGCCGTCGGCGTCGGTGACGACCAGCACCTCGCCTACCGGGGACGGGATGCGATCCAGGGTCAGATGCATGTCAGGCTGCTTGGTCATCTCGCCGCTCCTCGCTCAGGGCCCAATAGAGTGCGCCATAGGCCCGCCACGGCCGCCACCGCTCGGCGCGCGCCAGCAGCGCGGCGTCCGTCGTCGCCAACCGGTCGCTGGGCGCATCCTCGCCGGCGTCGATCCAGTCGCCCGCAAGCCTCAACCCCGGCGTGGCCCTGATTGCGGCGTGCAGAACGGGGTCGGCCGACAGGTCGCGCGTGACCGCCTCGGGATCGGCGGCGAGGTCGAACACGCGCCGCACCCGCGCCAGTACGCCCGGCAAGGCTTTCAGATTGTCGATCCGTGCCTCGACCGCCGCCTTGCCCGGCTCGGCGGGGCGCACCGTCACCGCACCCTCCGCGCCATCCACGTCGGGGCGCAGCCGCCGGGTCCAGACGCCATCGACAACCGCCTCGCCCGCGACGCCGCGCGTCGTCAAGGTGGTCATCATGGCGTCCCAGTCATAGGGCGGGCGGTAGGACAGACCGATCTTGATCACCCCACCCGCTTCCGCCTCGACCTTGCGACGCCGCAGGTCGGACGGTGCACGACCGTAAAGGGTCTGAAATGTCTCATTGAAGCGCCGGACGCTGCCGAACCCTGACGCCATCGCCACCTTAGCCATCGACAGGTCGCTCTCGTGGATTAACTGTTTGGCCAGGAGGACGCGCCGCGTCTGGGCCACACTGACCGGGGCCGCGCCCAGATGCTGACGGAACAGGCGGCGCAGTTGTCGCTCGCCCAAGCCCAGCCGTGTCGCGAGGGCGTCCGTGTCGTCGACATCCAGCGCGCCCGCCTCGATCAGCGCCAGAGCCCGGCTGACGGTATTGGACGTGCCGCGCCAAGCGCCCATTTCCGGCGCCGTCTCCGGCCTGCACCGCAGACAAGCCCGTAAGCCCGCAGCCTCGGC
This sequence comes from Brevundimonas sp. UYEF29, assembly GCF_040546195.1. Classification (NCBI taxonomy): domain Bacteria; kingdom Pseudomonadati; phylum Pseudomonadota; class Alphaproteobacteria; order Caulobacterales; family Caulobacteraceae; genus Brevundimonas; species Brevundimonas sp. UYEF29. Next base: position 313,479 of record NZ_JBEPNH010000002.1, on the reverse strand, counting down.
CGCTGCGGCGCTGGGGTGAAAGACCATATTCTCGCGCTTCGGCGTCCGCGCCGGGCAGACGGGCCGACAATAGATGCCGGTCGAGGTGACGCCGGTGAAGAAGCGCCCGTCGAAACGGGCGTCCCGCGCCACGACGGCGCGCCAGCAAGCCTCCTGATCCAACAACTGATCCATGCCCGGAGGATGCGCCGCCCGCCCGACGATGTCTCGCGGTTTTCGGACATGGATCGGATCAGTCTCTCAGAAAGAACAAGGCCTCGACCGTCGTGTCCAAGGCCCGGGCGAGTTCCAAGGCCAGAACGGTCGAGGGCACGAAGACGCCGTTCTCCACCGTATTGATGGTCTTGCGCGAGACGCTGGCCTTGTCGGCCAGCCCCTGCTGCGTCAGGCCCGCGGCGGTGCGTGCCTCTTTCAGCCGCGAGCCGAGCCTGGGATCACCCATCGCGACCGGCCTCGCGATCCAGCCAGGCGAACCGCAGGCCCGCCGACGCCCCGCCCAGCGCCAGGACATAGGGCAGAGCCAGCACGCCATAGTCTGCGCGCCATAGACCCAGACCCAGCGCCACGGTCACCCCGCCCATCAGCACGACAAAGGCCAGGATCATTGATCGCGCCCGCAGAACCTGCGTCAGCTCGTCTTCCATCAAGCGGCGGTTCTTCTGCGCGTTCCAATCCCAGCCCATGACGAGCACAGGGATCAGCCAGCCGTACAGAACCGGCAGCAGGATCTGCACATAGGCGCCCAGGTTGTGGTCCCCGCCCAGAACCCGCTGCATGGCCAGATGCGCCTGAGCCATGAACAGCAGCAGCACAAGGGGAAAGAGCACCAGCTGTCGGGTGCGCTCCCGCTGCAGCTTTTCGCGGCGGGCGCCCTCCCGGCTCTCCGCCACATCGATGGGCTGACCGGGGCGGCCGCACCACGCCATCATGGCCCCAATGATCATCAGCCCGAGGCCGAAGCCCGCCGCCACGCCCGCCGTCGTCGCCTGATCGCCCTCTGTTCCATGCATGAGCGCGAAACCCGCGCCGCCCGTTAGGGCGGCGGCGCCGATGACGAGCATGGCGACGCCGCCCCACCAGTATCGACGCCGGCTCGACTGCACCCGCAGAACCGCGGCGTTTTCATCCTTGTTCACAACTTCCTCCTGAAGTAACCTTGAGGTGACATATCACCTATAGGTTACACGCCGTCAAGAGGGGATGTCGCCTTATCGACCGACGACCAGTCGCGCCGCCGCCCGGATGACCCGCACCACCTCTGCGGCAAAGGCCCAGACGACCACGACCATCAGGATCGTCGCCACCCCGCCGACATCGTCGCCGGAGCGGCCGATCAGAACCCGAATCCGATCCACGAATTCGGTGACGCTGCCGACCCAGATCAGCGGCGACAGCGCCGACCAGAACCAGACCCACAGCAGGCCCCAGGCGGCGGCGATCCCGAAAGCCAGGTCGCCCAGCGCCGTGACCCGCACATTGCCACCCGACGCCGCTCGCATCAGATCGAAGCCGATACGGCAGGCGGCGAAGAGGGCGACCGGCCAATAGGCGACCCGCACCATGTCGGCGAGAATGCGCCCGTAATCGACGCCGTCGACGACACCGGCCAGTTCCTCCGGCCGGATCGGCGCCACCTGCAACAGGCCCGTCCACCACAACAGCACCACGGTCCAGCCGATGGCGCTGGCCACCGCACGCGCCACGGGCGACATCTCGGCGCTCTTGCGCACGGCGCGGCCTGACTTGGCCTGACTCATGTTCCGTCCCGACCAGTCGCCGTTCGCCAGCTTCTGTCCCCACTGTTCGGCGTCGAAATCGCCACCCAGCTCAAACAGGCCCAGATCCTTGACGCGCCATTTGGCGATGAAGTCCGGCTTCTTCGACTGACGCTCCAGAACGAAGCCGACGGCGGTGAGCAAACCGACGACCGTGATCGCACCGCTGATCAGACTGGCGATCCCCTGCCCGATCGCCTGGCCCACATAGACGTCGCCGACCAGAACCCGCACCGCCAGGCCGATCAGGGTGACGGCCGCCATAACCGTCAGCCCGACTTTCAGCCCGAACATCCACCACGGATAGAGCTCAGGCCCGATCAGCGCCTGCGGTCCAGGGCGATAACGCGCCGCTACGGTCAGCGGATGACCCACTTCGCGCAGCAGGGCCTCGACCTCGTCGTCGGTCGGCGCCCGTCCCAGTCGGGCCTCCAGCGCCTCCAGACGCCCCATGATCTCGTCGCTCAGCTCGGCGACGATGTCCTCGCGGTTGTCCTTCGGCAGCTGAGCCGCCACGGCCTTCAGATAACGTTCGACCAGGTCCATGCCGGTCTCTCCCTCTTTCCCCGATATTCACAGCATCTTCTCCAGCGAGGCCGACAGGCCGCGCCATTCCACGGCGAGCCGTTCCAGCATCGCCTCCCCGCGCGACGACAGGCGGTAGAACCGCTTCCGGCGCCGCTCCTCCTCGCGCCATTCGCTGTCCAGCAACCCCTGGCTCTCCAGCCGGCGCAGCAGCGGATAGAGGGTGCTCTCCTCCATCTCGACCCCGACCTCGCCCAGGGCGACCCGCAGCGAATAGCCGTATTGCTCGCGCCTGAGGCTCGCCAGCACGGCCAGGATCAACGACCCGCGCCTCAGTTCCAGCCGCAGACTCTCGAACAGCAACGCCTCGTCGTTTTCGCTCACCCGTCATCTCCGTGCGCCACATAGTGTGTAATACACAGTGTATGGGACATACTGTGCGAGGGTGTCAAGCTGGGCCGACCGCAACTAGGCGGAGGTCAGCGCGCTATGGCGGGAGACATCCTCACGCACTAAGTTCTGTTCATGAACCGTTCTTCGACGCCGAAGCCCGCCGCCGCCAAGCCGGCCAAGCCCGTTCACGTGCCAAATCCGGGGGTGCAGGAGGCGTCGGCCGCCTTCCTGCGCGACACCGGAAAAATGCCGATGTTCGCTCCGGTCGCCGGGCCGCGCCTGACGCCGGAGGAGCCGGTCGCCGCGCCCGCCGACTGGGTGCCGCACCGCCCCTCGCACGAGGGCAAGAAGAAGGGCGGCCGCTTCCGCTTGGAAACCAAATACACGCCCGCCGGCGACCAGCCCGCCGCCATCGCCGAACTAGTGGCCCAGGCACAGGCTGGGGATCGCGACCAGGTGCTGCTGGGCGTCACCGGCTCGGGCAAGACCTTCACCATGGCCAAGGTGATCGAGGAAACCCAGCGCCCTGCCCTGATCCTGGCGCCGAACAAGACGCTGGCGGCCCAGCTCTATTCCGAGTTCAAATCGTTCTTTCCCGACAACGCGGTCGAATACTTCGTCAGCTACTACGACTACTACCAGCCAGAAGCTTATGTTCCGCGTACGGATACGTACATTGAGAAAGATTCAAGCATCAATGAGCAGATTGACCGGATGCGGCACTCTGCGACGCGAGCTATACTAGAACGGGAAGACGTCATTGTTGTGGCGTCAGTGTCCTGTATTTACGGGATCGGGTCGGTTGAGACCTATACGGCGATGACGTTCACGCTGAAGGTGGGGGACCAGATCGACGAGGCGAAGCTGCGGGCGGATCTGATCGCGCTGCAGTACAAGCGCAACGACCTGAACTTCGACCGGGGGATGTTCAGGAAGCGGGGCGACGTGATCGAGATCTTCCCGGTCCACCTGGAGGATCGGGCGTGGCGGATCAGCCTGTTCGGGGACGAGTTGGAGGCGATCCAGGAGTTCGATCCGCTGACGGGCAAGAAGACGGCCGATCTGAACGAGATCACCGTCTATGCGGCCAGCCACTATGTGACCCCGCGCCCGACGCTGAACCAGGCCGCCGCCGGCATCAAGGCGGAGCTGAAGGAGACGCTGGACTGGATGGTCGAGAACGGCAAGCTGCTGGAGGCGCAACGCCTGGAGCAACGCACCCGCTTCGACCTGGAGATGATGGAGGCCACCGGCAGCTGCGCCGGCATCGAGAACTACAGCCGCTGGCTGACCGGCCGCGCGCCGGGCGAGCCGCCGCCGACCTTCTTCGAATACATCCCCGACAACGCCCTGCTGTTCGTGGACGAGAGCCACGTCACCATCGGCCAGATCAACGGCATGTTCCGGGGCGACTACCGCCGCAAGTCGACGCTGGCGGAATACGGCTTCCGCCTGCCCTCCTGCATCGACAACCGCCCGCTGAAGTTCGAGGAATGGGAGGCCATGCGCCCCCAGACGGTGCACGTGTCAGCCACCCCCGGCCCGTGGGAGATGGAACAGGCGGGCGGCGTCTTCGTCGAGCAGGTGATCCGCCCCACCGGCCTGATCGACCCGCCGGTCGAGATCCGCCCCGTCTCGGGCAAGACCCGCAACCAGGTCGACGACGTCATCGACGAGGTCAAGGCGACGACGGCCAAGGGCTATCGCAGCCTGGTCACCACCCTGACCAAGAAGATGGCCGAGGACCTGACCGAATATATGCATGAGCAGGGCATCCGCGTCCGCTACATGCACTCCGACGTCGACACGCTGGAGCGGATCGAGATCCTGCGCGACCTGCGGCTGGGGACGTTCGACTGTCTGATCGGCATCAACCTGCTGCGCGAGGGGCTGGACATCCCCGAGTGCGGCCTGGTCGCCATTCTGGACGCGGACAAGGAGGGCTTCCTGCGCTCGGAGACCTCATTGATCCAGACCATCGGCCGCGCCGCGCGCAATGTGGACGGCCGCGTCATCCTGTACGCCGACCGCATGACCGGCAGTATGGAGCGCGCCATCGCCGAGACGGACCGCCGCCGCGAACGGCAGATGGCCTACAACGCCGAACACGGCATCACGCCCGAAACGGTCAAGCGCGACATCAAGGAGATCATGGACAGCCCCTATGAGTCGCGCGAGATGGATCGCCTGACCCAACCGGGCGTGGCCGAAGCCTCCAAACCCTTCGTCGGCTCCAACTTCCAGGCCGCCCTGCGCGACCTGGAAGGCCGCATGCGCGAGGCCGCCTCCAACCTGGAGTTCGAGGAAGCCGGCCGCCTGCGCGACGAGATCAAGCGCATGAAGCTGATGGACCTGGAGTTCGCCAACGAAGCCCTGACCGGCGCCGGCGAAACCGTCGACAAGTCGGCGCCGAAACGCTGGCGCGCGGAAGCGGCGGCGGAGGCGCAGGAGCGGTTCAGGAAGGGGCGGTGATCCGTCCAGGCGTATGGTTCAAGGAATCTGCTGCGCGAAAGCATCAAAGCTCGAACAACGCTGACGGATTTGTGGGGTTTTTCCAACAAGTTGGAGCGCTTTGGCGATGTAATGATCCGCCTTTGGTGAACCTTCGACGTAACCCGTTTCCGCTAAAAACAGCTCTTTAGCAGCAATACTTTCCCAAGCGTGATTTTGTGTCGACAAGCCAGCCAACATCCACGTTTCGGTCATAAGTGTTGGGATCGCCACCTTTATTTTAGCAGCATATTCGGGCTTCGGCGCAAGCCACTGATCTATGAGATCAGCCAAGATTCTAATTCGGGAATCAACAGTGATTGGATGAGGCAAATTCACCGCATATTTTTCGGCACACTTCTCCGCAATGTCGCCATCTAAGTGAATAACAAGTATGTCAAATACTTCATCACCTTCAAAAAGCGGAGCGCCTAAGAAAGTATCGAGTGTTCTGCCGGTATGATCCTCACACCAAGCAGCCACCTTTGTCCACCCACCATCACCAGCGTTAGAAGTCGCGTCGCCATTTGGCTGCAACCTAGAGCAAGTTACATCCGCAATTCCTGCAGCATTTGCGAGTTCGCGTACCAGAACATCCAAGGCAGGGAAATCGTGAATCCCTTCGCAAACTACACCGACTTTCATCGTTAGAACAAAGCTCCAGGAATCCGACCCTCTAGCAGAAGTTGAGATAGATTTCTACCATTGTGCGTGAGAACCCAGTCATCTTTGCTTACGCCCTTGGGCGGCCTAATAGCCCTAAAAGTAGTTGAACCGACAGGATTCGACGCTTTGTCGTTTCTGTTAGCAGTAAATACTCTATGATCGTCGTTAAATATATCAAAACTATCTAGAGCGGACGGATGGTGAGAAGTCATAAACACCTGCTGCTGGACGCGGTCTCCATGCTTAGTGCAGCTTATATTTACGATATGATCGGTGAGCTGCCTGACCAAGTTGGGATTCAGCGTTCCGTCAACGTTATCAAGGCCGAACATCTTAGGCGCATCGTAATGCGCCAGCAGCGTTGCGACAAATATTAGATACAACGTTCCTTCACTAGCGTCATAAGGACTAAGGAAATTCCTTGTCTTACTCATGAATTTATCTCTGATGTAAATCAGCATACCCTCAGAGTGAACTTGTGGCGGCACTATTGATTCATCAAATGAACGTACTTGGATATTGTCAGCCCAGCCCGGCTTCCAGATTATATTGATAATCTGCATCAGGCGCGTCCTATCGGCAGGATTTTTCCCCATCTGGGCGAGAACATCCTGAAAGGCCTGCGCAAGGCCCGCACCGGTCAGACCGAGGGGTTCATTTACGCGCGAATCAATTGCAACCCCGCGCATGACGGCGGTCTGAGGTGCGTAAATGGCATAATCAGCAATTTGATCTATTTCAGCCCTAAACTCCTTTGAAATATCTAAGAATATCCCAAGAACGTCCCAAATACTTCTATTTGAGTCCAAGTTTGAAAGATTTGCTCGGTTCAATCCACTATTCTTGCCGTATACCCTAGAGCCATTCGGCCCCCTCCCGAATACTTTTTCTTCACCATCATAAAGAGCTTCAGAGTGAAACCCTAAATATGGGCTACTAGTGCCTGACCTGATAGCACATTCGTAACGGCCATGCTCAAACTGAGCGACAAGATGAAACGATTGTGGAAGGCGCTGATTTTTGAAAGCGGACTTGAATAGGTGCGGTAAGGATAGTCTTACGCCACGCAATCCCAGCGCATTTTGGTCAATACCACGAGACAGCGCCGCAGCTAATATACCGAGAACTTCAAGAATATTGGACTTACCAGCTCCATTTGGACCCACGATAAGATTTGCGCGCCCAAAATCTAAGTCCGCACTATAAATAGACTTGAAGCGCTCAACTTTTAGATTCTTCAGCATAAATCAGGATCCGATAAATGGCCTGCCCGTGGGGAGAGTCTGGCAAGCTAGCAACTTGTATCGCAGCTAGGGCCTGCCTTCGAGTCTGCGCAGTTAGTCGGCGTTTCGATAATGGTCAAAGGCTTAGTGCGTAGACTAAGCACACCCACACGTTCTTCCAAACCTCGAAGTTTGGGTAGTCGGCAAAGCGCTCTGCCGGCGCTTCAGCGGAACTCGTCACAACTCATCCAGCGTCTTCTCCCATTCCTCCATCGTCACTCTCCCCCGCAGGGGGCCGAGGAAGAGGTCGAGGCCCTGAGAGATGCGGCGGTCCTGTTCGCGTTCGATGACGGGGTCGAGGCCGGCGGCGCGGAGCTGGTCCTCGAGCGCGGCGATGCGGCGGTCCAGCTGGACGCGGCGGGCCAGTTGGGCGTGGCCCCATTCGGTGTTGGCGCGCTCCAGCTTCTGCTTCGCCTGCCAGTACTGGCCGCGCAATTCCCAATCGCTCTTGTCGCTGGTGTTCATGGCGAAGCGGCGCTCGGCCTCGGCCTCATTGGTCAGGATGTCGAAGACCAGTTGCAGGGGCGCGTTTTTCACTGTCAGGCGGGCGGCGCGGCCGGGGCCGTCGCGGTCGGCCAGTTTGCGATAGGTCTCGGCCAGGGCCGCCAGGGCGCGGGCCTGGGCGAAGTCCTGGGCGTGCAGGGCGCGACCCGAGGCCTGGGCGGCGGCGCGGGCCAGGGCTGCGGGATCATTGGGGTCCTCGGGCGACAGGTCGGCCGCGTCCTGAGGCGACAGGGGCTGGGGCGCGGGCGCCGCGGCCTCGCTGCGCGGATGGCGGGACCAGCCCTCCTTCGTCGCGCGGGCGCGGATGGAGGCCTCGGTCACGTCGTGGCGGGCGGCGACGGTCTTGGCGTCGAGGCCGGACAGATAGTCTTTTCGGACCTGGGTCCAGACCTCGGGCGGTTTGATCTTGTAGCGGCGTTTTTCCATGCGAGCATTATGGGGCGGTCTCTACCCCAGGCCGGAAGAAGGCCGATTTTCGAGGCTAGAGATTTGATTTTCCACATCGCGACATGTCAGGGGTCACGCGCCAGCTGTGCATGAGGCGCGGGTGCGACCGATGATGACGCAGGGGCGTGCGACACCCCTGTCCCATGAGCCAGGGCATACATCGCAAGATCCGGCCGGACGCCGTCTGGGCCGAGGTCAGGAAGGCGTGGGAGGACGGCGAGACCGCGCGATCGGTCGCCGCACGCTATGACGTCGGGGTGCACGCCCTGTGGAAGCGGCGCGAGGCGGAGGGCTGGAAACGGCCCGAGCCGACGCTGGCGCCGATCGAGCCGGCCGAGGGCTGGGACCGGCATATCCAGCAGCGGCGCGACGCCTTTACCGCCCAGCTGGAGGACGCGCGGGCGCTGGCGGAATGTCTGGCGGCGGCGATGACGGACGAGCGGCTGAGCCGGGCGCCGCACTGGCATATTCCGTGGCTGTATCACTGGCGCGCGACGCATCTGGGGCCCGAGGCGACGGCGCGGGACCGGGCGCGGGCGATCGAGATGGGCCAGCCGTGGGCCGAGCGGTTCTGGGACGCGGACGGGGCGCTGAAGCCGCTGGCGTGGCTGGATCTGGAGATGGCGCGGCTGCATCCCGAGGACTGGCGCGCGGCCATCGGCCTGCCCGACGGCCTGCCCGAGGCGGCGACGCGATACGCGCCCTGATGTGTGCGACAGTTGACTTATCGGCGATAAGCGCCCATTTGCGCGGCGTCGCACACTCGCGATCTCCGGCGTCTCCAGCGCGTGTGGGTCCCCTTCGGACCTGTCTGTAGAAGCCGCCGGCCCCTCATATCCATTCGCTGCCCGGACACGCGGGGCGGCGCCCGATCCACCCCGCAGGCCTCCTCCCCGAGGCCCCGTCGGGACTGGCGGTGCGCGGCCCGACGGCGTCATGCCATGGCTGATAGCGCCCTGCCGCTACGCGAAAGATACATTGCTGTGAGCACCACATTCGAATCCATGGGCCTGAACAAGGCCCTGCTGCAGGCCCTGGCCTCGACCGGCTATACCAAGCCGACCCCGATCCAGGAAAAGGCCATCCCCGACGTCATGGCCGGCAAGGACCTGCTGGGCATCGCCCAGACCGGAACCGGCAAGACCGCCGCCTTCGCCCTGCCGATCCTGCATCGCCTGGCCGAAAACCGCATTCCGCCCCGGCCGCGCACGACGCGCGTGCTGGTCCTGAGCCCCACGCGCGAGCTGGCCACCCAGATCGGCGACAGCTTCAAGGCTTACGGCGCCCACTTGGGCTTCCGGGTCGCCGTGATCTTCGGCGGCGTGAAATACGGCGCCCAGGAGCGGGCCCTGCAACAGGGTCTGGACATCCTGATCGCCGCGCCCGGCCGCCTGCTGGACCACATCCAGCAGAAGAACCTGGACCTGTCCTCGACCGAGATCTTCGTGCTGGACGAGGCCGACCAGATGCTGGACCTGGGCTTCATCAAGCCGATCCGCCAGATCGTCTCCAAGATCCCGGCCAAGCGCCAGAACCTCTTCTTCTCGGCGACCATGCCCTCCGAGATCGGCAAGCTGGCGGGCGAACTGCTTAAGGACCCGGTCAAGGTCCAGGTCACGCCGCAGTCGACCACGGTGCAGCGCATCAGCCAGTCGGTCGTCTATATCGAACAGGGCAGGAAGCGCGCCCTGCTGACCGAGATGTTCAGCGATCCCGAATATACGCGCTGCCTGGTCTTCACCAAGACCAAGCACGGCGCCGACAAGGTCGCGGCCTATCTGGAAGCCGGCGGCGTCGAGGCCGGGGCCATCCACGGCAACAAGAGCCAACCCCAGCGTGAACGCACGCTGGAAGCGTTCAAGAAGGGCAAGCTGCGGGTGCTGGTCGCCACCGACATCGCCGCGCGCGGCATCGACGTGGACGGCGTCTCGCACGTCGTGAACTTCGAACTGCCGCACGTGCCGGAAAGCTATGTCCACCGCATCGGCCGCACCGCGCGGGCGGGCAAGGACGGCACCGCCGTCAGCTTCGTCGCCGGCGACGAGATGAAGCTGCTGCGCGACATCGAAAAGGTCACGCGCCAGAAGATCCCGGCCATCGACCGCCGCAACGACAAGGCCCTGGGCCAGCTGGACGCCACCATCATGGCCACCGGCGTGGGCAAGAAGGCGACCCTGCCCGAACGCGAAGGCGGCGAGCGCAACGAAGGCGGACGGGGTGGTCGCGGCCGTCGCAATCCCCACCGCGACGGCGTGCGTCCGGAAGGCGGCGGCCAGCCGCACCGCCAGCGTCGCAACCGTCCGGGCGAAACCCCGGCGGCCCCGCGTCCCGAGCGCGTCTACAACCCCCTGGCCGGCGAGCGCGTGCCCTCCATCAATGACAACGCCAAGCCGGCGGAAGGTCAGATGAAGCGCCGCCCCCGTCGCCGTCCCTCGAACGGCGGCAAGGGCTACGGCGGCGCCGCCAAGGGCTGACCTAGATCCTCCCCCGTTTGCGGGGGAGGGGGACCGCGAAGCGGTGGAGGGGGCGAACGTCGCACGGCACCAAATGTCGGAGATCGAGCCCGTTTCCGCCCCCTCCACCCCGCTTCGCGCGGTCCCCCTTCCCCGCTGCGCGGTGGAGGAATAAAAAAACGGCGGCTCCTGCGAAGGAGCCGCCGTTCTCATGTCAGCCGGGGCTGAGCGGACCTCAGAAGTTCCAGGTCGCGCCCAGGGAGAAGCCGACGCCCGAGCCTTGGGCTTCGCCGCGCAGGTTCGAGATGACCAGGCCGTTGCCATAGACGTCGCGGGTGTCGTTGATCGTCGCGGTGTCGATGTCGATGTAGGTCACGGCGCCGTCGAAGGTCATGTTGCCGATCGTCTTGGATAGACCGGCGGCGTAGAGCCAGCGATCGCCGTCCGGGATACGGGCGGTGCGGTGATCGTCCGGCGTCGGGGTCGGGTCGTAGCCTAGGCCGGCGCGGAAGGTCATGGACGGATCGATCTTGTAGTCGAAGCCGATCGCGCCGGTGGTGACATCGTCATAGTCCTGAACGATGGTGGAGCCGCCGCCGGTGTAGGCGACGCGGATGGCGTCGAACTCGCTCCAGCCGATCTGATTGACCTGGGCGTTCAGGGTCAGGCGATCGTTGACGGCGTAGCGGGCCGAGACGGTGGCGTACCAAGGCGTGGTGAACGACGCGCCGCCATCGGTCGAGACGTTGGCGCCGGCCAGGACGCCAGTCAGGCCCGAGATGTTCACCGAACCTTCCAGCTCGTGCTCGATCTTGGAGCGGTAGGACAGACCCAGGTCCAGCTTGCCGAAGTGCATCTGGGCGCCGGCGTTCCATCCGTAATCCCAGCCGTCGCCTTCCAACTGGTTGCGACCGTCGGTCGACGGCGAAACGACATAGGCCGGCGACAGGACGGCCGGGATCGGCACGTTCGGCAGGGCGGACGACAGGGTCGCCTTGGCGTACTGGGCGTCGAAGCCGACGCCGAGGTCCAGCCAGTCGGTGACCGTCATGGCGGCGACCAGGCTGACGTTGGCCGAGCGCAGTTCCGACGTCAGCGCGTCGTAACGGGCGAAGTCGTCGGGCAGATATTTGGTGGTGAAGTTGTAGGGCGCCTGGACGGCCAGGCCGACATTGAAGCGGTCGCCGATCGGCATGGAGACGGCGAAGTTCGGCACAATGCCGCTTTCGACCACGTCATGCACGTGCGGGTCGCCGTTGACGGGGGCCGAACGGCTGACGACGCCGACGCCCGGAACCGGGACGTTGTAGGTCAGGGTCGAACCGGTGTTGTCGACGTCGGAGTCCAAGATCAGGCCGTGGGCGCCGAGGTAGACTTCGCGCTGGGTGCCAGCGATCGCGGCGGGGTTCCACCACAGCGACTGGACGCCCTTGTCGGCGCCGACGCCGGCGTTGGCGCGACCCTGGCCGCGGGTCGATTGTTCCTGGACATAGAAGGAGCCGGCCATGGCCGGGGCGGCGACGCCGGCCAGCAGGGCGGTCGTCAGGGCGATCCCGCCCATGCGGGCGAAGTTCCTGGAGGTCATTTCATACACCTAAGTCAACGTCGGCCGCATTACGCGCGGTCGATCAGGGGAGGAGCCCTCTCAGCGTTCGCGGCGCGAAAGCGTTGCGGGCAAGGCCCCCATCGGACCGGAAACAGGCGAAACCGTGGCGCCTGAGCCGCACACGATCACGGCTTTGCGAGGTTACGCAGCGGCAACGTCGATGCCCAGATTACGCAGTTCTGCGATCAAATCATGCGCCGCTGCATCGACCTGATCGGCATCGCGGCCACGAATGACCAGCTGAGTTCCCATCTCGCCGACGCTGCCATGGCCGAACGGATAGCTGCCGAAAGACAGGTCACGGCGCTGATTGGCCGCCGCTCGCAACACGTCGGCCACCGCCCCCTCGCCCACGCCAGTGACCTTCAGGGTCTGGGCATGCACGATGGCGCCGGTGCGCAGGCGCGGGGCCACATCCTCCAGCATGGCCTGCATGATCTTGGGCACACCGGCCATGACGAAGACATTGCCGATCTGGAAGCCGGGCGCGTCGGTGACCGGATTGGCGATCAGAACGCCGCCTTCGGGGATGCGCGCCATGCGACGGCGCGCGGCGTTGAATTCGTCGCCATAGCGGCGCGACAGGATGGCCAGCGCGTCGGGATGTTCGGGCAGGGCCACGCCGAAGGCGGCCGCCACGGCGTCGGCGGTGATGTCGTCATGGGTCGGACCGATGCCGCCGGTGGTGAACACATAGTCCCAGCGTGAGCGGAGGGCGTCCAACGCCTCGATGATCCGGCCGTGATCGTCGCTGACGACCCGGGCCTCCATCAGGTCGATCCCCAACGCCGCCAGAAACCGGGCGATGGTGTTGGTGTTGGTGTCCTGGGTCCGGCCCGACAGGATTTCGTCGCCGATGACCAGGACGGCGGCGGTCGGCGCAGAGGCGATTGAGGCGGCGTCGGTCATGCGGGAATCCGGGGGCAGGCTTGAGGTTTCATGCTATAACGCCCATCTGCGGCGAACGGATTGCGCCGTATCCCGCCTTTTGCAGACCGATCGCCCCCATGTACGAAACGCCCGAACTCGAAACCGACGTCCTGGTCCGCTCCAGCGCCATCCGCATCCATGAGGCGGAAGACTTCGAGGGCATGCGCAAGGCCGGCCGTCTGGTCGCCGAGGCGCTGGACATGATCGCGGCGCATGTGAAGCCGGGCGTCCTGACCAGCACGATCGACGATCTGGTGCGCGAGTTCACCCTGGACAACGGCGGCCTGCCCGCCTGCCTGGGCTACAAGGGCTACGAGAAGACCGTCTGCACCTCGATCAACCACGTCGTCTGCCACGGCATTCCCGGCGACCGGGTGCTGAAGGACGGCGACATCGTCAACATCGACCACACCGTGATCGTGGACGGCTGGCACGGCGATTCCAGCCGCATGTATGCGGTGGGCGAGATCAATGCGCGGGCCAGAAAGCTGATCGACGTGACCTATCAGTCGCTGGATCTGGGCCTGGAGCAGGTCAAGCCGGGCAATACGTTCGGCGACATCGGCTATGCGATCCAGAAGTTCGTCGAGGCCCAGCGCATGAGCGTGGTGCGCGACTTCTGCGGCCACGGCATCGGCCGCGTCTTCCACGACAGCCCCAATGTCCTGCACTATGGCCGTCGCGGCGAGGGCGCGGTGCTGAAACCCGGCATGTTCTTCACCGTCGAGCCGATGGTGAACCTGGGCAAGCCGCACGTGAAGGTGTTGTCCGACGGCTGGACCGCCGTGACGCGCGACAAGTCCCTGTCGGCCCAGTGCGAGCACACCATCGGGGTGACCGAAGACGGGCTGGAAATCTTTACGGCGTCTCCGGCGGGGCTGTTCCGACCGAACTGAACCCTTGATCCCCAATCGCAATACGCACAGGTTGCGTTGAGCGGGAGGGATCATGCTCGACGACAAGGCGTCCGAAGTCGGGGACAAGCCCAAGCCGCGCCACAGCGGTCATCGAGACCGGCTGCGTGAGCGGGCGGCGAAAGGAGGCCTGGGCGCCCTGCCCGACTATGAGCTGCTGGAGTTGCTGCTGTTTCGCAGCGTGCCCTACAAGGACACCAAGCCGCTGGCCAAGGATCTGCTGGCGCGGTTCGGAGGGCTGGAGGGGATCGGCGCGGCAAGCCATGAGGCGATCGAGGATCAGGTGGCGCGGTCGATGGGATATGCTGTCGGCAAGGCGACGCGGGCGGTGGCGCTGGACCTTCAGTTGATCTTCGACGTGACGCGGCGGATCGCGAAGGAGCCGACGGCCAAGCGGCCGGTGATCTCGTCCTGGACGGCGCTGCTGGCCTATGTCCGCGTCGCCTTGCAGCACGAGCCGCGCGAGCAATTCCGGGTGCTGTATCTGGACAAGAAGAACCAGCTGATCCTGGACGAGGTGCAGAACCGCGGCACGGTCGATCATGCGCCGGTCTATCCGCGCGAGGTCGTGCGGCGCGCGCTGGAGCTGTCGGCCAGCGCCCTGATCCTGGTGCACAACCATCCGTCGGGCGATCCCACCCCCAGCCGCCCCGACATCGAGATCACGAAACAGGTTGTGCAGGCCGGCCGCGCCCTTAACGTCGAGGTTCACGACCATCTGGTCGTCGGCCGCGACGGGGTGGCCAGCTTCAAGCAACTGGGCCTGATGTGAACGACAGGATTCTGACGACCGAGCGGCTGGTGATGAGCCCCGTCTCGACACAGGATTTCGACGATCTGCTGACGCTGTGGTCCGATGAGGATTTCACGCGCCACATCATGGGCCGGGCGCTGGGCCGCGAGGAGGTGTGGTTCCGGCTGCTGCGCGATCTCGGCCATTGGGCGGCGACGGGCCATGGCAACTGGACGATCCGGCTGCGGGACGACGGAACCTATCTGGGCAGCGTCGGGGTGTTCGACTATCGCCGCGAGCTGGAGCCGCCGTTCGACGCGCCGGAGCTGGGTTGGGGCGTGGCGCCGGGGTTTCAGGGGCGGGGCTATGCGGCCGAGGCGCTAACGGCGGCCCTGGACTGGACCGACCGGAGGCTGGAGGGGCGAACCGTCTGCATGATCGCGCCCGAGAACCTGGCCTCGCTGAAGCTGGCGGCGCGGGTCGGTTATCGCCCCTATGCGAGTGCGACCTACAAAGATCATCCGGTGCAGCTGTTCGAACGGCAGCGCTACGGAGCGTAGGCCGCCATTAAGGATTACCGGGCAAACTGGCGTCCAACGAAGTGTGAGTGCCCGCCATGCCCATGTCCGTGGAAACGCTGCGCCAGCATCTGGTCGACGCCTTCGCCGACGCCGAGATCGAGATCGAGGATCTGGCGGGCGACGGCGACCACTATCGCGCGCGGATCGTGTCCAGCGCCTTCGCCGGTCTGCCGCGCGTGCGTCAGCACCAGATGGTCTATGCCGCGCTGAAGGGTCAGATGGGCGGCGAACTGCACGCCCTGGCGCTGGAGACCTCCGCGCCGGCCAAGGAGGGCTGAAGGCCATGCGCTATCGCCCCTTCGGCGTCTCCGGCTCCGCCATCTCGAACCTGACGCTGAGTTTCGGCGCCGGCGTGCTGAAGCGCGGGCGCGAGGCCGGGCTGGACCTGCTGTATTCGGCGCTGGAAGCGGGGGTGAACAGCTATCGGCTGGAGACCGCCGACCCGGTGGCGGCCGAAGTGCTGGGCGAGGCCCTGTCGCATGTGGATCGCAAGCTGGTCTATGTCAGCCTGACGCTGGGCGCCGGCGACGGTCGCGACCAGCAGCGCGACTTCTCCGCACAAGGCATGACGGCGGCCATCGATCGGGTGCTGCACTTCTCGGGCCTGGGCTGGATCGACGTTGCGGTGCTGCACGAGCCGGGCGAGACCGAACTGGCGCAATCGTCGCTCAGCGCGCTGAAGGCCATGCGCGCCACCGGACGGATCAAGCTTTTGGGCATCGCCGGCGGCGGCGACGTGATGGACGCCTATGTGTCGACAGGGGCGTTCGACGCCCTGCTGACGCCGTTCGACATCAACGCCGACTGGAAGATCCGAAACCGCATCCGCTCGGCGCGCGAGCAGGACATGGCGGTCTTCGCCTATGACTTCTACGCCGACCGGCGCGCGCGGGCGCCCGATGCGCCGATCTTCAAAAAGGGGCTGTTCGGCTTCGGCAAGGACAAGCGTCCCGTCGATACGCCCAAGAAGGACGCCTTCGGTTTCCTGTACCGCACCCAGAACTGGACGGCCGAGGCGATCTGCCTGTCCTACGTGCTGACAGACCCGTCGGTGTCCAGCGTGATCGTCACTCCGACCGACACCGATCGGCTGGCGACACTGGCCGCGGCGCCCGAGAGGGACATGCCGCCGGGCCTGGCCGCGCAGATCGAGATGGCGCGCGTCTTGGCCAATCAGGCGGCCTGACCGTCCTTCCCGGCTGTGCAGAACGTCGAGGACGCCTTGACCGCGACCGTTCGGCTCCCTAGCTGACGGGCTTCACGAAAGGCCCGCATCCGTGACCGACACCGCCCAAGCCGCCGATCCCGTCCACGCCTTCATCGGCGAAACCGTCGCCCAGAACGACGTGGTTCTGTTCATGAAGGGCACGCCGGACCAGCCGCGCTGCGGCTTCTCCTCCCTGGCGGTGCAGATCCTGGATCATGTCGGCGCCGGCTTCGTGGGCGTGGACGTGCTGCAGGACGAAGCCCTGCGCGAAGGCATCAAGAGCTTCACCGACTGGCCCACCATTCCGCAGCTGTATGTGAAGGGCGAGTTCGTGGGCGGATCGGACATCATCCGCGAGATGTTCCAGGCCGGCGAACTTCAGGCCCTGATGGTCGAGAAGGGCGTGCCGCTCGGCGAGACCTGATGGCCAGGAAGACCCTCACGCCGCGCGAAGACCGCGAGGTCTTCGTCGTGCCGCTGGACGTGCGGCCCGAGCACATCGACGCCAACGGCCACGTCAACAACGTCGTCTATGTCGGCTGGCTGCAAGATGCGGGCACGGCCCACTGGAACGCGCGCTTCGACGAGGCGACGCGGGCGAAATGGTCGTGGGTCGCGACCCGGCATGAGATCGACTATCTGCGCGGCATCGCGCCGGGCGCCGAGGGCGTGGTCGCCCGCACCTGGGTCGGCGATCCGCAGGGACCGCGCTTCACCCGCTACGTCCGCATCGAGGACGCCCAAGGTCGCGTCTGCGCCCAGGGCGTCACCGAATGGGTGCTGGTGGACGCTGCGACCCTGAGGCCGCAGCGCATTCCGCCAGACATGCTGGTCGTATTCGAGACGCCTACTTCAGCGGATTGAGGATG
Source organism: Brevundimonas sp. UYEF29 (assembly GCF_040546195.1). NCBI lineage: Bacteria > Pseudomonadati > Pseudomonadota > Alphaproteobacteria > Caulobacterales > Caulobacteraceae > Brevundimonas > Brevundimonas sp. UYEF29. The sequence goes on along the minus strand of NZ_JBEPNH010000002.1, from coordinate 296,103 downwards.
CGGGCCGCCGTGCCGGGCTCCAGGCCCAGGTCGGCATAGGTCCAGCGCAGTTCGACGCCGTCCGGGACCAGGGCCTTGCACAGGTCCTGTTTGGTGCGGCGAAGCGTGATCTCGACCGGCGCGCCATCCGATACCGACACCTCGAAATCCGACGCCTGGGTGCAGCCGTTGGAATCGACGCGCGCGACCAAGGCGCCGTCGGCGAACCGGGCTTCGCGGATGGCCTCGGCCGGCGGGGCGTCGTCGCGGCGCAGGTTCACCGAGACGTTCTCGCCCGCATCGCTGTCATAGATGACGCAGGCCGACAGCAGCGGTGCGACCAGGGCCGCGACCACCAGACCTTTGACCAGGCCGCGCATCACTGGCCCGAGGCCGGCGCGGTGATGACGCGCGTGGTCGGCTTTTCGGTCGAGACGATGATGCAGCCCGACAGCAGCGGCGCGGCGATGGCGATGGCGAGAGCGAGACGAAGCATTGGTGTGTTCCCCAGTTGAAGCTTGACCCTTTTGTGCCGCGTGGGCCGGGCGCGCACACGTGAATAATCGGAAAGCTGGGTGAACAATCGGAAAGGATCGGGGTTGAACGTGACCGCAACCGCCATAGCTACAGGCCCCCTCCCCTCCCACGGATCACCTTTCATGAGCCAACTGTTCTCGCCCCGCGCCGTCGGCCCCCTGACGCTGAAGAACCGCGTCGCCATCGCGCCCATGTGCCAGTATTCGGCCATCGACGGCGTGCCCCAGCCCTGGCACGTGCAGCATCTGGGACGACTGGCGATCTCCGGCGCGGGACTGGTCATCGTCGAGGCGACGGGGGTCGAGGCGGCGGGACGGATCACGCCGGACGACACCGGCCTGTGGAACGACGCCCAGGAAGAGGCCTTCGCCCGGATCATCCGCGACATCCGCACCTACAGCGACACAGCCATCGGCATCCAACTGGCCCACGCCGGACGCAAGGCCTCAACCAGCGCGCCGTGGAAGGGCGGCGGCGCCCTGGAGGCCGAAGACGGCGCGTGGGAAACCTTCAGCGCCTCGGCCGAACCGTTCAAGGATGACTGGCACACGCCGACCGCCATGACCCCGGCCGACATGGACCGCGTGGTCGCTACGTTCGAAGACGCCGCGCGGCGGGCGGATCGGGCCGGGTTCGACCTGGTCGAACTGCACGCCGCCCACGGCTATCTGCTGACCCAGTTCCTGTCGCCGGCATCCAACCACCGCACCGACGAGTTCGGCGGATCCTATGAGAACCGGGCACGCTTCCCGCTGCGGGTCGCCCAGGCCCTGCGCGACGCCTGGCCCCGGACCAAGGCGTTGGGCGTGCGCTTCAACGGCTCGGACTGGGTCGAGGGCGGCATCGCCTTGGACGAGGTGACGGCCTTTGGTCAGGCGCTGCACGACATGGGCTATGACTATCTGCACCTGACGTCGGGCGGGAACGTCGCGCAGGCGAAGATTCCGGGCGGCGAGCCGGGCTATCAGTTGCGGTTCGCCCAGGCCGTGAAGGCGGCGACGCCTGAAGCCAATGTGATGGCCGTCGGCATGATCTTCGATCCGCAGCAGGCCGAGGAGATCGTGGCGTCCGGTCAGGCCGACTTCATCGCCATCGCGCGCGCGGCGCTGGACGATCCGCACTGGGCGCACCATGCGGCCGTCGCCCTGGGAGAGGAGGAAGGCTTGCCGGTCCAGTATCGCGGCGCCGGCAAGGGGGTTTGGCCCGCCTATGATCGCGTCAACAGCCCGACCTGATCAGGCGGCCTTTTCCATCGACGGATCGACGGCCCACAGAACGCGTGCGGCGGCTTGAACCTCGGCATCGGCCGTCTTTTGCGGGCGGCCGAGCAGATAACCCTGAACCTCGTCACAGCCCTGGTCGCGCAGGAAGGCCAACTGCTCCAGCGTCTCGACGCCCTCAGCCAGGACGGGGATATGCAGGCTCTCGCCCAGGGCCAGGACGGCGCGAATGATGGCGGCCGACTGAGGTCCGCCGTCCAGTTCGGACATGAAGGAGCGATCCAGCTTGATCTTGTCGAACGGGAAGGCGCGCAGGGTCGATAGGGACGAATAGCCGGTGCCGAAGTCGTCCATCGCGATGGAGACGCCCAGCAGCTTCAGCTGGCGCAGGACGTGGGTCGTGCGCTCCATGTCGGTGATCATGGCCGTCTCGGTGATCTCCAGCTCCAGCCGCGACGGCGACAGGCCGGTCTCGACCAGCACCTGATGCACCAGGCGCGGCAGGTCGACGTGACCCAGTTGGACCGGCGACAGGTTGACGGCGATCTTGTGCGGTTCGGTCCAGCTGGCGGCCTCGGCGCAGGCGGTGCGCAGCACCCATTCGCCGATCGGCAGGATCAGGCCGTTCTCTTCGGCCAGAGGAATGAAATCGGCCGGCGAGATGAAGGTCCCGTCCGGCTGGATCCAGCGCAGCAGCACCTCATAGCCGGTGATGTCGCCGGTATCGACGGCGGCCTGCAGCTGCCAGTTCAGGCTGAACTGGCCCTGATCCAGAGCTTCGCGCATCTGCTGGGCCATGCGACGGCGATTGCGCACCGCCTCGTCCATCTCCTCCTCGTAGAAGCAGACGTCGGTCCCCAGCGAAGCCTTGGCGCGGTACATGGCCAGGTCTGCGTCATTGATCAGGGCGGACGGGTCGTGGGCGTCGTCAGGCCAGATCGCGATGCCGGTGCTGAGGCCGCAGGCGACCTCGGCATGGTCCAGCACCACCGGCGTGGTGACGGCGTCGCGCAGGCGCGCGACCAGATCCAGAGCATCGTCCTTGTGCTGGATCGGCACGACGGCGACGAACTCGTCCCCGCCCAGGCGCGCGATGAACTCGTCGTGGCGCAGGCAGCCGCGCATCCTTTCGGCGATCTGGATCAGCAGCTGGTCGCCGGCGGCATGGCCGTGAACGTCGTTGACCTCCTTGAACCGGTCCAGGTCCATGGCCAAAAGGGCCACCTTGTTCGAAACGGTCAGGTCGGCGGTCTGGCGCGTCAGCCATTCCAGGAAGGATGAGCGGTTGGGCAGGCCGGTCAAGCTGTCGTTGCGCGCCAGATGGGCGATGCGACGCTCCTGCGCCTGACGCATGCGCAGGTCGCGCACGGCGTAGATCATGACGTGATCCACACCGCAGTCGCGGCGTACGGCGATCTCGACGGGGATGTCCGCGCCGCCCTCGGCGACCAGTTTGGACTGGCTGAGGCCGTTGACCGCCAGATCGGCGACGCCGGCGATCCAGCGCGACAGCGGCTCGCCGACCAGGGTGTGGTGGGGGACGCCCGCCAGATCGGCGAAGGCGGCGTTGGCGGCCAGGATGACGCCGTCCTGTTCGACCACCATGCCATCGACGCTGCCCTCGATCAGATGATCCAGGCGCGCCTTGGCCTGAACCCGGGACTGCACGTCCAGGGCGTGGCTGGCGACGCCGGTGCCCAGCATCATCAGGCCGACAGCGGCGACGGCGAAGGCCAGCACCAGATTGGTCGATCCGACAGCGCCCATATCCACCAGCGCGCCGACCGGCACGATCGTCATGGCGGCCATGCCGGTGAAGTGCAGAGCCACGATGCCCAGGACCATCAGCACGACCGGAACGACCTTGCCGGACTGCCGGGCGCGATTGAACGCCAGGGCGCCCAGGACGACCGCCCCCGCCACCGATGCCGCGACATAGCCGGCCGACCAGTGGATGACGGCGTCGGTCGCAAAGGCCGCCATGCCGGTATAGTGCATGGCCACCACGGTCAGGCCGAACAGCACGCCGCCGATCTCGGCCGAGGCAGGCATCCGGCGCGAGGCCACCCACAGCGCCAGCGCGCTGCCGGCGATGGCGACACCCAGGGACAAGCCGGTCAGCACGGGGCCGTAGCTGATGGTGACGCCGGGCTCATAGGCGATCATCGCCACGAAATGTGTGCACCAGATCGTCGCCCCGGTCGCCACCGCCCCCATGAAGGCCCAGGCCAAACGCGTGCCCTTTTCGGCGGCGCGCAGGCGGCGATACAGGCGGAAGGTGATGATCGAACCGATCAGGCACAGGCCGGCGGCCAACGCGACGAGCCAGAGATTATGGTCGTCGGTCAGGCAGGTGAGAAAGCGCATGAAGCTACAGACCTTGGGGGGACGGTCTGTCGTCGTAGCGGACGTTGCTTAATCAGACGCGCTCGAACAGGCTTAACGAAACGCTACGGCCGTTTTCAGGAGCGGGGCATCTGATAGGGGTTGTTGACGCTGACGGGCGAGCCGGGCGTCAGGCCCAGCTCCTCGAACGACCACTTCAGCTCGACGCCCTGGACAAGGTCCTGCTTGCACTTGTCCTCGTCGATGCGGCGCAGGGTGATGACGGCGCTGCCGCCCTGCAGGCTGACGATCGGGATCAGGTCTTCCTTGGCGGTGCAGCCGTTCGAACTGACCCAGAAGACGGCCTGATCCTTGGTGAAGGCGGCGGCATGGATCGGCTCCAGCGCGCCGGGCATGCCCGCGGTGGAGACGGTGGGCTCGCCGCGGCTGGCGCAGGCGGCCAGGCCCGCCGATGCGGCGGCGATCAAAGCCAAGCGTTTCATGATGGAGTCGCGCAACTGACGACCTCCCCTGCCTCAAAGCCTGAACCGGCCGAGAATGCGCCTGTTCGCCCCGGGAGGGAACAGGATAAAAAAACGAAAGGCCCCGGACGAATCCGAGGCCCTCCAAACTGAACACTTCAAAGGGACCGCCACGGGGCTCAAGCAGCCCAAAGGGCGATAGCCCCCTTGAAGAAAGCTTCGTAAGCTTCGCTTACGAAGCGTAGTATTCGACGACCAGGTTCGGTTCCATCTTCACGGCGTACGGCACGTCCGACAGTTCCGGCACGCGGACGTAGCGAACCGAGAACGAACGGTCCGACAATTCCAGGTAATCCGGCACGTCGCGTTCCGACGACTGCTGGGCTTCGAGCACCAGCGCCATGTTGCGCGACTTTTCCTTCACGGTGACGACGTCTTCCGGCTTCACGCGGTAGGAGGCGATGTCGACCTTCTTGCCGTTGACCAGGACGTGGCCGTGGCTGACGAACTGGCGGGCGGCCCAGACGGTCGGGACGAACTTGGCGCGGTAGACGATGGCGTCCAGGCGCGATTCCAGCAGACCGATCAGGTTTTCCGAGGTGTTGCCCTTGCGGCGGGCGGCCTCGTCATAGGTCTTGGCGAACTGCTTCTCGGTGATGTTGCCGTAGTAGCCCTTCAGCTTCTGCTTGGCCTTCAGTTGCAGACCGAAGTCCGAAACCTTGGACTTGCGACGCTGGCCGTGCTGGCCGGGACCATAAGAACGCTTGTTGACCGGCGACTTGGAGCGGCCCCACAGGTTCTCACCCATGGCCCGGTCGATCTTGTACTTGGCGCTGTGGCGCTTGGACATTCTATTCTCTTTTCGACGATACGGCCCGGCATCCCCTGGATTGGGAATGCGATCTCAACGGCGGTCCACGCATCTTCCGTCATTCATCCCGGCCCCGCCGAAGCGGACCCATGGAAGGCGGCGCTTATGGCCAGCGAGGGCGGCGGAGTCAAGCACGGCGGGCCGTTAAGCACGATGGAATGGAACGATCCCGTCGCCCCGCCCTTCCTTCGATGCAACCAAACCACGCATGAGGACAAGGAGGAGTGGAATGCAGACCGAACCCAAAAGCTTTCAGACCGGCCTGTCCGACGAGGCCATGCAGACGCTGAAGACGCAGCTGGTCGATCTGGTCGAGCCTTTGAGCGACCACCAGCTGCTGGATCTCGCCGACGGCATCCATGAGATGCTGCGCCAGCGCCGCATGGTCCGCCAGCACCATGCCGAGCGCATGAACGCGCGCACCCGGCACGGCGTGGACCTTCGCATCTAGTCCTTCGCAGACTGCGCTTCTGAGATGAACATGGCGCGGCCTTCGCGGGTCGCCACCTTGCCCAGGCCCGGGAACGGGAAGTGATAGGCGTAGATGTGGGCGCCGGAGTTGCGCAGCGCCGTCACCTCGTCCAGCCGCGCCTTCAGGCCTGCCGCCTGATCGTCGTCATAGCCGACCTTCCAGTCCGGATGTTCAACCGACAGAATCCAGTGATGCATCAGGTCGCCGGTGTAGAGCAGCTGGTTCTGGCCGTCGGCGATCAGATAGGCGACGTGCCCCGGCGTATGTCCGGCCGTGTCCTGAGACTGGACGCCCGGCGCGACCTCGCCGCCCGGCTCGAAGGCTTGGACCTTGGGGGTGATGATCCGCACCAGATCGGCAAGCTCAGGATTGGCGCGGATGGATGCCCATTCCGCCTGTGACATCCGGATCGCCGCATTGGGGAAGGCCAGGCCGCCATTGCGGATCAGGCCGCCGACGTGGTCCGGGTGGCCGTGCGAGATAAGCACGTCGGTGATCGAGGCCGGATCGACGCCCGCCTTTTGCAGGCTATCCATCAACTGGCCCTTGCCCTCGCCCAGGCCCGTGTCGAACAGCATCGTGCGGGCGCCGTTCCGGACCAGAAGCGGATGGATCTCCAGCATGATCGGATCGGCCGGCTGTCCGGCGGCGGTGAGCGGCGCGGCGACCGCCTGCGGCGTCAGGCCGACGCCGAAGGTCTGGTTGTCGTTCTTGACCGGGTTTTCGCCGTCGAACAGGGCGATGGCGTCCAACGCGCCGATCTTGAAGCGATAGACGGGCTTCTCGGCCGGGGCGGCGACGGGCTGGGTGGGATTGGGCGGAGCGGGATCGCCGGGCTTCTGCCCGTTCGCCTGAGGGTTACAGGCCGCCAGCATCAGGGCCGCGAAAGCAGCCCCCGTCATCATCATCCGCATCGCTTCGATCTCCGTTTGCGATGACGCAATCGAAAACGCCCGCCGGAGGTTCCGGCGGGCGTCGTCATCTCTCGATCTCTGGGCTGGACCGGCCTTATTTGGCGGCGGCGTAGAGTTCGTTGACCTTGTTCCAGTTCACCACCGTCCAGAACGACTTCAGATAGTCGGCGCGGCGGTTCTGATATTTCAGATAGTAGGCGTGCTCCCACACGTCGGCGCCCAGGATGACCTCGCCGCGCTCGTCCACGACGTCCATCAGCGGATTGTCCTGGTTCGGGGTCGAGGTGATCTTCAGCTTGCCGTTCTGCACGATCAGCCAGGCCCAGCCCGAACCGAACTGCGCGGCGCCGGCGGCGTTGAAGTCTTCCTTGAACTTGTCCATGCCGCCCAGATCGGCGTCGATGGCGGCCTTCAGCTCGGCCGAGGGCTCACCCGCCTGATCGGCCGGGGCCAACAGTTCCCAGAACAGGCTGTGGTTCCAGTGACCGCCGCCGTTGTTGCGCACGGCCTTGGGCGCGGTGGAGATGCTGGTGAAGATTTCCTCCAGCGACTTGCCCTTTAGGTTTTCGTCGGCGTCGACGGCCTTGTTCAGGTTGTCGACATAGGTCTGGTGGTGCTTGTCGTGGTGGAAGGTCATCGTCTCCTTGTCGATGGCCGGCTCCAGCGCGTCATAGGCGTAGGGCAGCGGGGGCAGGGTGAAGGCCATGTCAGTCTCCTGAAGACGGGTTTGTTCCTGAACCCCATTTAGGGGCTATGGCGTATGACCCAAGCGATTTCGTCGCGTTTTTGTTCAGCTTTGCCATTTGCATTGACCCATGATGCGCGCGATTGTCCACCCGTCAATCGGAGGCTGTCATGTCGCGTATCGGATTAATCGCCCTGCTGGCGCTGGCCTTTTCAGGAAGCGGTTGCGCCGGCTTCAAGGCGCTGGACGAGGCGGCGGCGGATATGGCTAGGCAAACGCCGACCTGCACCCAAGACCCCGCGATCGGCGCGGACAATTATGGCGGTAAGACCTGCCGCGTCAGTCACACGGTTTGGTCTTCGACGACGACGACCGTCGAGGAGACTGGCAAGGCGCCCATCACCATCCGCACCGTCACGACGCCCTCGGGAAGCACGACCGAGCTTGTGCCGACGCCCTGACCAGACCAGGCTAGGCGGTTGGCAAGTTCGCCTTCAAGCAATCGCGAACGGCGCGCTTCACATCGCCCGGCGCATTGGGCTCGTCCACGCCCTCCGCCGCGAAGACGGCGCGCACGGCGGCGTCCAGCCCTTTGGGCAGGGCCTCGATCACCCGCTTCTGCCCCTTGGCATGCAGGCAATAACCCACCTCGCGGCAAAGGGCGGAAAACATCGGTTCGTAGGGATCAGAAGCGCTCATCCCGGCCCCTTAGCATCAGGGGAGCAGACGCGACAGCCAGTGCATCAGGTTTAGCACGAACTGCTGATCGTCATGACCGGCTGTGTTCAAACCCATGCGAACGGGCTCGCGATCCGGCTGTTCGGTAAAACGCACGACCTGGGCCGTGAGCATCCCCGCCTCTCCCAGCACGACGACCCGCCCCGCGCCAAAGCGCAAAGCCAGACCTTGCGCGGGTAAGGCGGGCCGCGACAGCTCGGCAAGGACGACGGCTGGATCCTGGCCGGCCCGAAACTGCGTTCGGATCGTTTGCAAGGCTCCGAGATCGGGAGCCTCTCGCGCATCTGCGCTCATCGCCAGCAATACCGTTGCGTCTGCCGGCCCCGACAGTGACTGCCCGGTGAAGCTCTTGACGACCTTCAAATGCTCGCTTTGATTGCGGCCCTCGATGATCGGATGATCCGCAAGCGCCGCGCTCGGAAAGACCAGATTGGCCGTAACGTCGTCGCCCACGGGCTGGAAGGCATAACCCGTCCCCATCGTCACCCCGAACTTGGCAGCCAGGGCTTCGGCGGCGGAACCATGGGGCGCGTGATCGGCGGCCAGAAGCAACGCCCCGCCCTGCTCCACCCATCGGCGGATCGCCTCGATCTCGGCGTCGTCAAAAGCCGAGGCGCGCGAGCCGTCCGCCGGTCGCGCCGGATTGGCGATGACCAACACCGCCACGCCATTAAGCGCGCCGGGCGCATCGAGCCGCTCCCGGCTGGCTTCGATCCGATATCCATCGGCCCGCAAAAGCGCGGCGAAGGCGGCATAACGACCTTCGATGGTCTGCTCGCTGCCGTGGCCCTGATCGACAAGCACGACAGGCCCATCCGTCGCATAAGCCGGCGAGGCCACCTTTGGCCGCCAATCCAGATCGCCGACCTGCTCTTGCGCCAAGGCCGGGCCTGCCAGCAGCAGGACTGCGACGGCGATCCAACCCCGGCGTCCCATCTGGCGCCTAGACCTTCAAGCGTTCGGCGTGGAAGGCGATGTGGTCGGCGATGAAGCTGGCCATGAAGAAGTAGGAGTGATCATAGCCGGGCTGCATCCGCAGGGTGATCTTCTGGCCGGCGGCGTCGGCGGCGGCTTTGAGAAGTTCCGGCTTCAGTTGGTCGGTCAGGAAGCTGTCGGCGTCGCCCTGGTCGATCAGGATGTCGTCATAGACGCCGCGCGCTGCGCCGGCGGCGATCCGCTTGGCGGCGTCGTGGCGGTCCCACGTCGCACGGTCGTCGCCCAGATAGGCGGTGAAGGCCTTTTCACCCCAGGCGCACCGGGTGGGCGAGCAGATCGGCGCGAAGGCGGAGACCGAACGGAAGAGGTCGGGATGGTTCAGCGCCAGCGTCAGGGCGCCGTGACCGCCCATCGAATGGCCGCTGATCGAGCGGACGCCCGTGGTCGCAAACTCGGCGTCGATCAGCGCGATCAGTTCCTCGGTGACGTAGGTCTCCATGCGGAAATGCGGCGCCCAGGGCGCCTGCGTCGCATCCAGATAGAAGCCCGCGCCTTGACCCAAATCATAGGCGGGATCGTCGGCGACGCCGTCTCCGCGCGGGCTGGTGTCCGGCGCCACGATGATGACGCCGTGGTCGGCGGCGGCCTGGTAGGCCCCCGCCTTGGTGGTGAAATTATCCTCGGTGCAGGTCAGGCCCGACAGCCAGATCAGCACCGGGAAAGGCCCCTCGCCCGCCGGCGTGAAGACCGACAGCGTCATCGGCGTGCCGGTCGCCGTGCTGTCGTGCTTCAGATAGCGCAGGGTCCCGCCGTGGACGGCGTGGGTCTTGGTGGTTTCCACTCAGTCGGTCTTTCGGTGCATGGCGCAGAGCTTGTTGCCGGAGGGATCGCGCAGATAGGCCAGGATCATGGGGCCGAAGGGGCCCTTGCGTTCGCCGGGCGGGTCCTCGATGGCGCGACCGCCGGCCGCGACGCCGGCGTCATGGAAGGCCTGGACCATCTCGGCCGTCTTGGCGTGAAAGCCGATGGTGCCGCCGTTGGCGTGGCAGGCCGGCTCGCCGTCGATCGGCGCGCCGATCGCAAAGGCGCCCATGCGGGTGCGCCACCAGTAACGGCCCCTGGGGTCCGGCCCCTGGCCCGGCTCGATGCCAAGGGCGCCGAGCGCGGCGTCATAGAACCGGCGTGACGCCTCGATGTCGTTGGCGCCGACGGTGACGTGGGTGAACATGGTCAGACCTCCCTCTTCCAGTCCGTTTTCTTAAACAACGAACCCGGCGACGCGCAAGGCGTCAGAACACCACGACCGAGCGGATGCTCTTGCCCTCATGCATCAGGTCGAAGGCCTTGTTGATGTCGTCCAGGGCGAAGGTGTGGGTGATCATGGGGTCGATCTCGATCTTGCCGTCCATGTACCAGTCGACGATCTTGGGCGTGTCGGTGCGGCCGCGCGCGCCGCCGAAGGCCGAACCGCGCCAGACGCGGCCGGTCACCAGTTGGAACGGGCGGGTGGCGATCTCCTTGCCGGATTCGGCGACCCCGATGACGACGCTCTCGCCCCAGCCGCGGTGGCAGGCCTCCAGCGCCTGACGCATGACGACGGTGTTGCCGGTGCAGTCGAAGGTGTAGTCCGCGCCGCCGTCGGTCAGCTGGACCAGATGGGCCACCACGTCCGGCACATCCTTGGGATTGACGAAATGGGTCATGCCGAAACGACGGCCCCATTCTTCCTTGTCGCCATTGATGTCCACGCCGACGATCATGTCGGCGCCGACCATCTTCAGCCCCTGGATGACGTTCAGCCCGATGCCGCCCAGGCCGAAGACGACGCAGTTGGCGCCCGGCTCGACCTTGGCCGTGTTGACCACCGCGCCGACGCCCGTGGTCACGCCGCAGCCGACGTAGCAGGCCTTGTCGAAGGGCGCGTCCTTGCGGATCTTCGCCACCGCGATCTCGGGCAGGACGGTGTAGTTCGAGAAGGTCGAGCAGCCCATATAGTGGGCGATGGCCTGACCCTTGTAGGAAAAGCGGCTGGTGCCGTCGGGCATGACGCCCTTGCCCTGGGTGCCGCGAATGGCGGTGCAAAGGTTGGTCTTGCGGCTCAGGCACGACTTACACTGGCGGCATTCCGGCGTGTACAGCGGGATGACGTGATCGCCGACCGCGACCGAGGTCACGCCCGGCCCCACCTCGACCACCACGCCCGCGCCCTCGTGCCCCAGGATCGAAGGAAAGACGCCCTCGGAGTCCAGGCCGTCCAGCGTATAGGCGTCGGTGTGGCAGATACCGGTGGCCTTGATCTCGATCAGCACCTCGCCGGCGCGCGGCCCCTCCAGATCGACCTCGACGATCTCCAACGGACGTTTGGCCTCGAAGGCGACGGCGGCGCGGGTTTTCATGGCGGGGGCTCCTTAGTTTGACGCCTGTGTGTCACGAGCGGCGCGGCAAGCGCTAGTCCGTGCTGGAATGCATGACGATTTTTCGCATCCGTCCGCAGACCGGGCGCCATCGAGACACACGACAGACTTGCATCACCCACTCGCTCCAATAGTCTGGGCCGGCAACGAAGAGACACCGATTATGCTGGCCTGGTTCCTTGCAGCCGCCCTGAGCTTGACCGATCTATCGCCTGCCGTCGAAGCGGCGCTTCGTCCCCTGACGGAGGCGATTGCGAGCGCGCGAGCCAAACAGGCGGCGTTGCCCGACAACCCTTCGCCGCGCGAACAGTTGGAGCTGGCGCTGGCCCTGGATCAGGAACCCCTCAAGGCGATGCACAGCGTTGATCTCTCCACCCTTTCGGAGGCGGATCGACGGACCGCGCGTGCTGCGGCCGAAGCGCGGCTCGACGCTCTCAGTGAAGAGACCGTCGCCACCGTCTTGTCACTCGTTTCAGCGGAAGGTTGGTTCTCCAACGCCGTCTACGGCCAGGATGCGGCGACTGGAGCCTTTCTGGTCATCCAACATGCCGACACCGCATTACAGAAGCGCTTCCTGCCCGCCCTGCAAGCGATGGCTGACCATGGCGACGCGCTGAAGTGGCAGTACGCGATGATGTACGACCGCATTGCGGTCGCCGAAAATCGCCCGCAGCGCTATGGCACCCAGATGCAATGCGTCGCCGGTCGCATGGTCCCCGCCCCGACGGAAGACCCGGAACGGCTGGAACAACGCCGCGCGCCAATGGGGTTCCGCTGGCCCGACTATAACGCTTATCTGGCGAACTTCGGCGCTTGCTGAATGCCGAATAGAGCTGGCACACAGTCAGATCATGAACCTCGTCGTCCTGACCGGGGCCGGCATATCGGCCGAGAGCGGCGTGCCGACGTTTCGGGCGTCGGACGGGCTGTGGTGCGGGCATCGGGTGGAGGATGTGGCGACGCCGGAAGGCTATGCGGCCGATCCGGCGCTGGTGCAGGACTTCTATAATCAGCGGCGGCGGCAGTTGGCTGAGGTCCAGCCCAATGCGGCGCACCGGGCGCTGGCCGATCTGGCGGCGCGGTGGGAAGGCGACTTCCTGCTGGTGACGCAGAACGTCGATGATCTGCACGACCGGGCGCATGAAGCGACGCCGCCGGCCGCCGGGTTCGAGCTGATCCATATGCACGGCGAACTGCTGAAAGGCCGCTGCACACGGTCGGGCATGGTGATGGACTGGGCCGGGGACATGGCGGCGGACGAGGCCTCGCCGCATCATCCCGACGGCCTCATGCGGCCGCACATCGTCTGGTTCGGGGAGATGCCGCTTCAGATGGAGCGGATCGAGCGGGCCCTGGAGCGGTGCGACCTGTTCGTGTCCATCGGCACCTCGGGCGCGGTCTATCCGGCGGCTGGGTTCGTGCAGGCGGCGCGGTATGCCGGGGCGCGGACGGTCGAGATCAACGTGGAGCCGACGTCGGGGGCACGCCTGTTTGACGAAGGCGTTTACGGGCTGGCGACGCAGGCCGTGCCGGCCTTCTTCGACACGCTGTAGAGACGAAAACGGCGGCCGCTGCGAAGGCGGCCGCCGTTCCGGCGTTCGAGGTCGAGGCGGCTTAGGCCAGGACGACGATGGTTACGCGGCGGTTCTGCGAACGGCCCTCGGGCGTGTCGTTCGAGGCCACCGGCTGTTCCTGGCCATAGGAGATGGTGGCCATGCGGTTCAGGGCGACGCCCTGGCGGTTCAGGAAGCGACGCACGGCCTCGGCGCGTTGCTCGCCGAGCTGGTCGTTATGCTCGGGCGTGCCGGTCGAGTCGGTGTAGCCCTGGATTTCCAGATAGACGTTCTTGTTCTCGCCCTGCAGACGCTGGGCGAACTGGGCCAGGCGCTGCTCGGCCTCGGGCGACAGGGCCGCCGCGTCGGTGGGGAATTTCACGGAATCGTCCGACAGCACGACCTGATAGAGGAACTTGCCCTCGGCCAGTTTGTGCGCGTCGTTGGCGCGTTGCAGGGCCTGGCCTGCGGTGCCTTCGACGGTGGTCACGCGGTTGTCGACGACTTCGACCTGATCACGCACGAAACGATGGCTGGCGCAGCCGCTGGCCGCAAAGCCGAGGGCGATGAGGGCGCCGCCGACGACCGCCGTCCTGAGTTTCGATCTGCTCAAGTTCTGTCTCCTTCTTGCCGGGAGCGCCACACCCAGTTCATGCGCAAGATGAAAATGGCGTATGAGACAAGGCGGAGTAATGACGCGCTTTGGGCGGCATCGTGTCAGCTTGACCATAAGCAGACCGAATATTCGCGTTATTCTTGCATGAGCATGGAACCACCGCCTCAGTGAAGACGTTGCGCCGCCGACGGCCGATGCCGGAGGGCGGACACGCTCATCTATCGCCGCCCTGCGCAGTCGCACGGTTGTATTCACGCCGACGCCACTTTCCTGACGCGACCGAATGTTTTCAACGGGGCCTGTTGGTTTTTTACAGGCGTTTTGTCCCGATGACCATGCGGCGGCGTGTTCAACTCCCATCACGGATCGGCGATTGAGCGCGGCGCGCACACGGCGCTGGGCGCTGGCGGCGACGCCGATCCTGGCCGCGCATCTGGGGCTGGCGCTGCTGATGCGCGGCGGTGCGGAGCCGATCGTCGAGGCGCCGCAGTCGTCGCCGATGATGGTCGAACTGGTCGAGCCGCCCCCGCCGCCTCCCCCGCCCGCGCGCGTGATCGCGCCCGATCCCTCGCCCAAGCCCGACGCGCCGGCCGCCGCCGCCCAGGCGGCCGCGCCGCCCAAACCTGCGCCCCAGCGGCGACCGCCGGCCGTGGCGGCGGCGCGACCGCGACTGGTGGTCAGCAAACGTCCGCCCGACGTCGAACCCCTGCCCGCCGCGCCCGCCCCGCCGGGCCCGCCCCTGCCCCTGCTGGGCGCAGCGCAGATCGCGGGCGCCATGACGGTCGGCGCAGGTCCGGGCGGCGGCGGCGGAACGGGCGGCGACGGATCGGGCGGCTCTGGCGGGACCGGCGCGGGATCAGGCTCGGGCGGGGGTTCCTGCGACATGGTGCGCTGGGTTCAGGACGCCGTGCGTGACGACCAGGCCGTGCGCCGCGCCGTCATCGCCGCGGCTCAGGACATGGACGCGAACGGACGCGCCATCCTGGTCTGGAACGGCGACTGGCTGCAAAGCCGCAACCAGGCGGGCAAGGGTCTGGCCGGGGTGCGCCAGGCCATCGCCCTGGAGGTCGCCTTCGCCCCGGCCGAGTGCAAGAGCCAGCGCATGACGGGCCTGGCGGTCCTGAAGCTGGAAGACCGCCCCGGCGGCGCGCAACTGGCCCTGGGCAAGGGCAGCTGGCGCTGGTCGGACCTGCTGGGTGCAGGCTGATACCCCAAACGTCCATTCAGACGGTCGCCTGCAAAAACACCGTCTAATTCGTCTAATTCGTCTGATTTTTCCCTCCCAGACCGTGCGATGCGTTTTGTGCGGACGAACCGAGACAGGATCGCACGGCTTGGAAGCGTGGGCAGGAAGATGATATTGGCGGGCGATAAGGGATTGAAACAACTAGGCTGACTTCACGCGAATAGGATGGCTGGCCCCATCCCTTCGTCATCCTGCGGCGGGCAGAGCGAAACTGGAGGACGACAAAAGAATGAAGGGCGCGCGGTTGCGCTCCCCTCCTCGGACACGCACCTAGCCTGCCATGCCCGTCTCTCCCGACTATCGCCCCGAACCGCGCTTCTTTGATTTGGGCGCGGACTATGCCGATGCGGTTCAGGCCGCGGATTTTCCGCAGACGATCCTGCGGTTTCGCAATGACCGCGCGGCGGCCGAGGTCGGGCTGGAGGGGCTGAGCGAGGCAGAATGGATCGCAGCGTTCGGCCGGTTCGAGCCGTTGCCGGGACAGCCCGGTCCGATCGCCATGCGCTATCACGGGCATCAGTTCCGACACTACAATCCCGATCTGGGCGACGGGCGCGGGTTTCTGGCGGCGCAGATGCGCGCTCAAGCAACGAGCGACCGCGTCGCGAGTGATAGCGCTCAAGGCCGGCTGCTCGACCTGGGCACCAAAGGCTCTGGCCAGACGCCCTGGTCGCGGGACGGCGATGGGCGGCTGACGCTGAAGGGCGGGGTGCGCGAGGTTCTGGCGGCGACGATGCTGGAGGGGCAAGGCGTCCCGACCAGCCGCGCCTTTTCGCTGATCGAAACCGGCGAGGCGCTGGAGCGGGGGGACGAACCGTCGCCGACGCGGTCGGCCGTTCTGGTGCGGCTGTCGCACAGCCATGTGCGGTTCGGGACGTTCCAACGCGCGGCCTATCTGGGACGCAAGGATCAGATCGAGGCGCTGATCGAACACGTGCGCAACCTGTATCATCCGGACGTCGCCGCCGGCGACGCGCCCGGTCTGCTGGCCGCAATCGTCCAGGCCTCGGCGAAGCTGACCGCCCGCTGGATCGCGGCGGGCTTCGTACACGGGGTGCTGAACACCGACAATCTGAACGTCACGGGCGAGAGCTTCGACTATGGCCCGTGGCGGTTCCTGCCCGAATACGACCCTGCCTTCACCGCCGCCCATTTCGACCAGACGGGCCTTTACGCCTTCGCGCGTCAGCCCGAGGCGGTGTTCTGGAACCTGACGCAGCTGGCCGGGTGTCTGAAACTGGTCGCCGATGCCGAGCCCCAAATCCTGAAATTGACGGATGCGCTGAACGGCTTCGGTCCCGCCTATATTCGTGAACTGCGGGCCGCCTTCTTGATGCGGCTGGGCGTCCACAGCCTGGGCGAGGCGGCGGATCAGCGGCTGGTCGATACGACCCTGGCCCTGCTGCGAGAGGGCGCCGCGGCCCTTCAGTGGGAGCCGCTGTTCTTCGACTGGTTCGGCGGCTTCGCCTCCTCGGCCCGCGCGCTGTCGGGACCGCGCGCGAAACTCTATCAGGGCGAGGCCTTCGACGCCTTCCGCTTTGCTTTGATGGAGCACGAACCGGACCGGATCGAACGGCTGGAACATCCGATGTTCGCCGCGCGCGAACCGGAAGAGATGCTGATCGGCGAGGTCGAGGCGATCTGGGCCGCCATAGCCGACGCCGACGACTGGGCGCCCTTCCAGGCCAAGCTGGATCGGCTGGAGGCGGCGCGTCTGGCCTGGGGCTTTACGGCCTGACACCAAACCTTACGAAAGCTTCATCTCGTTTATCGATAATTTTCTTGCCCGTTTATCGATAAATCCATATCGATAGTCACCAAGGCGGTCGCGTAGGGCGACCCGAAGGGAAGGGCTTTCGAGATGAAACTGATCGGCAAATATTCAATCGCAAGCGCCCTGCGCTGGTGCCTGGGGTTCGCAAACGTCTTTGTCATGCTGGCGACGATCGTCATGGCGATCTGTTTGCTGGGCAGCGTCATATCGCCGGACTTCGCAGCAGGCTTCATCGACGGAATGAAGGATCTGGACAGCAGCACGGCCCGCGACCTGCACTGGCCGGAGCGTCTGACGCTGTTGGGCGCCTTCCTGGCCTGCGGCTTCACCTGGTGGATCATCAATCGGCTGCGGCGCATCCTGCTGTCGGTCAATCAGGGCGACGCCTTCGAGTTCGCCAACGTCAAACGGCTGCAAGGCGTGGGTCTGGGCCTGATCGGCATTCAGCTGACGGCGCTGCTGCTGGTCTTCGTCGCCCCGCAGAGCATCGGCCAGTCGCCGTCCGACTATGACTTCGACCTGGGGTCCTGGCTGGGCATTCTGGTGGTCTTCATCCTGGCCGAGGTGTTCCGACAGGGGTCGGCCATGCGCGACGAACAGCTGACCACGGTCTGAGGAGCGCGCGCCATGATCATGATCCAACTGGACCGGCTGCTGCTCGAACGCAGGATGTCCCTGACCGAACTGTCCGACCGCGTCGGCGTCACCCTGGCCAATCTGTCGATCCTGAAGACCGGCAAGGCCCGCGCGGTGCGCTTCTCCACCCTGGACGCCCTTTGCCGCGAACTGGACTGCCAGCCCGGCGACCTGATCGTCCAGACGCCGGGACCGCAGCCCGAAGACTGAAATTGCGCGTTTCAAATCCTTGTGGGGCATTGGGAATCGGCCCAATGCCCCGGCCCGTAACAGAAAGTCATCAGCCGATGTCATCAGTTGATGTCATCGCATGATGACAACCGTCTGAAGCGCCGCTATGTAAGCTTCAGCGAACGGCCTTTGGGAACGCCCCGAGACTGGATCGTAGCCGTTCATGACATTCAGACGTTTTCCCCGATGACCACCTCGACCTTAACCACCGCGCCGTCGCGCAACAGCGCCGCCTACGCCAACATCGCCCTTTGGACGCTGCAGGGCTGGGTCGCGATGTTCTTCATCGCCGCCGGCTACGCCAAGCTGACCGAGCCGATGACCAACCTGATCAATCTGATGGGCTGGCCCGCCGTGGCGCCCGAGAACATGGTGCGCGGCCTGGGCGTGGTCGAGATCGTTCTGGCCATGGGCGTGTTGAGCCCGCTGATCTCGTGGCGGGTGGGTCGCCCGCTGCTGCTGACGGCGACGGTCGGCCTGATCGTCATGGAAGCGACCATGATGACGATCCACGCGCTGAGCCAGGACTTCGGTCTAGCGGCGGTCAACGCCATCCTGCTGGCCATCACCGTCCCGGTGCTGGTGGGCCGCCGCAGGGCCTGATTGCTGCTGGGCCTGATTGAAAGAGATCGAACGCCGGACCCCTCTCCCCCCTGCAGTCCGGCGTTTGCGCCCGGAGCTTCCCCCCAGGCTCCGGGCTTTTTCATGCCTGATCGTCAGCAAGAGAGAAAAGCTTACCCTTACGTGCGCGTAAGCCTCTTCCCTTTACGCGCACGTCAAGTTATGACGGCGTATGGCCACCGCCGACGACCACCGCACCTATTCCATTCGCCAACTGTGCCGCGAGTTCGGCGCCACGGCGCGCGCCCTTCGATTCTATGAGGACAAGGGCCTGCTGACGCCCGCGCGCAAGGGCCAGACCCGCGTCTATGACGCGCGCGACCGCGCCCGGCTGAAACTGATCCTCAGGGGCCGCCGCATCGGCTTCACCCTTCAGGAGATCCAGGACATGATGGATCTCTATGATCAGAAGGATCACAACGTCCACCAGATGGCCGTGGCCCTGGTGCGGCACCGCGCCCAGATCGCGGCGCTGAAACAGCAGCTGGAAGATATCGAAGGCGCCATCGAGACAGCCGAACAGGCCTGCGCCTGGATGGAATCCAAACTGTCCGAACACCGCCCCGACCTGCTGCCGGGCGCCGAAGACTATGAGAAGCTGCTGCGCGCGCGTCTCAACCACGACCACCACCACCCCTTCAAAGCAAGAGCTTAATCCATGGCCTACAAGGCGCCTGTCCGCGACTTCACCTTCATCCTGAATGAAGTGCTGGAGATCGACCGCTACACCAACCAGCCGGGCTTCCAGGACGTCTCTTCGGATCTGGTCAGCCAGATTCTGGAAGAAGGCGCCAAGTTCGCCGAGGAGGTCATCGCCCCGATCAACAATCCGGGCGACAAGGAGGGTTGCCACTGGGCCGAAGGCGGCGTGGTGACCGGACCCAAGGGCTGGAAGGAAGCCTATAAGGCCATGTCCGAAGCCGGCTGGATGGCGCTGGCCGCCGACCCGGCGTACGGCGGTCAGGGCATGCCCAGCGTGGTGGCTTCGGCCTTCGGTCAGATGACGGCTGGCGCCTCGGCCGCCTTTTCGATGTATCCGGGCCTGACCGCCGGCGCCTATGCCGGCATCCACGCCAATGCCTCCGAAGAGCTGAAGCAGAAATACCTGCCCAAGATGGCGACCGGCGAATGGTCGGGCACGATGAACCTGACCGAGCCGCAGTGCGGCACGGACCTGGGCATGGTGCGCACCAAGGCCGTGCCGAACGGCGACGGCTCCTATTCGATCACCGGCCAGAAGATCTGGATTTCGGCTGGCGAGCACGACTTCGCCGACAACATCATCCACACGGTGCTGGCCCGCGTCGAAGGCGCGGTTCCGGGCATCAAGGGCCTGTCGCTGTTCGTCGTGCCCAAGTTCCTGGTCAATGACGACGGCTCTCTGGGCGAGCGCAACAGCCTGGAATGCGCCGGCCTCGAGCACAAGATGGGCATCCACGGCAACGCCACCGCCGTCATGCAATATGACGGCGCCAAGGGCTGGCTGATCGGCGAAGAAGGCCGCGGCATGAACAATATGTTCGTGGTGATGAACGAGGCCCGCCTCGGCACCGGCCTGCAAGGTCTGGCCATCGGCACCGCCGCCTATCAGGCCGCCGTCGAGTTCGCCAAGGACCGCCTGCAAGGCCGCAGCCTGACCGGACCGAAAAACCCGGACGGCCCGGCCGACAGCATCATGGTCCATCCCGACGTGCGCCGCATGCTGCTGGAATCCAAGGCCTTCGTCGAAGGCGGCCAGGCCTTCATCCTGTGGACCGCGCTTCACGCCGATCTGGAGAAGTCCGAGGACGCCGCCGTGGCCCAGAAGGCCAAGGATTACATGGGCCTGCTGACGCCGGTGCTGAAGGCCTATCTGACCGACAAGGGCTTCCACGTCGCCTCGCTGGGCATGCAGGTGCATGGCGGTTCGGGCTACACCGAACACTTCACCGCCTCGCAGTATCTCCGCGACGCCCGCATCACCATGATCTACGAGGGCACCAACGGCATTCAGGCGCTGGATCTGGTGGGCCGCAAACTGCCCGCCAATGGCGGCCGCGCCATCATGACCTGGTTCGGCGAGATCGACGCCTTCGTCGCCGAGAACAGCGGCAATGAAGCGATCAAGCCCTTCGTCGACGGCCTAGCCGATGTGAAGGCCAAGCTGCAGGACGGCACCATGTGGCTGATGCAGAACGGCATGGCCAACCCCGACAACGCCGGCGCCGCATCGACGGACTATCTGAACGTCTTCGGCCTGACGGCGCTGGCCTATATGTGGGCGCAGATGGCCAAGGTGGCCCAAGCGCAGGTCGAGGCCGGTTCGACCGACCCCTACTACGCCAACAAGCTTCAGACCGGCCGCTACTTCGTCGAGCGCATCCTGCCCGACGCCGAAGCCCATCTGAAGAAGATGAAGACCGGCGCCGACGTGCTGATGGCCATGCCGGCCGAGGCGTTCTGATCTCAGACTGACGACGAAACGGGTCGGCGATCTCGCCGGCCCGTTTTTCTTATCAACCAGACGGGCAAAAGCCCGCGAACCTCAGGGACGAAACCGATGAACGTGCTGGGCAGCCCCGATCCCGAATTCATGCGTGAAGAAGAGATCACCCTCTTCTCCGACAGCGTCGGCAAATGGATCGACGAGCACGCGCCTCTCGAAAAGGTGCAGCAATGGATCGCCGACTCCTCGGTGCCGCGCCAGCTGTGGAACGACGCGGGCGAGGCGGGTCTCTTGGGTCTGTCGCTGCCGGAAGAGGACGGCGGTTTCGGCGGCGACTATCGGCACGAGGTCGTCTTGATGCGTCAGCTGGGCTGGAAGGGCGCGGACCACTTCGGCATTTCGCTGCACAATGCGATCGTCATGCCCTACATCTGGCATTACGGCACCGAGGAACAGAAGCAGCGCTGGCTGCCACGCCTGCAATCGGGCGAACTGGTCGGCGCCATCGCCATGACCGAACCGGGCGCCGGCTCGGACCTGCAAGGCGTCAAGACCACGGCGGTCAAGTCGGGCAACGGCTATGTCGTCAACGGCTCCAAGACCTTCATCACCAACGGCCAGCTGGCCAACTTCCTGATCGTGGTCGCCAAGACCGATCCGGCCGAGGGCGCCAAGGGCACCTCGCTGATCGTGGTCGAGACCGATGGCGCGGAAGGGTTCGAACGCGGTCGCAACCTGCACAAGATCGGCATGGAGGCCAACGACACCTCCGAACTGTTCTTCAACGACGTGAAGGTCCCCGGCGACAACATCATCGGCGGGACCGAGGGCCAGGGCTTCGTCCAGCTGATGCAGCAGCTGCCCCAGGAGCGGCTGAACATCGCTGTCCAGGGCGTCGCCGCCGCCGAGCGCGGGCTTGAGGCGACGCTGGCCTACGTCAAGGAGCGCAAGGCCTTCGGCAAGCGCGTCATCGACTTCCAGAACACCCAGTTCAAACTGGCCGAGGTCAAGACCAAACTGACCGTCGCCAAGGTCTTCACCGACCACTGCATCGGCCTGCATCTGCAGGGCAAACTGGACGCGGCCACCGCCTCCATGGCCAAATACTGGGTCACCGACATCCAGGGCGAGACCATCGACGAGATGCTCCAGCTGCACGGCGGCTATGGCTATATGAACGAATATCCGATCGCCCAGCTGTACAAGGACGCCCGCGTCCAGCGCATCTACGGCGGCACCAATGAGATCATGAAACTGCTGATCGCGCGGACGCTGTGACAGCCCGCTTGCCCAAATGTACAGAGTTCTGTACATTTGGGCCATGAATGCGATGTCCGTCACCGAACTGCGCAAGAATCTCGCCGCGGCCATCGACCGGGTGACAGCGGATCATGACTACACCATCATCACGCGCGAAGGCGGAAAGCCGGCGGCGGTGCTGATGTCGTTGGAGGACTTCGCGTCCTGGCAGGAGACGGAGTATCTGCTGCGCAGCCCGGCGAACGCCGCGCGGTTGCGTGAGGCGATCACCGAACTCGACGCGGGCGGCGGTCAGGTTCGCGAACTGATCGAAGGATGAAGCTGACCTTCCAGACCTACGGGTGGGAGGATTACCTTCACTGGCAAGACCATGATCGTAAGATGCTGCGAAAGCTCAATCGGCTGATCATGGAATGCCAGCGGACGCCTTTTTCCGGGACTGGAAAGCCAGAGCCGTTAAAGGGCAATTTTGCGGGATGGTGGTCGCGGCGCATCGACCAGGAACATCGGCTCGTCTATCGCGTGACCGACGATGCGCTTTTGATCGCCCAATGCCGCTATCACTACGACCGATGATCCGACTTCACGTTACATCGCCGCTCGCTGCCGCCGCTCCCGTCGCGCCCACGCTGGACCAGTCGCGCTATCTGACCCAGGTCATGCGTCTGAAGGCAGGGGACGATCTGCTGGTGTTCAACGGGCGCGACGGGGAGTGGCGCTGCACGGTCGCCGAAGTGCTGAAGAAGGGCGTGATCCTGCGCGCCGAGGAACAGGTGCGACCCCAGGCCTTCGGCCCCGATCTGGAACTGATCGTTGCGGTGGTGAAGAAGGCTCGCGTCGAGACCATTGTGGAGAAGGCCGTCGAATTGGGCGCGCGCCGGGTGCGGCTGGTCCTGACGAAACGCACCAACGCCGACCGCATCCGCCTGGACCGGCTGGACGCCATCGCCGAGGAAGCCGCCGAACAGACCGGGCGGATGGACGTGCCCGCCGTCGATGATCCGATCAAGCTGGACGCCCTGCTGGACGGCTGGGAAACCGGACGCCGGCTAATGTTCTGCGACGAGACGGGCGGGGCGCCCGCCGTCTCGTCCCTGCGCGACGCAGGCGAAGGCTCCTGGTCCATCCTGATCGGGCCGGAGGGTGGGTTCTCGCCGGAAGAGGGCGAGCGGCTGCGGTCCCTGCCCTTCACCACCGCCGTGTCGCTGGGTCCGCGCATCCTGCGCGCCGACACCGCCGCCATCGCCGCCATGACCCTGTGGCAGGCGGCCGTCGGTGATTGGGCGCGATAGAATACTCTGCTCGCCCCCTTGAGGAACTTGGCTTTAGCCGCCATCTAGCCGCGACAGCAGGGGTTACAGATGGCCGAGAACGCGCCGCTTTCCAGAGACGCTCTGATCGAGGCCATGTCCAAGGGGATCAAGCCCAAGGACCAGTGGCGCATCGGCGCCGAGCACGAGAAGTTCGGCTTCGACAAGACCACGCTGGCGCGCCCCGCCTATGACGGCCCGAACGGCATCAAGGCCATGCTGGAGGGGCTGCAACGCTTCGGCTGGTCGCCCGTCGCGGAAAACGGCTTCCTGATCGGACTGGAGCGCAGAAACAGCGAAGGCTTTGTCGCCTCCGTCAGCCTGGAGCCGGGCGGTCAGTTCGAGCTGTCCGGTGCGCCGCTTCTGACCATCCACGACATCTGCAACGAGACCGGCCAGCATCTGATGGAGGTCAAGCAGGTCGCCGACCAGATCGGCGTCGGCTTCCTGGGCGCCGGTTTCGACCCGCTGTGGACGCGCGAACAGGTGCCGGTCATGCCCAAGGGCCGCTACGACATCATGCGCACCTATATGCCCAAGGTCGGGACCCTGGGCCTGGACATGATGCTGCGCACCTGCACCATCCAGGCCAACCTCGACTTCGATTCCGAAGCCGACATGGTGATGAAGTTCCGCACCTCCCTGGCGCTTCAACCCATCGCCACCGCCCTGTTCGCCTGCTCGCCCTTCACCGAGGGCCGCCCCAACGGCTTCCTGTCGGCCCGGGCCAACGTCTGGACCGACACCGACGCCGACCGCACCGGCATGCTGGGCTTCGTGTTCGAGGACGGGTTCGGCTTCGAGCGCTACGCCGACTATGCGCTGGACACGCCGATGTATTTCGCCAAGCGCGACGGCCGTTACATCGACGCCTCGGGCCAGTCGTTCCGCGATTTCCAGGCCGGCAAACTGCCCGCCCTGCCCGGCCAATATCCGACGATCAAGGACTGGAACGACCACCTGACCACCCTCTTCCCCGAGGTGCGGCTGAAGGCCTATCTGGAAATGCGCGGCGCCGACGGCGGACCGTGGAGCCGGATCTGCGCCCTGCCCGCCCTGTGGGCCGGGGTTCTGTACGACGCGCCGTCGCTGGCCGCCGCCTGGGATCTGGTCAAGGACTGGGACATCGCCGATCACGAACGCCTGCGCCGCGACGTGACCCGGCTGGGTCTGAAGGCCGAGGTGGCGGGCCGGTCGGTGCGCGACATCGCCGTCGATCTCGTGAACATCGCCAAACAGGGGCTGAAGAACCGCGCCAAATTCTCGGGCGGCATGGTGGACGAGCGCGGCTATCTGTCGGAACTCGAAGACATCGCCGACAGCGGGATCACCCCGGCCGAGCGCCTGTTGGACCTGTATCACGGCGCCTGGCAGGGCGACGTGAAGCGCATCTACGCCGACTTCGCCTACTAGGGACGGCGGCTTCTCCAGCGAATCTTCGAATCGCGAGGCGCCGCTCGGATAGGCTGTCGCCGTCGCCGTCGGCGCATTTCGATCCCCTGCAAAGGCGAGCTTAACCGATGCGCCGTAACATGGGTTTGAGTTCGAGAGAGTGCGCCATGACCTGTTCGCCCGTTGCGGCCCTGGCCTTTCCCACAGCCGATGTCGATCTGGACACCTTCTTCGATGTGTCGCTGGACCTGCTGGTGGTGCGCGAACTGGATGGGCGCGTGGTCAAGGCCAGCGCTTCGTGGTTCACGGTGCTGGGCTATCGCCCCGACGAGATCGAGGGCCAGGGCCTGCTGCGGCTGATCCACCCGGATGACCACGCCGCGACCCGCCAGAGCATCGTCGAGGTCGAAAACCGGCGGCCGGGCGATCCGGTCATCGGCCAGATCAACCGCTATCGCCATAAGGCGGGTCATTACGTCACCGTCGAGTGGCGCGCCCATCGCCAGGGCGACCGCATCTATGGCATCGCGCGCGATGTGACCGAAAAGGTCGCTGCCGAACGCGCCCTGCGCGAGGCCACCGCCGCCGCCGAGGCCGCAAACCGCGCCAAGTCCGACTTCCTGGCCAATATGAGCCATGAGATCCGCACGCCCCTGAACGGCGTGATCGGCATCGTCGACGCCCTGTCGCGCACCGAGCTGACGCCCGAGCAGGCCGAGATGGTGGCCCTGATCGCACGATCCGGCGTGACGTTGGAACGGCTGGTGTCCGACATTCTGGACGTGTCCAAGATCGAGGCCGGGCATCTGGACCTGGAAAGCCGACCCTTCGATCTGGACGAGGCCATCGCCGCCCCGCTGGATGTCATGCGGTTGAAGGCCGAGGCCAAGGGACTGACCTTCGACATCCGCCGCGACGCCGATGCGCGCGGCATGTTCGTCGGCGACAGCACCCGCATCCGTCAGGTGCTCGACAACCTGTTGTCCAACGCCATCAAATTCACCCATCAGGGCTCGGTCGGCGTCGTCCTTGCGGTGGACGAGGATTTCGACGGCCTGACCCAGCTGACGCTGCGGGTCGAGGATACCGGCGTCGGCTTTTCTTCCGACCACGCGGCCCGCCTGTTCGATCGGTTCAGCCAGGCGGACAGCACCATCACGCGCCGGTTCGGCGGCACGGGCCTGGGCCTATCGATCTGTCGTTCGCTGGTCGAGTTGATGGGCGGGCGGATTTCCGCCGCCTCCACCCCAGGCGTCGGCAGCCGGTTCACCGTCGAGATCCCCCTGAAGCGCGCCGCCTCGCTGACCGAACACGATGCCCAACGACGCGCGCGTGCGGCCGAGGCTGACCGCCCCCTGGCGCCCCTGCGCGTGCTGCTGGCCGAGGATCACCCGGTCAATCAGCGCGTCGTGCAGTTGATCCTGGCGGCCCACGCCATGCAGGTCGTCACCGTCGCTGACGGTGAACAGGCCCTGGCCGCCTTCCAGTCCGAGACCTTCGACCTGATCCTGATGGACATGCAGATGCCGGGCATGGACGGCTTGACCGCCACCCGCGCCATTCGTCAGGTCGAGGCCGCCCGTCCCGATCAGGCCCGCACGCCGATCATCATGCTCAGCGCCAACGCCATGAGCGAGCACCGCGACCAGGCGTGCGACGCCGGCGCCGACCTGCACATCCCCAAGCCCATCACGGCCGCCAGCCTGCTGGCTGGCATCCAGGCGGCGACCGCGCCCTGATCCGACATTGACAAAGTTTGCCAAGCGGCCATTCTCGTTGATAGGAAGCTGACCATGGCGACGATGAACATCTCACTGCCCGATCCAATGAAGGCCTGGGTCGAGGAACAGGCGAAATCCGGGCGCTACGCAAACACGTCGGACGTGGTGCGCGACCTAATCCGCCGCGAGCAGGTCAAGGCCGAGAAGATTGCGCATTGGCAAAGGCTGATCGTAGAGGCCGACGCCTCCGGTGTTTCCGACCAGTCGCCACGTGAAGTGATCGAGGAACTGCGCGCCCAGTTGCGTCGCGCCTCCTGATGCTCCGCCTAAGCCGCGCGGCGCGGGCGGACTTGCAGCAGGTCTATCTGCAAGGCCTCGAGCTGTTCGGGAGCTGTCAGGCCGATGACTATATCGAGGGTCTGTTCGCGAAACTGGACTTGCTTGCGGATTTTCCACGTCTTGGGGCGGCTCGACCAGAGTTGAGCGCGGACGCCCATGTGATCTTCTACAAAAGCCACGCCATCCTCTATCGAATCGACGATGCGGACGTGTTCGTCCGACGCATTCGGCACGCGCTGGAAGACTGGCAGTCCGACGCAACTGGCGTCGGATCGAGCGACGAACGGAGCGAACCATGACCCACCCCATCCATGTCGGCATCGGCGGCTGGACGTTCGAGCCTTGGCGCGGGGTCTTTTATCCAGAGGGTTTGGTTCAGAAGCGCGAGCTGGAATATGCGGCGTCGAAACTGACCTCGATCGAAATCAACGGCACCTATTATTCGACCTTCAAGCCCGACAGTTGGCGCAAATGGCGCGACGAGACGCCGGACGGCTTCGTCTTTTCGGTCAAGGCCAGCCGCTATTGCACCAATCGCAAGGTGCTGTCCGAAGGCGCGGAAAGCTTCGACAAATTTCTGTCTCAGGGCCTGACCGAGCTGGGCGACAAGCTAGGGCCGATCAACTGGCAGTTCATGGGCACGAAGAAGTTCGATGCCGAGGACTTCGAGGGCTTCGTGAAGCTGTTGCCCAAGGAGAAGGACGGGGTGCGGCTGCGGCACGCGCTTGAGGTCAGAAACCCGACCTTCGCCACCGAACAGTTCTATGACCTGGCCCGCAAATACGGCGCGGCCATCGTCTATGCGGTCGATGATGAGGAGCCGACCTGGCCCCAGATCGACGTGGCGACCGCCGATTTCAGCTACGCCCGGCTGATGTCCAGCCGCGAGGCCGAGCCGACCGGCATGACGGCGGCCGAGCTGGAGGCGGTGGCGGATCAGGCGAAAGCCTGGGCTAAACGCGGCGAGGTCTTCGCCTATTTCATCTCGGGCGCGAAGGTGCGGAACCCTGCGGCGGCTCAGGCGCTGATCGCCAAGCTGAAATAGCGGTCCGTACGCTTGCGGACCCGCGGCCGCCCTCTCATCTGAGGCCGGCTCACTGCAAAGCCTGAAGGACTTTCCCATGCCGATCGCCACACGCGCCTTCGCCGCGACCGCCGCCGACAAGCCGCTGACGCCCTACAGCTTCGAGCGCCGTGATCCGGGCCCGGACGATGTGCTGATCGACATCAAATATTGCGGCGTCTGCCACTCCGACCTGCACGCCGCGCGCGGCGAGACGGGCGGCACGGCCTTCCCCCTGGTGCCGGGTCATGAGATCGCGGGCGTGGTCAAGGCGGTCGGATCAAACGTCACCCGCTTCAAGGAAGGCGACCGCGTCGGCGTCGGCTGCATGGTCGACAGCTGCCGCGAATGCGCCTCCTGCCGGGAAGGCGTCGAACAATATTGCATCCCCGGCTTCACCGGCACCTATGGCGGCAAGGACAAGAAGGGCGGCACCTCGGAAGCCATCACCCAGGGCGGCTATTCCGACCACATCACCGTCGATCAGCATTTCGTCCTGTCCATCCCCGACAGCCTGGCCCTGGACGTCGCCGCCCCCCTGCTGTGCGCCGGCATCACCACCTATTCGCCGTTGAAGGAATGGGGCGTGGGCCCCGGTTCCAAGGTCGCGGTCATCGGCCTGGGCGGCCTAGGCCACATGGCCGTCAAGCTGGCGGCGGCCATGGGGGCGGAAGTCACCGTCCTGTCCACCTCGGACCGCAAGAAGGCCGACGCCGAGCGGATGGGCGCCAAACACTTCCTGATCAACTCCGACAAGGATGCGATGAAGGCGGCGGCCGAGAAGTTCGACCTGATCATCAATACCGTTTCGGCCACGCACGAGATCGCCAGCCACATCCAGTTGCTGGCGCGCGACGGCACGATGATCATGCTGGGCCTGACCACCGAGGGCCTGCCGGTTTTCGCCCTGCCGCTGCTGTGGCGTCGTCGCCGCATCGCCGGCTCGCTGATCGGCGGCATTCGCGAAACGCAGGAGATGCTGGACTTCTGCGCCGAGCACGGCATCGCCTGCGACATCGAGACCATCGCTCCGGATCAGATCAACGACGCCTATGAGCGGATGCTGAAATCCGACGTCCGCTATCGCTTCGTCATCGACATGGAAAAGCTGGCCGCCTGATCGCCGGGACGAAGATCAACGAAACGCGACGGAGGCATGAAACTTCCGTCGCGTCAGATTCTCGCCTTGCGCGCTCGCGCTCGCACGTTAATCCTGAACTGCGACAAGGCCTTCTGAAGGGTCTGCACAGGGACAGGAGACGATATGGCGCGCGTAGCTTTCGTGACGGGCGGGACCCGGGGCATCGGCAAGGCGATCGTTCAGCGCCTGCATGAGGACGGCTTCAAGGTCGCCGCCGGCTATTCCGGCAACGACGAGGCGGCCAAGGCCATCGCCGATGCGCTGGACGTCATGGTGGTCAAGGGCAACGTCGGCAGCTTCGACGACTGCGCCCGCGCGGTGAAGGAGGTCGAGGAACAGCTCGGCCCCATCGACATCCTGGTCAACAACGCCGGCATCACCCGCGACGGCTTCTTCCACAAGATGAGCCACGACCAGTGGTCCGATGTCATCCGCGTCAACATGGACAGCGTCTTCAACATGACGCGCCAGGTCATCAACGGCATGCGCGACCGGGGCCACGGGCGCATCGTCAACATCTCCTCGATCAACGGCCAGAAGGGTCAGATCGGCCAGACCAACTATTCAGCCGCCAAGGCCGGGATGATCGGCTTCACCAAGGCGCTGGCGCTGGAAAATGCGCGCAAGGGCGTGACCGTGAACTGCATCGCGCCGGGCTATATCGACACCGAAATGGTCGGCGCCATGGACCCCAAGGTGCTGGAAGGCATCATCAGCCACATCCCCGTCGGTCGCCTGGGCAAGGGCGAGGAGATCGCCGACATGGTGTCCTGGCTGGTGGGCGAGCGTGCCGGATATGTCACAGGCTGCACACTGTCGCTGAACGGCGGTCAGTACCTGGTGGGTTGAGGCGGGCTTCGCCCAAAATCCGCCGCGCGCGGGTTTCATCAAGTCTGTCATGAAGTTGTTGGGATCGGTCAGGGCGAAAAAGTCGCCACGCGTGACCGCGATGGCGGTCGCCGCCATCGCGGTCATTGGCGTGGGCGTCGCCGCGCCCGTGGTCGTCCCGACCGAAAGCCAGGCCCAGTCCCGCCGGACCGTGCCGCCGACCGCCCGCTACGTCAGCAGCAACGGTCAGGGGTTCATCCTGGACACCTCCGGGTCGCGGCCTCTGATGCGGCTGGAACGCTCGACCGAGATCTGGGTCTTGCGGCCGACTCCCGCGCCGCGCGGCGACATCATCTATCGCAACGACAATGGCGATCAGGTGCTGAAGGTCACGCCCGACGGCGCGATCACCCTTTACACGACCACCGCCCCCCAAGGCTCGCCCGCCTCGCGCGTTGGCGAGGCGCCGGGTCTGGCCAGCGCGGCCATGACCGGCGCGCAGCTGGTCGACTACTTCATGCGCCAGAGCTACCGCGCCAGCCAGGCGATGGGCCGGCTGATCGTCATCGACGTGGATATCCAGCCCGGCTCTGAACAGGTCGCCGCCGACACCGTCTCGGCCGCCAGCGACGCCATCGTGCGCATGGCGCGGTCCTCCAACCTGCGCGCCCAGGTCGAGCGGGTACGTCGCGTCGTGGTGTCCGATCAGGGACGTCCCGGCGTCAGCCTGGTCCAGGGCACGCTGCGGATCGTCATTGACGCCGACGCCGGCATCGCCGGCCGCCCGTCGTCGGCCCGGATCGTGCGGGTCGTCGGCGGCGACGCCCTGAACCGCTAACCCTGGAAGCTGTCCTTGGCCGCCCGGCGCGCGGCGAACTGATCGGCGTCCGTCGCGGTCAGGAACGGGTTGAACCGCTTCTCCACCCCCAGCGTCGTCGGCACGGTCGGTTCGCCCCGCTCACGCGCCGCGAAGATCGCCTCGGCATGGGCGGCGGTCTCGGGCCGGTCATCCAGGCTCAGGGTGAAGCGCGCGTTGGACGCCGTATATTCGTGCGCGCACCAGATCACGGTCTGGTCGGGCCAGGCCTTCAGCCGCTGCAGGCTTTCGAACATCTGCTCGGGCGTGCCTTCGAACAACCGGCCGCAGCCCAGGGCGAACAGGGTGTCGCCGGTAAAGGCCAGATCGTCCCCCGGCGCATGAAACACCACATGGCCCAGCGTATGGCCGGGCGTTTCGACGACCTCGAACCGCGTCTCACCCACCATCACCACATCGCCGTCAGCGACCAAGCGGTCCAGCGGCGCGATCTTGCGCACCTCTTCCGGCCCGACGATTTCGCAGGCCCATTCGGCCTTCAGCCGCGCGTTGCCCTCGGTGTGATCGGGGTGCCAGTGGGTGTTCAGGATCAGGTCCAGACGCCCCCAGCCCAGGCCCTCAAGCTCCTCCAGAATGCGCGCCGCGTCCGGCGTATCGACAGCCGCGACCACGCCGGTCGCCGCATCGCGGATCAGGAAGCCGTAGTTGTCGCTGCGGCAGGGAAACAGATGCACATCCAGGGTCATGCGCCCATCCTAGCAGCAGGGCCGCCGACAGGCCTATAGTGGGCCCATGCGGCGCAGCATCGACGAGCTTCGAACCTTCTACGGCGAGCCGACCGGGGCGCTGGCGCGACGGCTGGTGGCGCGACGGCTGGACGACGCCTGGGGCGAGGCGGCCGATTGCGACGTGCTGGGCGTCGGCTACGCCACCCCCTGGCTAGACGCCTTCGTCGGCGCGCGGCGCGTCGTCGCGGCCATGCCGGGCGGGCAAGGCGTCGAGCATTGGCCGACGGTCGGGCGCAACCGCACCCTGCTGGTGGACGACCGCCGCCTGCCCTTCCCCGCCGGATCGTTCGATCGCATCCTGCTGGTCCATGCTCTGGAAGAGGCCGACGACCCCGCCGCCCTGCTGCTGGAAGCGGTGCGCGCGCTTTCGCCGACCGGGCGGATCATCCTGGCGGCAGCGGCGCGCGGCGGCCTGTGGGCGCGGGCGGACAACACCCCCTTTGGTCACGGCCGACCCTTTACCCGGCGCCAGCTGGAGCGGTTGGTGCGTGATGTCGGGCTGGAGCCGATGGCCTGGTCCCAAACCCTTTATGTCCCGCCCTGGGGACCGATGCTGCCGCTGGCCGAAGGGTTCGAACAAGTCGGGCGCCGGGTCTTTCCCGGAACCGCCGGGCTGATCCTGCTGGAGGCCTCGCGACACAGCTATGCCCGCATCCGCCCCAGCGGCCATACCCAGCGCGTCGCGGCCCCCGTCCTGGCGCCCCAGCCGGCCGCCTCCGTCTCTTCGCGGGGCGAACACCGCGACTGACGGCGAGTTGACCGTCGCCCCATCTGGCGGGCAGCACGAAACCGCCTTATGGCGAAGGCCATGCACCGAGTGATCCTGATGCGGCACGCCCAGGCCGAAGCCTCCGCCCCCTCTGGCGGCGACGAAGCCCGCCCCCTGTCCGCCGCCGGCCGCGCCGAGGCCCTGCTGATGGGGCGCGCCCTGGCCGAGCGGGGCCTGAAGCCGGACCTGGCCCTGGTGTCCACCGCCGTGCGCACCCGCCAGACCTGGGAGCAGATGCACGACGCCTTCGGCGATGTGGAAGTCCGCGACGAGGACGCCCTCTACAACGCCCCCTCCGACGTGATCCGCCGCTTCGTCGAGGCCAGCGAGGACGAGGCCGGCTGCCTGCTGATCCTGGCCCATAATCCAGGGGTGCACGTGCTGGCCGCCGAATATCTGATCGAAAGCGCCGCCTCGCCGGCGGTGGTGGACAAGCTGTCGGCCGGCTTCCCGACCGGCGCCGCCGCTCTGTTTAGCGTCGATGTCGCGGGGCGCTGCACCTACGAAGGCTTCCTGACGCCGCGGTCGCTGGGCGCGCCATCCGCATGAGCGACGTCGCTTACAAGATCGTCGATGCCGCCGAATGGCGCGCCGCCGTCGCCGAGGGCCGATACGACGGCGCGCCCGTCGATCTGGCCGACGGCTACATCCATATGTCGACCGAGGCGCAGTTGGCCGAGACTGCGCGACGGCATTTCGCCGGGCGCGGCGACCTGCTGCTGCTGACCGTCGATCTCGGCCGGTTCGGCGACCACCTGATCTGGGAGCCGTCGCGCGGCGGCGATCTGTTTCCGCATCTCTACGCCCCCCTGCCCGTCGCCACCGTCACGGCCTCGCGCGCCTTCTCGGTCACGGCCGACGGCGAGATGGCATTCGAGGACGACGCATGAGCCTGGCGAATGTGAGCGCCGCCCTGCTGCGTCAGCTAGACCCGGAGCAGGCGCACCAGTTGGCGATCAGGGGACTGGCCCTCGCCCCCCTGCCCGTCCCGCCCGCCGACGATCCGATCCTCAAAACACAGCTGGCGGGGCTGGACCTGCCCAATCCGGTCGGCCTGGCGGCGGGTCTGGACAAGAACGGCGAGGCCTTGCGCGGCCTGTCGCGCCTTGGTTTCGGCTTCGTCGAATGCGGCTCGGTCACGCCCCGGCCCCAGCCCGGCAATCCCAAGCCCCGCCTGTTCCGCCTCAGTGAGGACCGGGCCATCATCAACCGGATGGGGTTCAACAACGCCGGGCTGGACGCCTTCGCCGAGCGGCTGGACCAGCGCCCGAGGGGCGTCGTGGTCGGCGCCAATCTGGGGGCCAACAAGAACACCGAAGACAAGGCGGCTGACTATGTCGCCGGTCTGCAACGCCTCGCCGGCCGCGCTTCCTATTTCACCGTCAACATCTCCTCACCCAATACGCCCGGCCTGCGCGCCCTTCAGGGCCGCGAGCAATTGGATGACCTGCTGGGCCGTATCGACGCCGCCCGTCCCGTCGCCGCGCCTGACCGCGTACCCGTCTTCCTGAAGATCGCGCCCGATCTGATCGCCGATGAGATCGGCATGATCGTCGAGGCGTCTCTGGCCCACCGGATCGACGGTCTGATCGTGTCCAACACCACGCTGGAACGTCCCGAGAGCCTGCGCTCGCCGCACGCCCGCGAAACCGGCGGCCTGTCCGGCGCGCCCATCCGTCCGTTCGCGGAAAAGGCCCTGCGCGCGGCGGCCGAGGCGGCGGCCGGTCGTCTGCCCCTGATCGCTGTCGGCGGCATCGACAGTGGGGCCGAGGCCTATGCCCGCATCCGCTTGGGCGCTTCGGCGGTCCAGATCTATTCCGCCCTGATCTATGAAGGCCCCGGCCTGGTCGCCCGCATCAAGCGTGATCTGGCCGCCCGCCTGCGCGCCGACGGCTTTTCCACAGCCGCCGAGGCGGTCGGCGCGCCCCGTTGACGGAGCGTTAGTGTCGATAGGCCTAGAGTGACCGATGCGAGCGATCTGCGTTCGTCATTCGAGGGCCTGAATGAAATCGACCGCCGTCGATATCGCTGAAAGCAGCTGGACCGCCGCCGTTCGTCAGCGCACGGGCGCGGCGGTGCAACGGGTCGTGGCGGCGGCGGCTGTCGCCCTGGTCGTGACCCCGATGGTCGGGGTGCGGTTCACCCTGGGCTGGGTCGTCCTGTATATGGCTGTCCAGGCCATGGAGGTGGTCGTCTATCGACCGATCCTGAAGGGTCCCGACGAGCTTTCCACGGGCCGCAAGCTGGCGATCCTGGCCGTCGTCTTCGCCAATTCGACCGTCTTCTCCTCGCTTTCCCTGGTCCTGTGGTGGATCGGCGGCGCGTTCGGCGGTGTGTGCGCCGTCCTGATGCTGACCGCGGTCATGCTGACGGCGATCGTGAACGCCACCCGATGCCAGGCCGTGATGGTCGCCGGCCTCGCGCCCCAGGTCGGCTTCCTGCTGGCGACCCCCTTCTTCGTCTATGCGCTGCACGCGCCCGGCCCGCTGGTCATGTCGGCCGCAGCGGCCGTGGTGCTGTTCACCTTCTATGTCGCCATCACCGGCCAGCGCATGGTCGAGGCCAGCGTCACCGTCGTTCGCGCCCACGCCCTGGCCGAAGAATCCCGTCTCAGGGCCGAGCGCAGCCTGGCCGACCACACCACCTTCCTGGCCGCGATCGGCCATGACCTGCGCACCCCGATCGGCGCGATCCTGGCCGGCGCCGCCGAGCTGCGCGCGCCCGACGCCCAGTCGCGCAACAGCGCCAACCTGATCACCGACGCCGGCCTGATGATGAAGGCCCTGCTGGACGACCTGCTGGACCACACCCGGATCGGCGCCGGACGGATGACGGTCGAGGCCAAGGACTTCGACCTGCGGCAGATGCTGGCCCAGACCCTGATGCTGTGGCGCGGCGTCGCCGACGCCAAGGGGCTGAAGCTGCGCATCGAAGGCGCCTCGGCCATGCCCCGCCACGTCAAGGGCGACGTCATGCGCATCCGTCAGGTGCTGAACAACCTGATGTCCAACGCCATGAAGTTCACCGAGCAGGGCCAGATCACCCTGCGGGTCCAGGCCTGGCCCGAGGAACCGTCGGGATACGCCCTGCTGTTCGAGATCGTGGACACGGGTCCGGGCATGACGAGCGATCAACTGGCCCGCCTGTTCACTCCGTTCGACCAGACCGCGGACGGCGTCTCCGCCCGCTACGGCGGCTCGGGCCTGGGACTGGCGATCAGTCGCAACCTGATCGACCTGATGGGCGGCCGACTGACCGTGAGCAGCGCGCCGGGTCAGGGCTCGCGCTTCACCGTCTCGCTGATCCTGCCGCGTGGCGACGAGGCGACGCAGATCGTCGAGGTCGTCGATGAAAGCCGCCTGGACATCGCCCGCTCGCTGACGCCCTCGGTCGCGCCCGCGCCCAAGCCCGCAGCCGTCTCGCCTGCGCCTGAACCAGCACCCGCGCCCGAGCCGGTCGTCGCGAACCCAGCCGTCGCCGACGAGGCCGAAGACCAACCGCTGCGCCTGCTGGTCGTGGACGATCACGACATCAACCGCCGCGCGGTGCAGCTGATCCTTCAGCCGCTGGGCTGCGAGATCACCACCGCCGCCGACGGCATGATCGCGCTGGAACGCTGTCAGGAGGCGGTGTTCGACATCATCTTCATGGATGTGCGCATGCCCGAGCTGGACGGGCGCGAGACGACCCGTCGCCTGCGCGCCGGCGGCGGACCCAACGCCGCCACCCCGGTCGTCGCCGTCACCGCCGACACCGCGCCCGAGGACGTCGCGGCCTGTCAGGCGGCCGGCATGGCCTATTTCGTCTCCAAGCCCCTGACGCCGCCCGCCCTGATCGGCGCCTTGCAGCACGTCCTGAACGACACCGCCGCTCAGGCCGCGACCGAGGCCGCCTGACCCCGAATGGTCGCGGTCAGACGCGCGGCGAAATCAGGCCGTTTTATCTCGCATTCCCAGACGACGACCACGCGCCAGCCCGAGGCCTCCAGCGCCTGGACAGCAACAGCGTCGCGAACGCGGTTTCGACCGATCTTGGCGATCCAGTAATCGGCGTTGGTCTTGGGCTGGCGTGATCCACGGGCGCAATCATGACCGTGCCAGAAGCAGCCGTGGACGAAGAGGGCGACCTTGCGACCCTTCATCACCACATCCGGGCGACCCGGCAGACCCATGCCGCCCAGTCGATAGCCGATCCCGGCCGCACGCAGGATCCTGCGCACGGCCAGTTCCGGCGACGTGTCCCGCCCCTTCACGCGACGCATCACGGCGCTGCGCTTCTCCGGGCTGAACACATCCGAGTTCACGATCAATCCACGCTCAAGTAGCGAAGCGGTAGCGTGGATTGATCCAATTCAGAGCTGCGCCAGCAGATGCTCGGCCGAGGACACCTTGAACTCGCCGCCCTGTTCGATGTTCAGCTGCTCGACGACGCCGTCCTTGACCAGCATTGAATAGCGTTGCGAGCGCTCGCCCAAGCCGAAGCCCGAACCGTCCAGCACCAGACCCAGGGCGCGGGTCAGTTCGCCGTTGCCGTCGGCCAGCATGACGATGCTGTCGTCGGTGATGCCCTGGCTCTCGCCCCAGGCCTTCATGACGAAGGCGTCGTTGACCGAGATGCAGGCGACCGTATCGACGCCCTTGCCCTGGATGTCGGCCAAGTGATCCTTGAAGCCCGGCAGGTGGCGCGCCGAGCAGGTGGGGGTGAAGGCGCCGGGCACGGCGAACAGGGCCACGGTCTTGCCGGCGAAGATGTCGTCGGTGCTGACGGGCTTGGGCCCCTCGGCGGTCGCTTGGGCGAGGGTTGCGTTCGGGATGCGATCGCCGATCTGGATGGTCATGTCTGTCTCGCTGAGGTTTGAGGCCGGCCCGTTTGAACGGCCGTGTGCGACACATAGACACCACGGGCGACACCGCAAGCGCCGGTTCGGCTTGCTTGCGCCGCTTTCCGGACGGATGATGCCAGGATCATGAGCCAAGCCTCCACCCTGACCGGCCGACTGCTGGTCGCCATGCCCGGGATCGACGACGCCCGGTTCGAACACGCCGTCATCCTGATCTGCGCCCACGGGCCGGATCACGCCATGGGCCTGCGGCTGGATCGACCGGCGCCGGGGGTGGATCTGAAGACGGTTCTGGACAAGCTGGACGCGCCGGCGCCCGATCAATCCATCGGTCGCGCGGTCCTAATGGGCGGACCGGTCGAGCGCGAGCGCGGCTTCGTGCTGCACACCGACGACTGGACGGTCGGCGACGACACCCTGGCCTTTGGCGACGGTCTGGCGATGACCGGCACGCGCGAGGCGCTGGCCGCCATGACCGACGAGGTCGCCGGTCCGCGCCGCTCGGCCCTGTTGCTGGGCTATGCCGGCTGGGGCGAGGGGCAGTTGGAGGAAGAACTGGCCGACAACGTCTGGCTGACCGCCGACGCCGATCTGGACCTGATTTTCGACGGCGAACACACGTCGAAATGGACGCGCGCCCTCGCCCAGCTGGGCGTGGACGCGGCCATGCTGTCGAGCCAGGGCGGCCGGGCCTGACGCCAGACCGCCCCCCTTGACGATTAGAAGCGGTAGTTCATGCCGATGCGGAACATGTGGGTTCCGAAGCGACCGTTGCCGCGCACCATGTCCGTGCCCGTGGTGTTCGGCGCCAGGATGAACGGGTTGGTCGCCGGGGTCGTGCCGGTATTGCCGACGCGGATCACCGGGCTGTCGACGTCTAGCGAGGTGTAGAGGTATTCGCCGCTGACCGTCAGGCCACGGCCCAGAGCGTATTCCACGCCGCCGCCGGCCTGCCAGCCGTCGCCGTCATCACCCTCGCTGGTTTCGGTGAAGCTGTTGGCCTGGTTGGAGGTGCGGAACTTGTTCTCGAACTTGCCGTAGGCATAGCCGCCGGTGCCGTAGATCAGGGCCGGGCCATAAGCATAGCCCAGCTTCAGACGAGCGGCCGCGGTGCTCTCCAGCTCGCGCGTGAAGGTGTAGAAGGCCGGAGTGGTCGAAAAGCCGGTCACCGAATCCTGGACATTGTTGACGCTGTATTCGGCCAGGGCGCCGACGACGAAGTTGCCGAACTGCATGTCATAACCGGCGCGCACACCCGCTTCGACGCCGTCGTTGTCGTCACGGCAGCCGGTGCCGGGCGCGGTGCTGGTCGCCATGCCGCCGCAGAAGCCGGGGCTGAAGGCATTGGCGCCGGCGGCCGTGGTGACCTGGTCGCCGTAGTTGCCGTCCAGATTGCGGTCGAAGCGCAGGATCTCGTCGCCGTCATCGTTCGACTGGTTGTAGCCGCCGAAGATGCCGATGTAGGGGCCGGACCAGTCGGGGGCGACGGACTGGGCCAGGGCGGGGGTGGAAACCATGGCCAGGGCCAGGGCGCTGGAGGCAAGTGTCTTGATCATTTGGGGGAGGCTTTCGTGCCGAGAAAGTGCGGGCGCGACATCCCCGCTCGCCGTCACAAAAGCCGAAGGCGGCCACAGGTTCCCAAGCTTCTGCATCGCCAAATGTCGCACATCCGATCGCTGAGGTTGAGCGTATGGGCCGCTAACGCGTCGCCATCGACACCAGAAAAGCGATCAGCAGAACCAGGCTGATCCCCTGCCAGAACCGCACCGGATCGCGCTCGATCAAGGACAGCTGACGCGGCGGCGGAGCCGCGACGGCGCTGCCGGTTTCCAGCACATGGATCAGTTCCTCGACATCCTCGAACCGCTCGTTCGGATCGACGGCGACGGCGCGCATGATGGCCGCCTCCAGCCAGGCGGGCATGTCCGGCCGGTGTCGCGTCGGCGGTGCGGGCGCCCGGTCAAAGCGCGGCGCATCGGTCGGATCCACCTCGCCCCACGGATAGGTGCGGGTGAACAGGCGATACAGCGTCACCCCCAGGGCGAACTGGTCGGTGGCGGCGTCGCCGCTCTCGCCCGCATACATTTCCGGCGCCTTATAGCCGGCGGTGCCGGGCGCCTCGGCCTCGGCGAACTCCTCGGCCAGCCGCAAGCGTGCGACGCCCAGATCGACCAGTTTCAGCCCGCCCTGTGTCTCCAGGATCACATTGTCCGGCTTGATGTCGCGGTGCGTCACCCCCGCCCGGTGCAGGGCCGAAACCGCCCGCGACAGGCGCAGCGCCACGCCGATCCCCTCGCCGATCTCGAACGGCCCCTCCTGCGCCAGCCGCGCATGCAGGGTCTGACCGGCATGGAAGGGCTGGGCGATATAGAGGCGGCTCTGGCGACCGGCATCCAGGCTCAGCACCTTGCCGACGAAGGGGCTGTCGATGCGCCGGCCGATGAAGGCCTCGCGCAGAAAGGCGGTGCGGGCGCCGCGCTCGGACACCACAGCGGGCTTGGGAAACTTCAGCACGACCGCGCCGCCGTCGCCCAGTGTGTCCTTGGCCAGAAACAGGGTCGTATAGCGCCCGTCCGCCACGACCCGCTGCAGCGCGAAGCCATCGACATTATCGCCGACGACGGGCGGCGGCAGGATGGCCAGCCCTTCCGCTTCCGCCGTGATCGCCTCCCAGTCGGGCGCGCCGGTGCGGACCACGTCGATGACGATGGCGGTGGCGTTATCGCGCGGCCCCGCCGCCTCGACCTCGGCCAGGATCGCCTTGGCGTCCGCGTCGGGCGAACTGCGCCGCCCCAACAGGCTCGCGATCGCCGCATCGCCCAGCACCCCATGGACCCCGTCGGTGGTCAGCAGCAGCCGGTCGTGCGGCTCCAGCCGCACTTGCCGCACGTCCAGCTTCACATCCGCCTCGATGCCCACCGCGCGGTACAGCACATGGCTGAGCCCCTGCTGGGCCCGCGTGTGATCTTCCGTCAGCCGCGTCAGAACCCCATCGCGGAAATGCCAGGCCCGGCTGTCGCCCACATGAAGCGCCGTCGCCTCGCGCCCGCGCAGGATCAGGGCCGTAAATGTCGTCGCCGCCCCCTCCATGGCCGGATCGATCCGTCCCCGCGAATGGAGCCAGCGGTTGAAGCCCCTCAGCGCCTTGATGCCGTTGGCGGCGATGCCGTTCAGCGGGTTCTGATCCAGATAGCCGTCGATGAAGCTGCGCGTCGTCAGCTCCGCCGCCATTCGCCCGGCCTTGGATCCCGACACCCCGTCGGCGATCACCGCCACCACCCCATGCTCGCGCTGCTCGGCCGCCGTGCCGATATGAACGCCGCCGAAGTCCTGATTATCCGCCTTGGGCCCCTGCAAGGTCGCAAAGCCGGCGGCGATCTCCAGTCTGGCGTCGGTCATGGGCGGAACTGTCGTCGAAAGACGGCCCGCTGAACAGAGGTGTCAGAGCGCCAGGACGGCGCGCACCGCGACATAGGCGGCGACCACCAGGATCAGGCCCGCAAACAGGATGCGCCCAAGCCGGGCGTTCGACCCCAGCCGGCGCGCCAGCGGCAGACCCGCCGCCGTCCCGGCGACCCCGCCGACCGCCATGGCGGCGACCAGGCCCGGATCGACCCAGCCCGACAGCGCATAGTTGCCCGCCGTCGTCGCTCCGAATGCGGCGACACTGAGCAAAGATGTCGCCTGGGCGGTCGCCAGGCTCATCCCCGTCGACGCCATCAGGCCGGGCACGATCAGAAAGCCGCCGCCGATGCCGAAGAAGCCGGCGGCCGAGCCGACGCCGGCGCCCGCCATGCCGACGCGCGGCGACATGGACCAGTTCAGCCGGGGCTCGTCCCGCGCGACCGCCGCCTTGGGACGCAGCATCGACACGCCCACGGCCGCCATGGCCACGGCGAAGATCAGCAGCAGCTGATGGCCGTCGATTATCTTGGCCAGGGACGAACCGAACCAGGCCCCGGCCGCGCCGGTGATGGCGAACAGGGTCGCGCAGGGCCAGCGCACCCGCCCTGCCCTGGCCTGACCGGCCAGAGCCGTCAGGGCGTTCAGCGCCACCCCCGCCGCCGACACGCCGATGGCGACATGGGGATCGGCGACGCCGACGACATAGAGCAGCAGCGGTACGGCCAGAACCGACCCGCCGCCGCCGAACAGGGTCAGCAGCAGGGTGACGACGCCGCCGCTGAAGGCGGTCAGGACCAGCGGGGTCAGTTCGGTCGTCATCGGATCAGACCGCTCTTGTCACTGGCCGGGTCGCGGTTCTGTTCCACGGCATGACGGCCAGCAGCCGCGCCATGCCGCAAAAGCCCGTCGCGCCCGCGACGAACAGGCCCGCGCCGACGAAGGCTGACAGACCCCAGAAGGCCGGATGCACCAGCAGGCCCAGCGCCGCGCCGAGCAGGATCAGGCCGCCCGCGACCATCTGCACCTGACGCATCAGTTCGATCGGCTTGGAGCGGTCGGCGTGGGTGGCCAGGCCCTGCGCCTTCCACGCGTCCAGCCCGCCCTCCAGAACAAAGGCTTGGCCCGTCGTCTTGGCCGCCAGACGCTCGCAGTTGACGCCCGTCCGATTGCCGGTCCGGCAGGTGAAGATGACGTCGCGGCTGTCGACGCCGGCGGGCGTAAAGGCGTCGAAGGCCGACAGCGGCGCATGGACGGCGCCGACGACATGCTCTCTGGCGAACTCATCCGGCTCGCGAATATCGACCAGCACGGCCGTCTTTTGCTTCAGCCGACGCGAAACCTCGGCGGGGGAGAGGGGGGTCAGGACGCTCATGGGAATCATGCCTTTTCGGAGGAAACAGGGGGACAATAGATTTCGGCCAGCACGGCGATGACCTTCAGGACGGCCGGATCGGCGATGCGGTAGAAGATGGTCGTGCCGTCTCGACGCGTGCTGACCAGCGCCTCTTCGCGCAGCTTGGCCAGGTGCTGGGACAGGGCCGATTGCGACAGGCCGACCTGGGGCAGCAGTTGGCCTACGGACATCTCGCCCTCGCCCAACTGACACAGGATCATCAGCCGCTTCTCGTTGGACAGCGCGCGCAGCAGCGCCGCCGCCTCGCCCGCGCTGGCCTGGAAACGCTCAAGTCCGATGG
The DNA here is from genome assembly GCF_040546195.1 of Brevundimonas sp. UYEF29. Classification (NCBI taxonomy): domain Bacteria; kingdom Pseudomonadati; phylum Pseudomonadota; class Alphaproteobacteria; order Caulobacterales; family Caulobacteraceae; genus Brevundimonas; species Brevundimonas sp. UYEF29. The sequence goes on along the minus strand of NZ_JBEPNH010000002.1, from coordinate 254,061 downwards.
TCTGAAGGTCGATCATGGGGCGCAATATATGCGCACTTGCTAAATAAGCAATGCCTAATATATTGGATCGCGAAAGGAGCGTTCTCCATGGCCCAATCTCCCGACGTCCGCGGCTTTTTCGATCCCGCGACCCACACCGTCACCTATCTGGTCAGCGACCCCGCGACGGGTCAGGCAGCGATCATCGACCCCGTCCTGGACTTCGACGCGCCCTCGGCCCGCACCTCGACGCGATCGATCGACGCCGTCATGGCGGCGCTGCGGTCGGAAACGCTGACCTTGGCCCTCGTGCTCGAAACCCACGCCCACGCCGACCACCTGACGGCGGCGGCGCATCTGCGTGCGACGACGGGCGTGTCGATCGGCATCGGCGGGCGGATCACCCAGGTTCAGTCCGCCTTCGGTCCCCTGTTCGGCGCCGACGATGTGCGCCCGGACGGCGCCGTTTTCGATCATCTCTACGCGGACGGCGACGCCTTCATGCTGGGCGACCTGACGGTGGAGGTGATCCACACGCCCGGCCACACCCCGGCCTGCGTCAGCTACCGGATCGGCGATGCGGTCTTCACCGGCGACACCCTGTTCATGCCCGACTACGGCACGGCGCGAACGGACTTTCCCGGCGGCGACGCCCGGACCCTGTATCGCTCGATCCAGCGCCTGCTGACCCTGCCCGACGACACCCGAATCTTCGTCGGCCATGACTACCTGCCCCAGGGCCGCACCGACTACCGGTTCGAGACCACCGTTGCCGAACAACGCGCGCACAATATCCACATCGGCGGCGGCGTATCGGAAGACGCCTTCGTCGCCATGCGCGAGGCCCGCGACGCCACCCTGGGCGCGCCACAACTGATCTTGCCCTCGCTTCAGGTCAACATCCGCGCCGGCGACCTGCCGCCCCCCGACACCAACGGCCAGCGCTACCTGCGCCTGCCGCTAAACGCGATCTAAGCCCTAGGCCGACCGCTGCTTCAGCGGCGCGGTTCCGTCGGCCAGGCTTTCGGCCAGATAGACCTCGGCCTCCTGCGCCGGCAGGGCGGGGGCATAGCCGAAGCCCTGGCCGTAGTGGCATTGCGCGTCCAGCAGCAGGCGGGCCAGTTCGGCGTTCTCCACGCCCTCGGCGACGACTTCCAGCGACAGATCACGGCCCAGATTGACCACCGACTTGACGATCTTGGCCGAGCCTTCGTCCTTGTTCATCGTCAGCACGAAATAGCGGTCGATCTTCAGCGTATCGAACGGCAGGCGCGCCAGATAGGACAGGGACGAGAAGCCGGTGCCGAAGTCGTCCAGCGCCAGCGACGCCCCGACGTCCTTCAGCGATTGCAGCACCTCGGCAGCGCGCGCGGTGTCGCGCATTATGTCGCCCTCGGTGACTTCCAGCTTCAGCGCGCCCTTGGGCAAGCCGGTCTCCTTGATGATGCGCGCCACGTCCTCGCACAGGTGCGGGCGCTCGATCTCGCCGACGGACAGGTTGACGCTGCAGAACAGCTTGCCGGCCAGCGGATGACGTTCGATCCATTCGGCCAGCTGCCGCGCCGACTGGGTCATCATCAGCAGGCCCAGGTCGTTCATCATGCCCAGGTCGGCGGTCAGGCCCAGGAACTCGTCCGGCGGCACCAGACCCCGGCGCGGATGACGCCAGCGCGCCAGCGCCTCGAAGCCGGCGACAGCCCCGGTGTTCAGGTTCACGATGGGCTGGAAGAAGGGCACGATCTCGCCGCGCACGAAGGCGTTCCTCAGATCCGCCTCCAGCGCCAGACGGCTCAGGCTGTCGCTTTCCAGCGCCCGACCATAGGCGGCCGATCCGCCGCGCCCGGCGCCCTTGGCCGATTCCACCGCCAGCTCGACCCGGCGCAACAGTTCGGCGGCGTCGGGCGCATCCGGCCCGCCCTCCACCATCACCGCCCCGATCGAGACGGTCGGATAGATATCGAAGCCCGCGACCCGCAGCGGCTGCTCCAGCGCGTCGCGCACGCGATAGCTGGTGTGGGACGCGGTCTTTGGCACGATGATGGCGAACTCATCCTCGCCGATCCGCGCGGCCGAGGCGTCCTTGTTGAAGGCGGCGGCCAGACGCGAGCCCAGGGCCGACAGCACCAGGTCGGTCCGCTCATGCCCCAGCGCCTCGTTCAGGCGCCGCAGCCGATCGACGTCGCCGACCACGATCTCGTATTCGCCGGGCTGGGTCAGCACCTCGCTGACGCGGGCCAGAAAGGCGCGACGATCCAGAAGGCCCGTCAGCGTATCGCGGTCCGATCCGGCGAACTTGGTCTCCAGCGCCACGACGCCGGCGGCGCGCAGGCCGTCCTCCAGCCAGACGCCGCGCCACAGACAGGTCTCGGACCCGCGCATGCGCAGACGCACGGCGATCTCGGCGCCCTCGTCCTGAGGTTTGAGCATCCGTTCGGCCAGGCTGCGATCCTGCGGCATGGCCAGGGCGACGAAACCGGCGGCCGTGCATTCCGGCGCAAGCGGCCCCAGGCCCAGCGATCGCGTAGCCCCGGTGAACCGCAGCTCGTCCGCCGCGGGCGTCCAGACCCACAGGGCCGTTTCGGCGGCGGCCAGCGCCTCGATGGCGGTCGTGGCGTCCCAGGCCAGCGATCGGGATCGTGGTGTCACGCGTCTCGCCCTTCCAGACGGCCCCCGGCCGTCAACGCTCGTCCTCGACCAGGCCGAACAACAAATGGTCTGCCCACTCGCCGTTAATTTTCAAATAAGCGCGAGCCCGACCTTCGTTGCGAAAGCCGGATTTCTCCAGCACCCGTCGCGACCCGTGATTGGTGGGCAGACAGGCCGCCTCCAGCCGGTGCAGCTTCAGCTTGTCGAACGCGTATCCGACGACGGCCCGAACGCCCGCCGTCGCCACGCCCTGACCGGAAAACGGCTGACCGATCCAGTAGCCCAGCGTCCCCGTCTCGGCGACGCCGCGCCGCACGTTCGACAGGGTCACCGCCCCCGCCAGGGTCTTGCCGTCCTGAACGAAGACGAAGAAGGGCCAGGCGTTGCCCAGCTCCATCTCGCGCGCATAGATCGACAGCCGGCGCCGGAAGGCCGCCTTGGTCAGGTCGTCCTCGGGCCAGGCCGGCTCCCACGGTTGCAGATAGTCGCGCGAGCCGTCGCGCAGGGTGGACCAGGCGGCGTAATCGGCGGCGCGCGGCGGGCGCAGCATCACGCCGTCCCCCCGGATCACGGGGCCGGCCACATCGCTCATCCAGTCCAGAAGCGCCATCGATGGGGACTATAGCATCAAGATTCGGCTCTGAACCTTACGGTTCGGCCAAAAGTGTCGCGGTCAGCTTCAGCGCCAGGTCGCGGCCCAGCCCCTCGGGCGCGCCCAGCATCGGCGTCAGGATGTCCCCGATCAGTCCCTCGGCGAAGGCCATATAGGCCGCCGTCACCACCAGGGCCTTGGCCCGCTCGGCCGCCCTGGGATCCTCGGGCGCCATGGCCGCCAGCCGTTCGGCCAGATCGCGCACCACCTCGGCGAAGCTTTCCGCCCGGCCCTGCTCGCGCGCCAGCGCCAGCCAGGCCGCCATCTGCGAGGCGCCGCCCGGCCCAAAAGCGTCGAACACGACGCTCATCAGCCGCCCCGGCTCGACGCCGTCACGCCCTTCTCCCAAGCCCTCGTTCAGGCCAGCCTCGATCCGCTGCGCCAGATCGCGCACCATCGCATCCATCAGCGCGCCCTGCAGCCCGGCCGCCGAGCCGAAATGGTGGATCAGGTTGGCGTGACCCACGCCCATCCGCTCGCCCACCGCCTTCAGCGTCACCGCAGCCGGCCCGCCCGACAGCAGCAGGTCGCGCGCCGCCTCCAGCGCCTCTTCGCGCGCCACCGCCCCGCGTCGCCGCTTCACCGGACTATTAGTTGACATTGATGTCAGTTAACTCCATCCTCCGCTTGAAATCGAGGAGCAGAATCATGGCGAAATCCGCCACCCCCGCCGACCTCCAGATCAAGCCGCGCGACCTGCATATCGACCGCGAGGCTCCGACGCCACGCTGGTGGCTGAACGGCGACCCGTTCGGCACCGCCGTGATGAACGCCCTCAGCCTGACCTTCCCCGACGGCGAGCGGTTCTTCATCCAGTCGGTCAAGCGGTTCGCCAAGGACGCGCCCCCGGCCCTGGCCGCCGACATCCGCGCCTTCACGGTCCAGGAGGGCGCCCATACCCGCGAACACATGGCTTTCAACGCCATCACCGAACGCGCCGGCTACGACACCGCCGAGATCGAGGCCTATGTCACCGCCCGCCTGGACATCGCCCGCGCCCGTCCGGCCCTGGCTCAACTGGCGGCGACCATGGCGCTGGAGCATTTCACCGCCGCCTTCGCCCATCGGCTGCTGGCCGATCCGGAGCTGCTGAAGGGTTCGCCCCACGACCTGGCCCGCCTGTGGCGCTGGCACTCCATCGAGGAGATCGAGCACAAGGGCGTGGCCTATGACGTCTTCCTGCACGCGACCCGGGACCTCAGTCCGCTGAAGCGCTGGCGCATCCGGCGCTGGGCCATGTTCCTGACGACCCTGCTGTTCACCCGCACGGTGCGCGAGACGACCTTCATGCTGCTGAAGCAGGACGGCATCGTCGGCTGGCGCGCGCGTCTGGGCCTGTTCCGCTGGCTGTGGCTGAAGCCGGGTCTGTATCGCCGGATGATCGGCGACTACCTGGCCTTCTACAAACCCGACTTCCACCCGTGGCAGGTCGACGACCGCGACCTGATCGCGGACGCGGAGGCCGGCCTGGCCCAACCGGCCTGACTCCCAAATCCGACCCCGCGACGGAGTTTTCGCCCAAAGGCGTTACAGTGTGCGGGGGACGGACGAGGAGAAGGCCATGGCTTCATCACCGACCGACGCCGCCGTCGCCCTGACCCGCCTGGGTCTGGGCGCCCGGCCTGGCGAGATCGACCGCGTCGCCGCCGATCCGCGCGGCTGGGCCACGGCCCAGATTCGTCGCCAGGGCGCGCCACAGCCTTCGGGCCAGTTCGCCGACACCGCCGAACGCGTCGCCCAATATATCGACTATCAGAGCGACGCCGGCCTCGCCCGCCGCGACCGACGCGCCGCCGCTCCGGCGACGGCCGAGGCCGCCCCCTCCCCTGCCCCCGCTTCCGGTAGGCCGGATGCCGCCGATCCGCAGGCCGTCGCCCGGCGCGAAGCCCGTCAGGCCGCCCGCCGCGACATCACCCAGGACACGGCGCAGGAGTTCCTGGCCCGCGCCCAGCTCGGCGCGACCACCGACGACGGCTTCGCCGAGCGCTGGGCCCTGTTCTGGTCGAACGCCCTGACCGTCTCGGCCGCCAAGTTCGCCAGCGGCGCCTTCGTCGGCCAGTATGAGCGCGAGGCCATCCGCCCCCACGTCTTCGGCCGGTTCGAGGATCTGGTCCTGGCCGCCGAACAGCATCCTGCCATGCTTCTGTATCTGGATCAGGCCCGCTCAGTCGGTCCCGACAGCATGGCCGGCGCGCGTCGCAACGCCGGACTGAACGAGAACCTGGCCCGCGAGATGATGGAGCTGCACACCGTCGGCGCCGACGGCGGCTATACGCAAGGCGACGTCACCGAACTGGCCCGCGCCCTGACCGGCTGGTCGATCCCCGCCGCCCGCGATCAGCGTCAGCCCAACCGTCCGCGCCGCGCGCGCAACATGGCCGCCCAAGCCGAGCCCGGTCCCGACGGCTTCGTGTTCCGCGCCAATGTCCACGAACCCGGCGCCCGCACGGTGATGGGCAAGACCTATCCCGCGGCGGGCCTGGCCCAGGGTCAGGCCATACTGCGTGACCTGGCGCGGCATCCGGCGACGGCCAAACGCTTGTCGCGCCGTCTCGCCGCTCATTTCGTCGCCGACGATCCGCCGCCCGCTCTGGTCGCACGGCTGGAAACGGCCTGGACCCGCTCCGGCGGCGATCTGGCCCAGGTCGCCCGCGCCCTGATCGACGCGCCCGAAACCTGGACGCCCCAGCCCGCCAAGATCAAGACGCCCTACGACTTCATCGTCTCGGCCCATCGCGCGCTGGGAACCCGGCCTCAGCGGGTCCAGCCGTTGCGCCAGGCCCTGCTCGACATGGGCCAGCCGCCGTTCGCGCCCCCGTCGCCCGAGGGCTGGCCCGACACGGCCGCCGACTGGGCCGGTCCCGACGCCCTGGTCAAACGGCTGAACTGGTCGCGCACCGCCGCCGATCTGGCGCAAGCGAGCGATCCAAACGCGGTCGCCGCAGCCGCCCTCGGCCCGCGCCTCGGCGAACGCACCCGCCTCGCCGTCGCCCGCGCCGAAAGCCGGCCCGAGGCCTTCACCCTTCTGTTCATGTCGCCGGAGTTCCAACGCCGATGACCGCCCTCAACTTGAACCGCCGCCATCTGCTGGCCGCCGCCTCCGCCGGGGTCGGCCTGGCCTTCGCCGGCCGCGTCGCCGCCCAGACCGGCGGCCCGGCCAACAAGCTGGTCGTCGTCATCGCGCGCGGCGCCATGGACGGCCTGTCCGTCACCGTGCCTTACGCCGATCCGAACTACGTCCCCTTGCGCGGCGGTCTGGCCATCGACGCGCCCGGCGAGGCGAACGGCGCCCCGGCCCTGAGCGAGGGCTTCGGCCTGCATCCGGCGCTGGCCGGCCTGCACGCCCTCTATGGTCAGGGCCAGATGCGGTTCGCCCCCGCCGTCGCCCTGCCCGTGCGCATCCGCTCGCACTTCGACGCCCAGGACGTGCTGGAGAACGGCGGCGAAGGTCTGCGCCAGCAATCCGACGGCTGGCTGAACCGCGCCATCGTCGCGGCGGGCGGAACGTCGCTGAAAGGCCTGTCGATCGGCGCCCAGACCCCGCTGATCCTGCGCGGCGACGCGCCGGTGTCCAGCTGGGCGCCAGGCGGTTTGGTGCGCGACGGCGACCGCATCGCCTCCTTGCTTCAGGACCTCTATGTCGAGGATCCGATGCTGGGCCAGAACCTGGCGGGGGGTCTCGCGACCGAGCAACTGGTCGGCATGGAGGGCGGCGACCAACGCCTGCGTCGCAACGACGTCCAGGGCCTGGGCCAGGCCGTCGCCAGGCTGATGACCGGACCGGAGGGCGCCGACATCGTCGCCGTCTCGCTGGACGGCTGGGACACCCACGCGGGCCAGCGCGCCCAGCTCCAGACCCGGCTGACGGGCCTCGATCAACTGGTCACGGGCCTGAAGGGCGGCCTGGGAGACGCCTGGTCGCGCACGGCGGTCATCGTCGCCACCGAGTTCGGCCGCACCGCCCGCGCCAACGGCACCCAAGGCACCGACCACGGCACCGGCTCGTCGCTTCTGCTGGCAGGGGGTGCGGTCAAGCGTGGCGGCCCCATCGGCGACTGGCCGACGCTGGCCGACAATCGCCTGTTCGAGAACCGCGACCTAGCCCCGACCCTGGACATCCGTTCAGTCTTCAAGGGCGTGCTGCGCGATCACATGGGCCTCGACCGCGCCGCCCTGGACGCCCGCGTCTTCCCCGGCAGCGCCGCCGAGGCGCCGGCGATGGACGGTCTGGTCTAGCCGTCACGCTTGCTTTTTGCGGCGCAACATCGCATCAGGACGCCATCACCTTGGACCCGGCCCTGTTCGCAGGCGACGGGTGGCTATCCCCGCCGCCGATCCGCTGGGAAACCGAGCCGCCGGAAACCGAAGCATCGGTCAGGCTCATCCAGATGAAATCCTGAAATGTCCATCATCGCCTCCGCGCGCCAGCAATGGCTCGCCAATCCTCGCCGCGATCTTCTGGCGGGGACCGTCGTGGCCCTGGCCCTGATCCCCGAAGCCATCGCCTTTTCCATCATCGCCGGCGTCGATCCCGCCGTCGGCCTCTACGCCAGCGTGGTCATCGCCGTCACCATCGCCTTCGTGGGCGGGCGGCCGGCCATGATCTCGGCCGCGACCGGCGCCATGGCCCTGCTGATGGTCACGCTCGTGCGCGACCACGGGCTGGAATATCTGTTCGCCGCCTCGATCCTGTGCGGCGTGTTCCAGATCGTCATCGGCCTGCTGAAGCTGGGCCGCTACATCAAGTTTGTCAGCCGCAGCGTCATGACCGGCTTCGTCAACTCGCTGGCCATCCTGATCTTCCTGGCCCAGATGCCTGAGTTGATCGGCCGAGGCTGGATCACCTACGCCCTGGTCGCGGCGGCGCTGGTCGTCATCTACGGCTTTCCGCGCCTGACCAAGGCCGTGCCCTCGCCCCTGGTCGCCATCGTCGCCATCAGCGCCCTGGTGATCGTGCTGAAGCTGGACGTGCGCACCGTTGGCGACATGGGCCAGATGCCGACCAGCCTGCCGATGTTCCACCTGCCCGCCGTCCCTCTGACGTGGCAGACGCTGGTCATCATCGCGCCCATCTCGGCGACCCTAGCCTTCGTCGGCCTGCTGGAAAGCCTGCTGACCGCGAACCTGATCGACGACATCACCGACACCCCGTCGGACAAGGATCGCGAGACGCGCGGCCAGGGGATCGCCAACATCCTGTCGCCCCTGTTCGGCGGCATGGCGGGCTGCGCCATGATCGGCCAGTCGATGATCAACGTCACCTCGGGTGCGCGCGGGCGTCTGTCCACCCTGTGGGCCGGGCTATTCCTGCTGTTTCTGATGCTGGCGCTTCAGACCTGGGTCGCCCAAATTCCAATGGCCGCTCTGGTCGCCGTCATGATCATGGTCTCGATCGGCACCTTCGACTGGTCCTCGGTGATGAAGCTGCGCTCCACCCCGCTTCAGTCGTCCATCGTCATGATCGCCACCACCGTGACGGTCGTCGCCACCCACGACCTGTCCAAGGGCGTCATCCTGGGCGTGCTGCTGTCGGCGATCTTCTTCATGCGCAAGGTGGGCAAGACCATCGCCGTGACCGAGGTTCCGACGCCGGAACCGGGCGTTCTGCGCTACCACGTGTCAGGCCAGCTGTTCTTCGCCTCGGCCGATCTGTTCGCCGCCAGCTTTGAGCATCACGGCCAACCCACGCGCGTCGAGATCGATCTCAGCGACGCCCATCTGTGGGACCTGACCGGCGTCGCCGCCGTGGACAAGGTCGTCTTCCGCTATCGCCGTCAGGGCGCGGACGTGCAGGTCACGGGCATGAACGACGCCGCCCGCACCTTGGTTACGCGGGTGGGGCGGTTCGAGAAGATGCATCTGCCGGACGGCGCCGGCGCGCATTAGGGCTCAGGCGGCTTCGGGCTTCGGCATCTTGCAGATGCGGTTCAGGTCGGCGCGGATCGAGCTGCCCTGGAAATGCGAGATTTCGGCGCCCGAATACCCTTCTCCGGACAGCGCCTTGACGACGTCGCCGGTGTTCAGACAATCGTTGGTGCGGGCGAGCTGATAGGCGCGCTCGACGACGTGGGTGCGGTTCATGGGGATGGCCTTTCGTGCTGTTCGTTAACGCACCCCAAGCTAAACCGTTCCGATCATTGGATTTTCGGACCCGTCGCCCCAAGCTTGCATCCACAGCCAATATCTGCGCACATACGGCTCGTCGATCTCTCTGCGTAACGCCCACTCTCTCTGCGAACGCACGAGTCAAGGCCGCTCCCATTCAGACCCGACAGGCCGCAGGGACGTTCCCTCGGTCAATTTCTAACGGAGGTCTCAAAATGGCTACCGGCACTGTCAAATGGTTCAACGCCACCAAGGGCTACGGCTTCATCCAGCCTGAAGACGGCGGCAAGGACGTCTTCGTCCACATCTCGGCTGTCGAAGCCGCCGGCCTGCGCGGCCTGGACGAAAACCAGAAGGTTTCCTACGAGCTGGAACGCGACAAGCGTTCGGGCAAGGAATCGGCTGGCCAGCTGCAAACCATCGGCTGATTTCAGCCTCACAGCTGATCTGCGACGGCGGCTCCTCACGGAGCCGCCGTTTTCATTTTGGGCTCTGCGTCTGGAACGGATGACTTCGGTCAAACTCGGTCCTAACTTGGCCATATGAAACCAGAGATCATCTTCCTGACCATCTGGGCAATCGGCGTGATCGTCACTTGGCCAGTCATGATCTGGTATGCGGTGAATAGCCGACGAGCACGGGGCGAACCCGTCATGCCCAGGCCCCCCGCTTCGGCCCGTTACGCTGACACGCGCGCCTCCGGTAAACAGAAGGGCAAGTGGGGCGGCGCGAGCAATTGCCTGATGGTGGTCGTCGATGACCGAGAGCTTTGGCTTTCGCCCGTTTTCCCAATCACCTTGTTCATGCCCTACGGGGCGTTCGGTCTTGAGTTCCGCAAACCTGTCGCCCTCGTCAGGGCCGAAGCACGTAAGGACTGGACGGGCATGAATGTCCGGCTGACACTCACCGCCAAGGGCGATCCGGTCGTAATCGACATGCGGGTACGCGACCCCGCGAAACTCCTCTCGGCTTTGAAGATCTAGACCTTCGTCTTGTCGATCCAGGCGGCGAAGGCGTCGGTGAAGCTTTTCAGGAAGGTCTTGGTGTCGTCCTTCTTCAGCTTGCCGTTCTCGTCCAGCAGGTCGGCGACGTTGCCGATATAGGCCTCGGGCTGCTGCATCGTGGGCATGTTCAGGAAGACCAGCGGCTGGCGCAGGTGGTGGTTGGCGCCGAAGGCCGCGACGGCGCCGGGCGAGACGCTGACGATGGCGGCGGGCTTGCCCTGCCAGATGCTGTGGCCATAGGGGCGCGAGCCGACGTCCAGGGCGTTCTTCAGCGCGCCGGGGATGGAGCGATTGTATTCGGGCGTGACGAACAGCACCGCCTCGGTCGTCGCCACCTCCTCGCGGAACCGCTCCCAGGCCGGCGGCGGGTTGTCGGTCTCCAGATCGGGGTCATAGAGCGGTAGGTCGCCGATCTCGACCGGCTCGATCTCCAGTCCCGGCTCGGCCAGCGCCTTCAACGCCATGCCGATGGCGCGCGAATAGGAGCCCTTGCGCAGGCTGCCGACGATCAAGGCGACGCGAACGGTCATGAAAGGTCTCCGGGCTGGACGGGTTCAAGCGCCAGCATAACCGATCCCGGCGGTTGGATGTTCCGTTAGGCCGGCCGCTCGCCCGCACGCGCACGAAGCGGACATTGCAGCGTGCTGTTAGAAGTGGAAAGCGGACGCAGACTGAGGCAACTAAGCTATCTCAATTGGAAGAAAGGCATGTGGCCATGAGGCTAAGTATTGCTCAGCAAACGCCGGGTTTAGTCATCGTGTTGCTTTTGTCAGCTTGCGTGCCCTCGGTTTCATACACCCGCTCGGTTCCGAATGCCGATTCGGCGCTCAAAGCCTTGGCGGCAGAGCGTAATCTGACGCACTATCAAGCACAGCTTTCTAGGCAGATCGATCCTGATTTCACTGAGCTTTCGTTTTGCTCGGCAGATGGCAGCCGGATTGTAATTCATGCGGTCAGGATCACAGACGGCGGGGTGTGCGGTAGAGAGATGCGCCTCGAAACAACGGAATCCTCTGAGCAGAGACCAGAGCGACGCTGGGAATTTAAAGAAATCTCGACTGTCGGACAGCCTCGGGACGCTATGGTTGTCGGATATTATCCTGTTAGAGGATACCTTCGCTGTCCAAACGGATAGGCCGTAGCGGCTCGTCCGCACGTCGGCTTTGGGTGGTGGAGAGATCTTTGCTCCATCCCCTGATCCAGACATTCAGACGGCCGCCGCGGGATAGTCTGTTGCGCTGAGCCTCCGCGCGAGAGTGATGGGAACTAGGAAAGAACAGCCGACACCCTACCCACCGAACAGGGCCGCCGCGAAGGCTTCGCCCGCCGGTCCCGCCGACTTCGGGCCCAGGACGGCGCTGGCCGCCTGGCCCGAGGCCAGCACACGGCCGCCGACCGCGCGCACGTCCTCGATCATCTGGGCTTCCAGCTGTTCGGTCATCGACAGGCTGGCGCGCGGGGCGCCGAAGATCAGGGTCTGGGCGGCGTTGCGCCCGGCCCGGCTCATCGGGTTTTCGTCGGACATCCACAGGCCGGCCTTCATCACCGCCTTGGCCCGCGACAGCTCCTTTTCGGTCGGCCCGACCTCGGCCAGGGCCCGCACCTCGGCCGCCGAAACCTCGGCCAGTTCTTTCGCCCGATCCGCCGCCGCCCCGGCGTAGATGCCCAGCACGCCCGTGTCCTGATACGGTTCCTGATAGGCGTCGATGGCGTAGGCCAGGCCCCGCTCCTCGCGCGCGCTCTGGAACAGGCGCGACGCCATACCCCCGCCGAGTATCTCGCCGAACAGCCGCATGGCCGACAGGGCCGGATCGGTCGCGGACAGGGCGGGCAGTTGGAACACCAGATTGGCCTGTTCGATTTTACGCGTCAGCTTGGCATGGCCGCCGACGAAGGCGGCCGCCGCGGGCGCATCGGCCGGGGTTGCGACCGCATCGCCGAACCAGCGCTCGGCCAGGGCCAGCAGTTCGGTCTCGTCCACCGCGCCAGAGACCGACACCACCATCCGGTCGGGCGAATACAGCCGCGCGCGCCACGCCTCGACCGACGCCTTGTCGGCCGGCTTCAGGCTGGCGACCGAGCCCAGGATGGGGCGACCCAGCGGTTGCTTGGCGAAGGCGCGCGTCTGCACCATCTCGAACACATGGTCGTCGGGCGTATCGAAAGCCTCGGCGATCTCCTGGGCCACCACGTCCTTCTCGCGCTCGATCTCGGCAGGGTCGAGCGTGGGGCGAAACACCAGGTCCGACAGCACCTGCATGGCCAGCGGCAGCGAGCCGTCCAGCCCCCGCACCTCGAAGCTGGTCCGCTCATAGCCGGTAGAGGCGTTGATTGTGCCGCCCTCGGCCTCGATCCGCTCGACGATCTCGCGCGCGGCCATGTCGCCGGCGCCCTTGAACACCAGATGTTCCAACAGGTGCGACCAGCCGGACCGATCCAGCGGCTCCCACCGCGCCCCGCCCTTGACGGTGACGACGACGGCCAGGGTCTTCAGCCCCGGCATCGGATCGCAGATGACGCGGACGCCGTTGGACAGGGTGTGCAGAGAAGAAGTCAGGACTTTAGTCTTTCCTATCGCCGCGCACGCGGTGCGCGGCTGCTTGAGGACCGTCTTTCTTCATTCGACGGCGAAGCAGGGCCACATAGAAACCCGCAAGCGCGATCGCCAGTCCGAACCACGTCAGGGCGTATCCGAAATGGTTGTTGGAAAAGGCCGCAGGCGGCGCGGACGGCCTGAGCGCCGGGAACTCGGGATTGACGGCGGTGATGGCGAAGACGGCCTCGGGCCGGACCGGACCCACGACATTCAGCGCCCTGGCCATCGCCGCCGTGTCGCGGGCGTAGAAGCGGCCGTCGCGCGGCGCCGGGCTCAGGGCGCCGGGCTTGTCGAAGGTGCGGAACTCGCCGACCATCACCAGCGGCAGGGTAGTCTCCACCACGCGCGGACGCGCCGTCACGCCGTCGCCGATAAAGCCGCGATCGACCAGCAGGGTGAAATCCGCCCCCGCCGGCTTGCACGCCGAGATCAGCCGCACCCCGGCCTCGCCGTCATGGATGCTTTGAAGCTCGACGAAGGGCGCGCTGGCCAGGCCGGGACAGACGATCAACGCCTTCCTGAACTCCAGATTCCCTTCCGCCAGCACCTGCTCCAGCGGCGCGGGCGATTTCGCCGCCGCCGCATCGGCCGCCGCGATCAGCCCTTCCTTCCACTTCAGCCGCTCGACCTGCCACACGCCAAGCCCGATCAGCAGGATCAGGCCCAGCACCGTCAGCACGGTCAGGATCCAGGGGAAACGCTTCATAGATCCTCCTCCGTGTAGCGCAGCGGAACGGGGGAGGGGGACCGCGAAGCGGTGGAGGGGGCGGACCCTCGCACCGAGTCTGGGGTCGCCCCCTCCACCACGCGAGGCGTGGTCCCCCTCCCCCGCTCCGCAGGGGAGGATCCATCCACCTGGTTCCGATATTGCAGGCCGATCATCAGTCCCCGCCCCGGCCGCATCAGGGCCAGCGACAAGGCGACCACCAGCGGCAGCCAGACGATCAGATGCACCCACATGGGCGGATGGTATTTGATTTCGACGAACAGGGCCGAGAAGCCGACGATGAAGCCGGCGATCTGCATGATGAAGCTGGCGGGGTCGTCGCCCGTCTGGATGGTGGAATAGTCCAGACCGCAGGCCGTGCAACCGGGCGCCACCTTCAGAAAGCCCGCGAACAGCGCGCCCTGGCCGCACCGGGGACACCGCCCCCGCAGCGCCCAGCGAACCGGCGTATCGAAAACGACGACGGCGCGGGACGATGGCTCGTCCCGCGCCGCTGCGATGTCTTCAGGGCCGTCTTGGATCAACCGAAGACGACATAGACGAAGGCGAACAGGAACAACCAGACCACGTCCACGAAGTGCCAGTACCAGGCCGCCGCTTCGAAGCCGAAATGCTTCTGAGGGGTGAAGTCGCCCTTCAGCAGGCGGATCAGGCAGACCGCCAGGAAGATGGTGCCGATCAGGACGTGGAAGCCGTGGAAGCCCGTCGCCATGAAGAAGATCGAGCCGTACAGGCCCGAGTTCACGGCCTCTTCGTTGAAGAACAGCTTCTCGTGCAGGATGTGGTTGTACTCATAGGCCTGGACGCAGGTGAACAGCACGCCCAGGGCCACGGTGATGATCAGGGCGATCTTGGCGCCCTTGCGGTCGCCGACCTGGATCGCGTGGTGGGCCCAGGTGACGGTGCAGCCCGACAGCAGCAGGGTCACGGTGTTCAGCAGCGGCAACTGCCACGGCGATAGGACCTCGACGCCCTTCGGCGGCCAGGTCGACCAGGCCTTGGCGGTATCGGCCCAGGTGCCGACTTCTGGCGTCAGCGCCCGCGATTCATGGAACAGGGCCATGTCGAAGAACATCCAGAAGAAGGCGACGAAGAACATCACCTCCGACGCGATGAACAGGATCATGCCGTAGCGCAGGCCCAGCGACACGACCGGCGTGTGGTCGCCCGCCTTAGATTCCTTGATGACGTCCGCCCACCAGCAGAAGGCCGAGATCAGCACGCCGGCCAGACCGGCGAAGAAGACGCCCGGCTTGCCTTCGGCCAGGAAGTTGGCGGCGATCGGGCCGCCGTCCGCCGGGGCCAGGCCCTTCATCCAGATCACCGCGCCGATGAACATGATGGTCGCAGCGACCGAGGACACCAGGGGCCAGGGGCTGGGCGCCACCAGGTGGTAGTCGTGCTGCGGAGTGGCGTGGGCGTCAGCCATGAATCGCGTCTCTTCGTCGGCCAGAGTCGGTTGTTATAGCGGCTATAGCGTTCGATTTTCCCCGACGCCAGAGCCGTGCCGCTATTCCGCCTTGTTCAAGGCTCTGAACGCCTTGGCCGAAAAGGCCGACAGCGGCTGGGGCAGGTCGTCCAGCGCGAACCAGCCGATCTCCGACAGCTTGTCCGGCTCGGTCAGCGTCGGCTCGCCGGTGAAGTCGCGGGTGACATAGATCAGCGACACCCAGTGCTGGCCGTCGGCGGGAATGATCTCTTCGGCCAGGCACAGGAAATCGACCGCGCCGATCTTGAGCCCGCTCTCCTCTTCGGCCTCGCGTCGCGCGGCGTCGATGGAGCGCTCCATCAGGTCGACCTTGCCGCCGACGATATTCCAGAACCCGGCCTCGGGCGCCTTCAGCCGCTTGCACAGCAACACCCGCCCGTCGGCGTGCTGGATCACCAGGCCGCAGCCGACGCCGGGAAATTCCACGCCCGGCTTCGAAGTCACGCCTTGGGCGCGTCCACGGACGGATAGAAGGTGTAGCTCAGGGTGATGTCGCGCGCGCCCTTGGCCTCACGGTCCGTGGCCAGTTCGGGGGCGATGAAATACTGGACCGGGAACTGGCGCGTCTCGCCCGCCGCCAGCGTCTGGTCGGTGAAGCAGAAGCATTGCAGCTTCTGGAAATACGGCCCCGTCTGCTCGGGCGAGACATTGTAGCTGGCGCGCACCTGGATCGGCTTGTCCGAGGTGTTGGTCACGTCGAAATAGGCCAGGCCCGTCTCGCCGATCCGCACCCGCTGGGTCGACTGTTCGGCGCGGAAGGTCATCGGCACGCCGCGCACATTGGTGTCGAACCGCACCAGGACCGTCTCGTCCAGAA
This sequence comes from Brevundimonas sp. UYEF29, assembly GCF_040546195.1. Lineage (NCBI taxonomy): Bacteria > Pseudomonadati > Pseudomonadota > Alphaproteobacteria > Caulobacterales > Caulobacteraceae > Brevundimonas > Brevundimonas sp. UYEF29. The sequence continues at coordinate 238,046 of NZ_JBEPNH010000002.1, read as the reverse complement.
CGGTGTCGGAGGCCTTGTCGGCCTTCATCGTCGTGCCGCCGAAACCCGTGACCTGACAGAACATCCGATAGAGCGGCACCGCCGCGAACGCCGCCCCGGTCATGCCCATCACGCCGAAGACGCAGATGATGGCGATCAGATTCTTGCGGCCCGCCTTCATGGTTGGGACGTCTCCACCGCCGTAGCCAGCGCCCGCTCGGCCGCCTGGTTCTGTTGCAGGCGCAGCACCGTGGTGGCGAAGACCAGCACGATGAAGGCCACCAGCGCCGAGGCGATCCAGACGTTGCGACGCTTGCGCGCGCGAAGTTCCTCAGGCGTCAGACGCATGGTTTTACGCTCCCAGACCGGACAGGGCCTCGACCAGCAGCGCCGAGAACAGCGCCATCAGATAGAGGATGGAAAAGGCGAACAGGTCCCGCGCCGGTTTGGCCTGGACCTTGACGTCATACAATGCGGCCTCGCGTCCCACGGCCTCGGCCTTGTCCGGCTCGTCGCCCGCGCGCGAACGATAGAGACGCACCGCCAGTCCCAGGAAACCCAGGCCGCCCGCGACCGACACGACCAGATAGATGATCCCCCCCAGGCCCGCGAAGGCCGGGGCGATCGCGACCGGCACGAAGACCAGGGTGTAGAGCAGGATCTGCAACCGCGTGGACTTGGCGCCCCTGGCCACCGGCATCATCGGAATGCCCGCCTTGGCGTAGTCGCCGGCCGAATAGAGCGCCAGCGCCCAGCTGTGCGGCGGCGTCCACAGGAAGATGATCAGAAACAGCAGCCACGCCTGCCACGGCGCATGGCCCGTCGCCGCCGCCCAGCCGATCACCGGCGGAAAGGCGCCCGCCGCTCCGCCGATGACGATGTTCTGGGGCGTCCGGCGCTTCAGCAGCAGAGTGTAGAAGCCGGCGTAATAGACGATGGTCATGGCCAGCAGACCCGCCGCCAGCCAGTTCGCATTCATCCCCAGCAGCATGACCGAAAACAGGCTCAGGATGACGCCGAAGGCCATGGCGTCGTTCTTGCGCACACGCCCCGCCGCCACCGGCCGGCCGCGCGTGCGCCGCATCAGGGCGTCAGTCTCGCCCTCCAGCGCCATGTTCAGCGCCCCGGCCGCCCCGGCGCCCACGGCGATGCACAGGATGGCGATGGCCGCGACCAGCGGATTGACCGATCCGGGCGCAACGATCAGCCCGGTCGCGGCGGTGAACACCACCAGCGACATCACGCGCGGCTTCAGCAGCTGGAAGAAATCCTCCGGCTGGGCGGTCGAGATGGCGGGGCGGGTCTGAACTTCGGTCATCGGTGAGGGCCGCATAGCATACCCAAATGAAGAAGGCCGCCCCTTCCGACGGAAAGAGCGGCCTTCGATTTCATATCGCTGGAAAGGCTTAGTGCTCTTCCGCCTTGATGACCGGCAGTTCGTTGAACTGGTGGGCCGGGGGCGGCGAGGACAGGGTCCACTCCAGGGTCGTGGCGCCTTCGCCCCACGGATTGGCGACGCCCGGGCGACGACGGATCGCCGCCTCGACCAGCATGATCAGGAAGACGATCACGCCGACGACGGTGACGGCATAGCCGATCGATGAGACGTGGTTCCACAGGGTGAAGGCTTCCGGATAGTCGATGTAGCGACGCGGCATGCCCTGCAGACCCAGGAAGTGCTGCGGGAAGAACACCAGGTTCACGCCCACGAACATGATCCAGAAGTGGGTCGCGCCCAGGAACTCGTTGTACTTCACCCCGAACATCTTCTCGAACCAGTAGTAGAAGCCCGCGAAGATGGCGAAGACGGCGCCTAGCGACAGCACATAGTGGAAGTGCGCCACCACGTAATAGGTGTCGTGGAGGCTGTAATCGATGCCGGCGTTCGACAGGACCACGCCGGTCACGCCGCCGACGGTGAACAGGAAGATGAAGCCGATCGCCCACAGCATGGGCGTCTTGAAGCTGATGGAGCCGCCCCACATGGTGGCGATCCAGCTGAAGATCTTCACGCCCGTCGGCACCGCGATGATCATTGTGGCGGCGATGAAATAGGCGCGCAGATTGATGCTCATGCCGACCGTGTACATGTGGTGGGCCCACACGATGAAGCCGACGAAGCCGATGGCCACCATGGCGTAGGCCATGGCCAAATATCCGAACACCGGCTTGCGGCTGAAGGTCGAGACGATGTGGCTGATGATGCCGAAGCCCGGCAGGATCAGGATGTACACTTCCGGGTGACCGAAGAACCAGAACAGGTGCTGGTACATGATCGGGTCGCCGCCGCCGGCGGGATCGAAGAAGTGGGTGTGGAAGTTGCGGTCCGTCAGCAGCATGGTGATGGCGCCGGCCAGCACGGGCAGCGACAGCAGCAGCAGGAAGGCGGTGATCAGCACCGACCAGGCGAACAGCGGCATCCGGTGAAGCGTCATGCCCGGCGCGCGCATGTTCAGGATGGTGGTGATGAAGTTGATCGCGCCCAGGATCGAGCTGGCGCCCGCAACGTGCAGGGCGAAGATGGCCAGATCGAAGGCGGGGCCGACGTGGCCCGTGGTCGATAGCGGCGGATAGGCCGTCCAGCCTCCGCCGAAGCCCTTGCCCGGTCCGCCGTCGGTGAACATCGACAGGATCAGCAGGCACCAGGCGGCGACCAGCAGCCAGAACGAGATGTTGTTCATGCGCGGGAAGGCCATGTCCGGCGCGCCGATCATGATCGGCACGAACCAGTTGCCGAAGCCGCCGATCATGGCGGGCATGACCATGAAGAAGATCATGATCAGGGCGTGGGCCGTCACGACGGCGTTATAGCCGTGCTTGGACTGCTCCACGAGACCCAGCAGCTGGATGGACGAGCCTTCCTTGAAGATCTGGATGCCCGGCTCGGCCAGTTCCCAGCGGATCAGACCGGACAGGGCGCCGCCCACGATGCCCGCCATGATGGCGAACATCAGATACAGGGTGCCGATGTCCTTGTGGTTGGTGGACAGGAACCAGCGGGTGAAGAAGCCCAGCTTGTGGTCGTGATGGTGGTCGTCGTGAGCGTGACCGATGTGGGTCGCGTCGCGGGTAACGGTAGCGTCAGCCATGTGTCTCTGTTCGCCTCTTACTGGGCGGCCGGCGCGGCGGACGCCGCGGCGGGAACGGGTTGGTCGGCGGTGGCGCCGACGGGGGCGGCGACCGGGGTCGCGGCGTCGGCGGCGGGCGCAGGCGCGGCTGCGACCGGAGCGGCGGCTGCGGCGGGCGCGGCGACCTTGGGCGTCATCGAACCGCCCTTGGAGGCGATCCACTGTTCGAACTGGGCCTGGGTCACGACCCGGATCTCCAGCGGCATGAAGGCGTGGTCGACGCCGCACAGTTCCGAGCACTGGCCATAGAAGACGCCGGTGCGCTCGGCCTTGAACCAGGTGGTATTGATGCGGCCGGGAACGGCGTCGGTCTTCAGGCCGAACGCCGGCAGGGCGACGGCGTGGATGACGTCCGAGGCGGTGATGACCAGCTGGACCGTCTTGCCGACCGGCACGACCATCGGCTCGGTCGCGGCCAGGCGATAGGGCACGCCCTTGGCCTTGGCTTCCTCTTCCGGGAGCATGTTGGAGATGTATTCCGCGACGCCTTGGTCCGGATACTCATAGGCCCAGTTCCACTGGTTGCCGGTCACCTTCACCGTCAGGTCCGGCGACGGCATGTCGTGATAGGCGAACAGCAGGCGGAACGAGAACAGGGAGATGAAGACCAGGATCAGCACCGGCAGCACGGTCCAGATGATCTCGATCGTGGTGTTGTGGCTCCAGCGCGCAGGCGTCGGATTGGCCTTCTTGTTGTAGCGGAACACGATCCACGCCAGCAGGCCCAGCACCAGCAGGGTGATGGCCGTGATGATCGGCATCAGGATCACGTCGTGGAAGAAGTGCGCATCATGCTTCAGCGGCGACGCCGCCGGTTGCAGCGTGATGCCGCCCGGGGTCGGCTGACCCATCAGGTCCTGCGCCCACGTCGGCGCCGCAGCGAACATCGCCAGTCCGGCGCCCAGAACGATGGAGGACGCGCAAGTCGCGGCCTGCTTCAACGTCCCTTGGGCTCGCTTGCCCATCCCCATATGAGACTTCCCCATAAAACCGTTATGCAGCAGATACTTGCGAATGGCTCGCAAGAGATCACGCTGGCGCGATTCCCACGCCCGGCGTTCTCGGTCACCTATCGGATCGCTTTCGGCTTGCCAAGCGATCAACGGCGCCCACGCCGCAAAGCCGCCTTCAGCCGGCCTCGATTAAATCGCTGTCATGTTTCGATAGCTACCTTGCGTCACAAGATACCTTGCCGTAGTCAATGGTCATCAACGGGAGAGCCGAGGTGCCAGAAACTATCGAGATACAGCTGAAGAAGGGCGTGTTGGGGCTTTGCGTCCTGGCCCTTCTGAACCGGGCGGACAGCTACGCCTACGAGATCGCCAGCCGTTTGTCGGACGCGATCGATATGGGGGAAGGCACGATCTACCCCCTGATGCGCCGCATGCAGTCCGAAGGACAGGTCGAGACCTATCTGGTCGAATCCTCCGCCGGGCCGTCACGCAAATACTATCGACTGACCGAAGCGGGCCGGGGGGCCCTCGCCGCCCAGACTGCCGAATGGTCCGCCTTCACCAAGGCCGTCGACGCCATCGTGGCGAACGACGCCGATCAGGGAGCCGCTCAATGACGCGCGCCGAATTCATCGATCGTCTGAAGGAAGGCCTCGTCGGCCTGCCGACCACGACCGCCAACGACATCATCGCCGACTATCAGACCCACTTCGACGACGGCATCGCCGCCGGCCGCACCGAGGCCGAGGTCGCCTCCGCGCTGGGCGATCCGGTCCGCCTGGCTCGCGAGCTCAAGGCCGAGGCCGGCATCCAGCGCTGGCATCAGGAGAAGAACCCCTCCGCCGCCGCCGGCGCCGTCTTCGCGGTCCTGGGCCTGGGGGCGCTGGACATCCTGATCCTTCTGCCCCTGCTGATGGGCGTGATCGGGACCGTGTTTGGCTTCTTCCTCGCCGCTATCGGCCTGTTCATCGCAGGCGGCGTGATCATGGTTGCGGGCCCCTTCGCCGGCTTCCCCGGCGGGCCGTTCGCGGCGATCCTGATGGGTCTGGGCCTGATGGCCGGCGCCGTCTTCATCGGCGCCCTGCTGACCATCTTCACCATCTGGCTGGTCAACGGCGTCGTCTGGTTCGCCCGCCTGCACTACCGCCTGCTGAAGCCGGCGCTTGAGCCGACCAGCGTTCAATCCACCTCGACCTCGGGAGCTTCGGCATGATCCGCACCCTGTTCATCATCGCCGGCGCCGCCCTGGTGCTGTGCTTGGTCACCGTCGGCGGCGCGCTGGCGATCGGCGGCCACGACCTCCAGCGCCACGGCTGGGCCTGGACCATCAAGGACCAGGACGGTGAGACCATCCGCTTCGAGCGGGTCAAGGGCGGCGGGACCGACGATCTCGGCCCTCTGACCACCCGCACCCTGCCCTGGACCGGCGGCGAGACCCTGACCGTCGATTCCAGCATCGACGTCGACTATGTCCAGGGTGACGCCAACACCGTCGTCATCACCGGCCCCAAGGGTCTGACCGACCGGGTCCGTCTGGTCGACGGCCGCCTCGATCTGGGCGACGGCGACGAGCGGGTGGTGTTCGGCTGGGACAACGGCAACTTCTCCGCCCGCTCGGAGCGCGACGAGCTGAAAGTCGTCATCACCGCGCCCAAGGTGAACCGCTTCAACACCAAGGGTTCGGGCGACCTGCAGATCACCGGCTATGACCAGCCTTCGCTGACGGTCGACATCGCCGGTTCGGCCGAGGTCACCGCCTCGGGTCGCACCGACGCGCTGAAGCTGGACATCGCCGGCTCGGGCGATGCGTCCCTCGGCGATCTGGCGACCCGCGACGCCTGGGTGGACGTCGCCGGCTCCGGCGACGCCCGCATCGCCCCGACCGGCGACGTCAAAGTCGCCATCGCCGGCTCCGGCGACGTGGCCCTGGCCACCCGCCCCGCCAACCTGAACAGCACGGTCTCCGGCTCCGGCGACGTCTATCAGGACTGACGGTCACAACGACCACCGTGGAAAGGGGCTGGGTTCACCAGCCCCTTTTTCTTTCGTCATCCTCCGGCAAGCCGCTTGCGGCGCAGACCGGGGGACCCAGCGGCGCCGAAGGCGATGCTTCTGCTGCACTCTCGTTAAACAGGGATTGCTCGACAGGTTCGCGCTGCCGCGCGCCGCTGGGTCCCCCGGTCTCGCTGTGCTCGCCGGAGGATGACGAAAGAAGGGGTCACGCCTTCACCCCTCGGGCCCTACGCGCTAAGTCAGCCGCATGACTTTCGCTCCTCTCCCCGACGCCGGCGCCAACTGGGTCGATCGGCATGCGCCGGAGGAGCTGAAGCCGTGGTTGAAGCTGGGGCGGTTCGATCGGCCCATCGGCATCTGGCTGCTGCTGCTGCCCGGCTGGCAGGGGATCGCCCTGGCCCTGGCGCAGTATCGGCAGGCGCCGGGTCTCTACGATCTGTGGCTGTTTATCGGTTTCGGCATCGGCGCCTGTCTGATGCGGGCGGCCGGGTGCGCCTTCAACGACATCGTCGATCGGGATTTCGACGCCCAGGTCGCCCGCACCGCCCAGAGACCCATCCCGTCTGGCCGGATCAGCGTCAAACAGGCCTGGGCCTTCGTGGTGGGATGCAGCCTGATTAGCCTTTTGATCCTGTTGACTCTGCCGACCGTCGCCATCGGGCTGGGCGTCGGGTCGCTGGCCCTGGTCGCGGCCTATCCCTTCATGAAGCGGATCACCTGGTGGCCCCAGGCCTGGCTGGGCCTGACGTTCAACTGGGGGGCCCTGATGGGGTTCGCCGCCGCCCTGCCCTTGGCGGCGGCCGCCTTGCTGCTGCCCCCCGATCTCGCGGGCGCGTTCCGGCCCTTTCTGTGGTCCCCGGCCAGCGACAGCGGCCATGCGATCGACTTGACCTGGCAGGCCTATCTTCCCGCTGTCCTGCTGTGGATCGGCGGCGTCTTCTGGACGCTGGGCTACGACACCATCTATGCGCTTCAGGACATTGAGGACGACGCCATGATCGGCGTGAAATCCTCGGCCCGCCGCCTGGCCTCGGCCGTGCGGCCGGGCGTGGCGGTCTTCTATGGTCTGGCAGTTTTGCTCGCTGCGCTGACGGGCCTGTCCGCAAATCTCGGTCCGCTGTTCTGGATCGGCCTGATCGCCTACGCCGTCCATCTGGCGTGTCAGGTCATACGGCTGGACCGCAACGACGGCGCCCTGGCGCTGAAACTGTTCAAGTCCAATCGCGAGGCCGGCGTCATCCTGCTGGCCGCCATCGCTCTTGGCTCTATCTCCCTGTGATCCCCCGATGATGGAGTTTCCCATGTCGCGCACCGCCCGCACCCTGCTGTTGTCCGCCGCTGTCGCCGCCACGCTTTCCGCATCTCTGGCCGCCTGCCAGCGCAAGGAAGACAAGGCCCAGGCGCCGGCCGCGCCGGCTCCAGCCGCTGCGCCGGCCGTGTCGAACACCCCCGTCGGCTATGACAGCAAGACCCCCTATGCCGCCGTCAAACTGACCCTGCCCCAGGCGATCAAGACCACGCCCGCCCTGCACGCCGCCCTCTATGCCGACACGGTGCGCGACCTGAAGCAGTTCGAGGAAGGCGCCCAGGCCGATCTCAGCGAGGCCGGCGGCGGCCCGAATCCTTATGAAAAGACCATCGCCTTCGCGCCGGGCGCCGAGACCGGCAAACTGGTCAGCCTGGCCCGCACCGATTTCGAGTTCACCGGCGGCGCCCATCCCAACACCAGCTTCGACGCCGTGATCTGGGACAAGACGACCAACAAGCGACTGGGCTTCGCCGACCTGTTCCGGCCGGGCGCCGACCTGTCGGTCCTCGACAACGCCCTGTGCGCCGCCGCCAACGCCGCCAAACAGGCCCGCTCGCCGGGCTCGGAGGCCGCGACGCTGGACGGCAAGATGTGGACCTGCCCCAAGGCCGTCTCGACACCGTTCGTGCTGACGCCGGGCACGACGCCGGGCAAGGCGGGCGGCGTGACCTTCCTGCTGGGGCCTTATCAGATCGGCCCCTACTCCGACGGCCCCTACTGGATCGCCCTGCCGCATAGCGTCTTCCGCGCCCTGCTCAACCCCGCCTACGCCGACCAGTTCGACGGCGCCCCGGTCAAGGCCGGCGACGTGACGCCGAAGAACGGCTGACGCCTGTAAATCCTCCCCCGCCTGCGGGGGAGGGGGACCACAAAGTGGTGGAGGGGGCGGACGCATCACTGCTCTCGCCGGTTCAGATTCGTGCGGTTTTCGCCCCCTCCACCACGCTACGCGCGGTCCCCCTCCCCCGTTTCGCTGCGCTACTCGGGGGAGGATCTTCAAGGCTCACTTCGCCAGAAACGCGTCGATCAGTTCGGCGAACCGCGCCGGTTGATCGGCCATGATGAAATGCCGCGATCCATCGACGCGGATCAGGCTCACGCCGGGCAAGGCCGCATACTCTCGCGCCCACATCGCATCGGCCATCGCCGCCGGCGCCCCGCCGTCTGCATCGGCGGCGTAAAGCGCCGTCACCGGCGTTGTCATGTCCGCCAGCCCCGGCCGCGCATCGGTGGTCATGACATCCTTCATCGCCGAGGCCATGGCGTGTCGGTCGGTCGCCAACGACCAGGCGACGATGTCCGCCTGTGTCGCCGGATTGCGAGAATAGCCCGCCGCTGTCTGCGTCTGGCCGTTGCGGAAAGCCTCCTGCGGGGTGTTCAGGATGCTGCCGGCCGCCTGATCGGCGAAGGGGCGCGCCGTCTCGGCCGTGACCTGAGGCCCAAACAGGGCGGAAAAGAAAGGCAGGCTATCGACGCTCATCAATCGGCCGACGGCCTCGGGATGCGCCTGCGCCAGCCTCAGGCCGACGAGCGCACCCATGGAATGGCCGATGACCGCCGGCTGGTTCAGGTTCGCTTGACGGATATAGCGATCCATCTCGTCCACCACGGGCTGCAGGAACGGGCCGTCGCCGTGCGTCCAGGGTTCGCCGGCGAATCCGGCCGACTGCACCAGATGCACGCGGTGCGTCGCCTTCAGCCGATCCGCCGTCGTTCGCCACACTTCACGCGAAGACGCCAGTCCGGGGATCAGGATCACGTCAGGGCCTTGGCCCACCACCTCGACCGACAGCCGGTCGGAGGTAAAGGGCGCGGCGGCGGACTCCACAGGGGGCGCGGCAGGGGACGCGGCTTGGGCGCGGGCCTGATCGCTGGCCACAGCACAGGCGATCACGACGCCCAGGATGATGGCAAGGCGCGATGGGGCGAAGACGCCCCGGCAAGGGCGAATGAAGTTCGACATCACAGTCTCCAATTGTAAGGTTATTCTGACTTTTCGGTCAGCCCGCGTGCGGGTTTTCGAAAATCTCTTCGACCGGCCGCTCGAACACGGCGGCGATCCGGTAAGCGAGGTCCAGCGACGGATCGTGCCGCTCGGTCTCCAGGGCGATCACCGCCTGGCGCGAGACCCCCAGCGCCTGGCCCATCTGTTCCTGGGTCCAGCCGCGTTCGACACGTAGAAGCTTCAGACGGTTCTTCATCGGCTGCTCCGGATGAAGGGCGAAACGAGGCCGTAGAGCGCCCAGAACACCGGCACGATCAGCCAGGTCTGCATATGCGGCGCCCCGGCGAAACTCTCGCCGAAGCCCCAGAAGGCGGCGACGGCCATCGCCAGTCCTGCGGCGACGATAAACTGTTTGGCGGTGACGCCGCGCACGAACTCGTCGCTCTCGCGCATCAGCGCCAATGTCGCCCATATCTGACCGATCACCGGCGCAGCCACCGCCGCCGCCAGGATCCAGGCCGCCGGCTTGCCCATCAGATCATCGAAGGCGTCTGTGGTCATCATCGCCACGCAAATCGCGACGTAAGGCGCCGTGAACGCCATCGTGCGGATAAGATAGCGCCGATAGGCCGGCGTGCCGCTATTCCATGCCTTCATCATGTCTTGTCTCCCTCTGTAAGGACAACCTGACACCAGACGAATGTCATGTCAACCTGACTTTTTGTCAGGAACGCCGAACATTTTAGCGTCATCTGCGAGAGAGAGACGTTGCGCGCGGCAAGGTAATCATCCCAGCCGCATCATGGGCTATGCCAGCGTGCTGAAGGCTGTTACGCGCCAGTCGGAATGACTGTTCTCGATCCCGCCGCCTTCATCCGCGACAACACCCGGCTTCAGCCCGTGCCGCACGCGCCGGAGATTTCTTTGTGGCTGGCCGACGAGATCACACCGATCTGGCGGCTGACGGAAGAAGAACTGGGCGAAATGGGCGTGCCGCCGCCCTTCTGGGCGTTCGCCTGGGCGGGCGGACAGGCGCTGAGCCGGTATCTGCTGGATCATCCGCAGGAGGTCGTGGGCAAGCGCGTCTTGGACTTCGCCGCCGGTTCGGGTCTGGTCGGCGTGGCGGCGATGAAGGCTGGGGCGACCCATGTCCTGTGCGCCGACATCGATCCCTTCTGTCAGGCCGCCGTCGCCGCCAATGCGACGGCGAACGGCGTGACGCTGGACTTCACCCAGACCAATCTGCTGGACGCCGTCCCGCCGGATGTGGACGTCATCTGTGCGGGCGATATCTGCTATGAGCGTCCGATGACCGACGCCGTTCTGTCTTGGCTGGCCCAGGCCCGCGCCAGGGGAACGCGGGTCCTGATCGGCGATCCGGGACGCACCTATTTCCCACGCACGGGCCTGGATTTTCTGGCCGAGTACCGCGTCCCGACATCGCGTGAGCTGGAGGACCAGGAGATCAAGCGGTCCTCCGTCTGGGCGATGCCTTAGGCGGCGGCCTCCTTTAAGCGGCGGCCTGCCCCTCGTGGCGGCCTTCGGCGAATTCCTCGATCATCTTGGCGTTGAAGGCGGGAATGTCATCGGGGCAGCGGCTGGTCACCAGCCCCTGATCCACCACCACCGCCTCATTGACCACATTGGCCCCGGCGTTCTTCAGGTCGGTGCGGATGCTTTCGAACGACGTCATCGTGCGCCCCTCGACCACGCCCGCCTCAATCAGCAGCCAGGGCGCGTGACAGATGGCGGCGACTGGCTTGCCGGCGTCGAAGAAGGCCCGCACGAACTTCACCGCGTCCTCATCCGCCCGCAGTAGATCCGGGTTGGCGACGCCGCCCGGCAGCAGCAGGGCGGAATAGGTCGAGGCATCGACCGCCGCCACGGCCTTGTCGGCCGTGACCTTGTCGCCCGGCGTCAGATGGTCGAAGCCCTGGAATTCGCCGGCCTTCAGCGACACGATCTCGACCACCGCGCCCGCATCCTTCAGCGCCTTCATCGGTTCATTCAGTTCGACCAGCTCGACGCCGTCGGTCGCCAGGATGGCGACGGTCTTGCCGGAAAGGGATTGGGCCATGAGGAATGCTCCGTTCGTGAAAAGGGTTCGGCGGGATGAACCCACAGAAACTCAAAGGGTTGCGGCTCCGCTTGGCGGCGATGACCCGCGTCCCCACATCGTATCCATGCGATCGCTGCTGACCCTGACCGCCCTGTTGGCCGCTGCCGCTACGCCGGCCGTGGCCCAGACCTATCCGCAGGCCGGCCGCCCCTACGGCGCCTATCCGGGGGGCGTCCCCGCCGCCATCGCCGACCAGCACCGCTATGAGAACGACCGTCTGCGTTCTCAGGCGCAGTCGAACGCCGATCAGGCGCGTCAACAGCAGATCGAGACCCAGCTTCGCCTGCGCGCCATCGAAGGCGCACGCGGACCGACCGTCGCCCAGCCCTTGCCGCCCCGCCCGCTCTACAGCCCCGAGCAGGAGCGGGCCCTGCGCCAGTCCGCCGCCGAACGCCGCCAGCAGACAGCCCAGGGCATGAGCCAGATCGACAACTGGCTTGCCCGCCCCCAATGAAGCGTCCGAACTGACGCATCCCTTCCCTTGCACCCGCGTTCCTGCCTAGCTTAACCAGGATCGGGCGGAGGGATACGAGATGCGTTGGAAGGGCGGAGACACGAGCGGTCGGATCGAGGACCGACGCGGCATGGGCGGTGGAGCCATTGCAGGCGGCGGCTTGGGCGTGGGCGTCCTGGCCATCATCGGTTACCTCGTGTTCGGCATCGATCCTTCGACCACAACGCAAATCGCCAGCCAGTTTGGCGGCGTCGGCGCTTCGGAGCAGCAGGGCAAGGTCGGGACGCCCGAAGACGAGGCTGGCCGGTTCGTCGATGTCGTCCGCACCAATATCGATCAGGTCTGGGCCACGAAGCTGCAAGGGTATCAGCCCCCCCAAGTTCGCCTGTACGAACAGGGCACACCCACCGGCTGCGGCTATGGTCAGTCGGCCATGGGTCCCTTCTACTGCCCGACCGACAAGACGGTCTATCTGGACCTCGGCTTCTGGCAGGAGATGGAAAACCAGCTTGGCGCCTCAGGCGCCGACTTCGCCCGCGCCTATGTCATCGCCCACGAGTTCGGCCATCACGTCCAGACCCTGACCGGCACCTCGGATCAGGTTCGCCAGGCCCAGCAGCGCGCCTCGGGTCAGGCCGAAGCCAATCAGTATTCGGTGGCGCTGGAGCTTCAAGCCGACTGCTACGCCGGCGTCTGGGCCCGGAACGCCTCGGCCGTTTCCAACGGTCAGGTCGCGCTCGAGCCCGGCGATATTGAAGAGGGGATGAAGACCGCCCAGGCCATCGGTGACGACACCCTGCAACGGCGCAGCGGCGGCCGCGTCTCTCCCGAGAGCTTCACTCACGGCTCTTCGGCGCAGCGCGTCGAATGGCTGCAGCGCGGCTATCAGTCAGGCGACCCGGCGTCCTGCGACACCTTCAGCGGCGCCTGATCGCCGCGCCCCTTCAAAACGATTGATTGACTGACGATGCACGACCGCGCCGGCACGACCGCACGCCCCGAAAACCTGATCGATCTCGACGCCCTGCTCGGCGCCTATGAGACGACCCGGCCCGACATGGGCGATCCGCAGCAGCGGGTCGTCTTCGGCACCTCGGGCCACCGGGGATCCAGCCTGGACGGCGCCTTCAACCAGGCTCACATCCTGGCCATCGCCCAGGCGATCGCCGAATACCGCGCGGCCCAGGGCGTTGATGGCCCATTGTTCCTCGGTCGCGACACCCACGGCCTGTCCGAACCCGCCTTCCGCACGACGCTGGAAGTGCTGATCGCCAATGGGGTCGAGGTGTTGATCGACGCCCGCGACGGCTTCACCCCCACGCCGGCCGTTTCGCACGCCATCCTGACGCACAACCGATCTAACAGCCGCCAAGCCGACGGCGTCCTGATCACCCCGTCGCACAATCCGCCCCGTGACGGCGGCATCAAATACAATCCCCCCTCCGGCGGCCCGGCCGGGGGCGAGGCCACATCCGCCATCGCCGCCCGCGCCAACCAGCTGATCGAAGGCGGCCTGACCGAGGTGCGCCGCATTCCCTTCGCCCAGGCGCATGCGGCGGCGGGTCGGTTCGACTATCTGGCCGCCTATATCGACGACCTGCCCAGCGTTCTGGACCTGGACGCCATCCGTAACGCCGGCGTCCGCATCGGCGCCGATCCGCTGGGCGGCGCGGCCGTGGCCTATTGGGGTGAGATCGCTGAGCGCCACCGACTGGACCTGACCGTCGTCAACGACGCCGTCGATCCGCGCTGGGCCTTCGTGCCGCTGGACGCCGACGGCAAGATCCGCATGGACTGCTCCTCGCCCAGCGCCATGGCCGGCCTGATCGGCATGATGAAGGACGACTCGGCCCATGACGTCGCCTTCGGCAACGACGCCGACGCGGATCGCCACGGCATCGTCACCCCCGACGCCGGCCTGATGAACCCCAACCATTTCATGGCCGCCGCCATCGCCTATCTATTCGCCAACCGACCCGGCTGGGGCGCGGACGTCGCGGTGGGCAAGACCCTGGTCTCATCGTCCATGATCGACCGCGTCGTCGCCGGCCTGGGTCGCCGCCTGCTGGAAGTCCCCGTCGGCTTCAAACACTTCGTGCCCGGCCTCTTGGACGGAACCGTCGGTTTCGGCGGCGAGGAATCGGCCGGGGCCTCCTTCCTGCGCCACGACGGCAGGGTGTGGACCACGGACAAGGACGGCATCCTCCTGTGCCTGCTGGCCGCCGAGATCCAGGGCCGCACCGGCCAGAGCGCCAGCCAGCTCTACGCCGGTCTGACCGACCAGTACGGCGCCCCCGCCTACGCCCGCGTCGATGCTCCGGCCAATCGCACGGAAAAGGCCCGGCTTGCCGCCCTCAGCCCCTCGGACGTGACCGCGACCACCCTGGCCGGCCAGCCGATCACCGGCATCCTGACGAAGGCCCCTGGCAACGGCGAGGCCATCGGCGGGCTGAAGGTCGTCACCGCCGACGCCTGGTTCGCCGCCCGCCCCTCGGGCACCGAGGACGTCTACAAGATCTACGGCGAATCCTTCCTCGGCCCCGACCACCTGGCGACCGTCCAGGCCGAGGCCAGGGCCGTGGTGGGGACGGCTCTGGCGGGCTGAGCGCCTAGCCGACCGTGATCTCCATCGGCCGTTCGACGAACAGGCCGGGGCCGCCCAGGTCCAGTGCAAGCCGGCGGTTCTCGAAGGCCGCCATGCCGATCAGGGCCTTGGGGAAGCCCGGCACCGCGACGTCGTCATAGATGGCGACCGCCGCCTGACGATACAGTTCGTCGCCGATGGTCAGGGTGCGCACGACGACCGTCTCGGCGCGCACCGTGCCGCCCAGGACGATGCTCTGGCCCGGCGTGCGTTCGCGTCCGTCCAGCAGGCCGGCGGCCTCGGCGGTCTCGCGCGTGACGGCCAGTACGGCCGAGGCGCCGGTGTCGATCACCGCATTGACCGTCGCCCCTTCCAGGGTGATGCCCGCCTGCAAGGCCTTGCCGGCCCGCGTCACCGGCACAGGTTTCAGCGACGACGGCGGCGTCCAGCCCTCGCGCGGCAAGAACCGGACCCGGTGCTCGGCCGTGTCCAGCTCCAGCACCAGTTCGCGCAGCACGTCCTGACCCAGGATCAGCGCCGCACCCAATCCTTGATCGCCGGCCAGCGGCCCCAGGCCGAGGATCGCCGCGCGCAATCCGGTCAGCCGCAAGCCGCCGATCGCCACATCCAGCGTCGTCCCGCGTCCGACCTGGGCGTCGCCGCCGACGCCGTAAGCCACCATCGGGATGTTGAAGACGTGGGTCAGGCCCAGCCGCTCGACCAACGACCGATCGATGACCGAATATTGCGCCCCCGAATCGATCAGGGCGCGCACCGGCTGTCCGTTCACGGTCACCTCGACCGTCGGGGTCGGCGCGCGCGGCTCGGCATAGGGCAGCCAGCCGCTGGAGCCGTTCGCGGCGAACGCGACCGTCGGCCCGCGCCAGACCACATGGTCGCGCAGCCACCAGGCCCCGCCCACCCCGCCGGCGACCAGCCCCAGCCGGATCAGAAGATCGCGTCGTCTCATGCCGCTTGACATGGACCGTCGCAGCGATCCGCGCCAGCGGGGCGATGTCGCAACCCCCCGTGCAGGACCGACGACATTGCACACGAGGCGGCAAAATATGCGCCTGAACCCCCGCTTCTACGCCCGGACGCGGATTGTCGGGCCACAGCCCGCGAAAACCCGACAAAATCATCCAGAAAGCGGGTGACGCCGCCGCCTCGTCTGGCTACGACCATCGGCGTCATGAGCACCTCCAGCGCCCGCTACGTCTCGACCCGAGGCCAATCACCCGAAACGGATTTCACCGACGCCCTGCTGCGCGGCATCGCACCCGACGGCGGCCTCTTTATGCCGACCGCTTGGCCCAGCCTGTCGCCCGCCGCCTGGACCGGAGCGGCCGACTACAAGGCGATCGCACTGCAAGCCATCGCCCCCTTTATCGGCGACGCCCTGCCCGCCGGCGCGCTGGACCGCGCGCTGGACCGACTGACCGCCGGGTTCGACCATCCGCTGGTCACGCCTTTGGTCGAACTGGAGCCGGGCCTGTTCGTGCTGGAGCTGTTCCACGGCCCGACCGCCGCCTTCAAGGATCTGGCGATGCAGCTGGTCGCCAGCCTGACGGACGAGGCCCTGGCCGCCTCGGGCGAGCGTCTGACCATTCTGACCGCCACCTCGGGCGACACCGGCGCCGCCGCCGTGCGCGCCTTCGCCGGCGCCAAGTCGGTCGATCTGGTCGTGCTGCACCCGCTGGATCGCGTCTCGCCGGTTCAGCGCAAACAGATGACGACGGTCGA
The DNA here is from genome assembly GCF_040546195.1 of Brevundimonas sp. UYEF29. Lineage (NCBI taxonomy): Bacteria > Pseudomonadati > Pseudomonadota > Alphaproteobacteria > Caulobacterales > Caulobacteraceae > Brevundimonas > Brevundimonas sp. UYEF29. The sequence continues at coordinate 221,819 of NZ_JBEPNH010000002.1, read as the reverse complement.
GGCCGACAATGTCCTGAACCTTGCCGTCCGCGGTGATTTCGACGACTGCCAGCGTCTGGTGAAGGGCCTGCTGGCCGACGAGGCATTGCGTGAACGCGGCCGACTGTCCTCGGTCAATTCGATCAACTGGGCGCGGCTGGCCGGCCAGATCCCCTACTATATCTCCGCCACGGCCCAGCTGGGCGGGGCCGCGACCTTCGTCGTGCCGACCGGCAATTTCGGCGACGCCTTCGCCGGCATCGCCGCGACGAAGATGGGCCTGCCGTCCAACGGCTTCGTCGCGGCCGTGAACCAGAACGACGCCCTGGCCCGCGCCCTGAACGACGGCCTGTATTCACGCCGTCCGGCGGTCGAAAGCGGCAGCGTCTCCATGGATGTGCAGGCGCCATCCAACTTCGAGCGGCTGGTGTTCGAGGCGACGGGCCGCGACGCCGGGGCGACGCGCACCGTGTTCGAAACCTTCGCCCGCGACGGCGCCATCGCCTTCGATCCGGACCTTCTCACCTCCCTGCGCGATCAGGTCTCGGCAGTCTCCATCGACGAGGACGAGACGCGCGCCGAGATCGCCCACGCCCATCAGGCCTGGGGCCGCGTCATCTGCCCGCATACGGCCGTGGCGCTGGCCGCCGCGCGTCGCCAGGACCGCTCGAAAGGCCCCGTCGTCGCCCTGTCCACCGCCCATCCGTCCAAGTTCGGCGACTTCGTCTCGAACGTCCTGGGCTTCGAACCCGAACCCGCAAACGTCATCGCCGCCCTGGGCGACAAGCCCGAGCGGTTGACGATCGTCGATGGGACGATGGACGCGGCGCGTGACGCCGTGGCGGCCTTTTCAGGCCGCCACTAGAACGTCTTAGCGACGACCGCCGCCGGTCAGGGCGCGCAGCAGAAGCAGGCCGACGCCGGCGACCGACAGGGTCGTGACCAGCGGACGCTTGCGCGCTTCGGCGGCGACGGTGCGGGCCTTGTCGCGGTAGTCGGCGGGGACCTTTTCGACCAGGCGATCAACCGAATCCATCGCCTTGCCGAAGGTTTCCAGCGAGCGGCCCTTGGCGTCGTTATAGGCGCCTTCGACCTGCATCTTCTGGTCGCCGACCAGCTTTCCGACGCCTTTTTGGAACTTGCCTTGCGCCTGCGAGGCGGCGCCGTTGATGGTTTCGTCAGTCATGATCTTCGTCCTCGGGGAGCGGCGGACTTCGCCGTTGCACCATCAAAATCCCGGCCAAGCTTTCGGTTCCAGCGCGGACTCGGATGTCTTTCGAGAGACAAGCCCATCGCATCCATCCCAAACCTGCAAACAGCGAATTGCGATTTCAATGACTTGGTGGTCGCCAGCGACATTCGACCATACAGTTGGAAAACCGTGAGACACTACGCCTCCGGTCTTTGACATCGCCGTCAGGTAAAATTGCACTGTCTTGCACTTTGCACGCGTTTTCCGGGTGCAGTGCAATTTCGCCGTGTTAACGAAGCGCACCAGATGCGCCGTCTTCTTGCCCGCCTCAGGCCGGTTCGGTCGCGCGCCAGTGGTCCATCCGACGCAGGAAGACAGCCGGATCCTTGGGCGTCACCAGATTGGCGGGATCGTGGAAAATGCGATCATGCAGCCGTGTCACGGTGAACCGCAGAGCCGCCGCTTCGCCCAGGCGCGGCAAGGCTTCCCGCTCGGCGGCGTTCAGCGGCCGCACGGACTCATAGCCGCCCTGGAAGGCCGCCAGGGCGTCCGGCATGGCCCGCCCCTGGGCGTCGAAGCCCCAGGCCGACAGGGCGATGGCGAGGTCATAGGCGAAGGCGCCGGTGCAGCCGAAATAGAAGTCGATCACCGCTGACACGGCGTGGTCCTCGAACAGCACATTGTCGGGAAAATAGTCGGCATGGATCGCCCCGCCCGGCAGATCGTCCGCAAAGGGATCGCCCAGCCGCGCCAGCGTCGCCTGGACCTGTCTCAACAACGCGCGATCCGCGTCGGACGCCCGCCCTTCTCCCTCGACGCACCGATCGACCAGCCGACGCCACATCGCCGGTCCGACCGGATTGGCGCGTTCCAGATCAAAATCAGCCGCCGTCAGATGAAGCCGCGCCAGCACCGCGCCCGCCGCCGCCTGATCCGCCGATGACGGCGTGCGCAGCCAGGCGCCGGTCTTCCATTCGATCACCGCCGCCGCCCGGCCGTTCAGTCGTCCCAGCCATGCTCCCGACCGGTCCTCGATCGGCGTCGGGCAAGGAAAGCCGCGCGCCGCCAGATGCGCCGTCAGCCCCAGGCAGAAGGGCAGCGACGCCTCGTCCGTCCGCCCCTCGAACAGGGTCAGGACGAACCGACCGCGCGTCGTGTCCAGCCGATAGTTGGTGTTCTCCACCCCCTCGGCGATGGCCGTCAGTTCGACGACTTCGCCGATGTCGTAGCCGGCCAGGAACGCCTCTGCGTCGGCAAGGGAAACGGGGGTGAAGACGGCCATGGCTCTAGTTTAGGCCCGCATCGGCGCGGCGTGCACGCACGATCTCGGCCAGGTCCGCCATGATGCTCTCTGTCGTGGCCCAACGCCCGGCGCCCCGGCCCCGGCAGCGCCACACGCGGCCGTCGGCGCCATAGACCTTCAACGCATTGCCCTCGCCGCGCAGGGTCGAGAACAGCGGGTCGCCATGGTCGGCGTTCAGCGACACCGACGGGCAAATCACCCCGTCCTTCAGATGAGCCGCGCCGATCTGGCGCACCCCGCCGGCGGCCGAGGTCGCCTCGGTCAGGTGGTCGCGCGGCACGTCGCCATCGGGCGAGCGACCGAACGCCTCGTGGCACAAAAGCCGCACCTTGGCCGCCGCATCCAGGCCTTCCAGATCCGAGGACGGATCCTCCTCGGCGAATCCCGCCGCGCGGGCGTCCGCCAGGGCTTCGTTGAAGGCCGCGCCGTCGCCCAACCGCTCCAGCATGAAGTTGACCGTGCCGTTCAGCACCGCCTCGAAGCCGACCACCTCGCCGGCCGCGCGGGCCGCGCGGACCGTCTCGATCATCGGCGATCCGCCCCCGACCGAGGCCGACCAGAAGATGCGCCGTCCGTTGGCCTCCGCCAGGGCCTGAAGGCCGCCCGGATCGCGGCTGACCGCCTGTTTGTTGGCGCTGGCGACATCGCAGCCGGCCTCGAGCGCGGCGCGGATCACGGCATGGCCCGCCTCGCCTTCCGACAGGGCCTCCAGCACGATGTCGGGCTTTTTCGCCCACAGGTCCGCCGGGTTGGAGGTGAACAGCGAGGCCGGACAGTCCACGTCGCGCGCCTTCTTCGGATTGCGCACCAGCACGCCCACGACCTCATAGCGAGGATCGTCAAGCAGCTTAGCCAGAACGCCGCCGCCGACCACGCCGCACCCGGCGACCGCGACCTTCAGCGGCGGCAGGGCGGGCGCGGGACCGGGCGGCGCCGACTTGTCGCCGATGACCGTGCCGTCGGCGCGGTCCAGAGCGGCCACCTCGATCTCGACCCCGCGGCTTTCACCCAGGTCGATGGCGTCGTGCTGGACCAGCGCGCCGCCCAGCTTGCGCGCCACGTCCCAGGAGGCGCGGCGATAGCGCAGGGCCGGGGCCGTCTTGTCATTGGGGTCGTGGTCATAGAGGCCGTCCACATCCTTGACCAACCGCACCTTCTTCAGCCCCAGCTCGGCTGCGAGGAACACCGCCGTCAGGTCCGATCCGCCCCGTCCCAGCAGGGCCACCTTGCCGTCCGGCCGCACCGCGCCGAAGCCCGGCACCACCACCACCTCGTGGCGATCCAGCGCCTGTTTCAGATGATCGGGCCGCAGGCCGCAGGGGCGCGAATGCTCCGGCTCGCCCTCCGCCACGATGCCCAGTTCCCGCACCGACAGGGCGCAGGCGTCCAGGCCGATCCGATCGCAGGCAATGGCGACCAGGGCCGCCGACTTTTCCTCGCCCAGGGCGACGTAGCCGGGCAGCAGGTCGTTGGAATGGGCCAGACCCAGCGCCCTCGCCTCGCCCAACAATCGGTCCGTCGCCCCGCCGAAGGCCGAGACCACCGCCACCACCTTTCGGCCCGCCCGCACATGGCCATAGACGGCCGAGGCGACCAGCGGCGCCTCCGCCGGGCTGCGCAGGATGGACGAGCCGAACTTCAACACCACCACCTCGGGTGATGGCTGATTGCTGGGGTCGAGGCTTTCGGATTTTTCTACGACGGCGAGTTGGGCGGACATCGGGGTTCTCGGGAAAGGTCGGGATGGGGTGGGGTGAAAAGAAAAACCCCGCCTGGCGGACCGGGCGGGGTTCGGGTTCTGCGGTTGCCGGGGTTCGGCGCGCTAAACTCGTCCCGCCCGTTCGGGCATGGTGGTGGTGCCGGTCGTACCGCCGATAATCGTGCCGCCGAGGATCATGCCGAAACGCGTCGCGGCGAGGCCGGCGACGGTCGAAACTTCGGCGATGAGCGAGCGCTGTTGCACAGGGCAGGTCCGGTTGAAATCTGAGCCTAGGGTGATCGGACGACCGTGACTCTGTCAAGTCGCATTGAATGATTTTTTCAAGAGAGGGCGCTTATGATGCGTTTTCACCCCCGTGAGGTGGCCGACCGTCATCAATGAGGTTGAATTTTTCGCTTGACCGGCACCGCCCGGATCATCAACGTAAAGTCACTCATCAAGACCAGCCGAGGGATTAGGCCCTTTGACGCTGGGGCAACCATCGGGTCTCACAGCTCGAAACGGTGCCAACTCCTGCGGGGTCCTTCGGGGTCGCGAGAGATGAGTGGAGCATCGACGAGACGACGCTCCACGCTCTGTCACCGCATCGAGACTTGCTGAGCGAGAACGATGCGGAACGAAGATGACACTGGCCGAAACCACCCTGCTCGAAGACCCCGACTGTCGCCGCGCGACAGCCCTCACCCCTGTCCGCGAACCGACGCGTGAGCGCGGCGGCGCCCGCGACGTCATCGTTCCCATTCCCGCCGATTTCCGCCTCGCCTCGGGCGAAAAGCTGAACCAGCCCAATATCGTCGGCCGCCTGCATGGCCGGATCGGCGCGCCGGTCGTCGTGGTCGCCGGCGGCATCTCGGCCGGCCGCTTCGTCCACCGGACGGAGACCAACGGCCTGGGCTGGTGGTCGGGCGCTGTATCGGTGCGCGGGCCCATCGACCTGAGCCGCCTGCAAGTTCTGGCCGTCGATTTCGCCCCCGGCACCGAGTTCCTGGACAAGGCCATCACCATCACCACCCAGGACCAGGCCCGCCTGCTGGCCCTGGTCCTGAACCATCTGAAGATCGAGCGCGTCGCCGCCTTCGTCGGCTGCTCATACGGAGGCATGGTCGGCCTGGCCTTCGCCGAACTGTTCCCCGACTGGGCCGAGCAGCTGATCATCGTGTCGGCCGCCCATCGCGCCCATCCCCAGGCCACCGCCTGGCGCGGCATCCAGCGCCGCATCCTGCAGTTCGCCGTCGCCGCCGGCCGTCCCGAGGACGGCGTCGCCCTGGCCCGCGAACTGGCCATGACCACCTATCGCACGGCCGAGGAGTTCGACGACCGCTTCGACACCACGGCGCCCAGCGCGGTCGGCGGCGCCTATCCCGTATGCGACTATCTGACGGCGCGGGGCCAGGCCTACCGGACCCACACCACCCCGGCGCGCTGGCTGTCGATGTCCGACTCGCTGGACCGCCACAGCGTGACGCCGGAAGCCATCACCACCCCCGTCACCCTGATCGGCTTCACCTCCGACCGGCTGGTGCCGATCGACGACATCCGCGAACTGGCCGCGCGGTTGCCGACCCTGTGGCGCTTCGTCGAGGCGCCCTCGCTCTATGGCCACGACGCCTTTCTGAAGGAGGACGCCTTCGTCGGCGACATCCTCCGCGCCGCCTTGAAGGACATCAAAGCATGACCCGTATCGCCAATCCGCACACCATCGCCGCCCGCACGGGCGTGGATACGGACACGGCCCACGGCGCGGTCATGCCGCCGCTGTATCTGTCGTCGAACTATTCCTTCGCCGGCTTCGATCAGAAGCGGAAGTACGACTATAGCCGTTCCGGCAATCCGACCCGCGACGTGCTGGCCGAGACCCTGACCGAGCTGGAGGGCGGCGCCGGCTGCGTCATTACCGCCACCGGCATGGCGGCGGTCGACCTGCCCCTGACCCTGCTGGAGCCGGGCGACCTGCTGATCGCGCCGCACGACTGTTACGGCGGCACCTGTCGCCTGCTGAACGCCCGCGCGAAGAAGGGGCATTTCGAACTGTTGCTGGTCGATCAGGGCGACCCCGTCGCCTTCGAGGCCGCCCTGGCCCTGAAGCCCAAGCTGGTGCTGGTCGAGACCCCCTCCAACCCCCTGCTGCGCTTGGTCGATGTCGCCGACATCTGCACCCGCGCCCATGCGGCGGGCGCCAAGGTCGTGTGCGACAACACCTTCCTGTCGCCGGCCTTGCAGAACCCGATCAAGCTGGGCGCCGATTTCGTGGTCCACTCCACCACCAAGTTCATTAACGGCCATTCCGACGTGGTCGGCGGCGCCGTCATCTCGGCCGACGCCGAGGATCACCAGACCCTGGCCTGGTGGGCCAACTGCACCGGCGTGACCGGCTCGCCCTTCGACGCCTACCTGACCCTGCGCGGCGTGCGCACCCTGTTCGCGCGCATCGAGCGGCAACAGGCCACGGCCGGCAAGATCGCCGAAAAGCTGGCCGCCCACCCGGCGGTCAAGGCCGTCCACTATCCCGGCCTGAAGTCGCACCCCAACCACGCCCTGGTCGCGGCCCAGCAGGCCGGCCCCGGCGCCATGCTCAGCTTCGAACTGCAAGGCGGCACGGACGCCGTGCGCGATCTGGTCGAGACGCTGGAGATATTCACCCTGGCGGAATCGCTGGGCGGCGTCGAAAGCCTGATCGCCCACCCGGCCACCATGACCCACGCCGCCATGACGCCGGAACAGCGCGCCACGGCCGGCATCGGCGATGGCTTGGTGCGCCTGTCGGTGGGTTTGGAGCATGTCGAGGACCTGATCGCCGACCTGTTCCCGGCGCTGGACGCGCTTGTGCCCGCAACCGCCGCGGCCGCGTAACTTTTTGCTTGCAGGAGGAGCCGAACCGGGGCACATGCGCCGCCCCGGCTGCGGTCCCTTCGTCTATCGGTTAGGACGTCAGGTTTTCAACCTGAAAAGAGGGGTTCGACTCCCCTAGGGACTGCCACCGGCGGCGCATTTGCAGCGCCCTTCCCGAACATCGTCGAGCGAACGCTCCGATCCCGGATTAAGATTTTGGTAACCATTTTGTTCGGAAACGGGCAGTAAGCCTCTCGATTCATGGACTTTTTTCGGACGCAGTCAGGAACTATCCACAGGGACTGTGGTTAACCCCTCGTTAGCCGGCGCAGAAGCGCCTCTCCCTCCTGCACCGAGATCCTCATGTTTATCGCCATCGCCCGTCCGGCGGTGGAGCCCAAAGGCCCCGACGCCGTCGCCGTCCCCGGCTCTCCCGCCATCGCCGAACTGTCGCCCCGCGCCCTGCATGCGCGCCTCCTCCAGAACGCCGCCCTGCGCCGCCTGCGTGGACTGGAGCGCCGCAGGGAGCAGCGTCTCGAAGACGCCGACTACTGGCTGCATGCCGCGCCGATCGCCGTCCGGAAAGCCAGCGCACTGCGCGAAGAGCATAGTTTCTCGCCGATCCCCTGATAGTCGTCTCACACGCCTGAATACCCACGATGGTGATTTGGGGTTGATTTACCGACCCTCGGTATCCGACAAGTGCGAATGGGCGAAGTCGGATCGGCGCTGACATCTGCGAAGGCGATCCTGGTCACAGGCGGCGCGGGCTATATCGGCGCTCATGTGTGCGAGGCCCTGGCGGCCGCCGGCTATCGGCCCGTCACCTATGACAACCTGTCGACCGGCCGTCGCCGGTTCGTGCGCTGGGGACCGCTGGTCGAGGGCGATGTCTGGGACGCGGACAAGGTGCGCCACACCCTGATCGCCCACGACATCTGCGCCGTCATGCATTTCGCCGGCTCGTCCGTGGTCCCGGAGTCGGTGCGCGCGCCGCTGGATTACTACCGCAACAATGTCGGCGGTCTGTTCGGCCTGTTGGGCGGGATGCGAACGGCGGGCGTGAACAGGCTGGTCTTTTCCAGCACCTGCGCCGTCTACGGCGATCCTGGCGACGATCCGATCACCGAGGCGACGCCGCTGGCGCCCGTCACCCCCTATGGCCGTTCCAAATTGGGCTGCGAGCAGATCCTGTCGGACGCCAGCGCCGCGCACGGGCTGAATGTGATCGCGCTGCGTTATTTCAACGCCGGCGGCGCCTCGGCGTCAGGCCTGATCGGCGAAGATCGGCCGGTTGAGACCCATCTGATCCCGCGCGCCATGATGGCCCTACGCGGCCAGATCGACGACTTCGCCGTTCATGGGACCGACTACCCGACGCTCGATGGCACGGCGGTGCGCGACTATGTCCACGTCTGCGACCTGGCCCAGGGCCATCTCGCCGCCCTGACCCAGTTGCTCGGCGATCGACGCGGTTTCTTCGCCTGTAATCTGGGCGCCGGTCGCGGCCATTCGGTACGGCAGGTGCTGGAAACGATCATGGCCCACAGCGGCCTTCGTCTGCCAGACGCAGCAGGCGCGCGCCGCGCGGGCGACCCGCCGCATCTTGTGTCGGACATCACCGTGGCGCGCCAGGCCCTGGGCTTTGCGCCACGTCAGTCGGACCTGTCCTCCATCGTCGCCAGCGCCTGGGCCTGGCACAGCCAGCTCAGCGCAGTTCGGGCATCCGGCGGCGCAGCGAGGCTTTCAGCTTTTCGAACTTCTGCCCCGCCGACTTGGGCCTTACCCGCCGACGCAGCTCCAGCCCGCCACCCCACAGCGCATGGACCGGCGCTTCAAGATGCGGATGGCGATCATGCTGATGGACAATGGGGCTGACGCTGGCGTCCGGATTGACGACCTTGCCCCCCTCGAACCTCAGCATCTCGCCGGGCGTCAGGCCCAGGGTCGCCACGCGCCCGTAGTTGGGACGAACGGTCATCGCCGTCAGACCCTGATGGATCGCCATGTTGAAGGCCGCCTGATCGGCGCCGAACGCCCCGCCGATCTCGGACCGCGGCGTCGCCGCCAGCGACAGGATCAGTCGCGACAGCCGCGAGACCTCCGCGCGTGGCCCGACGAGGGTGCCGACGCACAGACAGGCCTTGTCGGCCAGCTGCCGCGCTTGGGCCTCCCCGAACAGGGCGCGCAGATACTTCATGTTGAAGGCATGATCGGCCAGCGGCGTCTCGGCCTCGACATAGGCCTCAAGCTCCTTCGGCGCCGGATCGAAGGGCGGCGCCTGGAAGATCACATCGCGCACGTCGCAGGCCAGGGCCGCGCCGGGCCGCTCGCCCAGCAAACCAGCGAAGGCCACGAACCGCTGCATCACCGGATGCGGCGCCCATCCGCGCCAGACCGGCGCATCGACGGCGGTCACCCGATGCTGGGCCAGAAAGGCGCGCAGGGCCGGTTCAGCATCGACGACGAGAGCCACAGGACCCTCGAACACGGCCCGCAGCGACAGGACGAAGGGCGCGATATCGGCCGCGTCGTATCCGGTGGCGTAGCCGACGACGACATCACCGTCCGGCAGGGGCGTAAACCGGCGAGCGACCTCGAACGCCTCGGCCAGCCAGTCCAGATAGTCCGACCGAACCGCCCCCTGTTTCATGGCGTCAGCGATCGCCCATCAGATCGGCGAACCGGTCGAACAGATACAGGCTGTCGGTCGGGCCGGGCGAGGCCTCAGGGTGGTGCTGGACGCTGAAGATCGGCTTGTCCTTGACCGCGATGCCGCAGTTGGTGCCGTCGAACAGGCTGACGTGGGTCTCGGTCACCGCGTCGGGCAGGCTGTCGCGATCGACGGTGAAACCGTGGTTCATCGACACGATCTCGACCTTGCCGGTGGTCAGATCCTTGACCGGATGGTTGGCGCCGTGGTGGCCCTGATCCATCTTCACAGTCCTGGCGCCCAGGGCCAGGGCCAGCATCTGGTGGCCCAGGCAGATGCCCATCAAGGGCTTGCCGCTGGCGACCAGCTTCTGGATTTCAGGCACGGCGTATTCGCCTGTCGCAGCCGGATCGCCCGGACCGTTGGACAGAACCACGCCGTCGGGATTGCGGGCCAGAACCTCTTCCGCCGTCGTCGTCGCCGGGACCACGGTGATGCGCGCGCCAGTCGAGGCCAGGGCGCGCAGGATGTTGCGCTTCACGCCGTAGTCGATGACGACCACGTCCTTGCGGCCCTCGGTCTTCGGATGACCTTCCGGCCAGTCCCACAGACCCTCGTTCCATTCGAACGCCTGCAGGGTCGAGGCGGGCTTGGCCAGGTCCAGACCGACCAGCCCGGTCCAGCCCTTGGCCTGGGCGACCAGGGCCTCCAGGTCGAAGTTTCCGTCCGGGTCGTGGGCGATGACGGCGTGTGGCGCGCCCTTGTCGCGGATGATCTTGGTCAGGGCGCGGGTGTCCACCCCGGCCAGACCCACGACGCCGCGCCGCTTCATCCAGTCGTCGAAACTGGCGTCCGAGCGATAATTGGCCGGATCGGTCGGAACGTCGCGGAAGATGGCGCCGCGCGCCGAGGTGTCGGACCCGCCGCCCATCTGCTCGATGTCTTCGACATTGGTCCCCACATTGCCGACGTGCGGGAAGGTGAAGGCCAGGATCTGGCTCATGTACGACGGATCAGTCAGGATTTCCTGATAGCCGGTCATGGCGGTGTTGAAGACCACCTCGCCCAGGGCCGAGCCGACGGCGCCCACGCCGACGCCCTGCAGGATCGTGCCGTCCGCGAGCGCGAGAACGCCGGTGGCGCCCGGAAGAATCTTCGTCGTCATGGGCGCGCTCCTAAAATCGAATCCGGCCGATACGAAGGCCGAAGGCAAACGGCGGCGTCGTTAAGCCCTGCCGCCTGCCCCGTCAACGTGGCGCGCGTCACCGCCCGTCGGTGATCGACGCCGGACCGATCAGCTGGAACGTCGCCTTGGCCCCGCCCTGGGCGTGCGGCGCCAGCCAGACGTCGAACAGACCGGGCTCGATGCGCCAGGTTTCGTCCGCGCCGATGAAGCCCAGTTGGCGAGCGTTCAGGGTGAAGGTCACCTTCGTGCTCTGGCCCGGCTTCAGCGACACGCGCTTGAAGTCCTTCAGCAATCGGCCCGGCTGGGTCAGGCTGGCGACCCGGTCGTGGATATAGAGCTGAACCAGCTCCTCGGCCGGATGCGACCCGGTGTTGGTCACGGTCACGGCCAGATCCAGCGTGCCGGCCCAGGCCAGCTTGTCGCTCTCCATCTCGACCGGCCCATAGCTGATCGCGCCATAGGTCAGGCCATAGCCGAAGGGATACAGCGCCGTATTCGTCGTCTCGCGATAGCGGGCCTTGTATTCCTCGCTCGCCAGATCGGGATTGGCCGGGCGGCCGGTGGTCTTGCGGTCGTAGGAATAGGGCTGCTGGCCCGACTTGTGCGGGAAGCTGACCGGCAGGCGCGCCGACGGGCCGTGATCGCCGAACAGGACGTCGGCGACGGCATGACCCAGCTGTTCGCCCAGGAACCAGGTCACGACGATGGCCTGGGCGTTCTTCACATTGCCTTCCAGCGCCAGAGCCCGGCCGTTCCTCAGCAGGATGACCATGGGCTTGCCCAGCGCCGCCATAGCGTCGACCAGGGCGACCTGCGGCGCGGGCACCACGATCTCGGTGCGTGACTGGGCCTCGCCCGACATGTTGGTCGCTTCGCCGATGGCCAGGACGATGACCTCAGCGTCGCGGGCGGCGGCGACGGCCTGCTCGATCCCGCCGTCCAGCGGCGTCTCGACGCCCGAACCGCGTGCGACGGTCAGGTTCTGCGGATCGCTCATGGCCGCGCGGAAGCCGGCCTCCAGCGACACGCGTCGCTCGGGCGCGCCCCAGATGGTCCACGGCCCCCAGACATTGTCCACGTCGTCGGCGAACGGGCCGACCAGGGCGATCTTCTGGCTCTTCTTCAACGGCAGCAGGCCGTTATCGTTTTTCAGCAGCACGACCGACTTGCGGCCCGCCTCACGCGACAGCTCGACGTGCTCGCGCGAGCCGACCACCGCCTTTTCACGCACCGGATCGGTGCCGCGATAGGGATCGTCGAACAGGCCCAGCGCCGCCTTGGTGTTCAGGACGCGACGCACCGCCTCGTCCAGCCGCGCCATCGACACCTCGCCCGACGCGACCAGGCTGGGCAAATGTTCCAGATACAGACCCGACACCATCGACACATCGACCCCGGCGTTGAAGGCCAAGCGGGCGGCGTCGCGGCCGTCCTCGGCGAAGCCGTGGGCCACAAGCTCCTGCTCGGAGGTGTAGTCGGAGACGACGAAGCCCTCGAAGCCCCATTCGCCGCGCAGGATGTCGGTCAACAGCTTGCGGCTGCCCGACGCCGGCACGCCGTTGACGTCGTTGAAGGCGCTCATGATCGACAGGGCGCCGGCGTCCACCGACGCCTTGAACGGCGGCAGGAAGACCCCGCGCAACGTCTGCTCGCTCATGTCGGTGGTGTTGTATTCGACCCCGCCCACGGCGGCGGAATAGGCGGCCATGTGTTTGGCGGTGGCCAGGACCGCGTCACGGTCGTCCAGACCCTTTTCGCCCTGGAAGCCGCGCACGCGGGCGGCGGCCAGCAGGTTGTTCAGCAGAACGTCCTCGCCCGCGCCCTCGACGTTGCGCCCCCACCGCTGGTCGCGCGCCACATCCACCATGGGGGCGTAGGTCTGATGAACGGCCGACGCAGCCGTCTCGACCGCCGCGGCCCGCGCCGTGCGCCGCGCCAGTTCGGTGTCGAAGGCCGCCGCCTCGGCCAAAGGCACCGGGAAGATGGTCGACAGGCCGTGGATCACGTCCGCCGCGAACAGCAGCGGGATCTTCAGCCGGCTCTCCTCCATCGCCACGCGCTGGATGCGGCGGCCCGCCTCGGCGCCGATGCCGTTGAACAGCGACCCGACCTTGCCTTCGCGGATCAGGGCCGTGACGCGCGCGGGATCGCCCGTGCCGTCCAGCGGGTTCACCGCCGTCGGCATCCAGCGGAACGGATCGGCCAGCAGGTTCAGCTGGCCCGCCTTCTCCTCGACCGTCATGGCCGCGATCAGATCCTCGATCTTCTGGCGGTGACGGGCGACGGTGCGGGACGCTTGGGCGGAAACAGGCATGGGGAAAACTCCGGCGCCCATCAGGGCCAAAAGCCCCAGGCCAGACAAGAAATTTCTACGGGAAGCCGCAGGCTTGAGAGGTCGCGTCATTTAGGCTGGCGCTCCTTTCGGGGGACAATCGAGCAGCGAAGCGAGAGGCCTAGCCTCTCGGCCCCGACGGCTTCAACCCCCGCCCGCCATGTAAATCGATGTAACGCCGCGCTGCGCGGTCACGCCGCGTTTCGCCGCCATCATCCCAGGGCGATATCCAGGAACATCATTCCCACCAGGCCGATCATCAGGCCGATCATCGACCCCTCGCCCTTGGACTTCTCGCGGGTCTCGGGAATGATCTCGGCGGTGACGACATAGATCATGGCCCCCGCCGCCAGGCCCAGCCCCCACGGCAGGGCGCCGGGCAAGAGATCGACCACGCTGGCGCCGATCAGGCCGCCGACCGGCTCGACCAGGCCCGAAGCCAGCGCCGCCGCAAAGGCCGGCCAGCGGCCGTATCCCAGGGTCGCCATCGCCGCCGACACGGCCAGTCCCTCGGGCATGTTCTGGATGCCGATGCCGATGGCGGTGGACAGGCCCTGATGCATATCGCCGCCGCCGAAGCTGACGCCCACGGCCGCGCCTTCGGGGAAGTTGTGCAGGGTGATGGCGATGATGAACAGCCAGATGCGCCGCGACAGGTCGCGCGATCCCGCCGGTCCGATGGCCAGCATGTCCACCGGCGCGAACCGGTTCATCAGGCCGATCACCGTCGCCCCGATCAGCACCGCCGCCCCCATGACGCCGGCCGCCGCCGCTTGGCTGGCCCCGCCCGCCTGCAGCACGTCCACGCCCGGAATGATCAGCGAGAAGAAGGAGGCCGCAAGCATGACCCCGGCGGCGAATCCCAAGAGGGCGCTCTGGGTCTGCACCCCCGCCTTGCGGAAGAACAGCAGAGGCACGGCGCCCACCGCCGTCATCATGCCCGCCGCCAGACTGCCCAGACCGCCGGCGGCGATGGGGGAAAGGGATTCCATCATCCGTCTGCATTGCGGCGAGACACGGCAAGAGACAAGCCCGAACCGTGGCGTTACAGAAAGCTTCATGTCCCAGCGCGCCGCCCTCCCCGTCGGCCCGAACGCTGCGTCGGCGCTGGGCGCCGCCCGGCGGGTCGTGGTCAAGATCGGATCCTCCCTGCTGATCGACGCAGCCACGCGTCAGCCGACGCGCGACTGGCTGGCGGCCGTCGCCTCGGACCTGGCGGCGCTGAAGGCCGAGAGGCGCGAGGTCATCGTCGTCTCGTCCGGCTCGATCGCTCTGGGCCGGGGCCGGCTGCCTTCGCTCGGCGCACGGCTGGAGGACAAGCAGGCGGCGGCCTCGGTCGGACAGTCGCTGCTGATGGCCGCCTGGTCCGGGGCGCTGGACCCGCACGGCCTGATCGCGGGCCAGGTGCTGCTGACGCGCGACGACACCGAACGCCGTCGGCGGTGGCTGAACGCCCGCGCGACCGTCGAGGCCCTGTTGACCCACGGCGTCATCCCCGTCGTCAACGAAAACGACACGGTGGCGACCGAGGAAATCCGTTACGGCGACAACGACCGGCTGGCGGCGCGCACGGCCCAGTTGGCGCGAGCGGATCTGCTGATCCTGCTGTCGGACGTGGACGGCCTTTATACCGCCGATCCGCGCCGCGATCCGAACGCCGCCCATCTGCCCCTGATCGAGACGCTGAGCCCTGACATCCTGGCCATGGGCGGCGGCGCCAACGCCGATGCGGGCGTGGGCACGGGCGGCATGGCGACCAAGCTGGCGGCGGCCCAGATCGCGCGTTCGGCCGGTTGCGCCACCATCATCGCCTCGGGCCAGACCCTGTCGCCGCTCAGCGCCATCCGCGACGGCGCGCGCGCCACCCTGATCGCCGCCCCCGACGGGCCGATGGCCGCCTATAAGCAGTGGATCGCCGGCAGTCTGTCGCCAACTGGAACCCTGACGCTGGACGCCGGGGCCGTCACGGCGCTGAAGGCAGGCAAGAGCCTGCTGCCCGCCGGGGTCACGGCCGTCTCGGGCGGATTCGAAAAGGGCGACTGTGTGCGTCTGCTCGACCCGGACGGTCGCGCCGTCGGGGTGGGCCTGGCCGCCTACGCCGCCGACGAGGCCGCGCGCCTTCGCGGCCGACGCTCGGACGAGATCGAGACCCTGCTGGGCTATCGCGGGGCCTCGGTGCTGATCCACCGCGATGACATGGTGCTGGACGACCGATGACCGATCTGAAGACCCGAATGCTCGATCTGGGCCAGCGCGCCCGCGCCGCCGCCATGCTCTTGCGCGAAGCTCCCGCCGCCGCCCGCACCCGCGTGTTGGAAATCCTGTCGGCAAAGTTGGCGGCCGCTGAACCCGCCCTGCTCGCCGCCAACGCCCGCGATGTGGAGGCCGCCCGCCTGAACGGCATGACCGAGGCCCTGATCGATCGGCTGTCGCTGAGCTCCGCCCGCATCGCCGGGATGGCCGAGGCGGTGGCGACCATCGCCGCCGTGCCCGATCCGCTGGGCGTCGAGACCGAACGCTGGACCCCCGCCAACGGCCTGGACATCGCGCGCGTCCGCACCCCGATCGGCGTGCTGGGCGTGATCTACGAGAGCCGTCCCAACGTCACAGCCGACGCCGCCGCCCTGTGCATCCGCTCGGGCAATGCGGCCATCCTGCGCTGCGGCTCGGACTGTCTGCATTCGTCCCTGGCCATCGCCGCCCTGATCGCGGAAAGCCTGGCCGAGGCCGGCCTGCCCGCCGATGCGGTGCAACTGGTCGACACTCCCGACCGTGAGGCCGTCGGCCTGATGCTGACCGGGCTGAGCGGCGCCATCGACGTCATCGTCCCGCGCGGCGGCAAGAGCCTGGTCGCCCGCGTCCAGGCCGAGGCGCGAACGGCCGTGCTCAGCCACCTGGAAGGCCTGAACCACACCTATCTGCATGAGGCCGCCGATCTGGAGACCGCCCGCGCCATCGTTCTGAACGCCAAGATGCGCCGCGTCTCGGTCTGCGGCGCGACCGAGACCCTGCTGGTGGACCGGGCGGCGGCCCAGCGCCTACTGCCCCCTATCGCCGCCGACCTGATCGCCGCCGGCTGCGAACTGCGCGGCGACGAATCGGCCTGCGCCATTGTCCCCGCCATGACGCCCGCGACCGAGGCCGACTGGATCACCGAATATCTGGCCCCCATCCTCGCCGTCCGCGTCGTGGACGATCTGGACGCCGCGACCGACCACATCGCCCGCTACGGCTCGGGCCACACCGAGGCCATCGTCACCACCGAGGCCGAGGCCGCCGAGCGGTTCGCCGTCAAGGTCGACAGCGCCATCGTCCTGATCAACGCCTCGACCCAGTTCGCCGACGGCGGCGAGTTCGGTTTCGGCGGCGAAATCGGCATCTCCACCAACCGCCTCCACGCGCGCGGCCCGGTGGGGGCGGAGCAGCTGACCACCTACAAATACGTCGTGCGTGGCCAGGGCCAGATCAGGCCGTAGGTCGCGCACGTTCTCCCTCCTCGTTCGGAGAGGGTGGCTGAGCCGAAGGCGAGGTGGGGGCGGCAGGCGATATCCCGCTGAATGAGAAAAAGCGGCTCGTTTCCGAGCCGCCCCCATCCGGTCGCTGACGCGACCACCCTCCCCCGCGGGGGAGGGAGATTGGTGCGTGGTCTCAGCCGCGCCGCGGCAAAGCATAGGCGATGACATAATCGCCCTCTGGCGTTTCCATGAAGTGATGGCCCGCCGCCACGATCACCAGATACTGGCGGCCGTTCTGCTCGTAGATCATCGGGTTGGCCTGGCCGCCGGCGGGCAGGACGTCGGACCAGACGGTCTTTCCCGTCTCGATGTCGATGGCGCGGATCAGGTCGTCGGTCGCTGCGGCGATGAAGATCAGGCCGCCCGCCGTGACCACCGAGCCGCCGTTGTTCGGCGTGCCGATTTCCAGCGGCAGCATCGAGGGGATGCCGAACGGCCCGTTCTTGCGCGCCGTGCCGAACGGACGATCCCACAGGGTCTTGCCGCTCTGGACATCGATGGCCCGGATGCCGCCGTACGGAGGCTCCTTGCACAGCAGTCCGGTGAAGGGCATCCGCCAGCCGGCGTTGACGTCGATCGCATAGGGCACGCCCATCTGCGGATCGCCCGCGCCTTCGGCCTTGGCGCCCTCGCCGGTCTTCTCTTCCTGATAGCGAGGGTCGTCGCGGGGGAACCAGCCCAACTTGTTCGCCTCGGCGCGCGGCACCAGACGGTTGTAGTTGGGCATGTCGTTGTAGTTGGCGATGATCACGCCGCGACGCGGATCCAGCGCCACGCTGCCCCAGTCCGAACCGCCGTTGTAGCCCGGATATTCGATGAAGCGACGGTCGGCGGTCGGGGGTGTGAACTGGCCCTGATACGACGCCTTCTTGAACTGGATGCGGCAGATCATCTGGTCGATCGGCGACATGCCCCACATGTCGACTTCGCGCAGGTCGGGCTTGGCCAGGGTGTTGAACAGCGAATAGGGCTGGGTCGCCGCGCGCTGGGCCGGTTCGACGCCGCCGCGCGGGGCCGGACGATCCTGAACGCCGTGCAGGGGCTGGCCCGTGCGGCGATCCAGCACGAAGATCTCACCGCGCTTGGACGGCAGGATCACCGCCGGCGTCACGCCCCCTGCGGTCGGCATGTCGACCAGCGTCACCTGCGAACCCAGGTCGTAGTCCCAGACGTCGCGGCGCACGGTCTGATAGCTCCAGCGCGGCTTGCCCGTAGTGACATCCAGCGCGACCAGGGCGCTGGAATATTGGTTCTCCTGGGGCCGGCGCAGCGACGAATAGTAGTCGGCGGCCGAGTTGCCCATCGGCAGATAGACCAGGCCCAGGGCTTCGTCGCCCGTCGCCGTCGTCCACATGTTCGGCGTGCCCGGCGTATAGGTCTGGCCGGCCGGCGGGGCGGTGGTGATGTCGGGACGCATCATGTCCCAGGCGAAGCGCAGCTGACCCGTTACGACGTCGTAGCCCTGGATCACGCCCGAGGCGTTCCAGCGTTTCTGGCCGTCCAGCACTTGGTGACCCGTGACGATGACGCCGCGCACGACGACGGGCGGCGAGGTGATCGACACCATGCCGGGATAGGGATTGCCGATCCCTTCCTTGATGCTGACGGCGCCGTTGGTTCCGAAGGCCGGGCAAGGCACGCCGGTGCGCGCATCGACCGCGATAATGCGGCCGTCCAGCGTGCCTTCGATGATGCGGGTCGCGCAGGGCTGGGCCTGATCGACGTTGGGCGCGGCGTAATAGGTCACGCCCCGGCAGGCGGCGGTGTAGGGGATCTGCTCGTCCGCCACCTTCGGATCATAGACCCATTTCTGCCGACCTGTGTTGGCGTCCAGGGCGAACATCTTGTTGCGACCCGAGCAGAGATAGACGGTGTCGGCGATCTTCAGCGGCGTGGTCTCGGCGCCGAAGCGTTCGCCGGGCAGGTCGCCGGTGCGGAAGGTCCAGGCGCGCTCCAGCTGCCCGACGTTGGTCTTGTTGATCTGGTTCAGCGGCGAATAGCGCTGGGCCGCATCCGAGCCGCCATAAGCGGGCCAGTCCATGCCGGCCTTGATCAGGGCGGGATCGCCGAACGGTCCCCGCGCGCCGGGCACGGGGCTGTCGACGCCGGGCGCATTGATCTGACCGACCACCAGGCCGAACACGACCGTCAGGATCGCCAGCCCGAGCGCACCAAGGCCCGCCGTCTTGCCGCCGCCGCGCGAGCGCAGCACCGGCAGGGTCGCCAACACCAGGAACATCAGGACCAGCGGCCCGACCAGGCGCGGGATCATGGCCCAGCCGTTCAGGCCCTTCTCCCACAGCGCCCAGATCACCGTGGCGACGAAGACCGCGCCATAGAGCCAGGCTCCGCGTACGTCGCGCCAGACAAGCAGAAGGCCCGACACGATCAGCGCCAGGCCTGCAATCAGATAATACCAGGAGCCGCCCAGCATCGCGAGCTGAACGCCGCCGACCGTCAGCACCAGACCGATCACGGCCAGTAGGACCCCAAGAAGCAACGTCAGCCATCCCCCAAGGCCGGTCGGGGTTGTCCATCGGGGCATGGGCGCACTCTCTGTGGTCGGCTGAAATCCGTCTTTCGAACGCCTCGAGGCCGCGCCGGTTCCTATTGTCGCACCCCTGGAACAAAATCCTGTTGCGGCGCAAACGGCCACCATCAGCAACTTTTGACGACGAAACGTGTCCGATTGGACGATTTATTCTTTTTGTTCCGCTGAGAACGCCTAACGGCAATAATATTTGCCTCTAACGCCTCGTTTGCGGCATATGCGAGATATGCATAAGACCCTGAAGCAAGGCGGGACATTCGTCGTCGAACCTCGCCGCCTGTCCAAGGCCTCGGCCGAACTGCGCGCACGCGGTTTCGGCGAGATTACGATTCCGCCGTCCACGGAGACGGCCGAGAAACAGGCGTCGCGCTGCACCGACTGCGGCGTGCCCTTCTGCCAGAACGCCTGCCCGCTTCAGAACAACATTCCGGACTGGCTGCGCCTGTCGGCCGAGAACGAGCCGCGCGAGGCCTGGCGCGTGGCGTCCCTGACCTCGACCATGCCCGAAATCTGCGGCCGAATCTGCCCGCAGGACCGACTGTGCGAAGGGTCGTGCACATTGAACCAGTCCGGCTGGGACGCCGTGACCATCGGCTCGGTCGAGGCCTGGCTGGGCGACCAGGCCTTCGCCAACGGCTGGGTCGAGCCGATCCGCCCGGCGGCCGAACGCGGCGAAACCGTCGGCATCGTCGGCGCCGGCCCGGCCGGTCTGGCCGCCGCCGACCGCCTGCGCTGCGAGGGCTATCAGGTCACGATCTATGACCGTCACGACCGCGCCGGCGGCCTGCTGATCTACGGCATCCCCGGCTTCAAGCTGGAAAAGCACGTCGTCCAGCGCCGCGTGGATCGCCTGATCGACGGCGGCGTCGAGTTCGTTTTGGGCTGCGAGGTCGGCAAGGACGTGACCCTGACCGAGCTGCGCGAGCGCCACGACGTCGTCCTGCTGGCCATGGGCGTCTATCAGCCCCGCACCCTGTCGGCGCCCGGTCGCGGGCCGGATTCAACCGTCGCCGCCCTGTCCTATCTGACGCATCAGAACCGTCGCGACCTTGGCGACGCCGAACAGGACGGCTGCCACGAGGCGCGCGGCAAGCGGGTCGTCGTCATCGGCGGCGGCGACACCGCGATGGACTGCGTTCGCACCGCCGTCCGGCAAGGCGCAGCCAGCGTCACCTGCCTGTATCGTCGCGACCGAGAGAACATGCCGGGCTCGGCCCGCGAAGTCGTCAACGCCGAGGAAGAAGGCGTCGTCTTCGAATGGCTGGCTGCGCCCAAGGCTCTGCTGTCGCAAGGCGATCAGGTCACGGGCGTGCGCGCCGCGCGCATGCAGTTGACGGAGGGCCTGCCCGGCCAGCGTCGCGACATCGTGCCGGTGCCCGGCGCCGACTTCGACGTGCCGGCCGACCTCGTCATCGAGGCCCTGGGCTTCTCGCCCGAGCCGTTCGCGGCGCATGAGCCGAACCTGCGCCTGCGTGATGACGGCACGATCAAGGTGGGCTCGGTCAGTTTCGCCACCAGCCTGCCCGGCGTCTTCGCCGCCGGGGACGCGGTGCGCGGCGCCTCGCTGGTCGTCTGGGCCGTGCGCGAAGGCCAGGACGCCGCCGCTGAGATCGACCGCTACTTCAAGACCCGCACCGAGGAGGTCGCGGCATGACCTGGTTAGACAAGTACAACGACACCCGCGACCGGATGGAAGCCGGAAACGCCTATGACCGCAGCTCGGAACGCGACGCCTGCGGTGTCGGCCTGGTCTGTTCCATCGACGGCACCCCCCGCCGTGACGTGGTCGAATATGCGATCCGCAGCCTGAAGGCCGTGGCCCACCGCGGCGCGGTCGATCCCGACGGCCTGTCGGGCGACGGCGCCGGCATCATGGCGGAGTTGCCCCAAGGCTTCTTCGCCGAACAGGTGGCCTCCATCGGCCAGTCCCTGCGTCCTGGGCCCATCTGCGTCGGCCAGGTCTTCCTGCCGCGCACCGACCTGGGCGCACAGGACCGCGCCCGCGCCATCGTCGAGACCGAGGCCCTGCGCGCCGGCTTCTGGATCTATGGCTGGCGCCAGACGCCCATCGACCTGTCGGTCGTCGGGACCAAGGCCGGCGCGACCCGGCCCGAGATCGAACAGATCATGCTGGCCCCGCCGCTGGACGACGCGGGCCAACCGCTGGACGGCGAGGCGCTCGAACGCGAACTGTATCTGTGCCGCCGCCGTATCGAGAAGACGGTCAAGACCGAGAACCTGGCCGGCGTCTATATCTGCACCCTGTCCGCGCGCTCGATCGCCTACAAGGGCATGGTGCGGGCCGAACTGCTGGGCGACCTGTATCCCGATCTGGAGGACCCACGCTTCGTCTCGGCCTATGCGGTCTTCCACCAGCGCTATTCGACCAACACCTTCCCGGAATGGAAGCTGGCCCAACCCTTCCGCATGATGGCCCACAACGGCGAGATCAACACGCTGAAGGGCAATCTGAACTGGATGAAGTCGCACGAGATCCGCATGGCGGCCGGCGCCTTCGGCGACCGCGACGGCGAGGTCAAGCCGGTGGTCCAGCCGGGCGGATCGGACTCCGCCGCCCTGGATAATGTCATGGAGGTGCTGGTCCACGCCGGTCGCCCCGCGCCGATGGCCAAGGCCCTGCTGATCCCCGAGGCCTGGGCCAAGGACGACGTGGTCATGCCCGCCGAACACCGGGCCTTCTACGCCTATTGCAATGCGGTGATGGAGCCTTGGGACGGCCCGGCCGCCATCTGCGCCGCGGACGGCCGCTGGATCGTGGCGGGCAAGGACCGCAACGGCCTGCGTCCCCTGCGCGCCGTCGAGACGGTCGACGGCCTGCTGATGGCGGGCTCCGAGGCCGGTCTGGTGCCCATTCCCGAGAGCCGGGTGAAGCGCCGCCTTCACATCGGTCCCGGCAAGCTGATCGCCGTCGATATGAAGCACGGCCGGGTCTATGACGAGCACGAGGCCGTCGACGCCCTAGCCGCCGCCCACCCCTACGAGGCGTGGCTGGATAACATGGTCGATCTGGAGCCCATCATCGGCCCCGGACCCGAGCCGCGCTCGGCCTCGGGCGAGGCCCTGACCCGCCGCCAGATCGCCGCCGGCTACAGCCGCGAGGACCTGGACCTGCTGCTGGACGCCTTGGTCCGCGACGGCAAGGAGGCGGTCGGCTCCATGGGCGACGACGCTCCGCCCGCGGTGCTGTCGGCCCTGCCCCGGCCGCTGTCGCATTACTTCCGCCAGAACTTCAGCCAGGTCACGAACCCGCCCATCGACCCGCTGCGCGAAGCGGGCGCCATGAGCCTGAAGACCCGGTTCAAGAACCTGGGCAACATCCTGGCTGAGGAAGAGGCCCAGACCGACGTCTTCGTGCTGGACAGCCCCGTCCTGACCAACGGCATGTACGAACGGATGATCGACACGGTCGGCGCCGGTTCGACCGTGGTCATCGACTGCAGCTACGCCCTGCCGTCCGACGACGCCCGCCTCGGCGCCGGTCTTCGCGCCGCGCTGGACCGCATCATGGACGAGGCCGAGGCCGCCGCCCGCGACGGCGCCGCCCTGATCGTGCTGACCGACCAGGCCGGGTCGGCGGATCGTCTTGCCGCGCCGATGATCCTGGCCACCGCCGGGGTCCACGGCCGCCTGACCAAGGCAGGCCTGCGCTCCTACTGCTCGATCGTGGTTCGCACCGCCGAGACGCTGGACCCACACGGGTTCGCCGTCCTGGTCGGGGTCGGCGCCACCACCGTCAACGCCTGGCTGGCCCAGGACCTGTTCCAGGAGCGTCTGGATCGGGGCCTGTATCCCGGCCTGACGCTGCGCGACGCCTGTCTGAACTACAAGGCCGGCATCGAGGCGGGGCTGCTGAAGACCCTGGCCCGCAAGGGGATCAGCGTCATCTCCGCCTATCGCGGCGGCTGCGAGTTCGAGGTGTTGGGCCTGTCTCGGGCGCTGACCGCCGAGTTCTTCCCCGGCGCCCCGTCGCGCATCTCCGGCATCGGCCTGGCCGGTCTGGAGCAGGCGGCGATGAAGCGGCACCGGATCGCCTGGGGCGAGGCTGTCCCTTCTCCGGCCATCGGCGGCTTCTTCAAGATCCGTTCGGGCGGCGAGGCCCACGCCCACGAGGCTAAGACCATCCACCTGCTGCAGGACGCCTGCAATCGCGGCGACTATCGCCGCTTCAAGCAGTTCTCCGAGGTCGTCCGCGCCCAGGCCGACCTGTCCCTGCGCGACCTCCTAGACTTCCGCGAAGGCGCGCCCATTCCGCTGGACCAGGTCGAGAGCGTGTCGGACATCCGCCGCCGCTTCCTGACCCAGGCCATGTCGCTGGGCGCCCTGGGGCCAGAGGCGCACGAGACGCTGAACATCGCCATGAACCGCATCGGCGCCCGCTCGGTCTCGGGCGAGGGCGGCGAGGATCCCGAACGCTATCACCCGCGTCCTAATGGCGACGACGCCAACTCGGCGGTGAAACAGGTGGCCTCGGGCCGGTTCGGCGTCACGGCCGAATATCTGAACCAGTGTCGCGAGATCGAGATCAAGGTGGCCCAGGGCGCCAAGCCCGGCGAGGGCGGACAGCTGCCCGGCTTCAAGGTCACCGAGTTCATCGCCCGGATGCGCCACGCCGTGCCCGGCACGACCCTGATCAGTCCGCCCCCGCACCACGACATCTATTCGATCGAGGATCTGGCTCAGCTCATCTACGACCTGAAGGCCATCAATCCCGATGCGCGGGTGACGGTGAAACTGGTGTCCGCCTCGGGCATCGGCGCCATCGCCTCGGGCGTGGCTAAGGCCAACGCCGACGCCATCCTGATCGCCGGCCACAACGGCGGCACCGGCGCCTCGCCCCAGACCTCGATCAAGCACGCCGGCCTGCCGTGGGAGATCGGCCTGGCCGAGGCCCATCAGGTGCTGACGCTGAACAATCTGCGCGGCTCGGTCACGCTGAGGACAGACGGCGGCGTCCGCACCGGCCGCGACGTGGTCATCGCCGCCATGCTGGGCGCCGAGGAATACGGCGTCGGCACCGCCGCCCTGATCGCCATGGGCTGCCTGATGGTGCGCCAGTGCCATTCCAACACCTGTCCCGTCGGCGTCTGCTCCCAGGATGAGCGGCTGCGCGAGAAGTTCACCGGCACGCCCGACAAGGTCGTGAACCTGTTCACCTTCATCGCCGAGGAGACGCGCGAGATCCTGGCCTCCATCGGCGCGCGCACGATGGACGAGATCATCGGCCGCACCGACCTGCTGCGTCAGGTCCGTCGCGGCGGCTCGCACCTGGACGACCTGGACCTGAACCCGCTGCTGGTTCAGGTGGACGAGGGAGCGGCCGGCAAATGGGCCGACAAGACGACCCGCAAGCCCATCGCCGACAGCCTGGACGCCGCCGTGCTGAAGGACGCCGTGCGCTTCCTGGATCGCGGCCAGACGCTGGAACTGTCCTATCCGCTGAACAACACCCAGCGCACGGTTGGCGCGGCCCTGTCCTCGGCCATCGTGCGCCGCTTCGGCGCGCACGGTCCGGCGGGCCGCCTGAAGCTGCGGCTGGAAGGCATCGCGGGCCAGAGCTTCGGCGCCTTTGCGGCCAAGGGTCTGGAACTGCATCTGACCGGCGAGGCCAACGACTATGTCGGCAAGGGGCTGTCGGGCGCCGAAATCTCGATCCGCACGCCGGAATGGCGCGAGGATCAGCTGATCTGCGGCAACACCACCCTGTATGGCGCGACCTCCGGCCGCTTGTTCGTCGCCGGCGCGGCGGGCGAGCGGTTCGCGGTCAGGAACTCCGGCGCCGAAGCCGTGGTCGAGGGCCTGGGCGCGCACGGCTGCGAATATATGACCGGCGGGCGCGTGGTCGTCCTGGGCTCGGTCGGCTGGAACCTGGCGGCGGGCATGAGCGGCGGCGAGCTGTTCGTGCTGGACCAGCCGGGCCATGCCGAGCGGGCTCTGAACGGCGATCTGGCGGGTGTCGCCGACATCGACGCGGATGCGGCCGACCGGCTGCGTGCGCTGATCGAGGCGCATCTGGCGGCGACCGCCTCGCCCCTGGCGCGGCGTCTGCTGGCGGATTGGGACAACAGCCTGAACCGCTTCGTCCGCATCGTGCCCCTGACCGACATCGTCGCCCGCACGGAACGCCTGAAGACCTCCGCCTGACACCGAACCGCCTGCCCTAGAAAGCCGCCATGACCCGATCCGCCGCCCTCGCCGTCACGCTCGTCGCCGGGGCGGCGGCCTTGGCCTCACCGGCCCTGGCGGCCCCAACCCTGGCAGACCCGGCCCTGCTGGCGCATCAGGCGCCGCTGGTCATCGACACGGCGGCGACGGCCTGGATCCTGACCTCGACAGCGCTGGTGCTGCTGATGACCCTGCCGGGCCTGGCCCTGTTCTACGGCGGCATGGTCAGGAAGAAGAACATCATCAGCGTCGTGGCCCAGTCGGCGGCCGCCTTCGCCATCGTCTCGGTCCTGTGGTTCCTGGTCGGCTACAGCCTTTCCTTCGGCAAGGGGCCGGAGGCGGTCAACGGCTTCATCGGCGGCGTGCAGGCGGCCTTCCTGAACGGCGTCACCGCTCGGACGGCCCACAGCCTGCTGCCCGGCCTGCCCGAACTGCTGTTCGTCGCCTTCCAGATGACGTTCGCCATCATTACCCCGGCCCTGATCGCGGGCGCCTTCGTCGAGCGGATGAAGTTCTCGGCCAGCCTGCTGTTCTTCGCCCTGTGGCACCTGATCGTCTATGCGCCGATCTGCCATCAGGTGTGGGGCGGCGGCTGGCTGGGCGGGCTGGGCGTGCTCGACTTCGCGGGCGGCGCGGTCGTCCACGTCAACGCCGGGATCGCAGGCCTGGTCTGCGCCCTGGTGCTGGGGCCGCGTCACGGCTTCGGGCGCGACAACATGGCCCCCGCCAACCTGGTCTATAGCGCCATCGGCACCGGCCTGCTGGTGGTCGGCTGGCTGGGCTTCAACGCGGGGTCGGCGGGAGCGGCGGATGCGCTGGCCGCCACCGCCGCCTTCAACACCATCCTGGCCGCTGCGGCAGCGGCTCTGGGCTGGATGACCCTCGAATGGTTCGATCGCAAGCGCCCGACCCTGCTGGGCCTGCTGTCGGGCGTCGTCGGCGGTCTGGTCGCCATCACCCCCGCCGCCGGTTTCGTCGATCCCAAGGGCGCCTTCTTCATCGGCCTGATCGGCGGCCCGGCCTGCTATGCGGGCGCGGTCTGGCTGAAGCACGCGCTGAAATACGACGACAGCCTGGATGCCTTTGGGGTTCACGGCGTCGGCGGCATCGTCGGCGCCCTGCTGACCGGCGTCTTCGCCACCACGACCGTCAACGCCCTGTCGGAGGGGGCGACCGTGTGGAAACAGGCTGTCGGCCTGGTCGGCGTCATGGCCTGGAGCGCGGCGGGCACCTTCGTCGTCCTGATGATCTGCAAGTTCACCACGGGCCTGCGCGTCACCAAGGACGAAGAGGTCGAGGGGCTGGACTATACCCAGCACGGCGAGGCCATCCACTGACCCCACAGGCGCTGCCGGTTGATCCCGCCCTCGCCAGCCCCCATCTTCATCTGTGACGGACGGTCTTGCCGATTGCGGGAGACCGACCGCTCGGTCGCTGATGCAAGGACCCCAGATGACGACGACGCGCACCCTCCTGTTCGACAGCCCCTTTCTGCTGGGCTTCGACCACACCCGCGCCCTGATCGACCGAGCCGCCAAGGCCGCGGCCGAAACCTATCCGCCCTACAATGTCGAACAGATCGGCGATGCGGGCGTCCGCATCAGCCTGGCCGTCGCCGGGTTCGCGCCCGACGAACTGGCCATTACCCTGGACGGCCGCCAGCTGACCATCGCCGGCAAGCGCGACGATGCGGGCAGGGGCGAACAGGCCTTTTTGCATCGCGGCATCGCGGCGCGCGGCTTCGTCCGCAACTTCGTCCTGGCCGACGGGCTGGAGGTCGAGGGCGCCCGGCTGCAGCATGGCCTGCTCCACGTCGATCTGATCCGGCCCGAGGCGGAGCGCCAGGTGCGACGTATTCCAATCACGACCGGCTGAAAACCACGACCATTCGAACCGCCCGGCGATCCGGGCGTTGTCAAAACTGAAGGAGGCGGTCCTAATGACGCCGATGACGATGACTAAGGAAGACTTTGCCGGACTGGGCGCCCCCGACCTGGTGTATGTGCGCGAGATCAAGGCCTCGGACCTGCTTGAAGAGGCGGTCGAGATTAAGGACGTGGATCTGAACCCCGGCCAGATGCTCTATGCCGTCCACAGCGCCGACGGCGAGCGTCTGGCGGTCATGATCGACCGCGACACCGCCTTCGCCGCCGCCGTAGCACACGAGCTGGAGCCGGTTTCCGTTCACTGATCTGATGCATGGCGGCGCGCAGGCGCCGCCGTTCACGCCGAAGTTCAGGCCGCTGTCGCGGCCGTGGCGTCCTTGACGAACAGGGCCCGGATCGCATCGGTCGTGCGCGCCTGTCTCAGTTGCTCCCGCAGTTCGGGCGACCGCAGCGCGCGCGACACCGCGGCCAATGCGCGCAGATGCTCGGCGCCCGCCTTGGGCGGTGCGAACAGGCCGACGATCAGATCGACCGGCCGGTCGTCCACCGCGTCATAGGCCACAGGCGTATCCAGGCGCACGAACACCGCCGTCACCTTCTCGACCTCGGTGAGACGCGCGTGCGGCACTGCGACCCCGGATCCTAGCCCGGTCGATCCCAGCGTCTCGCGTTCCATCAAGGCGTCGAAGATACGGGCTTCGTCGAGGCCCAGCGCATGCGATGCCGCCTCGGCCAGCGCGTGCAACGCCTGTCGCTTGGACGACGCGCCGCTGCGCAGCACCACGCCCTTGGGCGCGAGCAGATCACCGATGTCCATTACACAACCTCGATACACGCAGCAGACAACGGCGCGGCCGCCCGTTTAGAGACAACCGCGCCGAAGTCAAACTGAGGCTTAGTTCACCGAACCGTTGGTCTTGGCCGTCCGTTCGGGATCGATCCATCCGACATTGCCGTCCGGGCGACGATAGACGACCGCCAGACCGCCGTGCGCCGCATTGCGGAACAGCACGACCGGATAGCCCGTCATATCCAGCTCCAGCACGGCCCGTCCGACCGTGATGGTGCGGATTTCGTGCTCGGTTTCGGCGATGACCATGCCCACCGGCGGCGGGCCGTCGTTCTCGCTCGCGTCGCCGAAGACATCGTCTTCCACGCTGTCGGGGTCACGCAGCACGATGCTGCGTGCGACTTCGCGGGCGGCGTTTTCGGTCTTCTCGGGCGACAGACCCTTGGGTCCGATGTGGTGATCCTTGAGCCGGCGCTTGTAGCGACGAACCCGCTTTTCGAGCCGATCCAGCGCCTCGGTGAAGGCCGAGTGGGCGTCGCCGCCCATGCCGGTCGTCACCAGGGTCTGGCCCGACGCGAGGCGGACCCAACAGTCCACCTTGAAGTTGTGGCCGTCCTTGGACACCACGACCTCGGCGTCTTCACCGCCTCGGGCGAAGTATTTTCCGACCCCGTCTTCGAGTTCCTGGGAGATGCGCGAGCCTAACGCTTCGCCGACATCCACTTGCTTGCCGCTGACTTGGACTTGCATGCCGATAGAACGCGCCCGACCCGATTTGGTGTCAATCCAGATCACCGATTTGTGGTCACGCTTGGCTGTGGATTTCAGCCCGTCTTCATCATCCGGCGACGTTCGACCGAGGACGGAATCCTCAAGGCTTCCCGATATTTGGCCACGGTGCGGCGGGCGATATCGATGCCCGTTTCCTTCAGGATTTCCACGATCCGGTCGTCGGACAAAACGTCGCCCTCCAGCCCCTCGCCGTCGATCATGGATTTGATCTTGTGACGGACGGCTTCGGCCGAATGGGTTGAGGCGCCGTCCACCGACTGAATGGCGGCGGTGAAGAAGAATTTCAGCTCGAACACGCCCCGCGGCGTGGCGATATATTTGTTCGAGGTGACGCGGCTGACGGTCGATTCGTGCATGCCGATGGCGTCGGCGACGGTCTTCAGATTGAGCGGCCTCAGAAACTCGACGCCGAAGGCCAGGAAGGCGTCCTGCTGGCGCACGATCTCGGATGAGACCTTCAGAATGGTTTTGGCCCGCTGATCCAGCGACTTGACCAGCCAGTTGGCCTGGGCGGCGCAGTCGGCGACGAAGGTCTTTTCGGTATCCGAGCGCGCGCCGGCCTGGACCAGGCCGTGATAGCGTTTGTCGACCAACAGGCGCGGCAGGGTGTCGGCGTTCAGCTCGACCCGCCAGCCGCCGGCGGGGTCTGGCCGCACATGCACATCGGGCACGACCGTCTGCGCCGGCTCGCCGCCGAAGCCTGCGCCCGGACGCGGCGTCAGCGCCCGCAGTTCGGCGATCATGTCGGTCAAATCTTCGCCATCGACCTCGCAGACGCGGCGCAGGCCTGCCAGGTCGCGCTTGGCCAGCAGGTCCAGATTGTCCAGCAGCGCCGCCATCGCCGGATCGAACCGATTGCGCTCGATCAGCTGCAGCTTCAGGCATTCCGGCACCGACCGCGCCATGATCCCGGTCGGCTCGAAGCCGTGACAGACGCCCAGCACCGCTTCGATCCGCTCCAGCGGCACGCCCAGCCGATCGGCGAACTCGGCCAGCTCTCCGCGCAGATAGCCGCCCTCGTCCGTCGCATCGATCAGGGTCAGGGCGATCCCGTGGTCGGCCGGCGACAGACCCGCGCTCGACGCCTGGGCCTGAAGATGTTCCCACAGGGTCAGCTCGTGCGCGTCGGGCCGCTCGCCCTCGCCTTCGAACATCTGGCCGCCCTTGCCGGCGCTGGACCAGTCCGACAGCCCCGGCTGGGCCTCGTCGGTCATCCGGTCGCTGGTGCGCTCGCCGGGCGCCGCGTCGCCATAGACGTCGTCGGAACCGGCGTCCATCGAGGACGCCGCTGCGTCCGCGACCCCGTCGCCGAAGGACATTTCGCTGTCCGAAGCCGCCTCGACGCGCTCGACCGGTTCGGGCGTCTCGCTTTCCGGCTCCTCGCGTTGCAGCAGCGGATTGCGTTCCAGCTCGGCCTCGACGAAGTCCTCCAGCTCGAGGTTCGACAGTTGCAGCAGCTTGATCGCCTGCTGCAGCTGGGGCGTGATGACCAGCCCCTGCCCCTGCCTGACCTCTAACCTTTGCCCAATCACGTCCGAAATCTTCCCGCCCGGCCGCCGAGTGGCCCGGAACTTGCTGGGACAGAATGTCGCCGAACCGGTTAACGCGAGACGAACGCGGCCTCAGACCCTTTCGTCATCCTCCGGCAAGCCGCGTCTTCGCGGCGCAGACCGGGGGACCCAGCGGCGCCGCAGGCGATGCTTCAGCCGCTCGATGTTGGAAAATCCTAGTCTGCGACGGGTTCGCGCTGTCGCGCGCCGCTGGCCCCCCGGTCTCGCTACGCTCGCCGGAGGATGACGACACCCGCAGATCAGATGTAGTTTTCGCCCAGATACACCCGGCGCACTTCGGCGTCGTGGATCGCCTCGTCGGACGTGCCTTCGAACAGCACCGCGCCGTTCGAGATGATCGATACCCGGTCGGTGATGTCCAGGGTCTCGCGCACATTGTGGTCGGTGATCAGCACGCCAATGCCTTGGCTGGCCAGATAACGGATCACGGTGCGGATGTCGGCGATGGCCAGGGGATCGATGCCGGCGAAGGGTTCGTCCAGCAGCATGAAGGACGGCCGTCCGGCCAGCGCCCGCGCGATCTCCACCCGCCGACGCTCGCCGCCCGACAGCGCCGTCGCCCGCGCATGGCGCAGATGGTCGATGTGCAGCTCGTTCAGCAGCCGGTCGGTCTCGGCGCGGATCTGGTCGCGCGGATAGTTCAGCTCGACCACCGCCTTGACGTTCTGCTCGACCGTCATGCCGCGAAAGATCGAGGCTTCCTGCGCCAGATAGCCCAGGCCCATGCGGCTGCGCTGATACATCGGCTGGCCGGTGATGTTCTCGCCGTCCAGCCAGATTGCGCCCGAGTCCGGCGGGATCAGGCCGGTGATCATGTAGAAGCAGGTGGTCTTGCCGGCGCCGTTGGGACCCAGCAGGCCCGCGACCTCGCCGCGCTGCACCGTCAGGGACACGTCGCGCACGACCTGACGCTGGCCGAACGACCGCGCCAGATTCATCACCCGCAGGCCCTTTTCCGCAGGCGCGGGCGCCACGGCGGCCGGTTGCGGCCGCTCGTCCAGGTTCAGGGCTGACAGTTCCTTGCGCGCCAAATGCTCAGGTCCGTGACGGCCAGACGGCCTCAGTTCGAGTTGGGATAGAAGACGCCCTGCACGCGGCTTCCGGCGGCGCCGCGCGGCGCGCCGTCCATGCGGGCGGTCTCGGTGTTGATGTTGTAGACCAGGCGCGAGCCGGTCAGGACGTTCTTGCCCTGGGTCAGGATGACGTTGCCCGTCACCACGATCTCGCCATTGCCCAGATTATAGACGGCGCGGTCGCCGCGCATCGACTGGTCCGGCGTCACGAAATAGACCGTCCCGCTGGCCTCGGCGCGTTGCAGATCGCCGCCCTCGCCGCTGACCAGGGTCAGGGTGTCGGCGCGAAAGCGATTGCCGCCCTGCGTCGCCTCGGCCCGGCCGCGCAGGATGATGCGGTTGGGCGCGTATTCGACCGAGTCCGCGCCATAGGCGACAGGCTGATTGGTCGCCTGGGCCTGGGCATCCACCAGGGCCGGCATGCCCACGACGGCCGCCGCCGCGACGACGGCCAGCGTCTTCGAAATCTTCGTCACGATCATCCGCCTGACCCCTTGGGCGTCAGAACGCCCTTCACCTTGTTGTCGCCTGCGCCGTCGAACACGACGCGCTGTCCCTGATCGTAGATCGCATAGGACGATGCGTTGATGGTTCCAATAGGGCCGGAACCCTGAACGCCCTTTGAACCGGTGACGTTTCCGGTCGAGGTGTCGACCACCGCCTCGGGCGTGGTCAGGACGAAGCCCGTCCCGCCGTCCGAAATGCGCACGTTCGGACCGATCGTCACCGTCTTGGCCTGCTCGTCATAGATGCCGCCGTCGGCGGTCAGTTCGGTGACCTTGCGCCCGCCCAGGTTCAGCTTCAGCGCCGGGCCGATCAGTTTGAACTTGCCGGTATTGGGGTCGCGCACCGCGCCCTGCGCGCCGACGGTGAAGGCGCGGCCTTGCGCGTCCTGACCGTGGAACAGGGGGGCGTCCAGGCGGACTTCCTGGCTCTGGCTGGCCTTGCGCTCCACCCCCGACATAACGGTGCGGAACACGGTCCAGGTCAGGGCGCCGCCCGCCAGCACCAGAATGACGATCGGCAGAACGCGGCGATACAGCTTCACCCGCCGCGAGCGTGCACGCCAGCGCGCGCCGGCCAGGGCGACCCTGGCCTCGTCGGCCTCGATGCGGGACTGTTCGCCGTGTTCGGTCAAGCGCGCCTCAGCTGTGGGCGAAGATGTCGGTCTCGTCCCAGCCGGCCAGGTCGAGCGCCGACCGCGTCGGCAGGAAGTCGAAACATTCGGCAGCCAAATCGGTTCGCCCTTCGCGCGCCAGCATCATATCCAGCTTGGCCTTGGCCGCATGCAGGTAAAGAACGTCCGACGCCGCATAGTCCAGCTGCGCCTGGCTCAGCGTCTCGGCGCCCCAGTCCGAGGACTGCTGCGCCTTGGACAGGTCCACACCCACCGTCTCGCGCACCACGTCCTTCAGCCCGTGCCGGTCAGTGTAGGTGCGCGCCAGCTTGGAGGCGATCTTGGTGCAATAGACCGGCCGCGTCTCGACGCCGAGGTGCAGCAGGAACATGCCGATGTCGAACCGGCCGAAATGGAAGATCTTGGTCACCGCCGGATCGGTCAGCACCCGCTTCAGGTTCGGACAGTCGTAGGCGGGCCGGTTCAGCCGCACGACATGGGCGTTTCCGTCGCCCGACGACAGCTGCACCACGCACAGCGGATCGCGGCGAAAACGCAGACCCATCGTCTCGGAATCGATGGCGACCTCGGACCCCAGGTCCAGATCGTCGGGCAGGTCGCCCTCATGCAGGTAAACGGTCATGCTCAGGCTCTTACACGGCGAACACGGCGCGCGAAACGGGCAAGCTTATTCACGAAACGGCCTCAAGCAGGAATGCGCCGCGCGCATTCCGATAGGCCAAAACAAAGAAAGCGCCGCACCGTTCGGTGCGACGCTTTCTGAAAGATGGTGCCCAGAAGAGGACTCGAACCTCCACGGCCGTTAAGCCACTGGCACCTGAAGCCAGCGCGTCTACCAATTCCGCCATCTGGGCCCCGTCGGCAGCGCCTTGCGGCGTTTCCATCGGGAAGGCGCGGACCTCTAAGGGAGGCTCCGGGCGGGGTCAACAAGGATTTTTCGCCTTTGCGAGATTTCTTGCGCACGCAGCGCGGCAAGCCTGGCCGCACTTCGTTTTCGATCCGCGTTCGGTGGCGACTTAATGGGCGCTAAGCCTGTTTTCTAACCCCGTCTTGAGGCCAGCTCGCCTAGAAGCGCCGCATGGCGGACCCGTCTTTCAGCCCCTCTGCGCCGGAGCGCTTCGCCACAGAGCGTCGCGCCCGGCCGCGCGCGCCGTTCCGCCAGAAACGCCGCGCCCGCGAGCGGGTCACGATCCTGGGGCAACCGATGGATCTGGTGAAGCCGGAAGAGGTGCTGCACCACATTCAGCAGGCGGTGCAACAGGGCGAAAAAAGTCTCATCGCCAATCACAATCTGCACAGCCTGTATCTGATGCAGAAGCGGCCTGAACTCGGCGCCTTCTACGATAGGGCCGATCTGATCGAGGTCGATTCGACGCCGCTGCTGGCCTTCTCGCGCGCCCTGGGCCTGCACAGTCGGGGCTTTCACCGCTGCACCTATCTGGACTGGCGCGGCCATTTCTGGAGCGTGGCGAACCGTCAGGGCTGGCGGGTCCTATCCGTCGGCGGCGCGCCCGGCGTCGGCGACGAGGCGGCCCGCCGTCTGAAGCTCCGCTATCCGGACGCCGACATCGCGATCCACCACGGATTCTTCGACGCCCGGCCCGGTTCGTCCGAGAACGCCGCCGTCCTGGATCGGATCACGGCCTTTAAGCCCCACATCCTGTTCGTCGGCATGGGGATGCCGCGCCAGGAGCTCTGGATCGCCGAAAACTTCGAGCGCCTGCCCGATTGCGTCATCCTGTCGGTCGGCGCCGCCTTCGACTATGAGGCGGGGGTTCAAAGCGCGGCCCCACGCTGGATGGGACGCGCGGGCGTCGAATGGGCCTATCGCCTGCTGCACGACCCCAAACGGCTGTTCGTCCGCTACTGCGTCGAGCCCTGGACGCTCTCCCGACTGGCCCTGCGCGACATCCGCAAGGCCAGGGGTCGCAACCGCTGATCACGTTATTCCTACTGGCCAGATAGATATTTATCGCCATGATCTCTCTGGACCGCCGCGTGTTATCGACAGCGACGGAAACGGGAAACGGGGGTGCGCGTGCCGCAGCAGAATGGACCGCATGTCGCCATCGTCGGCGCGGGTTTCAGCGGCCTGCTGACCGCTGTCAATCTGCTGAAGGCCTCGCGCGACGTGCGCGTCACCCTGATCGAACGGCGCGGCGTTTTCGGTCCAGGCACCGCCTATGACACCGGCAACCCCGGCCATCTGCTGAACGTCCGCCTGGACAATATGAGCGCCTTTCCCGACCAGCCCAGTCACCTTGCCGACTGGTTGGCCGAACAGCCGTCGTGGCGCGCCCAGGACGGCTTCATCACCCGCGGCGTCTATGGCGACTATCTTCAAGCCCTGCTGGACGAGGCGCTAGACGACGCGCCCGACCGCCTGACCCTGATCGGCGCCGAGGCGCAGTCCATCGATCGCCGGGACGACGGCTGGCGCATCGTGACCAGCGACGGAGAGGTTGCGGCCGATCAGGTCGTGCTGGCGCTAGGCAATCTGGAGCCCGCCTCGCCCCCTGGCGTCGAGGACGCGGTGCGCGCCTCCCCCGCCTATGTCGAAAACCCTTGGCGGTTCGATCCCCAGACGGCGCGCGACGCCCGCAATGTCCTGCTGATCGGTTCGGGCCTGACGATGGTGGATGCAGCCATCACCCTGCGCCGACCCGGACGCCGCCTGACCGCCCTGTCGCGTCACGGGCTTTTGCCCCGCGCCCACGCCACCGTTCCGCCCACGCCCTATGTCGGCGCCTTTTCGGGCAGCCCCGCCGAAATCCTGCGTCAGATCCGCGCTGCGACGGCCGAGGCGGACTGGCGCGCCGTGTTTGATCGCCTGCGTCATTGCGCGCGCGACATCTGGCGCCGCTGGTCGCGGGTTGAGCGCAGCCGCTTCCTGCGCCATCTGCGCCCCCTGTGGGACGTGCATCGTCACCGCCTGTCGCCCGGCCCGGCCCGTGACATCCATTCCATGCTGGCCGGCGGCGAGCTGACGATCCTGGCCGGCAAGCTGACAGAGCTGAAGGCCACCGACGTCATCGAGGTCTCGTGGCGTCCGCGCGGAAAGAAGCGCGCCATCAAGGCGCGGTTCGATCTGGTCGTGAACTGCACCGGGCCGCTGGGCGTGATCTCAAAGAGCACCGAACCGATGATCAGCGACATCTTTGACAAGGGTTACGGTCGCCCCGACCCCTTGGGCCTGGGCCTGCAGGTCGATGACGAGGGCGGTCTGCTGGACGGCGCAGGCGCACCCGCGCGCGGCCTTCACGCCATCGGCCCCCTGACGCGCGGCGCCTTCTGGGAGATGACGGCCGTGCCTGACCTGCGCGGCCAGGCGCGCGATCTCGCCGCCCGTATCCTGTCGGACCGCCCCTAGACCCGAACAACCGACGCGTTTAGCCTTCACACCCGAAACGATCGGGGGCGATGACATGGGGGCAAGGACAGGCATCGGCCTGCTGATCGCGGTGCTGTCGCTGGGCCTGACCGCCTTTGCGCCTCAGAGCGTGTCGGACTATCGGCTAGCCTCCGCCGACAAGGTGCGCATCGATGTCTTCGGCGAGGCGGCGCTGGGCGGCGAGTTCGTGATCGACGCCAACGGCCGGATCGCCCTGCCGCTGATCGGCGAGGTTCAGGCCGCCGGCCTGACGGGCGCCCAGCTTCAGGACGCCGTCGCTCAAGCCCTGAGCCAAGGCTATCTAAACCAGCCGCGCGTCACCGCCCAGGTCCTGACCTATCGGCCGATCTACATCCTGGGCGAGGTCAATCGACCGGGTGAATACCCCTATCTACCGGACCTGACGGTGCTGAACGCCGTGGCGACGGCGCAAGGCTTCACCTATCGCGCCAACACGCGTCGCGTCTTCGTGCGTCGCGCCGGATCACAGGTCGAAGAGGCCCAGCCGCTGACCGCCGATGCGCGCGTTTCGCCCGGCGACACCCTGAGGATCGGCGAACGCTACTTCTGATCTGCCGTCAGATCGGCATCGCCATGATTTCCTTGTAGGCGGAAATCACCTGATCGCGGACCGAGATCACCGTTTCCAGCGACGCCTCGGCCGAGCTCAGCGCCGTGACCACATCGATCAGATTGCCCTGGCCCTGGACCGAGCGGGTCATCTGGGTTTCGGCCGCGCGCGACTGCTGGGTCATGTCGGTCATGGCGTTCTTGACCAGGTCGGCGAAGCCGCCGTCCCCGACGCCGGGCGCCTGGGCCGCCCCCGAAAGTCCGGTCGGCATGGCGCCGCCCTGAACGGCGGCATAGGCCTTGGCGGCCATCATCGGATTCATGGCCTAGTCCTCAGCGTTTGATGATGTCGAGGGTGCGGCTGTCCATCGACCGCGCCGTCTCGATGACGTTCAGATTAGCCTCATAGGCGCGCTGCGCCTCGCGCATGTCCATCGCCTCGACCAGGGTGTCGACATTGGGCCGCATAACATAGCCCTGCGCGTTCGCGGCCGGGTGCGACGGGTCATAGTCCATCTTGAAGTCGCCCTGGTCGGGCCGGACCTCGGCCAGAGTGACGCCGGTCGCCCCATCGACCTCGCGGGCCTGGAAAACCGGGATCTGGCGGCGATAGGGCTCGCCGCCCGGCGTGCGCGCCGTCGACTGGGCGTTGGCGATGTTTTCGGCGATGACGCGCATGCGCGACTGCTGCGCCTTCAGGGCCGAGGCCGCCACCGCCATGGCGCTGTTCGAAGGGGGGATGGGATCAGGCATGGTCAGTCCTTCTCGGCCATCGGCCTCAGGCGCCCGGCCGCTTGGCGGCCATGCGGATCATGGACATGGATTTCTGGTAGAAGCTGATGGCGGCGTCATAGGCCATGCGGCTCTCGGCCATCTTCAGCATCTGCTCTTCGACCACCACCGAGTTGCCGTCCAGCGTGGTTTCCGAATCGGGCGCCTTGGTCGGAGCGAACCGCACCGGCGAACCGGCCGGCGCGATATGGGCCGCATTGGTGCGCACCATCTGCAGACCCCCGCCCGAGCGCATGGCGGCGGCGAAGTCGGTCGGCTGTTTCAGGTCGCGCCCGACGAAGCCCGGTGTATCGGCGTTGGCGACGTTCTCGGCGATGACCCGCTGGCGGGCGTCCAGCCAGCCCAGCCGGCCCTTGATCTGCCCCAGCAGCGGAATGTCG
The DNA here is from genome assembly GCF_040546195.1 of Brevundimonas sp. UYEF29. Lineage (NCBI taxonomy): Bacteria > Pseudomonadati > Pseudomonadota > Alphaproteobacteria > Caulobacterales > Caulobacteraceae > Brevundimonas > Brevundimonas sp. UYEF29. The sequence goes on along the minus strand of NZ_JBEPNH010000002.1, from coordinate 183,993 downwards.
GCGACGCCCATGGCGGTCTCCCGTGCGACGCGGATGCGCGCGATGGGCAGAAAATGCCGCCTGGATGGTTAATAGGGGGTTATCTCAACGGGTCGTTAACCGTGGTGGTTAACATTCGCGGCCTGAGCGCGGACTGCGCGGGGCCTTTGCAGCGTCATGAATTTCCTCGATCTCGCCCGGGCGGTCTTCGGCCTGGCCTTCACCCTCGGCCTGATCGGAATTGCGGCCTGGGCTGCGCGCCGCTATGCGCCGCAGATCCTGGCCCGGCTGAATGCTGAGCGCGGCGAGCGCCGGCTTCAGGTCGTCGAGACCCTGGTGCTGGACCCCGCCCGCCGTCTGGTTCTGGTCCGCGTCGACGACGAGGAACGGCTGATCCTGCTGGGCGAAGGCCGCGAACTGATCGAACCGCGTCAGCCCTCTCTCGGCAAAATGGGAGGCGGCCAGTGAAGCCCGCCGTCTTCGTCAAGCCGACCAGCGCCGAGCTGAAACGCGCGGCCCTGCTGTCGCTATTCACCACCCTGGTCTGTCTGGCCTGGCCTGTCGCGGCCCTGGCTCAGCAGGCGGCGCAAAGCGGCTCGGCGCTGAACATCGATCTGGGCACCGGCGCCGGCCTGACCCAGCGCGTGGTCCAGCTGGTCGGTCTGATGACCGTCCTGTCCTTGGCGCCATCCATCGTCATCATGACCACCAGCTTCGTGCGGATCATCGTGGTCCTGTCGCTGCTGCGCACGGCGCTGGGCCTGCAACAGTCGCCGCCAAACGCCGTCCTGGTGTCCCTGTCGCTGTTCCTCAGCGCCATCGTCATGGCCCCGACCTGGCAGGACGCCTATGATTCGGGCATCCGTCCGCTGATGGATCAGCAGATCGAACTGCCCCAGGCCTTCGATCAGGCGTCCGAACCCGTAAAAACCTTCATGCTGGCCCAGGTGGACCGCGGGGACCTCGCCCTGTTCACCCGTCTGTCGAAGATCGACCCGCCCCAGAACGTCCAGGACCTGCCCCTGCGCGTGGTCACCCCGGCCTTCATGATCAGCGAGTTGAAGAAGGCGTTCGAAATCGGATTTCTCCTTTTCGTTCCGTTCCTTGTGATCGATCTGGTGGTGGCCAGCGTGCTGATGTCCATGGGCATGATGATGCTCCCTCCGGTGGTGGTCTCCCTCCCCTTCAAGTTGATCTTTTTCGTGCTGGTGGATGGCTGGCGATTGGTCGCCGGAAGCCTGGTCGAGAGCTTCCAGCGAGCGTCCGGTACCGGATAATCCCCCGCCCCATATGGCTTTAAGCGTCATCGGCGCTTGCAAAGCATAGGGAAATCCGTGTTGATCCCCCGGTCCTCGCTCGGAATCGGGCGACTAACACTGGAAACGCTTCTTATGACCACTCAAGCCGAACTGATCGCCGCCGTCGCCAAGGACGCTGGTGTTTCGCAGGCCGACGCCGGCAAGGTGCTGACCGCGATCGTCGAAAACATCCACTCGACCCTGAAGTCGGGCGGCGACATCCGCATCTCGAACCTGGGCGTCTTCGACACCGCCGACCGCGCCGAGCGCGAAGGCCGCAACCCGGCTACCGGCGCGACCATCAAGATCGCCGCCTCCAAGGCCGTGCGCTTCCGCGTCTCCAAGCCGCTGAAGGACGCCGTCAACGGCTAAGCCGATAGATCCTCCCCCGCATCGCGGGGGAGGGGGACCGCCGTCAGGCGGTGGAGGGGGCGACCGCATCACCCGTGCTGGGCCCGCCCCCTCCACCACTTCGTGGTCCCCCTCCCCCGTAAAGCACGGGGGAGGATCAATAGACGCTTCTATGGGCGGGGGTCGCGATGCGATCTCCGCCCGTTTCAGTTTCAGGCGGCGCTTTTGGCGTCCGCTTCTTTTCTGAACGCCTGTTTGGCGCTGTTGACCCAGCCGACGAAGGTGTCGGCCTGGCTGGACAGATTGGCGAAGTCGCCCGTCCCGGCCACGCCCGACAGATTGTCGTCCAGCGCGACCCGCAGCGCCGCCGCCGAACGCGCGCCGGGAACCATCGGCCCAAAGCGCCCGCTCAGCCGCTGCAACGCGGCCCGATCGCCCGCCAGCGAATAGCCGACGCCCGCCCGGATCAGCCAGCTTTCCTCGGCCGGCGTCAGCGGCGTGGTCGCGGTCTTGTAGCGATCGCTCAGCCGCGCCTCATAGATCGGCGCCGCCTCGCCCCACTTCTGCTGCTTCCAGAAGATGTCGGCCCGCACCTCGCGCGCCGGGTTCGACTGATCCCGGTCCAGCACCTCAAGCGCATGGTCGAACCGGCCCAGATCCATCAGGGCGCGCGCCTCCAGCGCCCGGCGCTCGCTGTTCATCGCATTGGGCAGCAGGGTGGTGCGCGAGCCCCAAATGGCCTGCAACGCCTTCTCCGGCTGGCGGTCCATCAGGTAGACCGTGGCCAGATTGGTCGCGACCTGGGCCTTGGCCACCCCGTCCAGACGCTCGTCCACCTGGTGCTTGAGCAGTTCGGCGGCCTGATCCAGCAGGTCCACGTCGATCAGCCGGCGCGACAGACGCCGCACCATCTCGTCGCCGTCCGCCCCGATCGGGGTCAGTTCGCGGAAGTCATAGAACAGCGCCAGCGCCTGCACCGGCTGCAAACCGTCCGCCGCCCCGTCCAGGAACAGGGCGCGGAAGGCGTTGGCCTGATCCGCCTGCACTTCAGCTGCGCCCGGCACGCCCGCCATCCGCTTGCCCGCGCCACGCAGAGCGTCCAGCGCCTCGCGGTATCGCCCCTGCTGCAGATAGATGCCCGACAGTTTGCGCACGACCGCCATCTCGGTCGCATCCCCGCGCCAGCGCCATTTCAGCTGTTCCAGCTGGGCGGTCGCCTGATCCGGCGTGATCGCGCCCTTGTCCAGCTCCAGGCTGATGGCTCCCAGTTTCGCCGGCGTGGCGATCCCGTCCAGCGGCGCGCGCGCCACGGCCTTGTAGACCGCCAGCGCCCGGCTCTTGTCGCCGTTCAGCTCGAACATCCGGGCCTGCACCAGCCGCGCGGTCAGTTGATCGACCGCCGGCGCATCCTGGCTGAACACATAGGCCAACAGCTGCTGGGCGGCGGCGAGATCATTCAACTGGATCGCGGCCATGGCGTGGGCCGCGCCGAACCGCGCGCGCCATTCCTTGGGGAAGCTGTCGATGGCCGGGGCGCCGGCGGCGAAGTTGCGACGCGCCCCCTCCCAGTCGCCCATTTCCGAAGCGATATAGCCCAGCCAGACCTTGGTCGCCGGATCGCCCGCCAGAGCCGCGCCCGCGAAATCGACCTGGGCCTCCTCCAGCCGCCCGACGCCGACGCGCGCCACCCCGCGCAGGCCGCGCACTTCGGGCTCGCCTTGCAGGTTGGGCGCCTTGGCGATCAGGGCGTTCAGCACCCCGATGGCCTCATAGTTCAGGCCCGACCCGACCAGGAACCGCGCCAGCGCCATCCGCGCCTCGATCGGCGCGCGCGGATTGTCCGCCGCCGCAATGGTCTCCAGCCCGGCGGCATCCTGCAGCCGGCGATAGCGGTCCGAGAATCCCGCCTCGCCCGTCGCGGCCCAGGCCTCGTCGATCAGCGCCGGATAGGCCGCCCGCTTGGGCGCATCCGCATTGTGGTCGCCCGTCTCCAGCCCGGCCGCCGGCGACGACAGCGCCAGCCCCTTGGGCCGGCTCAGCGTCACCAGATCGCCCGCCGCCTCGATCTTCAGGTCGTCGGCCGACGTTTCGACCGCCAGGCCCTGCGCGGTCGGGATCAGGCTCAGATCGACCGTGCGCCGTCCGCCGGCGTAGCCCTTGCCGGGCGCCAGGGCCGTCACCGCCGCGAACCGGTCCCCGACCAGCGGATCGGTCAGCCAAACCGCCTTGGTCGCCCCGGCCATCTGCGCCACCAGCACCGGCGCGCCGTCGTCGGACCGGCCGACCTCGACCCCGCCCGCCGCACCGTCCGGGCCGCCCAGGGTCACGGTCCAGGTCCCGCCCTGCCCCTGCGCCGAGACGCCCAGCCCCTCAGGTTCGGCGATCCTCAGCGCCGTATAGCCCGGCCCGGCCGCCCACTGGGCGTTCTTGGCCGACCCCAGCGCCTTGGCGCCGCTCATATCCATGCGGGCGGCCGTGTCGAACACGACCCAGACCGCATCGCCCCGGCGGAAGACGGCCGCCCCTACCGGCGCGCCCCAGTCGAAGGTCAGGACGGTCTTGCCGCCGGCCGTCTCGGCCCGCACCGGCACCACGGCCTTGGTCGTCTGCGGCTTGGCGGCGTCACCGCCCTCCGGCGCCTTGCCGGGCGCATACAGGTTCAGCCAAACCGCCCCGTCCGCGACGCCCGAGCGCGCATCCGCGCCCTCTTCCAGCGTCAGGATCAGGTCCGTGCCGCCCGCGCTCCGGCTCGGCCGCGTCTCGACCGACTTCACCCCGGCCGGCGGATCGACCTTCAGTCGCGAAACGTCGGGCGCGGCGGTGGTCCCTAGCCGGACGACGACCTTGTCGCCCTCGCGGCTGACGCGCGAACGCACCCCGATCACGCCGCCGAACTCGACCCGCGTGAACTCGGCGTTGGCGCCGATATTGATGGACAGCGGATCGCGCGACCGGCCGACTTCCTGGGCCAGCGGCGCCATCGGCGCGAACACGACGGCGCCGGCCGTGGCGGCGGCCACGGTCGTCTTCAGGATGCGCTTTGTCGGCGAGGCCCCGGACATATCTCCCGACCCATGCCGCACAAGGCCTTTAATCGCGGTTAACCGCCGTTCACCGTGATGAGGGATGGCCTTAGGACAACCGGTCCACGCGACAGCGCCGTTTTAAACGCCCATAGTCGCCAGATGACCGATTATCCGCGCCTCAGCACCCTGAAGACCGGCCTGGCCTGTCGCTGCCCTCGCTGCGGCAAGGGTCCGCTGTTCAAGGGCTATCTGACGCTTCAGACGGAATGTCCGGCGTGCGGGCTCAGCTACGCCTTCGCCGATCCGGCGGACGGCCCGGCCTTCTTCGTCATGACGGCCGTCGGGGTGGTGGGGATGATCCTGCTGATGGTGTTCGACTTCACCGTCCATCCGCCGATCTGGGTGCATCTGGTCGTGACCCTGCCCATCTTGGTCGCCCTGTGCCTGGGCTGCCTTCGCCCCTTCAAGGCCTGGCTGGTCGCCGAACAATATGTCCACAAGGCCGCCCCGCCCGAGTTCTCCTCGAACGGCAAGCACGGACCCTTCTAGGGCTCGATCACCGTCAGCTCGGGCCAGCGCGCCCGCGCGCTGTCGACGGCCTTGGCCCAGCCCCTGGCCGTCGGCCGGTTCGGGTTGGGCCGGATCGTCAGGGCGAACACGTCGTCCAGCCCGAACGGCGCGGCGACGCTGAGGCTTTCGTCCGCCTCCAGCCGCACCCCGACCGCAAAGGTCGGCGCCACGAACCGTCCCAGCGCTTCGTCGGTCGAATGCAACGGCGCATAGGGTTCGCCGAACCGGTTCTGGAACCACAGATGCACCCGCGCCTGGTTGCGGACCTCGACCTGGCTGCGGAACGGCTCGTCGAAGGCGGCGGCGACGCGTTTGATGACGACGTCCTCGGCCTCGTAGGACAGGTCCGACGCGTCGAAATAGGCCAGGTCGTAGTCCTTGACCCCATAGCCCGCCGGCCGGCCCGTCCGGGCATTCCACACGGCCTGATAGACCGCCCCGGACACCAGCCGCCAGTCGGGCAGGTCCAGCGCCCGCACGGTCGTCAGCACATGCATCAAACCAGCGTCGGCGCGCACGATGGCGGCCAGTTCCGCCTCCAGCTCGCTCATCCCCGCACCGGCCAGCCGTGATCCAGCGGCCCGTGCCCGCCGCCCAGGCCCGGCGCCCGGCGGATGGCCTCGCCGACATAGGCCCAGGCTTCCGCCACCGCGACCTCCAGCGGCCGGCCCATCGCCAGCCCGGCTGCACAGGCGCTCGCAAGCGTGCAGCCGGTGCCGTGGGTGTGGCGGGTGTCGACCCGCTCGGCCTCCAGCACCGTTTCGCCGTCTGCGGTCATCAGCAGGTCGATCACCGTCGGCCCCGATACATGCCCGCCCTTCATCAGCACCGCCCGCGCCCCTAGGGCCAGCAGCGCCTCGCCCGCCCGCCTCTGGCCGTCCAGGTCGTGGACCGCGATCCCGGTCAGGGCCTCCGCCTCCGGCGCATTGGGCGTCAGCAGGGCCGCGCGCGGGATCATCAGCCGCTTCACCGCCTCGACCGCCGCATCGGGCAACAGCGGGTGCCCGCCCTTGGCCACCATGACCGGATCGACCACCGCCGGGGCGTCCGCCTCGTCCAGCAGGGCCGCGACCGTCTCGACCACCTCGACCGAGCCCAGCATGCCGGTCTTGACCGCATCGGTCCCGATGTCCTCCAGCACCGCCCGCGCCTGCGCGGCGATCAGATCGAGCGGCAGCGGATGGACCCCGTGGACCCCCAGGGTGTTCTGCACCGTGATGGCCGTGATGGCGGTGGCGGCGAACCCGCCCATCATCGTCACGGCCTTGATGTCGGCCTGGATGCCCGCGCCGCCGCCGCTGTCCGACCCGGCCAGAATGAGCACCCGACCTTGATGAAGCGCGCTCATGCCGCCGCTCCCGAAAACAGTTTCAGCCCGACGATGCCCGCCACGATCAGCAGGATGCACACGGCCCTGACCGCCGTCGCCGGCTCGCCATAGACCAGGATGCCGACCGCCGCCGCGCCCACCGCCCCGATGCCGGTCCAGACGGCGTAGGCCGTACCGATCGGCAGCTTCTGCGTGGCGACCCACAACAGGATCATGCTGCCCGCCAGCGCGATCACAACCCCCAGCGAGGTGCACGGCCGGCTGACGCCCACGTTCTTGAGGCCCGAGGCCCACAGGACCTCCAGCAGACCGGCGACGACCAGCGTCGCCCATGGATTGATCGACATCACCCAGGACATGGCGACCAGATGGAACAGGCCGCGGTCCGGAGCAAGCCGCGATCAGCCGCCCAGCGGCCCCTTGAAGATGAAGAAGGCCCCCAACGCGATGAAGGCGAAGCCGACCAGATGGTTCACCGTCAGCTTCTCGCCCAGATACAGGACCGAAAAGCCGGCGAAGACCAACAGGGTGATCACTTCCTGCATCGTCTTCAGTTCAGCCGGCGAATAGACCTGAATGCCGATCCGGTTGGCCGGCACCGCCAGCCAGTATTCGAAGAAGGCGATGCCCCAGCTGGCGATGACCAGGATCCACAGCGGCTTGTGATCGAACTTTAGATGGCCGTACCAGGCGAAGGTCATGAAGACGTTCGACAGGCACAGCATGACGATGGGGGCGATGTAGGCGGTCAGGGGCATAGACGGACCAAGGCTGTTGCAGATCTGCCCTCTACACCGGCTGCGCCCGTCCGTCGCGGGCCTTCACTCCGCCGCTGTCACCGCCTCCATCACCGCCGCCTGGACCTTCAGCGCCTGCACCGTCTCGCGCACGTCGTGGACCCGCACCATCCGCGCCCCGCGCCGCGCGCCTTCCAGCGCCAGGGCCAGCGATCCGCCCAGCCGGTCAGTCGCCAAGGTCGCCGTCGGATCGATGGCCTGGATCGTGCGCTTGCGGCTGGCGGCGTACAGCACCGGAAAGCCCAGATCGATCAGCGCGTCCAACCGCGCCGTCAGCGCCAGATTGTGCGCCAGGGTCTTGCCGAAGCCGATGCCGGGGTCCAGCCAGATCCGCTCGCGCGCCACGCCCGCCGCCATCGCCGCCTCGGCCCGACCACGCAGATAATCCCGGACTTCGCCCACCACGTCGTCATAGCGCGGGTCCGCCTGCATCGTGCGGGGTTCGCCCTGCATGTGCATCAGCACCACGTCGCAAGCCAGTTCGGCCGCGACCGCCGCACTGTCGGGCGCATGGCTCAGCGCCGTCACATCGTTCCACATCGTCGCCCCGGCCGCGACGGCGGCGCGGGCGACGGCGGGCTTCATCGTATCGACGCTGATCGCTCCGCCCCAGCGCGCGCGGACGCCGGCGATGACCGGCGCGACCCGGTCGATCTCCTCGGCCTCCCCTACCGGTTCGGCTCCCGGCCGGGTGCTCTCGCCGCCGATGTCCAGAACATCGGCCCCGTCCGCGACCAGCCGCATCGCCTGATCAATCGCATCTTCGGTCGAGGCCCATCGTCCTCCGTCCGAAAAGCTGTCGGGCGTCACATTGACGATGCCCATCACCTGCACAGTCATGCCGACCGCCCGATCAGACCGCCCAGCGCCTCCAGATAGGCGGCGAAGGCCTTGCGCCCTGACGGAGTGATGGACACGCGGGTCAGGGGCTTGTTGTTGACGAAGCTCTTGGCCACGGCCACGTATCCCGCCTCCTCCAGCTTCTTGATATGGACCGACAGATTGCCCTGCGTCGCCTCCAGCACCGTCTTCAGCTCGGTGAAGTCGGCGGCCTCGGCGTCGGCCAGATAGACCATGATCCCCAGCCGCATCCGGCCGTGGATGACCTCGTTGATCTTGCCGAGCGCGTCCAGCCCCATGGATCAGCCGACGTCCGTATCGACGGCGCGGGCTTTCAGCGCCGCACGCGTCATGATCCAGCCCGGTCCCGCGAACAGCACGAACAGGGCGAGTGTGCAGACATAGAGATAGATCACCGCGTCGCGCACTAGGACGCCCAGCGCGACCGACGTGATCCAGCCGCCCAACGACGTCGCCAGCATCCATGGCTTCTTCTTCAGACTGTAGGCCACGAACCAGGCCGCCGACTGAAGCGCGAAGATCATCGCCGGATAATAGAGCCAGACGGCGAAGTCCTGATCGCGGCGCGCGCCCACGCCGAACACGATGATGATCGCCAGATTGGCCATGCCCGCGCCGCTGAAGGCGGCATTCAGCGTGCGGGTGACGATCGGGCCGGCCGTCCCCGTCTTGCGATCGTCACGCACGGCCCAGGTCAGGACGATCAGGAAGGCGACTGTGATGGCGACCACAAAGCTGAGATTTCCCAGCGGCGGCCAGCGCACGATCCCCCACACCTGACCGATATGGAACAGGCATTGCAGACCATAGAGCAGGCCGCCCGCCAGATAGGCGACGCCCAGCGTCAGGGTCGCCCTGGGATTATTGCCGCCCTGAACAATGGCCTTCATGAAGGCCAGGTCGGCTTCGGGGCCGGTGCGGGACTTGTCGGACATCGCTGTGTGATTCCTGTGCGACGGGCGCGTCCCTCGGATGGACGCCGCCGGAAGGGTTTGCAAATTATTCGGCGGGGATCAGCGCAGGCGCAGGCCGGTTGCGCCACGGCACGCGCCGGCCATTCAGCCACCGCCCCATAAAGCTGTGGCGGATCAGCAGTTCGTAGGACGCCAGGCACACGGCGAAGACGCCCGCCGACACGCCGATCAGCTTCACCCACCACGGCCCAGCCCAATCCTGCACCCAGACCTGGGCCAGCATGACCAGCGGCAGATGCACGATATAGATCCAGTAGGAGGCGTCGGAGAGGTAACGCCGAACCGGACTGTGGCCCGAGGCGAACCGCACGCACAGTCCCATGGCCGCCAGGGCCGAGGCATAGACGGCGACCGCCGTGACGGCGGCGGCCAGGGCCTTGCCGGCCGTCGGCTCGCCCATCGGCGCGATGCTCGGTCCGCCCGCAAGGATGTAGGCCGTCACGCCCGAAACCAGCGCCACGTAAAGGAACAGCGGCGACCATTTGGCGATACGGGCCAGCAGATCACGCCGCCGGTCCAGCACGAAGCCCAGGCCGAAGGCGAGGCCGAATCCGACCAGGGCGGGGGTGTCCGGGATCACGCCCGCGTCCGGCGTCGGCACGGCGAAGAAGGCGATCCACTTCGGATCCAGCCACAGCACCAGGGCGAGCGGAACGGCCAGCACGGCAGGCGTCCACGGGCCGATCAGCGCGCCGGTGATCCTGTCCACCACCGGCCCCGCCCGTCCGTTTCGATCCAGCACAGCCAGCGCCGCGCGAACGATCAGAACGACGGCGTAGAACAGGGTCAGCACCCACAGAAACCACAGGTGGGTCAGCGGAAAGTTGGTCCAGTCATAGGTCGGCGGCGGCGGCGGCGCGCCGGGCGTCACCAGACCATTGGCATGAGCATTCCAGACCAGGGCCGTGACGATCCCCGCCATGACCGGAAACCAGAAGGCCGCCAGCGGCCCGGCGATCCGCACCGCCCGATCCCTGGCGAAGGCGGCCCAACCTCGCCGCGCCAGCATCCTGTGCGCGAACAGACCCGCGATAAGGAAGAAGGCCGTCATGCGAAACAGATGGATGGCGAAGAACAGCCAGGCGGCGCCGATCGACCGGCTGTCGTCCGCCACAATCCAGATCTGCGGCGGGACAAAGGACAGGCTGGCGTGCAGCACCACCCCCAGCAGCAGCGCCCCGGCGCGCAACGCATCCAGCCCGTGCAGCCGTTCCCCCTGCTCTGCTTTCGATATCAACATGACGTCCCTCCCACAATTGAGACCGCCATATCTCACAGACATGTTTGTGATGCAAACTTGTTCGTCGAAATGGTTGTTGCGCTGGCCAGTGGATCAGCCAGACGCCCAAAGAAAAACCCGCCGGGAGATCGCTCTCCCGGCGGGATTCCCGCATTTAGATCAGGCCTGGGTTCAGTGAACCGTCGGCACGCTCGTCGCGGCCGGCGCGGCGACCGGAACCTCGATGTCCGTGCCGTCCGACACCGGCGTCACCGGCACCGAGACCGAAGGCCCGGCGTTGGGGAAGTTGTTCTCGTCGCGGTTCGGCGCGACGCCCTTCTCCAGCAGGTCCTTGATCTCCTCGCCCGACAGGGTTTCGTATTCCAGCAGGGCCTGCGACAGCTTCTCGTGATCCTCGGCCTTGGTGGTCAGGATCGTGCGCGCCTCGTCCCAGCCCGAGGTCACCAGGCGACGGACTTCTTCGTCGATGGTGCGCGCCGTCTCTTCGGAGATGTTCTGGCTGCGGGCGACCGAGTGGCCCAGGAACACCTCTTCCTGGTTCTCGCCGTAGGCCACGGTGCCCAGCTTGTCCGAGAAGCCCCAGCGGGTGACCATGGCGCGGGCCAGCTTGGTCGCCTGTTCGATGTCCGAGCTGGCGCCCGAGGTGATGTTCTCCGGCCCAAAGATCAGCTCCTCGGCGACGCGGCCGCCCGCCATGATGGCGATCCGGTCGATCATCTGCTGATACTTCATCGAATAGCGGTCGCCTTCCGGCAACTGCATCACCATGCCCAGCGCCCGGCCGCGCGGGACGATGGTCGCCTTGTGCACCGGGTCGGCCATCTTGACGTTCATGGCGACGATGGCGTGACCGGCCTCGTGATAGGCGGTCAGACGCTTTTCTTCCTCGTTCATCGCCATGGAGCGGCGTTCCGAACCCATCAGCACCTTGTCCTTGGCGTCTTCGAAGTCGCGGTGGGTGACCATGCGACGGTCCTTGCGCGCCGCCATCAGGGCCGCCTCGTTGACCAGATTGGCCAGGTCGGCGCCCGAGAAGCCGGGCGTCCCGCGCGCGATGGTCTTCACATTCACATCGGCGGCCAGGGGCACGTCCTTCATGTGGACGCGCAGAATGCGTTCGCGGCCCGAGACATCCGGGTTCGGCACCACCACCTGGCGGTCGAAACGACCAGGCCGCAGCAGGGCCGGGTCCAGCACGTCGGGACGGTTGGTCGCGGCGATCAGGATGATGTTCTCGGACGCCTCGAAGCCGTCCATCTCGACCAGCAGCTGATTCAGCGTCTGCTCACGCTCGTCATTGCCGCCGCCGAGACCCGCGCCGCGGTGACGCCCGACGGCGTCGATTTCGTCGATGAAGATGATGCAGGGCGCATTCTTCTTGGCCTGTTCGAACATGTCGCGCACGCGGCTGGCGCCGACGCCGACGAACATCTCGACGAAGTCCGAACCCGAGATCGAGAAGAAGGGCACGCCCGCCTCGCCCGCGACCGCGCGCGCCAGCAGCGTCTTGCCGGTGCCGGGAGGGCCGACCAGCAGGGCGCCCTTGGGGATCTTGCCGCCCAGACGCTGGAACTTGCCCGGATCCTTCAGGAAGTCGACGACCTCCTGCAGTTCGTCCTTGGCCTCGTCCACGCCCGCGACGTCGTCGAAGGTCTTGCGGCCCTTGTGCTCGGTCAGCAGCTTGGCCTTGGACTTGCCGAAGCCCATGGCGCCCTTCGCCCCGCCCTGCATCTGGCGCATGAAGAAGATCCACACGCCGATCAGCAGCGCGATCGGCAGAATGCCCAGCAGCAGGCTCATCCAGATCGACTGGCCGCCCGACTTGGCGTCGATCTCGACGTTGGCGGCCAGCATCTGGGCCACCAGCTGTTCGTTCGGATAGACGGTGGTGGAGGTGAAGCGTTCGCCGTTCTTCAGCTCGCCGTTCACCTTGTCCAGGCGGATGGTCACCTGTTTGACCTCGCCCGCGTTCACACGCTGCACCAGCTGGGAATAGCTGATGGCCTCGGGCTTGCCGGCCGGCTGGCCCGTCACGCCGTTCATGGCGCCGCCCTGCGACAGCGCCGCATAGCCCGCCAGCAACGCCAGAATGATCACGCCGGTGATCGCCAGATTACGCAGGTTCATTGAGGTCCTCGGTCGTCCGCGACCCCGGTGGGATCGACGGTCTGGATGTGTCTGTCTGGGAAAATAGGGGCTTAATCAGCGTTACGCTATCGGGTGGCGGAAATCAGGTCGTCTTCGTGCGTCGTTTCGTCCAGCGCCAGCCTGAGCCGTTCCGTAACAAGGCCGCGCCGTTCGACCCCTTCGCCTGCAAGAACCGGAGCCACAGCGCCGTCCCTGATCAACACAGGCCAGGCCCCGCGCGTCCCCGCCGGCAACCGATTGATCTCGGCCCTGTCGGCGTCCGACAGACTGGCCAACCGCCCCCGCGCCGGAACCACAGACCAGCCTGGACGATCGGCGCAGAAGAGGAACCGCCCGTCCCAAACCGCCTCGACGCCGGGCTTCAGCGCCAGCGGCGAAATGTCCCGCCTGCGCAACTCGCCGGCCTCGCGCATCAGCCGCACCACCGCGCCGACAGCCTCGATCCGCGCCCCGCACAGGGTCGCCGCGAAATCCTCGCCCGCCTTCAGCCGCGCCATCAGGGCTTCCAACCGCGCGCCACGAGGCGGCGTCGATCCGCCGCCGACGCAGACCAGGGCCGCCGCCAGCGCCCGCGCGCCCACGTCACGGTCCACATGCACCATGGCCTCGCCCTTGATCATCGGTAGCGCCCCGGTTTGCGCCGCCGCCTGCTCGACCGGTTGCGGCGCCGCGCCCGCCAGCGCCTGCCGCGCCCGGCTGCGCCCGAAGCGGGGATCGGCGTTGGCGGGGTCCTCGATCCAGTCGCCCCCCTGCCTCGCCAGCCAGTCGCGCAAGCCCCGCCGCCGCTCGCCCAGCAGCGGCCGCAACAGCATCAGGCCTCGACCCTCGGGCCAGGCCGGAGACGGCGACCATTCGCGCACCCGCCCCAAAGTCGAGCCTTCGCTTCGCATCAGATCGGCCTCGGCGATGTCGTCGGCGGTGTGGGCGAACAGGACGACCGACGCCCCCGCCTCGCGCGCCGCATCCGCAATCAGTGCATGCCGCGCCGCCCGCGCCGCCGCCGTCAGGCCGGCCGCGGGCTTGTCCGCGTTCCAGCTCAACCCGCGCCAGTCGGCCCCGGCGTCCCTCGCCGCCCAGGCCGCAAACTCGGTCCAGCCACCGCTGTCCGCATTCAGCCGATGATCGACGGTCAGGGCCAGCACCGAACGCCTGCGCGTCCGCGCCCACTCCGTCGTCAGCCGCAACAGAGCGATGGAATCCCCGCCCCCCGACAGGGCCAGCGCCAGCGGCCGGCCTGTGTCCCGCGTCAGTCGCGCATCCAGCCGCGCGAACGCTCGCGCTCTGAGATCCGGGTCAGCCGTCAGGCGCAGGAACCCGTCGTCTTCAACTGGGCCGCCCGCGCCTTTTGCGGGTCAGAAGCGGCGGGCGCATAGCGGCGCGTGAACTCCGCCAGGGCCGCGCACCCTTGCGGCTTCCGCTGCGTCGCGAACAGGGCGTCGGCCAGTTTCAGCGTCGTATCCGCCGCCCAGCCGATGCGCGGCCAATCCTTCAGCGCGGCGGCGTAATAGGGCACCGCCCCGGCCTTGTCGTTCGCCGCCACCCGCAGGTCGCCCAGACGCGAGTTGGCCTCACGCGATTGCGGCGTATCGGGCCAGGCCGCGATCACCGTCTCCAGCGCCCGCTCGCCGCGCGGCTTGTCGGTCGCCAGCAGGGCCACCGCCGCCGCCAGATCGCGGGTCGCGTCGCCGGTGGGCGAGGTCGCCTCGATCGGCGCATTCAGTTCGGCCTGGGTTTCCAGCTTCTGCAACCGGCCCTCGGCGTCGGCCAGACGCGTCTTCAGCGTCTCGTTCTCGCGCGTGGCCTCGTCCAGCTCGAAGGTCAGCCGCTCGTTGTCGCCGTTGATCCGGCGCACCGTGGCCTCCAGGTCGCCCAGGCGTCGGTCCATCAGGGCGAACTGCCCCTGAAGCGTCACCACCTCGGGGTCCGGCTCGACCAACACGGGCTGGCCGACGGCGTTCCTCTGGGTCAGCGCCCGCTCCAGACGGCGCACATTGCGGTCCAGCTGGTCCAGGCGGCGATTGTCCCACTCGGTCCGCTCCATGATGTTGGGCTGGACCTGCTGGGCGACCGCGCCGCCTCCGATCAGGACACCCCCAAGGGCGGCGGCGGCGAGCAGATGAGCACGAGAGATCGAGAGCTTGGTCATGCGTCTAGCTTTCACCGATTTGGGGCCGCCGCAAGGCCGAGCTAGTGGCCCAGCCCCAGATAGACCATGGCCGCGATGAACAGGCCGACCACGATGTTGCAGAACACCAACAGCGCGATCGTCCGCCACAGGGCCGAGAACCAGGACAGCGAATAGGCGCCCTTCATCTGGGCGAACATGTGCACCGGGATCGATAGCGCCGCCAGATTGATCACCACCAGGCCGAATGTCCCCCAGAAGGTTCCGGCGATGACCATCAGCATCAGCAGCATGGCCATGAAGGTCAGCGAATACAGAACGAACACCCCGTGGTCGTACAGGGTGAAGCCGCGCTTCCATAGGAACAGCAGGGCCACGAACGGGATCGACAAGGGCACCAGCAGGAAGGCGAACTTGTACACCGTCTGCTGGAACTTATAAACCGCCAGGTCCGGGTTCTGTAGCTTCTTCAGGACCGTGGCGCCGATGCCGTGCCCCTCCTTCTCGGCGTCCTTGCCCATGACTTTCAGCTTGGTTTCGCCGGCCTCTTCGGTCGCCATGTCCTTGATCCCGGCCTGCCAGCTGCCGGGCTTCAGACCGTCGGCGCGACCGTCGCGCTGCTCGGTCTCCAGCCGGACCAGGGCCGCGCGGCGGTCATCGACCAGCTTTTGTCCGGCGTTGATCGCCATCTGCATCGTCGGGTCCGGCTGGGCGCCGCTTTCGGCCCGCATCTGGATCAGGGCCTTTTCCGCCTCGGCCAGACCGACACGCTGGGACGCGATCCGTTCGGCCATCTCGGCGCCTTCGGTCTTGGATTCCGGGTGCGGCATGAAGCTGAGCGCAAAGAACATCACGAACAGGGTGAACAGGAAGATCGCCAGCGGGGAGACGTAGCGCGTGCGCTTGCCCTCGACCCATTCGCGCGTCAGCCGGCCGGGGTTCAGCCACAGCAGCGGCAGGGTGCGCCAGATCCGGGCGTCGAAATGCATGACCCCGTGCAGCAGCTCTTCGCCCAGGTGCAGCAGGCTGCGGTGGACGTGGGTCGGCTGGCCGCAGTTTGCGCAGAAGTTGCCGCTCGTTTCGGCCCCGCAGTCGGAACAGACGCCGTGGGCGTGGGCCTCGCCGGCCTTGCCCGTCGGCTTTTCAATCGCGCCTGCGACCAGTCCGGCCGTGACGACGGCGCCCGCCCCTTCGATATCCATCCGCTGATCCCCCGATCCCTGTGATGACGGTTCTGCCGCCAGCCCCGCGTCAGGACAAGCGCGGAAACGAAAAGAGGCGCCGACCCTGCGGCCGGCGCCTCCTTCAGATCAGCCGATCAGCCGGTCGTCAGCGCGGCGCGCCCGAGACGATGGCGGTGTGGGCGTTACGGTTGCGGGCGAAGGCGTCTTCGTTCGAGCCTTCCGCGATCGGCCGTTCCTTGCCGAAGCTGATGGTGTCGATCCGGCCGGCCGGAATGCCCCGGTTGATCAGATAGGTGCGCACCGATTCCGCACGGCGGGCGCCCAGCGCCAGATTGTATTCGCGCGTGCCGCGTTCGTCGGCATTGCCTTCGATGCGGACCGTCACGGACGGATAGCGCTGCAGCCACTGAGCCTGGGCGTCCAGGCGCGGCATGGCCTCGGGACGGACCTCATAGGAATCCAGGTCGAAATAGATGCGGTCGCCGACGTTGACGACGAAGTCCTGTTCGGTGCCCGGCGCGGCCGAACCCATGTTTCCGCCGGTCACCGGCCCGGTGGGCGCGGTCGGATAGGCCGGACCCGTCGGTTGCGTCGTGCCGTCGTTCGGACCGGGCACGCCGGTCTCGACCGGGGGCTTTCGGGTGCAGGCGGCCATGGCGGCGACGGCGCAGCCGACCATCGCCAATTTGAGAATGCGGGAAGTCTTCATTGGGTCGTCTCCTGACGTATCGTTTCTGGCAAGGGCGGGCCTCAAGCTTGGCTTTACTGTCTGCCTCGGCCGATTTTTCGACGCTAGAGGCGATAACGCACAGTTGAGCTTTAAGGCTCCGACGGTGTCGGTGCGGCGTTTAGGCGGGGCAGCTGTCGGCGCCCTGGTTCACGCCCAGATTGCTCGGGCCGCGATCGAGCAGCGGCGACCAGGCCGGGTCGGTTCCGCGTCCGTTATAGCCCGCCTGCGACACCACGCGTCCCGACAGGTCCACGGTCCACAGACGCGTGTCGCCGCCCGGCGTCTGGCGCGCGAACATGACGTAACGACCGTTCGGCGCCCAGTTCGGGCCTTCCTCGAAATAGCTGGACGACAGGATGCGCTCGCCCGAGCCGTCGGCGTTCATCACCCCGGTCGAGAACCGGCCGCCGCCCTGTTTGGTGAAGGCGATCAGATTGCCGGTCGGGCTCCACGACGGGGCCGTATAGATGCCGCCGCCGCGCGAGATCGGCCGCTGGCCCGATCCGTCCGACCGCATGACATACAGGCGCGCCGAACCTGAACGGTCCGAGGTGAAGACGATCTGGCTGCCGTCCGGGCTGAACGACGGCGAGGTGTCGATGCCCGGGTCGCTGGTCAGGCGCGTGATCTGGCGGCTGCGCAGGTCCATCACATAGACGTCGGTGTTGCCGCCCCGGATGATCGAAAACGCGATCTTGTTGCCGTCGTTGGAGAAGCGCGGCGCCAGCACCTGACCGTCGAACTCGCCCAGGCTCTCGCGCCGGCCGGTCGTCAGATTATACAGGTAGATGCGGCTGTAATCCTTGCCCAGCGCCACATAGGTGATCTCATCCGGCTGCGACAGCGAGAAGCGCGGCGACATGATCACCTCGTCGCCCTGCGTCAGATAGGTCGGGTTGAACCCGTCCTGATCGGCGATGGTCAGGCGGTTGATCCGGTTCAGTTGCGTGCCCTCCTCGGACACGAAGATCACGCGGGAATCGAAGAAGCCGGCCTCGCCGGTCATGCGCTGATAGATGACGTCGGAAATCTTGTGCGCGATCCGGCGCCATTGCTCCTGGGTCGCGGTGAACTGATAGCTGACCAGCTGGCACTGGCGATAGGGATCATAAAGCCGGAAGCCGACGTCCAGCCGCCCGTCGCCGCGCGTCGTCACACCGCCGTACAGCACCGCCTGCGCGCCGATCTGGGTCCATTGGGGAAAGTTCGGCGCATTGGCCAGGGTCAGGCCGGTCTCGATGAAGCTGGACGGGTTCAGCGGCTCGAAGAAGCCCGACCGCTTCAGATTGGCGCTGACCACATTGGAGATGTCCGACCCGTGCGTCCCGGCGAACGGCACAACCGCGATCTGAAGGGGACGCAGCACGCCGTCATCAACCACCACATCCTGCGTCTGCGCGTTCTGAGGCGCAGCTTGGGCGTTTAAGGGATTAAGCGATACTGGCCCAGCGACTAGGGCGACGGCGGCGGATGCCATCAAAAGGTTCAGACGCATAATTTGCTCCCAAGCATTGGAAAGACAGTCTCGCCCTTATCATCGGACGTTATGACAACCGCCAGCTTCATGGCGATTGGGGCGACATTCGGTCGGGAACAGGCCTCTTTACCTGACCTCTATCGATTTCCGCATTTTCTAGCGGTTTCAAACCGGAAGGGCACTTCTTGTGCCTGAAAACCTGCGGGCACCCTAAACGGAGAGGCAGCGCGCAATGCTCTGAGCATTGCGTCCGATGCTGCACGCCACGACGCATCACTTTGTGGATTCTGCAAAGTGGGAGAACCCACAATATTTCCATCTGCCGTCAAGCGAACAGTCACCCTGATGACCATTCTGTCCATGCCCGGCATTTCACAGTTGATGTTCCAGTGCGGGCTTACTTGACCAGCAAGCGCGGATAGCTGCGGGCCCGTGGCCTGGGACGCGGCGCCCGCCCCCTGCTGCCCCGTCGCCGGTCGGCCGCGATTGTTGGTCGGGCGCGTCGGTCCGGCTAGGGCGTCCAGATCCAGGCTCGGCTCTGTGCGCTGGGGCGCCGGGCGGGCGGGCGCGGGCGTCGCCGGGCGCGGAGTCGGCTGGGCCTTGGTCGGCGGCGCAGGCGTTGGCGGCTGGGGTCGAGGCGTCGGACGCGGCGGCGTCGGGGTCGGCGTGGGCTTCGGCGTTGGCGTGGGCGTCGGCGCCGGGCGCGGCGGCGTGGGCCGCGGCGGCGTCGGGGTCGGGCGCGGCTGGGGTTGCGGCGGCGTCGGTTCCGGCGTCGGCGGCACGGGATCGGGCTGCTGCACCGGGGCGGTTGCGGCGTCGTCAGGCGAAAGTTCGGGCTGCGGATTGTCCGCCGGCGCCGCCTGGATCACCTCTTCCGACACGATGGTCACCGGCACCGAGGCGACCAGCGGCGTCTCGTCCTCGTCCATCTTGTGCGAAAAGGTCACGAAGGCGAGCGCGATCACCCCGGCGTGCAGGGCCAGTGATCCGAGGATGGCGGGGCTCGGCCGACGCAACGGCTTCAGGCCTCCGGCGCCGTGTCGGTGATCAGGTTCAGCTTGGTGAAGCCCGAGGCGCTCAACCGCGCCATCACCCGCGCCACAGCCTGATAGGGCGCACGCCCGTCAGCCCGAACGAACACCGGCCGCTCGGCCGCCTTGTCCGCGCCGCCCGCCTCGGTCAGCAGGCGCGTGGACAGGGCGTCGAACGCCGTCTCGCTGTCGCCGACGAAGATCGCGCCCTGCTGGTCGATGCTGACGGACAAGGGCTCGGACTTGATCTCGACCGCGCTGGCCTCGGTCTTGGGCAGTTCGACCGGCACGCCCACCGTCAGCAGGGGCGCCGAGATCATGAAGATGATCAGCAGCACCAGCATCACGTCCACCAGAGGCGTGACATTGATCTCGGTCAGAGGACCTTTACGCCCCCTGCGTCCCCGGCGCCCACCGCCGCTCGCACCACCGCCCAGGGCCATGGCTCAGACGCCCCGCTTCAGGCTGAGGTCGCTGGACGGCGGCGGTGGAGGCGGCGGGGCTAACGGGCTGCCCAGGCGGCGCGCCACGGCGGCCTGCAGATCGTCGGCGAAGGCCTCCAGGCGCCCCGTGAACTTGCCCGCGTCGATCGAAAACTTGTTGTAGGCGATATAGGCCGGGATGGCCGCCGCCAGGCCGATGGCCGTGGCGAACAGGGCCTCGGCGATGGCCGGCGCCACCGTGGTCAGATTGGTGTTGCCCGCCGCCGCGATCCTTCCGAATGCATTCATGATGCCCCACACCGTGCCGAACAGGCCGATGAAGGGCGAGGCCGTGGCCACCACCGACAGCACGCCCAGGCCATTCTCGATCCGCTGGCCCTCGCGCGAGATCAGGCTGTTCATCGCCTTGTCGATCCGCACCAGCAGCAGCTCGCCCTGGTGCTCGTTCAACGCCCCGCGCTGACGCGCCTCGCGCCAGTCCGACAGGGCGATCACCAGCATGCGCGGCAGGGCGTGGTCCGGATCCGGCCCCGCCTGCGACGCCACCTCTTCCAGTGACCGGCCCGACTGAACCGACTTTTCGAAGTCGTCGGCGCGCTTGTTCAGCGCCGTGAACCGCACCGCCTTGTCGATGATGATCGTCCACGACCAGATCGAGGCCGCCGCCAGCCCGATCATCACGCTCTTGACCACCCAGTCGGCGGTCATGAACAGCTCGACCGGGTTCATCATCGCGGCGTCGACAGGCGTGGTCATTCAGGCGCTCCGGGCGGAATCGAGATCGTCACGTCCCCTCTTCGACCGAGCGGACGTGACCATTGTGTGGCGTCCGGCCCGTTTAGCCCCGACCCGTCCGCCCGTCATCTGACAGGCGCGTCATAAGGGTTAACGGCAGGTTACTCGGACGCCGTCCGCCGCGCGTTCGGATCGACCGCGACAGAGACCGGGGCGCCGACGCTGATGATGACGCCCTCGTGGCCTTCCTTGGCGATGGAATAGGTGGCGGCGTCCTTCAGCAGCTGCTCCTCGCACTGGCGATCGCCCGCCCGGCCCAGTTCGGCGCAGCCGCGCTTGGCCGCATCGGTCCAGCCCAGGACCCGGCGCGTCGCCGCCTCGGCCCGTTTGATCGCCGCCTCGTCCTCGGCGGCGGCCTGCGCGATCAGGGCCTGGCGCGCCCCCTGCTGGTATTGCAGCTCGGCCTGGCCCGCCATCTTGCGCTCCCAGACCTTGTAATAGGGACAGCCCACCAGCCCGCCGCCGATCAGCAGCACGAACAGCAGGATCGTGACGATCACCGCGCTGGCGGACATTTTGTAGGTTTCTGCGGCCATGACGTTTCCCCCTCGTTGGCGCGATCCTAGTCGGCGGTTCCACTGGCCGCCAGCCACGGCGTGACCTTCTCGACCAGTCCCTTCGACGGCCGTCGCGGCCGTCCGTCCAGATGGATGCACACCGCCGTCACCTCGGCCCGGCACAACACCTCGCCGGCCCGCTCCACGCTCTGGCGGATGATCAGCCGCACGCCCTTCACCTGCTCGTAGACGGTGCGCACCACCAGGGCGTCGTCGATCCGCGCGGGCTTCAGATATCTGATATTTAACTCGGACACCACGAAGGCCAGCGGCTCGGCCTCCTCCAGCAGATCGGCATGCCCCACCCCGATGGCGCGCAGGAAATCGGACCGCCCCCGCTCGAAATAGCGCACATAGTTGGCGTGATAGACCAGGCCGGTGAAATCGGTGTCCTCATAATAGACGCGCACCGGCAAAAGGTGATCGCGCCCCTCGAAACGGCCGGCGGTGGGTTGGTCGGAGATTGCGGTCACTGGAACCTCGTACGTCGTGCAGACGCCATAGCCAGTCCGATCGCGACAAGCCATCCGATCACGGGCGAAGCGCCATATCCCACCACCGGCGCCGGATAGGCGCCCAGCAGATTGGCCGCCGACAGACCGATCCAAAATCCGGCCATGGCCAATCCGACGGCGGCTCCGGAGCCGCGCGCCCGCCAGCCTAACCACAGCAACGGGGCCGACAGCAGGATCAGCGCGATCACCGCCGCAACACCCAGGACCGGCGCCACCGCCCAGACCGTCGGCACGACATCCTCGACATAGGGCACGCGCGGCAGGGCCTGCGAACGCGCCAGGCTCCACAGCGCCAGAATCCAGGACAGGGCCGCCAGCGGCGCCAGCGTCTTCCACGACCCTCTCGCCGCCGTCAGCAACCCGGTCGCCCCCACGGCGGAAGCCAGGCTGGCGGCTCCGTCGAAGCCGAGACCGAACGTCAGGATCGCCAGGGCGGCGACGCCTGCCGTCCACACATCGTCAGCATCCTGCGCCACGAGCCAGAGCAGCGGCGCGCCCAGCAGCGAGGCGGGGTGGATCAGAACCGGCCCCAGCGCCAGCCAGCGATGCGCGCCCTGCATCTCCACACCCGTCGTCAGCGTCAGGACGGCGACGACCAGGATCGCCGCCGTCGAGATCAACCTCGGACCCCGGCCCGGCCGCCCCGTCCGCGACGCCGCCCAAAGCGCCATGGCCCCGATCAGAAACGCCGCCGCCTGGACCGCAACCGACGCCGTCCCCGCTCCGGCCGTGCGGATCGCCACCAGGCTGATCGCCGCCGTCGCCGTGATCTGTGCGATCAGGACGAGTGCTGGCCCCTTCAACCGACGACGGATCACGGCCGGCGGTTCGGCGCGGCCATGAAGCCGGGGCAGTAGCTTTGGCGCATTTCGCGGAACTCGGTCGGCAGGGGGTCGTCGCTGAACAGGATGCGATTGGGGATGGAGACGAAGCCCACCGCCGGCCCGCCCGCGACGCGCCCGACATAGCCGCACACCGATCGCCTTTCGCCATTCTCGGCGTAGCGCAGCTCGGCGCCGCGCCCCGCCTGGGTGCGGATCTGGCGCATCACCCGCGCATCGGCCGGCTCGGGCGACGGGGTGTTCGCCGGCTGCATCAGCACCCAGACGCCGACCGCGCACAGGGCGAGAACCACCGCCGCCGCGATCATAAGACGCTGCTGAAGCCGGCTGCGATGGCGCATCACCCTCATGCGGCGGGCGCATCCAGGGTGAAGTCCAGCGGCGTGTCGGCGGCGGGCAGGCAGGTCCGATCCACCGGCTTGGACGGATCACGCAGGAAGTCACGCGCCATCTTGCGCGTGCAGGGGCTGGCGTTGATGACGCCGTGGGTCGCATTGGTCACGATCACCACCTGGCTGTTCGAATAGCCCTTGGCGGCGGCCTCGGTCAGCGGCGGCGGACAGCCCGGATCGATCTCGGCGGCGACGAACAGGGTCGGGATGTCGGTTTGGACAGGCAGATTCTCGATCGGCAGCGCCGGCCGTTCGCCCACCGCCGCGCAGACGTCGAACAGCCGCGACAGCGACGGGACCAGCACCTCGGCCACCGGATCGCCCGCCGCCCCAGCCGCCAGCCGCGCCTTGGATTCGAACGGCAGCTCTTCCTTGCACAGGTGGGCCATATGCTGGCCCTCGAAATAATAGGTGCGGTCCTCGGCGATCTCCGCGACCGGCGTCAGGTCGCCGGCGATGATCTTGTCAAGATCGACCGGCAGGCTGCGCACGCCCGTCGCGCTATAGGTCGTGTCCATCAGGAAGGCCGACAGGTCGTCGACGTTGAAGCTGCGCCCGTCCTTGCCTGTCACCGGTCCGGCCAGCCATTTGCGCGCCTCGGCCTCGAACCGCGCCTGAAGGTCCGGATGCTGCGCCGCGCAGGCCGCCTGGGCCGCGCATTTGGCCACGATGATCTTGACCGCCGCCGAGACCTGTTCGGGCGTGCCGACGGCCCAGTTGCCCTCGGGCGGCCAGGGGCTGTCCATCACGGCGGCGCGCACGATCTGGGGCTGGTGGGTGATGACCGCCGCCTCGATGCGCGGCCCGTACGATCCGCCCCACAGGTCGATCTTGGCCAGACCCAAAGCCTGGGCCATGTCCTTCACGTCGTCGGCGATGGCGGCGGCGTTGTACTGGTTCAGGTCGATGCCTTGCGCCTGATAGCCCTTCAGACAGGCGATCAGTCCGTCGCGATCCTCGTCGGACGGCGGCCCCGCATCGGTCAGTTCGACGCCCGGACAGTCCATCGACGGGTTGCTCGCCCCGCCGCCCCGCTGGTCGAACAGGATCACGTCCTGATCCACCGCAAAGGCTTCCGGATTGCGACGCAGCGCCGCCAGCATCCGCCCCGCCCCCGGCGTCAGGGCCCCGCCCGGCCCCCCGTGGAACATCACCATCGGCGGCAGCGCCTGGCCCGAGGCGTCCTTGTAGGGCGCGCTGGCCTTGAAGATGACCACCGCGATGTCGATGCGCCGATCGCTGACCGACCCGTCGCGCGCCTCGTCCACCGTCAGGGTCCCGCACCGCACCTCGCGCAGACCCGTCGGCCAATCGCCGGGACAGGCCTTGTCGGTGAAGACGGGGGCCGCCGCCCTCGCAGGCGGCGCCAGACCGGTCAGGCCGACCGCAAACGCCATCACGGCCAGGGTGCGCAGGATCATGGGACGACGGCTCCGGTTCGCCCCCAGCAAACCCCCGCCCGCCCCGCTTGGCAACCGCCTACCGGAGATTAGGCGGCTCGCTTGGCCTGAGCGGCTGCCGCAAGCGTCGCCGCCATCCGCTCTTTCCAGTCGTCGCCTTCCTCGGCGAAGGCTGCGATGGTCTCGGGAGAGAGTTCGAGTGCAACGGCCTGCGATGTCAATTTGGCGAACATATCGGGGAACACGTCCCGGAACGGCCGCCCTTTGGCGAAATCCGCCTCGGTTAGTTCAGGGTTCTCGGGATCGTCGATATCGACGTCATCATAATGATCCGGGTTCAGCCAGTCGTCCTTGGGATCAGCCATATTGGATTACCTCGCGCCGATTAGCCTTTCTGAGGCTGATGATCCTCAACACGCCGCCTCTCGGCGTGACGATCAACACATGCAGCCTATCCAGCACCTTACCATAAATCTGGTACCGAGGCTCCTGATAGTCGTGACGCCTGTCCGGTATGACCGTGACGTGGTTCCAATCGATGCGACGCGCGACCTCCAGCGACAGCCCGTGCTTCAGCCTGTTGGCTGCATCCTTTTCAGGATCATATTCGAAAAGGCCGTCTTTCATTCGAACAGGTCGCCCGGCACGGGTCCGGCGGCGGGTTGCGTCGGCGCGCTGAGGCCCAGATGCGCATAGGCCTTGGCGCAGGCCATGCGGCCGCGCGGGGTGCGCATGATGAAGCCCTGTTGCAGCAGATAGGGTTCGATCACGTCCTCGACCGCGTCGCGCGCCTCGGCGATGGCGGCCGCCAGGGTGTCCATCCCGACCGGCCCGCCGCCATAGTTCTCGATCAACGCCTTCAGGAAGCGCCGGTCCAGGCTGTCCAGCCCGGCCTCGTCCACTTCCAGCCGCGCCAGGGCCCGCGCCGCCACCAGTTTCGAGATCGTCTCGGCCCCTTCCGCCGAGGCGAAATCCCGCACCCGGCGCAGCAGGCGCCCGGCGATGCGCGGGGTGCCGCGCGCCCGCGACGCGATCTCGCGCGCGCCCGCCTCGTCGATGGCTGCGCCCATCTTGCGCGCCGTGCCGCGCACCACCGCCGTCAGTTCGTCGGGGGTGTAGAACTCCAGTCGCAGCGGAATGCCGAACCGGTCGCGCAACGGCGTGGCCAGCAGGCCCGCCCGCGTCGTCGCCCCCACCAGCGTGAACGGCGCCAAGTCGATTCGCACCGAGCGCGCCGACGGCCCCTCGCCGATGATCAGGTCCAGCACATGATCCTCCATGGCCGGATACAGAATCTCCTCGACCTGGGGGCTCAAGCGGTGGATCTCGTCGATGAACAGGACGTCGCGCGGCTCAAGGTTGGTCAGGATCGCCGCCAGATCGCCCGCCTTGGCCAGGATCGGTCCCGAGGTCGCCCTGAACCCCACGCCCAGCTCGCGCGACACGATCTGCGCCAGCGTCGTCTTGCCCAGTCCCGGCGGTCCGAACAGCAGCACATGGTCCAGCGCCTCGGCCCGCCCGCGCGCCGCATCGATGAAGACTTTCAGATTGCCCTTGGCCTGCGACTGGCCGACGAATTCCGACAAGGTCTGCGGCCGCAGCGCGCGATCGAAGGCTTCGCCGGTCTCGGCCTCGGGGGAGATGACGCGGGTCATGGCTGGCCCGAGTGGCGAGTGGCTGTTGAGTGGCGAGTGGCGAGTGGCGAGTGAAGAGTGAAGAGTGAGCCGGGAAGTGAGCGCAGGGGTGAGCGGATCCGGAAGACCGCAGACGCGCCGCAGTTCACCTCTTGCTCACTAGCACTTCTCACGTCTCGCCACTCGCCACTCGCCACTCGCCACTCCCTTCCAATCACCGCCCCAACTCCTGCAGCGCCGCGCGGATCACCGCCGACAGCTCCGCCTCTTCGCCCAGACGGATCAACGCCTGATCCACGGCCCGGCGCGCATTGACCTCGGCGACGCCCAGTCCAAGCAGGGCCGACACGGCCTCGCCGGTGATGGACGGAACGGGCGGTGCGATCTCGACGTGCATGCCGGGTGCGACAGGCGCAAAGGTGGCGTCGCCCAAGGCCTTGCCCTTCAGCTCGGTCACGATCCGCAACGCCAGCTTGGGCCCCACGCCGTTGGCCCGCGCCACCGCCGCCTTGTCCTCGCGCGCCACCGCTGACGCCAGTTCGCCGGGCGGCAGAACGTCCAGCACCGCCAGCGCCGCCTTGGGCCCCACGCCCTGAATGGCCAGCAGGGTCGTGAAGGCCCGCCGCTCGTCGCGCGTCAGAAATCCATACAGGCGCGGCCCCGCATCTTCGCTCCACTGGGAATGGACATGCACCGTCGCCTCGTCGCCCGGCGCCGGCAGTCGCCCCAGCGTCCGCGCCCCGCACGACACGACATAGCCCACGCCCGCGCAGTCGATCAGGCATTCCGCCTCCCCGACCTCGGCCAGCACGCCTCTCAACCGCCCGATCACGCCGTCCCCCGGTGCATCGCTTCCAGCAGGGACCGCTTCCTGAGTTGCGCATGGGTGATCGCGACGGCCAGGGCGTCGGCCGCATCCGCCTTCACGTCGCCCGCGGTCGGCAGCAGCCGTTTGACCATGAAGGCGATCTGGCTCTTGTCGGCATGGCCTGCGCCCACCACCGCCTTCTTGATCAGGTTCGGCGAATATTCCGCCACCGTCAGACCCGCCTTGGCCGGCGCCAGCATCACCGCTGCCCGCGCATGACCCAGCTTCAGCGTCGAGGACGGGTTCACATTGACGAAGACCTCTTCCACCGCCGCCTCCTCGCAGCCGTGTTCGGCGCAGATCGTTGCCAGCGCCTCGAACAGATGCAGCAGCCGCTCGCTGAACGGCGCGGTCTCGGGCGGGGCCACCACCCCGTGCGCGATCCAGCGCAGGCGCGCGCCGTCCGAGGCGATCACCCCCCATCCGGTGCGTCGCAGACCGGGGTCCAGGCCGATGATACTGACAGGTTCGTTCGCCATCCGTTCCCCTCATGCCGCAAAGAGGGTTATCGGGCAATGAACGCTTTCAGTCGTCGCGCGGGTCCAGGCTGTAGGCGACCACGCCCGGTATGGCGCACAGCTGTTCCGCCAGCCGCTTCAGCTGGCTTTCCTC
This sequence comes from Brevundimonas sp. UYEF29, assembly GCF_040546195.1. Taxonomy (NCBI): domain Bacteria; kingdom Pseudomonadati; phylum Pseudomonadota; class Alphaproteobacteria; order Caulobacterales; family Caulobacteraceae; genus Brevundimonas; species Brevundimonas sp. UYEF29. The sequence goes on along the minus strand of NZ_JBEPNH010000002.1, from coordinate 156,814 downwards.
GGCAGCCTTCAAACGCCAAGTCCGTCGAACGGTCTGGCCATCGATCAGCTCGAACCGGTCGTGTCGCGCGTCCGCATCGATGGCTTTCAGCGCCGCCTCGATCGCCGGCTCCGGCGACGCCTCGCGCCTTTCCCAGCACACTTCGGCGTCCACCACCGTGCGCGCCGGCAAGCGCCCGCTGATCAGCTTCAGCACGATCAGGATCAGGGCCGTGACCACCGTCGCCGCCGCGCCCAGCGCATAGAGGCCCGCCCCGAACAGAATGCCGATCGCCGAAGTGATCCACAGCGACGCCGCCGTGGTCAGCCCATGGATCGAAAACCCGGTGCGGAAGATGACCCCGGCGCACAGGAAGCCGATCCCCGTCAGCACGCCGTGCGCCATCCGCGTCGGGTCTGTGACGATGTTCTCGTCGGGCAGGGCGCGGAACGCCCAATCCGCCTGCGACATGGCCGCCAGCATCAGCAGGGCCGACGCCAGGCTGACCAAGATATGCGTTCTCAGGCCCGCCGCCCGGCCTCGCCATTCGCGCTCGAAGCCGATGACCCCGCCCGCGATCACCGCGCCGAGGATCGGCAGGACGGCGCCTTCCAGACTACCCAGATTCATCCGCGCTCAACGATGCGCCGGGCGCTGATGTTCCTTGGACGGACGATGCTGCGACATCGTGGTCGCAGCGGCCGCCTCAGCCGTGCTTTTCGATATAGGTCTCGGGGTCCTTGTTCACCGGCTTGACGCCGGTGATGTGCTCGGCCTCGAAGGCGGCGAACTTGACCGCCAGCGCATGGCGCGTCTCGACGTCGGCGTTCATACGGAAATCGGTCAGCCCCTGCCGCTCTTCCTCACCCATGTGTTTGGAGTTGACGACGTTCGCCTCGCCCACGGCGTCGAACCAGGCCTTGGTCCCGACCTTGTGCTTTTCGACCGCCTTGACCGCGTCGCGCAGCTTGTTGTGGTCCTCGATGGCGTCCTCGGTCTCGCCCTCGACCGTGCCGTCCTCGGCGTCATTGGCGCCCTCGCCCTGCTTCAGCAGCTCGGGATAGAAGAACCGCTCCTCGGCCTCGGCGTGCACATCCAGGAACGCCGACAACCGCGACCAGACGGCGCTCAGCGCATCGGTGTCCTTGGGGTCGATCTGTTCGATGATCGCGAACAGTCGACGCTGTTCGGCATGGTCGTCGAGGATCAGCTGGGTGATGTCCATAGGGGGCTCCAGGCGTAACGGTGAAGCCTCGTTACGCCCGGCGCACGACCCGGTTCCGTGCGAACGACTCGCGTGGCCCGTCGTCTTGGCGAACAGCGGTCTGCGTGACATCCTCCGTCGGAAGCTGGTGGAAGAGAAATGCCGTATCGTCATGCCGCATGGGCCATGCTGCTGCTGGCGCCGGTCGTGCTGTTGGCCTTCTGGCCCGCCTATTTCGGCGTCTTGCCGTCCGCCTCCTTCGCCTTTCATGCCCACGGCATGACCGCGACGGTCTGGCTGGCCCTGATCGGCCTTCAAAGCTGGAGCGCGCACCGCGCGGATCGTCGGCTTCATCGCGCGGCGGGTCTGGCCGTGTTCGCCGTCGTGCCCCTGTTCGCCGGCGCGGCCGTTCTTGTGCTGCACAGTATGGCGACCAAGTTCGCGCTGAAGACCGATCCCTTCTACGCCGCCCTGGGCGCCCGTCTGGGATTGCATGACATCGTCTCGACCGTCGCCCTGGTCGGCTTCGTGTCTGTCGCCATGGCGCGACGCCGCAACATCGCCGTCCACGCGGCCTGCCTGCTCTCGACGGCGATCCTGGTGCTGCCGCCGGTGATCGCGCGCCTGCCGATCCCACGCTTCTTCCATTCGGGCGAACTGAGCGCCATCGCCGTGGCGCTTGCAGCCGCCTGGGTCGAACCCCGCGGGCGCTGGCCCTTCCTGATCGTCGCTGCGATCATGGTGGTCCATATCCTGCTGTTCGAGACCATCGGGGCCTCGACGGCCTGGGCGCGGATCGCGGTAGGCTTCAGCACGCTGCCCGTCGCCCCCTTCGCCCTCGCCGCGATGGCGGCGGCGCTGGCGGCGCTCGTTCTGGCGTGGAGACGCGTTCCGCCGCGTCGGTCGCCGGTTCGGCCGTCAAGGGCGACGGCCGAACCCGCCTGACGTCAGCCCGCGTACTTGGCCGCGTCCTCGTCGGAGATGTCCTCGTTGGAATAGACCGCCGACACGTCGTCCTCGGCGTCCAGCGCGTCCAGCAGCTTGAACAGCGTGCCGACGGCCTCGCCGGTCACCGGCACTTCGGACTGCGGCTTCCAGACGATGGCGGTGGACTTGGGATCGCCCAGCACCTTGGACATGGCCTCGGCCACGTCGTTCAGGTCTTCGAAGGCGGTCCAGATCGTGTGGCCCGGCGCGTCCTCATAGATATCGGGCTTGACCAGGTCGCTCTCGACGTCCTGGGCGCCGGCCTCGATGGCGGCCTCCATCACGGCGTCTTCCGAACCGGCCTCGGCGGCGTAGGTGATCTTGCCGACCTTATCCCACATGAAGGCGACCGAGTTCATCTCGCTCAGGGCGCCGCCGTTCTTCTTGAAGGCCGCGCCGATGTTGGACGCCGCGCGGTTGCGGTTGTCGGTCAAGGCCTCGACGATGATGCCCACGCCGCCCGGACCCCGGCCCTCGTAGCGGACCTCTTCCATCGTATCGACGTCGCCGCCCGAGGCCTTGTTGATGGCGCGCTGAATCACGTCCTTGGGCAGGCTTTCGGCCTTGGCGTTGTTGACCGCCAGGCGCAGGCGCGGGTTCGCCGCCGGATCCGGCAGGCCCGACTTGGCCGCCACGGTGATGTCGCGCGACAGTTTGGAGAACAGCTTGGAGCGCTGCGCATCGGCGCGCCCCTTGCGGTGCATGATGTTCTTGAATTTCGAGTGGCCGGCCATGGGATCGTCTTTGAGCGTTCTGAACCTGAGCGGGCGGTCCTAAACGAAGAGCGTCATCCTGTCACGATAGGCAGCAGGGGTGGAACCTCGACCGTTTGGGCGTATTGATCCGGGCGAGACAGACGGAGCGTAAAGTCATGACCGCCGACGACACCATCTATGAAGCCGAAGGCTATATGGACGAGGACCTGCACGAGGCCGACATCGTCGAGTGGTACGAAGCCCGTCCGGTCACCGTCTCCACCGCCGTCGCCACCGGCGCCATCGTCACCGCCTTCACCCTTGGCGCCCTGACCGCCGTCGGCGCCCTGTTCCTGATCGGCCGTCTGGACGACTGATCTACAGGACTATGCGTCCGGCCGTTCGGGCGTTTGCGGGATACGGTCCGTCAGCAGTTTCAGGACCTTGGCGGTGATGGCCAGTTCCTCGTCGGTGACGCCGGCCAGCAGTCGGGTGCGATCCTCGCGCGCCAAACGATCGGAGGTGTTCAGCGCGTCCAGCCCCTTGGGCTCCAGCCGGATCAGGTTGGCGCGTCCGTCGCCGCTCAGCGGATGGCGCGACACCAGCCCCTCTTCGATCGACAGCTTGATGCGGCGTGACAGCGACGCCTCCGATATCCGCAGGATCGCCGCCAACTCCGACTGCGTCAGCCCCTTGGGCTTGGACGCCAGAACATAGAGGTGGGCGCGCTGCGCCGCCGTATAGCCTCGGCCGCGAAATAACGCATTGGCCCGCGTGATCCACGCCCGCGCGACAAAGGCGATGCGCACGGACACGACCTGTTCCAGGCTTCCGCGCGGATTGTCCCCGGTCGTTGATGCATCCGCCTCCGTAAGGCTCAGATAGAAGGCGTAATCGAGATCGGCGGGGTCGGAAGGCATAGGCATCACGCAAACAGGCGCTGGATTTCAGGCGAACGGCGAAAGCCCCTACCCCGCGCGAAGATTCTCCACCACGCTTCTCAGTCGCGCCGGCAGGGGCTTGGGCCGGCGGGTTTCGGCGTCGACATAGACATGGACGAAATGGCCGATGGCGGCGGGAACGTCGATGCTACGCTTGAAGACCGCAAAGCCGTAGGTGACGCTGGAGGTGCCGATCGCATCGACCTTGATCCCGACCTCGATCACATCGGGAAACTTCAGCGACGAGGTGTAGCGACAGCCCGAATCCACCACCAGGCCGATCGATTCCGTCAGCGCATTGGCGATCAGCAGATGGGCGTTCACCGCCGAGTCGACGAACTCGTAGAATTTGGCGTTGTTGATATGGCCGTATTGGTCGTTGTCGGCCCAGCGGGTGGAGACCATGTGAAAGGCCTTGTAGGTCGCCCGTTGCGCCAGCGCGCCCTCGTCTCGTTTCGGCATCGTCGTCTCCCTCGGCGACGCGATCCGTCGCTCTCGATCCCGACGCTCTAGCTTGGACGACGTTAGGTCAAGCGCCTATCGGTACACGCCTGATCACGAACGCGCTGGCCGCAGCGCGCGCCAAAGGGAGTTCCGATGACCCTGACGACCCGCGCCGCCGTCCTGTCTGACATGGGCGCCGCCCGCCCCTACGCCGACAGCCGCCCCCTGTCGGTCCAGACCGTCACCCTGGCCCCGCCCGGCCCTGGCGAAGTGCTGGTCGCGATCAAGGCGGCGGGCCTGTGCCATTCGGACCTGTCGGTCATCAACGGCGACCGGCCCCGTCCCCTGCCCATGGCCCTGGGGCACGAGGCGGCGGGCGTGGTCGAGGCGCTGGGGGACGGCGTCACCGATCTCGTCGTCGGCGATCACGTCGTCATGGTCTTCATGCCGTCGTGCGGCCGCTGCAATCCGTGCGCCGGCGGCCGTCCCGCCCTGTGCGAGCCCGGCGCCGCCGCCAACGGCCGGGGCGAGCTTCTGTCCGGCGCCCGGCGCATCTTCCGCGAGGGCGAGCCCGTCAACCACCACCTCGGCTGCTCCGCCTTCGCCGAGCGGGCCGTCGTCTCGCGCCGCTCGCTGGTCAAGATCGATCCCCACCTGTCGTTCGACGAGGCGGCCCTGTTCGGCTGCGCCGTCCTGACCGGCGTCGGGGCCGTTGTGAACACCGCCCAGGTCCGCGCGGGCCAGAGCGTCGTGGTCATCGGCCTGGGCGGCGTGGGCCTGGCCAGCGTGCTCGGCGCTCTCGCCAGCGGCGCCAGCCCCGTCGTCGCCGTCGACCTGTCCGAGGACAAGCTGGCCCTGGCCCGCACCTTGGGGCCCGTCCACACGGTCAACGCCGCCGATCCCGATGCGGTCGATCAGGTCCGCGGCCTGACGAACGGCGGCGCCGACTTCGCCTTCGAAATGGCCGGCTCGGTCCGGGCGCTGGAGGCGGCGTGGAAGATGACCCGGCGCGGCGGAACCACCGTCACCGCCGGCCTGCCGCCGCCGGATGCGGCGCTGGCCGTCAACGTCGTCTCCCTGGTCGGCGAAGAGCGCACGCTGAAGGGTTCATACATCGGCACCTGCGTCCCCAGCCGCGACATCCCCCGCTACGTCGCCCTGTATCGCCAGGGCCGCCTGCCCGTCGATCGCCTGATGAGCGGCGTCATTCCCCTGGACGACATCAACGCCGGCTTCGACCGCCTCCACGCCGGCGAGGTGGTGCGGCTGATCGTACGACCGTGACGAGACGCGGGCCTGTTCACAAACCCGGCGCTGATCGTCATTCCGGGGCCGAGCAGAGCGAGGAACCCGGAACCCAGGTCAGCATCTGCGGTGCCTGCCGCGTCAGCCACCGGAAACAGTCCCCTGGGTTCCGGGTTCGTCCTTCGGACGCCCCGGAATGACGCAGTTCAGCGGACCTGGAGCGGCGTCTCAGTTCGTCGCCGGCTTCGGCGGGGCGTTCTTCACATATTGGTCCAGCCAGCGGGTCATCTCCCACAGGGTGTGACCCACCGATTCCCGCGCGCGGTATCCGTGCGCCTCCAGCGGCAGGGTGACGTAACGCGCGGTCGCGCCCAGCCCCTTCAGCGCCGCATAGAACCGCTCGGACTGCACCGGGAAGGTGCCCGAGTTGTCGTCCGCCTCGCCGTGGATCAGCAGGATCGGCTCGTTCAGCTTGTTCGCATAGGTGAAGGGCGACATCTCGGTATAGACCTCGGTCGCCTCCCAATAGTTGCGCTGCTCCGACTGGAAGCCGAACGGCGTCAGGGTGCGGTTATAGGCCCCCGAGCGCGCGATCCCGGTGCGGAACAGATCGCTGTGCGCCAGCAGGTTCGCCGTCATGAAGGCGCCGTAGCTGTGGCCGCCGACCGCGATCCGGTCGCGATCCGCCACCCCCATCGCCACCACCGCATCCACGGCGGCCTGGGCGTCGGCGGTCAGCTGCTCGACATAGGTGTCGTTCGGCTCGGCCCCGTCCTTGCCGATGATGGGCATGGAGGGGTTGTCGAAGATCGCATAGCCCTGGGTCAGCAGGAACAGATGGCTGGACCCGCCCGGCCGCACGAAGCGGTTCTGCACGTCCACCGTCTGGCCCGCCACCGCCGCGTCGGTGAACTCGGCCGGATAGGCCCACATCAGCATCGGCAGCGGCCCGTCGCGGTCCTTGTCGTAACCGGCCGGCAGATACAGCGTCCCCGACAGCTTGACCCCGTCGGCCCGCTCATAGGTCACCAGTTGCCGCGTCGCCTCGGCCAGCTGCGGCGCCGGATCGGGGAAGTTGGTCAGCCGCGTCGTCTGGCCCGTCGTCAGATCGCGGATTTGCAGGTTGGGCGGATCCAGCCGCGTCTCGCGCTGCGTCACCACCCGCTTGCCGTCCGCGTCCAGGAAACCGACCACCGCCTCGTAATCCGTATTGGCCGAGGTCCACAGCCGTTCGCTGCGTCCCGTCGCCGGATCCATCGCGGCCAGGAACGGGAACTCGCCCTGCGGCGTCGCCCCCGCGCCCGACATCAGGATGCGCCCCTGCGGATCGAAGCGGATCACCGAGCGCCCTTGAGCATTCGGCTGGGTCACCGGCTGACCCGGATTGTCGTAGCGCGCCTGATAGTTCCGCTCCAGCAACACCCGGCCCTCGCCGGGGTTGGACGGATCGACCACGAAGCGCGTCTCGTGCCGGGTGTTGAACCAGCGGCTGTTGACGATGGCCAGGTCGTCCCGGCCCCACACGATCCCGCCATACCGTTCCTTCAAATCGATCAGCTTGACCGGCTCGCTCGTGAACGGCGCGGCCTGCATGAAGACCCGGTCCCGGAACTCGGCCTCACGCCGAATGTCCCCGCCGTCCAGCGCCTCGACCCAGGTCAGGGTCGCCGGCGCATCGGCGCGCCAGCCGACCGAACGCGGCCCCGGCGCCACGGCGTCGAAGGCGGTCGGCACGTCGTCCCGCAGCGGCAGGTCGGCGACCGTGCGCACCACACGACCGTTCAGATCCGTCACCACAATCTCGGTCGGGAACAGGTCGTCCGGCACCGCATAGGAATAGGGCCGCTTGGCGATCTCATGCAGGATGTATTGGCCGTCCGGCGACACCGACGCATCCAGATAGACCGCCGGCGCGCCGATCGTCCGTGCACGGCCGTTCAGCGGAACCAGCGTCAGCTGGCTGGTGAAATAATGGTCGAACAGGGCCTCGTCGCCGGGGTTCGACAACAGGTCCTGATAGGTCCGCACCGGCGCGACCCGCCCGGCCGTCTCCTCGATGTTCGGCCCCGTGGGCGCCGCCGTCACGTCCGGCGCCGGACCACGCCCGGCCGGGACCGCCTCGACCAGCAGGCCCGAACTGTCGGGCAGCCACTCATAACCCGTCCCGCCCGTCATATTGACCACCGGATCGGTCAGCTTACGCGCCCGCGCCGTGGCCACATCCACCACCCACAGCTCCAGCCCCGTCGGCCGGTCCAGCACGAAGGCCAGCGACTTGGCGTCCGGCGAGAACCGCGGCGCCGTGAATCGCGCGCCGTCGGGCAGGGCCACGACGCGAGGTTGCCCGCCGTCCACCGCCTGCAGGCTCAGCCCCGTCAGCCACGCCACCCGGCTTTCGGCCGCGCCGTTGTTCCTGGGATTGATCCGCGTCCCCGCCAGCCGCAGCATCGGCTCGGCCAGGGCCTTGATGCTGGGCAGGTTGGACCGATCCATCAGCACCAGCGTCCGCCGATCCGGGCTCAGCATCGACGACGGCGTCGGCTTGGCGTCCAGGATGTCCGCGATCGGCGCCGGCGGCTGCTGATAAACCATCGGTCCCGCAGCCGGCCCCGCGTTCTGGGCCAACGCCGCACCCGCCACGCCGCTCAGCAGCACCGCCGCCAGAACCAGCCCAACCCCACGTCCACGCATCATCATCGTCTGAAGTCCCCACAAAACCCGTGGGCTAGACCTAACCCCGCCTGCGCGCCGGCGCCAACCCGTTTTGGGTCAGGCGGTCATTAGGTCGCTGGCGGCATCAGACGACGATTTCCCCGAACGCCGGTTCAATCCCTCGCGTCGTTTCCAACCGCAGAACATAGTCGCCGGGCCTGAGCATCATGGTCCCCCGCGCCTGGCCCGCCTCCAGCAGAAAGTGATCTGCCGGGATGACCATGCCTTCCTGCATATGCAGCGCTTGCACCAGGGCCGGGCCTTCAAAAGCCGGGATCGAGACCTCGACCGCCTTTCGCAGGGGGTCAGCCGCAAGCCAGCCCGGCCGTCCAGCCACGCGCTCCAGTCTCGGATGAAAGACGCTCAGGTCCACTCGACCTTCGAAATCGCTGTTGGCGAAGGCGATCCCGTTGCGCGACACAACGATAGGCGCGGTCGGCTGGAAGCGCTTCAAGACAGCGGCGACATGCGGCGCATCGGCTTGCGGCCGCGTTGCAGGCCAGTTCCAGGACTGCTCGATCGTCAGGGGATCGATGCCGGTCAGCGCCTTCAGCCGAGCGGCGAACCACAGGCCCCCGCGCCCTTCAAGCTCCATGGCATGACTATAGCCGCACAAGACGAAGATTCGCGCATCCGGTCGGTCTTTCAGCACGGTCTCGACCAAATTTTTGGCCTGCGCCGCTTCTCGCGCGGCGATCTGCTCATCTCCTGACACCGTCGCCGGCGGCCTTTGGTCCCAGCGCCATTCGTAGTCCGCGAATGTGTAACCGAGCGCCGCCGCCTCCCTTACGGCCTCCGCATAGACCGGGTCGGCGATGTAGTATCCGAAACCGGAATGGAAGGGATCGCCGCGCCTGTATCTGCGTATCGTGGGCGCCGCCTCTTGCTGCGGCTGAACGAAGGTCTCGGCGGCGAAGGTGTCGAAACCCAGCGGTCTCAACGCCCGCATGACGCGCGTCGCGAAACCGCGATGGCCCGATATGTTGTGCGCCTCGTTGAGTATGACGATCTGCCTGGCTGTCGCGGCTTCGACGATGGCGTACAGGGCATCGCGGCTCTCGGCATTCGACAGGTCTGGCAGTTCGGCGTCGGCCGGCCGATCCTCTTCATCGCCGCCGATCGCCGTCGCCTCGTCGCCAAGAAAGGCGGCATACTGCGCCAGGAAGCCTCCCGCCGCCGGACGGCCTGCGGCCGCCTGCGCCTTCAGCTCGAGGTACTGCGGCAGATACCGCCCTTCGACCATGAACTGCTGCTCGGCGCTCAATGGCGTCTGCGACCAAGCAGGTCGCACAGCCAGCGCGCCCGTCGCAACGGCCGCCAGCCCTAATCCTCGTCGTGTCAGCATTCGCCCCTCCATTTCCTTTAAATCGCAGGTTGTGCTTGGCGGAAATATGGCGAGCTGTCGCCGCGCCGAAGGTTTGCGTGTGAACGGTGCCTCTTTCGGCCTTGTTGCGCATCGACTCGATTTCGACTGCCACAAGAAAATCGTAGCGGCCTGCGGCGTCTTCGGAGTTTCCGCTCTCGGCGCCTTTGCCTAGGAACGACAGGCATGTCCGTTCGGCGCCATTCCATGTCTCTAAATCTCGACCGTCTCACCGCCCAGGAACAGGACCTGCTGCGTCTTCTGGCTCAGGGTCACACCGCCAAGACCATCGCCAATCTGACGGGCCTGTCGGTCAATAGCGTCAACGAAAGGCTCCGATCGGCACGGCGTAAAACCGGCGCAGTCAGCAGCCGCGAGTTGGCGCGCCGTCTCGCCGATCAAGCTCCACAGCCGCCACAAGAAATTCGGCCCAAACTATTCGGTGTTGGCCGCCAGACGCCCGAGCGGCACTGGTCGGGCTCGTATCGAGCAGCGACCGGCAAGGTCAGTTTGTGGAAAACAGCGATGGCGTTCGGAGTAATTTTTGCGGCCGCATTGGCGGGCCTCGTCACCAGCAGGTTTCAATATCCGGCTGTCTCATCCTCTCAACCCACATCACCGCTAGGGTCGGCCGCGCATAGCTCTGGAGGGGAGGAATGGAGAGGATTCTTTAGCCCTAACGTCCCGGCCGTCGCCTTCCTGGTTCCCAATCCGTCCAAACCGTACAGTGCGACCCCGCAGGTCATGCTAGTCTGCAAAGGCCTATCCATGACCGCCATCGTGCGGGGATTTTCACCCCGCGATGCATGGCCCCAACCTGAAATGGACCTGCGGGTCGGCGACGGGGTGGTCAGAACAGGCTCACCTCGGGTGAAAGGCGATGCTGACGATCCCGCCCTTGAATACGCATTTTCGATCGCAGACGAGATTTTGGAGCCCTTGGCGCAGGGCGCATCCATCGCCTTCACCTTTGATGGCCAGACCATTTCAGCGCCGACAATTTCCGAACCCTGGCGCAGCCGTTTCGTGAAGGCGTGCGGTAATCTGGTTCATCCCGGCATGCGCCGACGCGGCGCCGTCAGCGCCCGCGTCTATTGAGCGTTGAGCAGCGCCTCGACCTGATCGCGCTCCGGCGCCGAGGGTTGCGCGCCCGGGCGGGTCGCGGCGAAGGCTCCGGCGGCGCAGGCGAAGCGAAGGGCCTCGGCCGGGTCCATGCCTTCCAGCAAAGCCACCATGATGGCGGCGACGAAGGCGTCGCCTGCGCCCGTCGCATCGACCGCCTCGACGGCGGGCGGGGTCGCCCAGGCCATCTCGACGCCGCGCTGATACATGGCCGCGCCTCGCGCGCCCTTGGTCACCACCACTCGACCGCCGCCCCGATGCAGACCGTCGCCGTAGAAGGCCGCCTCGGTCTCGTTGACGACGATCAGGTCGGCGCGGCGCAGCAGCAGTTCCGACACCGGCGCGGCGGGCGCCAGATTGGCGCAGACGAAGCCGGTCGCCCGGCCCACCGCCGCCTCGACCGTCTCGATCGGCAGCTCCAGCTGTACAATAAGCGCCCCCTCGATCCGCTGGGGCAGCTGTTCGGGCGTGACCATGTGGTTGGCGCCGGCCGCGACCACGATCTGGTTCTCGCCGGTCGGATCGACGGCGATCAGGGCGACGCCCGTCGGGGCCGCCACATCCACCTCCACCCCCGCCAGATCGACGCCCAGATCCTCCATCAGGGCCAGGGCCTCGCCGGCCATGGCGTCGTTGCCGACCCGGCCGATCAGACAGACCTCGGCCCCCAGCTTCTCGGCCGCCAGCGCCTGGTTGGCGCCCTTGCCGCCGGGATGCCGCGCCAGGGTCGCCCCGGTCACCGTCTCGCCCGGCGCCGGCAGTTGGGGCGCGGTGGCCACCAGATCCAGGTTGATCGAACCGACGACGGTGATCCTCATGCGCCGGCCTCCAGCGCCTCAGCCTCCAGAGCTTGGGCCTTCAGCTTGGCGACGATCAGATCGAACACCCCTTGCGCGTCCGCCGCGACCGCCCAGCGATGCCGCGCCGTCGCCGGATCGATCCGGAACTCCACCGCCGTATGCCCGCGCGTCAGGTCCGAACCCGTCTCCACCTCGATCCGGCAGGGCTTGGTTTCGAACAGATCAGGCTGGATCAGCCAGGCGATGGGACACGGGTCATGCAAGGGGGCTGCATCCCAGCCCACGATCTCGCGCTCCACCCGCTGCGAGAACCGCAGCGTCGACGCCGCCGCCCGCGCGGCCTCGCTGTCGATGGCCTCTATCGCCGCGATCCGGGCCTCGGTCGCGCGCACCTGATGGGTCGCGTCCAGGCCGAAGGCGACCACCTGACACCCCGATCCGAACACCACCGCCGCCGCATCGGGATCGGCCCAGATGTTGAACTCGGCCGATGCGGTGACATTGCCGCCTTCCGACCGCGCCCCGCCCATCACGACCACCGGCCCCAGCCGTTCGGCCAGCCGCCGCTCGCGCCGCATCGCCAGCGCCAGATTGGTCATCGGCCCCAGAACGGCGATGGCGACTGAACCTTCGGGCCGGCTCATCACCAGATCGACGATGGCGTTGGCGGCCGGTCCGTCGCCGACGATCCCCGTCGGTTCGAACGGCTCCAGATCGCCCAGACCCTCGACCCCGTGAAACTCGCTCGCCCCCGCCGGCGGACGTTTCAGCGGCCGCTCCGCCCCGCCGAACACCGGCACCTCCTCGCGCCCGGCGATCTGGCGGATGATGCGCGCATTGCGCTGGGTCTTGGCGGCGGGGACATTGCCCCCGACCGTGGTGACGGCCAGCAGCTCCAGCTCGGGCGCGGCGAAGGCCAGAAACAGCGCCACAGCGTCGTCCACGCCGGGGTCGCAATCGATGATCAGGGACTGAATAGACACAGCTCATGACTAGGCAGGCGGGCCGCGCGGAGCAAGCCGCAACCGCGCCTCAGACCCGACACGCCGTCACGCACGCCTGGGCCAACACCTCGGCCGAATCCGTAAGGGGGACCGGCGCATCTTCGGCCCTCAACAGCAGCGGCACCTCCGTGCAGCCGGCGATCAGCCCGTGTGCGCCCGCGTCCGCCAGGGTCTGAGCCAGCCGCAACATCCCTTCCCGCGCCGCCTCGCCGACATCGCCGCGCTTGACCCCATAGACCAGCGCCATGAAGGCCTCGCGGTCCGCGCCCTCCAAGAGCACAGTGTCAACACCGCGCGCCGCCAGCGCCTCGGTATAAAGCCCCTCGCCCCCCGGCGTCGCCAGCACGCCGATCCACTTGGCGCCTGACGCCGCCGCCGCGTCCGCCGTCGCCGCGATCATGTCGATGAAGCGCAGGCTCTTCGCCTCGCACGCCGCGCGGATGGCTCCCGCCTGGGCATGGGCGGTGTTGCAGGGCATGGCGATCACCTCGGCCCCGGCCGCCGCCAGCCCCTCGGCCATCTGCCCAAGCACTGCCTCGGCCTCGCCCGGCCGCGTGTTGCGATCGGGCACCTGGGGGTTCAGGTCCATCACCACCCGGATGTGATCGGCGTCGCCCTCGGCCGGCGTCAGCGCCTGCACCCGCGCCAGAAACGCCACCGTCGCCGCCGGTCCCATGCCGCCGATCACGCCCAGAATCTTGCTCATCGCATCACGCCCCATCCCGCGACCGCAGCGGCGGCCAGAACTGCCGGCACGGCGTAGCGGCTCTTCCAGGCCCACGCCACCACCAGGGCGACCGTAAAGATCGCCACGGCCACCGCCATCGACGGCGCCCGCTGCAGGGTCGCCCAGCCCAGCTCGACACTGGTCGCGGCGATGATTCCCACGACGGCGGCGGCGACCCCGGCCAGACCGTCGTGCAGCCGCCGGTCCTCGACCACCGCCTCCAGCCGCTCATAGAAGATCAGCGAAAAGGCGAAGGCGGGCGCGAACACCCCGGCCGTCATCGCCAGCGCCCCGCCCCAGCCCGCGACCACGAAGCCGACGAAGGTGCAAAAGATCACCAGCGGCGCCGGGATCACCCCCGCAAAGGCGATCCCGTCCAGAAACGCCCCATCGTCGATCAGCCCGCGCCCCACCGTATCGGCGCGCACATAGGGAATGGCGGTATAGGCGCCGCCGAACGTCAGCAGCCCCGCCTTCAGCCCCGTCCAGAACATCGCGACCCAGCCGCCGTCGCCCGCCGGCCCCGCCGTCTGTCCGAACACCGGCCCGCCGTCCCCCAGCCCGTGCATCGCCAAGGCTGCAAGAACCGCCAGCGCCACGACCCCGCCCGCCAGGCCGACCCGCCCGGCCCGGACCAGAAGATAGGCCGCCCCGCCCGCCGCCAGCACGATCCAGAAGGCCGCCCCGGCCAGGGTCGCCGCAAAGCCGACGACAGCGATGGCCCACAGCCAGCGATCCTCCACAATATGCGATCCGATCTTGCAGACGGCGCGCATGATCACGGCGACCACCGCCGCCTGAACCCCCAGAAACGCCCCGGCCAGCAGGCTCACGACCGGCGACAGCGCCACATAGGCCCAGCCGATCCCCAGCATCAGGATCAGCCCCGGCAGCATGAACCCCAAGCCCGCCAGCAGACCGCCGATCCGCCCCCGCGCCCGCATGCCCATATGGACGCACAGCTCGTGCGCCTCCGGCCCCGGCAGGACCTGCAACACCGCCAGCAGCCGGTTGAACCGCGCGCTGGACATCCAACGGTCCTGATCGACCAGCTCGCGCCGGATCATCGCGATCTGCGCCACCGGCCCGCCAAACGCCAGCAGCCCGAACCGCAAGAACCGCAGAAACACCGCCGCCAAAGACAGCGCGGGCGGGACGGGTTCGATATCGCGCCCCGTCACCCGCCGCCCCCGTCTTCACCGCCTCGAGCCCGCGCGATCCGATAGGGCCCCGCACGCATCGCCAGCGGCCGCCCCTTCCAGCTCAGTCGCACCGCGCCCTCATCCACCAGGGCGTCCACCGCGGCGTGAACGTCAGGCATCGCCACGCGCCACGCGCCGTCTTCGCCCGCGACCACCCTCGCGACCTCGCTGGGGCAGACGGTGGCGTCCTCGGCCCGGGCGGCCAGCAGCGCCAGCGTCGCCTCGCGCAGGTCCATGACGCGCGGCCTCTACAGCGCCCCTTCGATCTCGGTCTGATAGCCGAACAGCCCCTGCGCTCCACCAGTGTGCAGGAACACCACCGTCTCACCCTTGAACCGGCCGGCGCGCGCCAGGGCGATCAGCCCCTTCATCGCCTTGCCGGAATAGACCGGGTCCAGCACGATCCCGTCCAGACGCGCGGCCAGGGTCAGGGCGTCGATCACCCCCTGGTCGATCAGGCCATAGCCGTCGCCGACATAGTCGCAGTCGGCGACGACCATCTCGCGCGTCACCCGGCCCGGCTGGCCCAGCAGGGCGGCCGTCTCCTCGGCCAGTTTGAAGACGTTCGCCTCCTGCCTGTCCTTGGGCGCCCGCACCCCGATGCCCAGCACGGGAATGTCCGCCCCCATGACCGCCAGCCCGGCGACCAGGCCCGCATGGGTGCCCGCGCTGCCCGTCGCCGTCACGATGCGGTGGACCTCCAGATCCATCTCATCGGCCTGAACCACGATCTCGCGCGCGCAATCGACATAACCCAGCGCCCCGACAGGGTTCGATCCGCCGCCGGGAATGACATAGGGCTTGCCGCCCCGCGCCCGCACCTCGGCCGCCGTCTTCTCAAGCTCGGCGACCATGTCCGTCCCGCCCGGCACGGTGCGCAGGGTTGCGCCGAACAGCCGGTCCAGCAGCACATTGCCGTTGCCGACATAGTCCGTCGCCCTGGACCCCGTCCGCTCTTCCAGAATGATCTCGCAGGCCAGACCATGCGCGGCCGCCGCCGCCGCGGTCTGGCGCACATGGTTTGACTGCACCGCCCCTTGCGTCACCAGGGTGTCGGCATCCGCTTCGAACGCCGCACCCAGCAGGAACTCCAGCTTGCGGGTCTTGTTGCCGCCGCCGGCCAGGCCGGTGCAGTCGTCGCGCTTGATCCACAGATCCAGACTCAACTCTTCCGACAACCGGGGCAGCGGCTCCAGCGGCGTCGGCAGATGGGCCAGGCGGATGCGGGCGAAACGGGCGAGATGCATGGGACGATTTCCTGTTCGCCGTCTTGATAGCCCGCGCCCGTGACATTCAAAAGCGCCAGACCCAGGCCGCCCGCCCCTTCGCCCCGCCCTCGGCCTCAGCCCGGCGCGCCGGCCTCGGCCACACGCGTCGGCGCGACGAAGGCGGCGTCGCACAGAGCTTGCGCGAAGGCGTGGGACGTGACCGCCTGCCGGTCAATCAGGGCGTCCAGCACCCCGGCCCCCGCATCCACCGTCACGACCAGCGGATAACGCCCGACCACCTGACCGCCCTGCGCCGGGTCGCGCAATTCGGCGGTCGCCCGCATCCGGTGTTCGGCGCGATCGCCGGCCAGAATGGCCAGGCGCGGCGCCCGGCTCAGCGCCTCGACATGGATGTTCAGGTTCAGCCGATGCCGGCCGCCGGCGCACAGCCCCATTTCGTTCAGCACCTCGTCGTTGAAGGTGTCTGCGAAGTCGTCCTCGGCATCCAGCCAGCCGGTCGTGGTCGTGACGCTGCCGATCCGTGCCTGTTCGGCCATGACGGGCGACAGGGCCATCGGCTCGCCGCCGACCTCCACCGAGGCGCAGGCCGTCAATCCCGCGCACGCCATGACCGCCAGGATGGCGGTCGTCTTGATCTGTTTCATCGTCCCCTCTCCCTCGATGACGCGACTAAGCTTGGCTGCGAATGAACGCCGCCTGAACGCCGTTCGACAAGCGGCCCGGAGCCAAAGCCGATGTCCAAGCGTTGCCGCCGCATGACCGCCGCCGCGCCGCCTTTGGATCTGCAACGCGAGCGCGCCTATGTCCGCGATCTGGGCCGCGCCTTCGCCGGCGCCCTGGTGTTCAACATCCCGCTGTTGATGACGATGGAGATGTGGGCGCAGGGCGTGATCATGGACCGCTGGCGGCTGTTGACCTTCATCGTCGCCGGCCTGCCGCTGCTCTACGGCCTGGCCTATTACGCCGGCTTCTCCAAGCGACGCGGCCCGGTCAACGATGCGCTGGACACCGCCGTGGCCCTGGCTGTCGGCTTCATCACCGCCTCGGTGCTGCTGATCCTGTTCGGCGTCGTCGAATGGGACGCGCCGCCGCGCGAAGGCCTGGGCATGGTCGCGCTTCAGGCCATTCCCGGCGCCATGGGCGCGCTTCTGGCCCGGCGTCAACTCAGCGGCGATGGCGGGGGCGATACGGATGAGGATCAGGCCTCCTATTTCGGCGAACTGTTCCTGATGGCGGCCGGCGCCCTGTTCTTCGCCCTGAACGTGGCCCCGACCGAGGAGATGATCCTGATCGCCTACAAGGCGACGCCCGCCCACATCCTGGCCCTGATCGCCGTCTCCGTCCTTCTGCTCCACCTGATCGTCTTCAAGGCGGGCTTCGCCGGTCAGGAAGAGGCCGATCATCCGATCAAGGCCTTCCTGCATTTCACCCTGCCCGGCTACGCCATCGCCCTGGCCGTCAGCCTGTTCACCCTGTTCCTGTTCGGCCGCACCGACGGCCATGCCGTCGCCGGCGTGGTCCAGACCATGGTCGTCCTGGGCTTCCCCGCCGCCATCGGCGCCGCCGCCGCCCGTCTGTTGGTCTGACCCCATGCCCACGAAGAACAAGCCCGCCGCATCGACCCGCCCTCTGTTGCAATGGGGCATGGCCTTGCTCGGCGCCGTCATCACCCTGACCGCCATCGGCATCGTGGTGTGGGAGGCGCTGCAGCCCACGGCCCCGCCCGCGCTCAGCGCTCGCATCGTCGCCGTAGACGTCACGGCCGCAGGTCAGGTCGCGACTGTCCGGGTCCAGAACGACGGCGACGACACCGCCGCCGCCGTGGATATCGAAGGGGTGCTGGGCGACCAGACGGCGACCGCCAGCCTGGACTACGTCCCCGGCCACGGCCACGCCAAGGCCTACCTCCGCTTCGACGCCGATCCGCGCGCAGCGGCCGTCTCGGTCAAGGGCTGGTCGGCGCCCTAGGGGGCGTTCAGGCCGCCTGGGCCAGCACTGCGTCCTGCATCCGCTCGACCGTCTGCTGGGGCGCGCCGGCGCCGTCCACCGTGGCCCGAAGCGTCTCCTCCAGCGCCGGAGTCACGCGCACGCTGGCCATGGCCCAGCCGGAAAAGCCGCGCGCCGGGATCGGCTTGCGCTCGATCACCACCACCTCGTCATGGCGCGGATCGCCCGCCAGCCGCGTCATCAGCCGGTCCAGATCCTGCGCGGCGCCCTCCAGCACCTGCAGGAACCGTCCGTCGTGGATCAGCAGCGCCCCGGTCAGCTCGTCGCGCGCATTGTTCCGCTGCGACGTGGCCAGGATGTCCACCTGCATCAGCAAGCTGTCCGAATTGCCCCGCGCGCGGCTGGTGTAGAGGACGCGTTCCAGGTTCAGGCTCATATCCTCGTTTCACTCCGCCGACGCCGGCGCCCGGCCCAGGCGTTGCGCATAGCCCAATAAATCCGCCGCGCCTACAACGACTTATGTGTGGCGCCGGACAACTCGACATCCGTCGCGACGCGGGTTAGCCTGCATGCGTTCTCCGGGGGGTCGCAATCGAGCGGCTGAGATTGAGGTTTCTCCTCTGACCCGTCGAACCTGATCCGGGTCATGCCGGCGAAGGGATGAGTAACGCTATCGGTCCTGACGTCACAGGACCCCTCGCGCCCGACGTCGGCGGACCTCAAACCGTTTGAGGCCGCCATGAACATCCAAGTCACGCCCCCCGCCCTGCCCGAAGAGCCAAACATCGAGCTCGCCCTCAAGGACGCGCGCGAACAGGTGATGAAGGAGACCGGGACCATCCCGACCGGCGAACGGGCGGGCAGCCGCAAGGTCTATGTCGCCGGCGAACTCTATCCCGACATCCGAGTCCCCTTCCGCGAGGTCGCCGTCCACCCCTCGGCCAACGAGCCGCCGGTGACCATCTATGACTCTTCGGGCCCCTACACCGACCCGACCGTGACCATCGACATCAAGCGCGGCCTGCCCCACGTCAAATCCAGCTGGCAGCGGGATCGCGGCGACATCGCCCCGGTCGCCAATCCGCGCGAGGTCAAGCCCGAGGACAACGGCCATGCGTCGGGCCGCCACCTGGCCCCGCGCTTCGACACCTCCCACCACCGCGTCTTCAAGGGCGTCGAGGGCCGCCCGGTCACCCAGTACGAATACGCCAAGGCCGGCGTCATCACGCCCGAGATGGAATATGTCGCCATCCGCGAGAACCTGCGCCGCGAGCAGAACAACCCCTGCATCCGCGACGGCGAGGACTTCGGCGCCGCCATCCCCGACTTCGTGACGCCCGAGTTCGTCCGGCAAGAGATCGCGCGCGGCCGCGCCATCATCCCGCACAACATCAACCACCCCGAGGTCGAGCCGATGATCATCGGCCGCAACTTCCTGGTGAAGATCAATGCGAACATCGGCAACTCCGCCGTCCTCTCCAGCGTCGACGACGAGGTCGACAAGCTGGTCTGGGCCACCCGCTGGGGCGCCGACAACGTCATGGACCTGTCGACGGGCCGCAACATCCACAACATCCGCGACTGGATCATCCGCAACAGCTCTGTCCCCATCGGCACCGTCCCCATCTATCAGGCGCTGGAGAAGGTGGGCGGCGTCGCCGAGGATCTGACGTGGGAGGTGTTCCGCGACACCCTGATCGAACAGGCCGAACAGGGCGTGGACTATTTCACCATCCACGCGGGCGTGCGCCTGCCCTTCGTGCCGATGACGGCCAAGCGGGTGACGGGCATCGTCTCACGCGGCGGCTCCATCATGGCCAAATGGTGCCTGGCCCACCACAAGGAGAGCTTCCTCTACGAGCATTTCGAGGACATCTGCGACATCATGCGCGCCTATGATGTGTCATTCAGCCTGGGCGACGGCCTGCGCCCCGGCTCCATCGCCGACGCCAATGACGAGGCCCAGTTCGCTGAGTTGCGCACCCTGGGCGAACTGACCAAGATCGCCTGGGCCAAGGGCTGCCAGGTCATGATCGAGGGCCCCGGCCACGTGCCGATGCACAAGATCAAACAGAATATGGACGAGCAGCTGAAGCACTGCCACGAGGCGCCCTTCTATACGCTCGGGCCCCTGACCACCGACATCGCGCCCGGCTATGACCACATCACATCCGCGATCGGCGCGGCCATGATCGGCTGGTTCGGCACGGCCATGCTCTGCTACGTCACGCCCAAGGAGCATCTGGGCCTGCCGGATCGTCAGGACGTCAAGGACGGCGTCATCACCTACAAGATCGCCGCCCACGCCGCCGACCTGGCCAAGGGCCACCCCGCCGCCCGCCTGCACGACGACGCCCTGTCACGCGCCCGGTTCGAGTTCCGCTGGGAGGATCAGTTCAACCTGGGTCTGGACCCCGAAACCGCCCGCAAATACCACGACGCCACCCTGCCCAAGGAGGCGCACAAGACCGCCCACTTCTGCTCCATGTGCGGCCCCAAGTTCTGCTCGATGAAGATCAGCCAGGACATCCGCGACGCCGCCGCCGCCCAAAACGACGCCGGCGCCTCCCTGTCGGAAGCCGAAGCCGGCATGGCGGAGATGAGCGCGAAGTTCCGCGCCAGTGGCGGGGTGGTGGAGGTGAAAGTGTAATGCACCGCTTGGAGTCAGTCGGTTAACCAAAAACCAGCGACGGTTGCGATTCAAACGCAATTAGTTCATGGTTTGTTCTCATGGCCGAGACTAGCATCGAATGGACAGACGCGACCTGGAATCCGGTCGCGGGCTGTCTCATCATCTCTCCTGGATGCACGAATTGCTATGCCATGCGCATGGCCGCGCGGCTGGAGGCTATGCGTGTGCCAAAGTATGAGGGACTGACGCGAAAGAGCGGTCAACGCTACATCTGGACAGGGAAAGTCCGGCTGGATGAGGCCTCGCTCGACATTCCGCTGAAGTGGAGGAAACCGCGCAAGATTTTCGTCAACTCGATGTCGGATCTATTCCACGCCGACGTTCCGGCAGAGTTTATTGCGCGCGTTTGGTCGGTCATGGAGCGGACGCCGCAACACACCTACCAGATCCTCACGAAGCGGCCCGAACGGATGCGCGAGGTTTTGACGACTTTAGGTCTGCCTGCGCTTGAACATGTTTGGCTCGGCACCAGCGTCGAGGATTCCGCAGTTCTACATCGTCTAGATGATCTGCGAGCCACACCCGCCATCATTCGGTTCGTGTCCTTCGAACCCCTGATTGGATCAGTGGCTAATGCAGATCTGACAGACATCCATTGGGCTATCGTCGGCGGTGAGTCAGGCCCTAGAGCGCGCCCAATGAACCAGATTTGGGTGGACGAAATTCGCCTTCGCTGCCGGACAGCTGGCACCGCGTTCTTCTTTAAACAATGGGGCGGAAAGAACAAAAAGACGGCGGGTCGAACCTACCTGGGGCAAACATGGGATGAACTACCCAGCCTTCAGTAAATGTTCGACTATCGGCTTAGCTGCGTTCCATGCGGCCGGGCTTGGATTCGCCATCAAGAAAAATAGCGAAAACATTGGAGCTCCCTGATCGTTGTAGAGTCGCTTGGGACCAGCAACTCTAGGGAAGATCGTCTTGAAGCGCGCAGATACAAAATCTTCCAAAACGGCAAGATCGCTTGTGCGCTTTGTCTCGACGACTTCATCGCCAAATAAGTCTCGATGAGCCTTCGAATTATACCAAGCCTGCTCCCAAGCGTCGGTGCCCAGGAAGCGAGTGAGTGAAGCCCTCTTGACCTCACAAAGGTCAGACGGATTTTTCGTAGCTTGACGATAAAGACCAGACAGCGACACCAGATACCAGATGTCCATTGCCTTGGTGCGGGCGATTGCCTCCAATGTCGCCCAATCCACTTGAAGACGATATGGATCTAAAAACACCACAGCACGGGTGCTCTTCCAGCCATACCAATCTTCAGCGAGCTTCAAGAGGTCGTTCGCATCACCCCTATGGACCGCTATATCTCTATCTGGATATTTTGCCTTTAGGGCTTCGAGCGCAGCTACATGTTTTGGCTTCTGCTCCATAAATATCAGGCGGTCGAATGGTGGATTTATATCTATAGCAATCTGCGCTGACCCCTTGCGACGATCCAATGACTCAGGGGTGTGGCCAACTAGGGTGACCTCTTCTGCAATGCGTTTGGTGATCTCACCCGTCCCCGCAAATGCGTCGATGTACCAAAGCTTGAAGTTTTTGCTCCGCATCAGCGTGGCGTAGGATTGCAGATATCCCTGCACCATCGAAAGCTTCAGGCTCGTCGATAGACTGCCGAATTCGTGTTCGCCAATTTCTGACAAGCTTCTCACCCCTCGTGAAGAGTCGCATTCAGCCCCACAACGCCAAGATGTGCAACAGATGCCCACCCTCGTCCTCCTTGCCGGGCCGAACGGCGCCGGCAAGACCACCTTCATCAACGGCTTCCTGCGGGAGCGGACGGAGGCATTTCAGTTCGTCAACCCGGATGAAGTCGCGCGCGGACTGACCGGCGACGGCCCGGCACGCGATCTGGCGGCGGGGCGTCTGGTTTTGGAGCGGCTGGACGCGCTGACGCGCGCCGGGGCGGACGTGATCCTTGAGACCACTCTGGCGACACTTTCGCACGCCGTGCGCATTCGCCATTGGCGGGCGCTCGGCTATCGGGTGGAGCTGGTCTATCTACGCCTGCCCAACGCCGACTATTCGGTTGCACGCGTCGCGCGCCGGGTCGCGCGCGGGGGACATGGCATTCCCGAGGACACCCTGCGCCGCCGCTTCCTGCTCAGCGCCGAGTATCTCGAAACGACCTACAAGCCCGCCGTCGATGCCTGGAAGATCTACGCCAATGGCGACGACGGTCTCGATCTGCTAGATTGGGGACCGCGATGAACAAGATGCTGATCGACCACGAAACCGCGCTGAAGGCCGCTCGCCGCGCCGCCGAGATGGCGAAGCACGGCACGCGCGAGGAGCAGTCCGGCAAGTTCCTGCCGCCTCCCGGCTGGAAGGGGCATCTGGTCACCGCCGCCGACGCCGCGCCTGCGCCGAAGAAGCGGGCCTGATCTCTTCTTTCGTCGTCCTCCGGCAAGCCGCGTCTTCGCGGCGCATACCGGGGGACCCAGCGGCGCGCGCGAGCGCGACCCTGTCGCGGACACTGACGCCCCACATCCTGCGTGAACAGATCGCCTTCGGCGCCGCTGGGTTCCGGGTCTCCCCTCGCTTTCGCGAGGGTTCGCCCGGAATGACGAAAGAAAAGCATCCGACCGGAGGATGACGACAGGAAGGGAATGCACAGCTAGCCGCCCTACCTATGCACGACGTCCCTGCCCCGGCCGTTGAAATCCCTCGCCTTTCGCGAAATCGACGCCCTCTATCCTATCACGCCTCGGCGCGGCCTTAGATTGGCGGCGCGTCCTGTGTCGGGCGCGGGCGACAGGCCGGGGATGGGATGGACGACGACCACAGCTATGACGACGGCGGGTTCGAGGGGCCGCGCGATCCGTTTTACGATGCGATGACCCAGCAGGCGCTGGATCAGATCCGCATCCTGCGCGAGGCGGGTCTGGAGCAGACGTATCGCGACGCCCTGCATCACGATTCCTCGCCCGAGGCCGAGGCGGCCTTCTGGCGCGCGCACGGCCTGCCGATGCATCTGTTGCGGCTGCCCGATCTGGTCACCTCGGACCCCGCCGCGCGCGCAGCCGACCGGGTGCAGAACCGGGCCTATCGCCGCCTGTCGAAAGAGGCGTGGGAGGCGGCGGGCACGGCCTATCTGGCCGGGTCCACGGCCGAGGAGGTCAGCGCCGTCTATGGCATGGCGGTCAGCACCTTTCGCGCCCGCGCCAGGGACGAAGGCTGGCGGCGCGAGGATCAGCCCGATCCGCTGCGCGAGCCCATCGATCTGGAGGCCGAGACGGCCGAGGGTCTGCCCGACTATGGCGCCATGGCGGCCCACGCCCTGGTGCGGCTGAACCGGGCGCTTCAGGCCGGGCGCGCGCTGGAGGCCGCGCGCTGGGTGCGGCTGCACGCCGACCTGACCCGGATGGCGGCCGCCTCGCCCGCACCTTCGTCTGCGCCCCCGCCGAAGCCGCCGGCGCCGCCCCCGGCCCAGCCCAAGGAACCCGACCTGGGCGAGCGCGCCGCCGCCGTCGCCGAACAGGTCGGCCAGATCGCCCGCGAAGCCTGCGCCCTCAAACGCGGCGACTACGCCGGCCGCGACGCCCTGATGGCCCGCCTCAAGGCGCTCGACGACCTGAAACCGGCCCCGAGATCAGACGAATTAGACGAAATAGACGGTGTTTTTGCGGGGGCGGCGTCTAAAGCCGAACCGCCGGGCTGAAGGTGGGTCGTGAATGGTGAATCGTGAGTGGTGACTCGTGAAAAGAGGCACGCCCATTCACCAATCACCACTCACCACTCACCCCCCTCACACCTCAGACGCGATCTTGCGCAGGGCCTCTTCGAACACCGAGGCCGGCTGGCCGCCCGAGATCAGATATTTGCCCTCGACCACCACGGCCGGGACCGAGGTGATGCCGCGTGCGCGCCACAGGTCCTCGGCCTGGCGCACGGCCTGGGCGTAGCGGCCCGAGGCCAGCACCTCGCCCGCCTCGGCCCGGTCCAGCCCGGCCTTTTCGGCGGCGGTGGTCAGGACCCCGGCGTCGGTCAGATTGCGGTTCTCGGTGAAGTGGGCGGTGAACAGCGCCTGTTTCAGCGCCTTCTGAGCATCTTTGATTCCTTGGCCGGGCCCCGTCTCATGCGCCCAGTGCAGCAGCCGGTGGGCGTCGAAGGTGTTCCAGATGCGGCTGTCGTCGGTCATGCGCATGTCGAAGCCCACCTCGCCGGCCCGCTCGCGGATCATGGCTCGGTTGGCGGCGGACTGCTCAGGGCTCGCGCCGT
Source organism: Brevundimonas sp. UYEF29 (assembly GCF_040546195.1). Lineage (NCBI taxonomy): Bacteria > Pseudomonadati > Pseudomonadota > Alphaproteobacteria > Caulobacterales > Caulobacteraceae > Brevundimonas > Brevundimonas sp. UYEF29. The sequence goes on along the minus strand of NZ_JBEPNH010000002.1, from coordinate 132,297 downwards.
ATTTGCGGCCGATGTGTTCGACGATGTTCTCGCCCTCGGGCGCGATCTGGGGGTTCAGCTCAAACGGCTGAAAGGCGATGTCGGCCGCGATCCCTTCGTCCCTCAGCGCGTCCAGCGCCGTGTCCAGCCCGCCCAGCCCCACCACGCACCAGGGGCAGACGACGTCGGAGACGAAGTCGATCTTCAGGGTCTTGAGCGGAGCGTTCATGGCGCGGCCTTCTGGAACAGCGGGTGTTGCTTTCCGGATATGGCGACGCTGCGCCGACCGGCAAGGCCTAGCCCAGGCTCAAATCCCGGGGCGGACGAATGCGGCGCCAGCGCGCCTCCACGAAGGCGAAGGCGCCGAAGGCCATCAGCCCCGCCGCCGTCAGCCCCAGGATCCACGATCCGCCCGGCTGGGCCTCCAGCGCGTCCAGCGCCGCCGCCGTCGTCGTCACCTCGCCCGAGCGCGCATGCAGCCCCGCCAGAACCACAAACACGCCCAGCGGCAGATAGGCGAACCCCCGCGCCGCATAGCCCGCCCGCGCCAGCGCCGTCGCCGTGCCGCAGAAGGCCTTGGGACAGGCCAGGGCGTCGTCGAAGTCGTCGCGAATGGCCCTGACGATATTGCCGACGCCGACGCCCAGCACCACCAGCCCCGCCCCGATCAGCAGCACTTCTCCGAACGGCATCCCCAGCAGCATGGCCGCCTTCTCCTGGTTCTCGGCCACGCTTTCAGCCTGGGCCGTCGAGGCATTCGTCGCCTCGCCGAACTCGTCCAGATATTCGAACACCCCCGACGCCAGCACGCCGTAGAACAGGCCGCTGACCGCCTGGCCCGCTCGCGTCGTCCAGCCCTTCAGGTCGCTGCCCTCGTGATCCGCATCGAACACCGCCTGCAACACCCGCCAGCCGACGAAGGCCCACAGGCCCACTCCCAGCAGCACCAGCCAGACCTTGCCGAACGGCTGCTCGGCCAGCCAGCCCGCCGCCCCGCTGGTCCCCACCGCATCGCCGATCCGGTCCGTCGCCGCCAGCAGGGTCAGCGCCCCGGCCGACAGGTAAACGAAGCCCCGCGCCCCATAGCCGACCCGCGCCGCCCATTCGATCAGGGTCGCCAGCCGCGGCAGGCGAAGGGTCTTGGCGGCGTTCATGATGTCTCCCACGTCAGGACGCCCTCAACGCGCCGGCCAAGGCAAAGGCTCCGCTTCGACCCTGTGTCGACATCCGACAGACGCCGGCGGGCGTATAAGGTTAGGGTTCGCGCCCTTGGGGAGCCGTTCGCTTGAACATCTACGAGTTCCATTTCTTCGACGAGGCGGATCGCCGTCCGATGCTCGACTTCTTCGACGGCGCCGACGATGCGGCGGCGCTGGAAGCCGCGCGGTCTCAACTGTCGCGTCACGCCTCCTGCACGGGCGTCGAGGTGCTGGAGGCCGGCCGTCTGGTCGGCCGCGTCACCCGCTGAGCCCCCGTCGCGCTTTGCCCGATCGCGTACACAACGCGGTAAAGACACGACTTTTCCCCAGAAAGCCGCGTGATATATAGCAACGCTGTGTCGAGATTCGACAGACGCCACGCTCAGATCGCCTTATGCGCGAACTCATGAACCGCCTTTCGTCCGGCAACCGCTTGATCCAAGGGATGAACCCCGACGATCGCGACGCTCTCCTCGCCATAGCCACGCCGGTGGAATTCGCGCCCGGCCATGTGTTCAGCGAGCCTGACGACGCCATCGAACACCTGCATTTCATCGACAGCGGCTTCTGCTCGTCGGTCGCGGTGCTGGAAGACGGCCGGACCGTGGAGACCGTCATGATCGGGCGCGAAGGCGTGCTGGGCGTCGTCGCCTCGGTGGTGCCGCACCATGCCCACACCCGCAGCGTGGCTCAGGTCGCCGGGACGGCGCGCCGGGTGGACGCCGCCAAGTTCCGCGCCCTGTCGGCCCAACGGCCGGGCGTGCGCGACGCCGTCGCCGACTACATGGCGCGGCTTCAGGGCGAGTTGGAGCAGTCGGCCGCTTGCAACGCCCTGCATCATGCCGGGCAGCGGTTCGCCAAATGGCTGCTGCGCTGCCACGACCGGGTCGAGGGCGACACTCTGAACCTGACGCAGGAGTATCTGGCCTCCATGCTGGGCTCGCAGCGGACCACGGTGAACGAGGCGGCGCAGGGGCTTCAGAAGGCGGGCGCCATCGCCTATTCGCGCGGTCGGATCACGGTGCTGGATCGGGCGGCCTTGGAGCGGGCGGCGTGCGAATGCTACCGCCGGGGCGACGACCTGCAGCCCTAGTCGACCTGGGCGGCCGGCAGTTCGAGAACCGCCTTCAGCCCGCCCATGTCGCTGTCCGACAGCATCAGCCGCCCGCCATAGGCGCGCGTCAGGTCGTCCACGATCGACAGGCCCAGGCCCGAACCCGGCGCGCTCTCGTCCAGCCGCGCGCCACGTTGCATGACCGTGTCGCGCTGATCCGCCGGCAGGCCCGCGCCGTCGTCCTCGACCACCAGGATCATCTGACCCAACCCGCTGCCGCCCGCCGAGACGCGCACCCGTCGCCTGGAGAATTTGGCGGCGTTCTCGATCAGATTGCCCAGGATTTCCTGCAAATCCTGACGCTCGCCCAGGAAGGACAGGCTGTCGGGCGCACGCCAGTCGATCTCGACGTTCTTGTCGCGGAACACCTGCTCGATCATCACGGCCAGCTCGTCCAGCACCTCGGCGACGGGCGTCGTCTCGCCCAGACCGTGGGCGGCGCGCGCAGCGGCGCGGGCGCGGCGCAGGTGGTGGTCGACCTGACCCTGCATGATCTTGGTCTGGTGACGCACCAGTTCGGGCAGATCGCCCTCGCTCGTCCCCGCCTCGGCCAGCATGACCGAGATCGGCGTCTTCAGCGCATGGGCCAGATTGCCGACGTGGGTGCGCTGGCGATCCACGACCTCCTGATTGTGGTCCAACAGGCGATTGACCTGCTCGGCCAGCGGCTGGATTTCCTGAGGATAGGAGCGGCCGATCCGGGCGGACTTACCCTTGCGCACGTCCGCGATCTCGTTGCGCAGGTCGAAAAGGGGGCGCAGGCCGATCCGCACCTGGATAAAGACCGCCGATACCAGTCCCAGCCCCAGGATCAGGAAGGCGATCCAGGTCACACCTGCGAACTGGCGCGTGTCCGCATCGACGTCGGAGCGATCCAGCGCGGCGATGAAGATGACCGGATGTTCGTGCCGGGGAATGGACTTCATGCTGGCGGCGACGCGCAGCGGTTCGCGCGTCTCGGCGTCGTCCTTGGGCCCGGTGGTGTTGAAGGTGATGACGTCGCCGAAGGCCGCATCCAGACGCGCGGGCAGATCGGCGGGCAGGGCCAGGTCATAGCGCCACAGCGAGGTCGAACGCGCCAGGCTGACCAGCCGTCCGTCAGGGCGAACCTCCATGATCTGCCAGTATTTGCCCGAGAGCAGACGCAGGGTTCTGGCGTCCTGGATCTGCGGAATGGCTTCGCCTTGCGGCGTGCGACTGGCGCCGACCACGATCTCGTCGATCGTCTCGTTCAGCATGGCACCCAGACGCCGCAGGGCGGATTCCTGAAACGCCTGGGTCAGCACCAGCGCTGAAATGACCAGAGCGACCAGGATCCAGGCCGAGGCCAGCCAGATCAGCCGGCGCGTCAGGGAGCGACCGGGGCGACCGAACCAGCGACCCCAGTCGTGGAGCCCGTCGGCGTTGGGTTTCGAAGCCGTCGCCTCGGTCACGCCGGGTCGGATTCGCCCGCCAGCGGCGTCAGCCGATAGCCGAGGCCCCGCACGGTCTCGATCCGGTCCGATCCGACCTTCTTGCGCACCCGGCCGATGAACACCTCGATGGTGTTGGAATCGCGGTCGAAGTCCTGATCGTAAAGGTGTTCGACCAGTTCCGTGCGGCTGATGACGCGGCCCTGATGCATCATCATGTAGTGCAGCAGCCGGTATTCCAGCGAGGTCAGGCGCAGGGGCTCGCCATTGACGCTGGCCCGCGCCGCGCGAGGATCTAGCCGCAAGCCGCCGCACGACAGGGTCGCCGAGGCGATGCCCGCCGAGCGGCGCAGCAGCGCCCGCAGACGCGCCAGCAGCTCTTCGGTGTGGAAGGGCTTGGTCAGATAGTCGTCGGCGCCGGCGTCGAAACCCGCCACCTTGTCCGACCAGGCGCCGCGCGCCGTCAGGATCAGGACCGGCGTCGTCTTGCCCTAGCGCCGCCAGCGCTCCAGCACCGACACGCCGTCGATCTTGGGCAGGCCGAGATCCAAGACGATGACGTCATAGGGTTCGTTCTCGCCCAGGTAATGGGCTTCCTCGCCGTCCGGCGCATGGTCCACGGCATAGCCCGCGTCGCCCAGCGCCGCCTTAAGCTGACGCGACAAATCCGCGTCGTCCTCGACCAGAAGCACGCGCATCAGTTCGGCCTGCGACGTTGATTGTTGTTGTCGGGACGCGCCTGTCCGGTCTGGCCGTCGACCACGACCTCGCGCACGCGACCGTCGCGTTCGACCAGGACGGAATAGTTGCCGTCGCGGCGCGGTTGGGTGTCGATCGGGCGACCGCCGCCGGCCTCGCCGCCACGACGACGGGCCTCGTCAGGACTGACGCGCGGACCACGGTCCTGCGAGCGCTGATCCTGGTCGCGCGACTGGGCCTGCGCCGACGTCGTCATGACGGGCGCAAAGGCCAGACCGAGAGCCAGAGCCAAGGCCGGAGGGGCGATCAGGAGAGGGGCGGGTTTACGAAACATGGCGACCGATCTAGTCCCGATCATCTGAACGGGCGCTGAATACGTCGTATAGTTTAAAGCGAACGCTGCTCCAAACCGCAGACCAAATCCGAAGACGGCGGTGTGACGTCTTTTTCATCCAGATGAACCGAACCTGATCGATCCTGTTCAGAACCGGCTCAGTCGCCGGGTGCTCAAATCGCCTCATCGCTGGTCACCCCGACCGGCAGAACATTTGAGGAGATCGCCATGCGCAAGCTCATCGTCCCCGCCATCGCCCTGGCCGCCGCCTCGGTCGCCGCGCCGTCCTTCGCCCAGTCCTACCACCGCCCGGCCCCGCCCCATCACGCCAGCTATGGCTCGTGGCAGTCGATCAACGCCCGCCAGGCCAACCTGGATCGCCGCATCGATCAGGGCGTCCGCAACGGCCAACTGAGCCGCCGCGAAGCCACCCGTCTGCGCGGAGAGTTCAACAGCCTGCTGCGCCTGGAGGCCAACTACCGCCGCGGCGGCCTGACCGCCTGGGAGCGCCAGGACCTGGACCGTCGCTTCGACCGCCTCTCGGCCCAGATCCGCTACGAACGCCGCGATTACGACAACCGTCGCGGCTGATCATCTCGACAAAGACAGTTGGAAGCGCGGCCGCAAGGCCGCGCTTTTCTTGTTTGATCTGCAGCTCCACGGCCGGACGCTGCGCGGCGCATCCTCAAGCGCGTCCTTGCATTAGAAAGTCCGCCCGCCGGCCCTTCACACGTCGCCCGCGCTGCGACCGACCCAGCTTCTCTGTTTTTATGAATCCTTTAGGTCGGCGGCCCGGACTCGCATCGCGCCATTATGCCGCCCGGTGGTCTGTTCCCGCTCGAACTTGAGCGAGGAGGCCGGATTGGCCGATGTGATTTTTCTGGCGGTGGGTGCGGGGGCGTTCGCCGTCTTCGCCTTGCTGGCCACAGCGTTGAAGCGGGTATGACGATGATCGCCATGCTCTGGGGGGCGGGGGCGCTGGTCGTCGCCGTTTATATGGTCGCGGCCCTGCTGCGGCCCGAGCGGTTCTGAGGAACCGGGACGGATTTCATGAACATGCAAGGATGGGGCGAGATCGCCCTGACCCTTGGGCTGGCCGTAATGCTCGGCTGGCCCATCGGCGTTTATATGTCGCGCGTCTGGAACGGCGAGCGGACCTGGCTGGATCCGGTGCTGAAGCCGGTCGAGGCCGTCTTCTACGGCGCCGCCGGCGTCGATCCGAAACGCAGCCAGGGCTGGCTGGGATACGCCGGCGCCCTGTTGGCCTTCAACCTGGCGGGCTTTGTCCTGCTGTATGCGATCCTGCGTCTGCAGGGCGTGCTGCCGCTGAACCCGCAAGGGTTCGCCGGCGTGTCGCCGCATCTGGCCTTCAACACCGCCGTCAGCTTCGTGACCAACACCAACTGGCAGAGCTATGGCGGTGAGGCGACCCTGTCGACCTTCACCCAGATGGTCGGGCTGACGGTGCAGAACTTCGTCTCGGCGGCGACGGGCGCGACGATCGCGGCGGCCCTGGCGCGCGCCTTCGTCGCCAATCGCGGCGAGGGCGTCGGCAACTTCTGGGCCGATCTGACACGCACGACCCTGTACGTCCTGCTGCCCGCCGCCCTGATCCTGGCCGTGGCCCTTTCGGGTCTCGGCATCGTCCAGAGCCTGGCGGCCCATGTGACGGCGACCGGCGTCGAGGGCGGATCCCAGACCTTGCCGCTGTTCCCGGCGGCCAGCCAGGTGGCGATCAAACAGCTGGGCATCAACGGCGGCGGCGTCTTCAACGTCAACGGCGCCCATCCGTTCGAGAACCCGAACGCCATCACCAATCTGCTGACCGCCGTGGCGATCAACGTCATGGGCTGGGCGGCCTTCTTCGCCTTCGGCCGCACCGCCATGGCGGGACGCGACATCCGCGCCCTGGCGGCGGCCGCCCTGATCCTGCTGAGCGCCGCCAGCGCGGCCATGTATGTGATCGAGACCCAGCCGGCCCCCGCCCTGGTCGCGGCCCAGGTCGACGCCTCGGTAAACATGGAGGGCAAGGAGGTCCGCTTCGGCGCCCCCGCCTCGACCGTCTGGTCCGTGGTCACCACCGGCGCCTCTAACGGCTCGGTCAACGCCATGCACGCCAGCTTCATGCCCTTGGGCGGCGGCTTGCAGATGTTCCTGATGCAACTGGGCGAGATCCTGCCCGGCGGGATCGGATCGGGCATCGCCATCATGGTCGTCATGGCCCTGCTGTCGGTCTTCGTCGCCGGCCTGATGGTCGGGCGCACGCCCGAGTATCTGGGCAAGAAGATCGAGGCGCGCGAGATCCAGTTCGCCATGATCGCGGTGCTGATCCTGCCGCTGGCCATCCTGGGCTTCACCGCCGTGTCGGCCGTCTTCCCGACGGCGCTGGCGGGCCTGCTGAACAAGGGGCCGCACGGCCTGTCGGAAATCCTCTACGCCTACACCTCGGCGGCGGCGAACAACGGCTCGGCCTTTGCGGGCCTGACCGCCAACGCCCCCTGGTGGAACACGACCCTGGGTCTGGGGATGCTGTTCGGGCGGTTCATTCCGGCCGTCGCCGTCCTGGCCATCGCCGGCAGTCTGGTGGCCAAGCCCAAGCTGGCGCCCAGCCCCGGCACCCTGCCGACCGACAATGGCCTGTTTATCGGCCTGTTGATCGGCGTGATCCTCATCCTCGGCGGCCTCCAGTTCCTGCCCGCCCTCGCCCTGGGACCGATCGTCGAGCACTTCCAGGTGCTTGCCGCGGTCGCCGGCGCCTGATCCTTCGGACATCCTGACATGACACAAATAACTCTGGATCCGCGCGAGGGCGGCCGTGCGTCGCCTCTCGCGGGCGGCCTCTCGGGACAGGTGATCGGACGCGCGGTCGGCGACGCCTTCGTCAAGCTGAACCCCGTCAGGTTGATCAACAACCCAGTCATCTTCACCACCTGGATCGTGGCGCTTCTGTCCACGCTCTCGGCGGCGGCGGCCATCGCCGGCGGTCAGTCGGCGGGCTTTGCGGTGCAGCTGGCGCTGTGGCTGTGGGCCACGGTCCTGTTCGCCAATGTCGCCGAAAGCATCGCCGAAGGGCGGGGCAAGGCGGCGGCCGATTCCTTGCGCGCCACCCGCGTCACCACCAAGGCCAAGCTGATCGTCGATCCGAAGACCGGCAGCGTGGTCCCGACCAACGCCTCGGAGCTTGAAGTCGGATCGATCATCCTGGTCGAGGCCGGCGACGTGATCGCCTCGGACGGCGAGATCGTCGAGGGCGTCGCCTCGGTCAACGAGGCCGCCATCACCGGCGAGAGCGCCCCGGTGATCCGCGAAAGCGGCGGCGACCGATCGGCTGTCACCGGCGGCACCACAGTGGTTTCGGACTGGATCAAGGTGCGCATCACCGCCAAGCCCGGCTCGACCTTCCTCGATCGCATGATCGCCATGGTCGAGGGCGCGGATCGCAGGAAAACGCCGAATGAGCTGGCCCTGGCCGTGCTGCTGGCCGGCCTGACCCTGATCTTCCTGATCGCGGTCGTGACCCTGGTGGGCCTGGGCGCCTATTCCGGCGTCGATCTGGATCCGATGGTGCTGGGCGCCCTGTTCATCACCCTGATCCCGACCACGATCGGGGGTCTGCTGTCCGCCGTCGGCATCGCCGGCATGGACCGGTTGCTGAAGGTGAACGTACTGGCCACCTCGGGCCGTGCCGTGGAGGCGGCAGGCGACGTCGACACCCTGCTGCTCGACAAGACCGGCACCATCACCTTCGGCAACCGCATGGCGACCGAGGTCATCCCGGTTCCCGGCGTGCGCCCCGAGGCCGCCCTGGCCGCCGCCGTCATGGCGTCGCTCGCCGACGAGACGCCGGAGGGCCGCTCCATCGTCGAGCTGGGTCGCAACGCCGGCGTCTCGGTCGATCAGCCCGCCGGCGCCGTCGCCATTCCCTTCACCGCCGTCACCCGCCAGTCGGGCCTGGACGTCGGCAAGGACAGCTGGAGGAAGGGCGCGGTCGATGCGGTGCTAAAGGATCTGAACCTGATCGACGGTTCGGCCCCGGTCGAGTTCCGCCAGGCCGTGGACCGGATCGCCCGCTCGGGCGGCACGCCCCTGGCCGTGACCCAGAACGGCGTCCTGGTCGGCGTCATCCACCTGAAAGACGTGGTCAAGCCGGGCGTAAAGGCGCGCTTCGCCGACCTGCGCCGGATGGGTCTGCGCACCGTCATGATCACCGGCGACAATCCGGTGACGGCCGCCGCCATCGCTTCGGAAGCCGGGGTTGACGACTACCTCGCCGAGGCCACGCCTGAGGACAAAATGCGCCTGATCAAGGCCGAACAGGCCAAGGGTCGTCTGGTCGCCATGTGCGGCGACGGCGCCAACGACGCCCCTGCCCTGGCCCAGGCCGATGTCGGCGTGGCCATGCAGACCGGCGCCCAGGCCGCGCGCGAGGCCGGCAACATGGTCGATCTGGACAGCGACCCGACCAAGGTCATCGAGATCGTCGAGGTCGGCAAGCAACTGCTGATCACGCGCGGCGCCCTGACGACCTTCTCGGTCGCCAACGACGTGGCCAAATATTTCGCCATCATCCCGGCGATGTTCGTGGTGGCCCTGCCGTCGCTCGGCGCGCTGAACGTCATGCGTCTGCACAGCCCCGAGAGCGCCATCCTGTCGGCGGTGATCTTCAACGCCCTTGTCATCGTCGCCCTGATCCCGCTGGCGCTGAAGGGCGTCAAATACCGGGCCATCGGAGCCGGCGCGCTTCTGGGTCGCAACCTGCTGATCTACGGCCTGGGCGGCCTGATCGCCCCGTTCGTCGGCATCAAGCTGATCGACCTGCTCATCTCCGGCCTGGGTCTGGCGTGATGCGTCGGGAGGTCTCTCGCATCCTGCAACTCGTCGTGGCGGTGCTGGTCATCGCCGTGATGTGGGGCGTGGCGACGCTGCAGCAGACCGACCCGCGCACCCGCTCCAATCCCATGGCCATTCATCCTGTTCGAATAGAGAAATCCAATGCGTAAATCCTTCTCCAAGGCCTCGGGCCGCAACGACGCCTGGTTCGCCGCCGCCTGTATCGTCGGCCTCGCCGGTCTCGGCCTATGCAGCGAAGCCAAGGCCCAGGACGTGTCGGCCCCAACCGTTTCGGCCAACGTCGCCGTCACCTCCGACTACGTCTTCCGCGGGGTCAGCCAGACCCAGGAAAACCCCGCCCTTTCGGCCGGCGTCGATCTGACCAGGAACGGCTTCTACGCTGGCGGCTGGGCCTCCAACGTCGATTTCGGCGACGACACGGACGCCGAGGTCGATCTGTATGCCGGCTATCGGCCCGAGGTCGCCGGCTATGCGCTGGACTTCGGCGTGATCGGCTATCTCTACGCCGGTCAGCCGGACGGCGCCGACTATGATTATGTCGAGTTCAAAGCCGCCGCCTCACGCGCCGTCGGTCCGGCCACCCTGGGCGCCGCCGTCTACTATTCGCCCGACTTCTTCGGCGCGGCCGAGGACGAGGCGACCTATGCCGAGGTCAACGGCGCGGTCAGCCCGGCCGACAAATGGACTGTCTCGGGCGCCGTCGGGCGTCAGTGGGTGTCGTCGGACCTGGACTACACCACCTGGAACCTGGGCGCGGCCTATCAGCTCACCGACAATTTGGCGCTGGACCTGCGCTATCACGACACCGACCAACACGACTTCGGCGACATCTACGGCGCACGCGCCGTAGCCACGCTGAAGGCGACCTTCTGAGGCGACGACCATGGTCAACCAACTTCGCCCGGCCCTCGTCATGACGGCTCTGTTCACCCTGCTGCTGGGCTTGGCCTATCCGCTGGCCGTCACCGGCATCGCCCAGGTCGCCTTCCCGGACCAGGCCAACGGCAGTCTGGTGCGCGACGCCGGCGGGCGGGTCGTCGGCTCGTCCCTGATCGGCCAGCCCTTCGTCGGCGCCACCTATCTGCATCCGCGCCCGTCGGCGGCGGGCGACGGCTATGACGCCGCCGCCTCGTCCGGCTCCAACATGGGGCCGCTGAACCCGGACCTGATCGCGCGCGTCGCCGAAAGCGCCCAGACGATCCGCGCCGAGGACGGCCCCGGCGTCATCCCGGCCGATGCGGTGACGGCCTCAGGTTCGGGCCTCGACCCGGACGTGTCCCCGGCCTACGCTCGGCTTCAGGCCGCGCGGATCGCCCGCGCCAGAGGCGTTCCCGTGCAACAGGTCCAGAGCATCATCGACGCGCACATCGAGGGGGCCTTCCTGGGCTTCATCGGCCAGCCGCACGTCAATGTCCTGCTGACCAACCGCGCGCTGGACGCCCGCTTCGGGGCGGAGGGCTGATTGCCCGAAACGGCGCCCGAAACGCCCGCGACTTCAGCCGTTCCGCGCCGCAAGCGCGGGCGGCTGAAGGTGTTTCTGGGCATGTCGCCCGGCGTGGGCAAGACCTATGAAATGCTGCGCGCCGCACGCCGTCGAAAGGCCGAGGGGCTGGACGTCGTCGTCGGCGTGGTCGAGACCCACGGCCGCAAGGAGACGATGAGCCTGCTGCGCGGGCTGGACGTCATGCCGCGGGCGCCCATCGAACACCGCGACCGCGCCCTGATGGAGTTCGACCTCGACGGCGCCCTGGCGCGACGGCCCGAACTGCTGCTGGTCGACGAATACGCCCATTCCAACGCGCCCGGTTCGCGCCATCCCAAGCGCTGGCAGGATGTGGAGGAACTGCGCGACGCCGGCATCGACGTCTGGACCACGCTGAACATCCAGCATCTGGAAAGCCTGTCCGACGTCATCCTGCGCATCACCGGCGTGCGCCAGCGCGAGGCCGTGCCCGACAGCGCCCTGACCGGCGCCGACGACATCGAGGTCGTCGACATCACGCCCGAAGACCTGCGGGCGCGTCTGGCCGAGGGCAAGGTCTATGTGCCCGAAACGGCGCGGGTGGCGTCCGAGAACTTCTTCAAGATCGAGAACCTGACGGCGCTGCGCGAACTGGCCCTGCGGCGGGCGGCCCAGACGGTGGACGACCAGCTGCTGACCCACCTGCGCGAACGGGGCGTGTCGGGGCCGTGGGCGGCGAACGAGCGGATCCTGGTCTTGGTCGGCGGCGACGCCATGACCGCCTCGCTGGTTCGGACCGGTCGGCGGATGTCGGACATGATGATGGACGCCCCCTGGTCGGTGGCCCATGTCGAGCGGCCCAGCGGATCGCGCGTCGACGCCCGGTCGGCGGGACGGCTGTCAGAAGCCTTCAAGCTGGCCGAGCAGCTGGGCGGACGGCCCGTGACGATCAGCGGCGACGACGTGGTGCGCGCCGTTCTGGACCACGCCCACCGCAACAACGTCACCCAGATCGTCATCGGCAAGACGCGCGGCGGGCGGTTCGCCGAATGGACCGGCCGGGCCTTGGCGACCGAACTGTTGCGAAAGGCGCAAGGGGTCGCCGTCCACGTCGTGACCGAGGGCGATCTGACCGCGCCCGAACCGGCGGCCAAGTCGGGCGTCCGGGCGGCGCTGGACTGGCGCGGCTATCCGGCCGGGGCGGGGTTCGTCCTGGCGGCGACGGGGGCGGCCCTGTTGCTCGATACCCGGTTCGAGCGGGTCGATCTGGGCGTCATCTATCTGGCGGCGGTGGTGGCGGCGGGGGTGCTGAACGGCCTCAGACCCGCGCTGGCGGCGGCGACCCTGGCCTTTTTGACCTACAACTTTCTGTTCCTCCAGCCGCGCTACAGCTTCCTGATCGGTTCGCCGACCGACTTTTTGACGCTGCTCCTGTTCTGGGGCGTAGCTCTGGGCACCGGCGCCCTGGCGGGGCGAGTGCGCGAACAGGCCAGAGCCGCCCAGCGCCGCGCCGCCGCCGTCTCGGCCCTGTTGGCCGCCAGCCAGACCCTGTCGGCCGGCCAGGATCGCGCGACCACGGCCCGCAGCCTGGCCGAACAGGCCTCCGCCGCCGCCGGCGCGGGCGCCGTCGTCCTGCTGCCCGACGGCGAGGACATTGTGCTGACGGCGGCCAGCCCCGAGGGCGTGACCCTGGCCCCCGACGCCATGGCCGCCGCCCGCTGGGCCTGGACCCACGGCGAGGTGACGGGCCACGGCACCGGCACCCTGCCGCAGACCCACTGGCGGTTTCAGCCCTTGCAGGGCGTGTGCGGCCGGGCCGGCGTCGCGGGCATCGACGCCTCGGCCGTGGCGGCGGGCTCGGACGAGGAACGTCTGGCCATGGCGTTGCTGGACTAGGGCGCCGTGGCGCTGGAGCGCGCGGATCTGGCCGGTCAGGCGCTGGAGACCGAGACCCTGCGCCGCGCCGACCGTTTCCGCGCGGCCTTGATGAACTCGGTCAGTCACGACCTGCGCACGCCCCTGTCCACCGTCCTGGGCTCGGCGACGACCCTGATCGACTATGGCGCGACCCTGAAGCCCGAGGTCCGCGATGACCTGTTGCTCAGCATCCGCGAAGAGGCCGAACGCCTGTCGCGCTATGTCGGCGATCTTTTGGATATGACCCGGCTGGAGGGCGGCGGCCTGAACGTACGCACCGACTGGACCGATGTGCGCGATATCCTGAACACCGCCGCCGACCGGGTGTCGCGCCGCCTGGGCCAACGCAAGGTCACGCGCGATTTTTCGGCCCAACTCAGCATCCCGACCGCCGAGTTGGAACGGGTATTCGACAAGTTCCGCCGCATGGAAGAATCCACCGATCGGGCCAAGGGCGCCGGGCTGGGCCTGGCCATCGCCAAGGGCTTCGTCGAGGCCATGCGCGGCCGCATCGCCGCCGCCAGCCCGATCCAGGACGACGCCGACGGCAAGCGCGGCACCCGCATCCTGATCAGCCTGCCCAAGTCCATCGCCACCCACCCGGATCTGCTGTGATGTCCGCCGTTCGCCCCCAGGTTCTGGTCATCGACGACGAGCCGCAGATCCACCGCTTCCTGGCGCCCGCCCTGGACGCCGCCGGCTATGAACCCCGCCGCGCCGACAGCGGTCAGGAGGGCCTGCGCGCCATCGCCCTGTGGAGCCCCGACGCCGTGGTTCTGGACCTCGGCCTGCCCGACATGGACGGCAAAGACGTCCTGACGCGGGCGCGCGACTTCTATCAGGGGCCGATTATCGTCCTGTCCGCCCGCGACCGCGAGGCCGAAAAGATCACGGCCCTGGACCTCGGCGCCAACGACTATGTCGAAAAGCCGTTCGGCGTCGGCGAACTGCTGGCGCGCATCCGCGCGGGTCTGCGTCAGGGCGCGCTGACGCCGGTCGCGGGCGGGGTCGTCTCGGCCGGCGATGTCGTCATCGACCTGGACCGCCGCATCGTCACCCGCGCCGGCGAGCGGGTGAAGCTGCGCCCTAAGGAATACGATGTCCTGGCCTACCTCGCCCGCAACGCCGGCAAGGTCCTGGGTCACGCCGACCTGCTCAAGACCATCTGGGGCGCCGGCCACGCCGACGACGTTCAATATCTGCGCGTCGTCGTCGGCCAGCTCAGGCACAAGCTCGAGGCCGACCCGGCCCAGCCCGTTCTTCTCGTGACCGAGCCGGGCGTAGGGTATCGATTGGCGGACTGAGGCCTTCGGCGAGAGGGTTCGGCTGTCCTTCCAGATGCAGCCTCATCATGGCCGGCGCGTTGTCTGCGAAACCCATGTCTAATCCAGGCCCCCTCCCCCCGATCGTCTATCACCCGGCCTACAGCGCCGAACTGCCATCGGGTCATCGCTTTCCGATGCAGAAGTATGCGCGCTTGGTCGAGGTGCTGGGAGAGGAAGGGCTGATCGGACCAGAGGGGCTGTGGGAGCCCGAACCTGCGGATTACTCGCTGCTCGCCGCCGTGCATGATCCCGACTATGTGCGCCAGGTGCTGGACGTCTGCGTTCCGCCGAAAGTCGAACGGGTCATCGGCCTGCCCATCACGCAAAGCGTCGTCGAACGCACGCAGGCCGCCGTCGGCGGCACGCTGACCGCAGCCCGTCTCGCCCTTCGCCATGGCCTTGCCTGCAACACGGCCGGCGGCAGCCATCATGCGGGCCCGATGGGCGGCGCCGGCTTCTGCGTCTTCAACGACATCGGCGTGGCCGCGCGAGCCCTGATCGACAGTGGCGAAGTCGGACAGGTCCTGGTGGTCGATCTGGACGTCCACCAAGGCGATGGAACCGCCTTCATCTTCGAGCACGAGCCCCGCGTCTTCACCTTCTCAATGCATGGCGAAAAGAACTTTCCGGTGCGCAGGGGGCCCAGCGATCTGGACATCGACCTGCCCGACGGAACCGGCGACGCGGCCTATGTCGCCCGGCTCAAAGAGGTTCTGCCTGACCTGCTTCAATGCGTTGCGCCGGACCTCGTCTTCTACATCGCCGGCGTCGATCCGCACGAAAGCGACCGGCTTGGGCGGCTGTCGCTCAGCGACGAGGGATTGGCTGAGCGCGACGCCTATGTGCTTGAAGCCTGTCTGGCGGTCGCGCCGCTCGTCGGCGTCATCGGCGGTGGATATGACCACGGTATTGATCGTCTGGCGCGTCGCCATGCGACGCTGCATCGCGCGGCCGCCCACGCCTGGCGGCGCGGCTTGGCCGGGCGGGAGGCTTGATCTTGGCAGACCCGGCGCCGCTCATCATCACCGCAGCCCTGGACGACGGCGCCTTCGACTGGTTCGACGCCTTGCGCCAGGCGCACTTTCCCCGCCACCGCAACGTCGTCCCGGCCCATCTGACCCTGTTCCACGCTCTCCCCGGGGCCCAGGAAGGCTTCGTGTTGGAGACGCTGAAGTCGGCGTGCCGACGCCAGGCGCCCATCCGCCTCGATGTACGTGGCCCGTGGTCCCTGGGGCGTGGCGTCGCCTACCGCTTGGCGTCCGCCGATCTGGACCGACTGCGTAGACAACTCGCGGAGGCCTTTTCACCCTGGCTGACCCGTCAGGACCAGGCCCCGTTCCGACCTCACATCACGGTCCAGAACAAGGTCGAACCCGCAGACGCCAAACAGCTGCTTGAGCAGCTTCAGCTGGAGTTCGAGCCGTTCGACATTCTCGCTGAAGGCCTTTTCGTCTGGCGCTATCTAGGCGGCCCGTGGGAGCCGATTGATCGGATTCCTTTCGAGGGCAAGCTGACCCTCGACGATTAGAATGCACCCGTCAGTGCAATGGCGACCCCGGCAGGACTCCAACCTGCGACCTCGGCTTTAGGAAAGCCTTGCTCTATGCAGCTGAGCTACGGGGCCACACCCGACGCCGTAGCGGGTCGGGGCGGCGGGGGGAAGTCAGGGCGGCGAAAAAGTCGGCCGACGGCCGGGCGACCCCGGCGTCGGGCGTTTGTGGTTAAGGCACCTTAACCTACAAGATATCGCGGTGAACAAAGGACGAAACGGGCGATGTCAGCGATTCGGTCCTGATTCGTTTCGTCCTTGTTCCGCGAGAACGGAACGGCCGTTAACCGACGGGCGGGACGTGGGCGGTCAGGGCGCGCAGACCCTCCAGAAGGCGGTCGGAGTCGGCGCTGGTCTGACCCTGGGCGGCCAGGGTCAGGCGGAGCGCGCGGACGTGAACCTCGACCGAGGGCCAGGACCAGCTGCCGGCGCTTTTCATCCGGTCGGCGATCTCGCACAGGCTGAAGGCGGCCTCGAAGAAAGTCGGGACGTCCAGATAGCCGGCCATGTCGACCATGGCGGAGGCGAAGGCGTAGATTTGGTCCGGGGCATCCTGCGGGCGGGTCGCGCACAAGGTGTCGATGGCGTCGACGTTGGCCGTCAGCAGGGTGAAGACATGGTCGCGCTGTTCATCCAGCGCCTGGTTGGCGCGGGACTCGGCCTCGACGATCAGGCGGCCGCCGGGCCGCGCCATCTGACGCTGGAGCGAGGTGTGGACGCGGCGGACTGTGGAGGGTTTGGGCGCGGCGACAGGCTCGGTCACAGGCTGACCTTCATCGGCTTCATCAGCATGTCGATCTCGTCCTGATCCATGTTTTCCTCGACCGCCTCGCCCAGATCGCCGGTCAGGTCGCTTTCGCGACGACCGTCGGTGCCGGGAGGCGGACCATAGTTGTGCACCCGGCGGTCTGGGCCGATGTAGTGTTCGGACTCGACGAAATCCCGGTCCTCGCCGCCCAGCCAGATGATGCGCTTCAGCAGCAGAGACGGCGACAGGGGCTTGGCGACGATGAAGCTGGCGCCGCAGTCGCGGCCCTGGTGGACCTTGGCCTGGGAGGCGTGACCCAGGATCATGATGACGGGCACATAGCGGGTCGGCGTGGGGGCGTCGCGCCGCAGCCAGCGCACGAAATCATAGCCGTCCATGTCCGGCATGATGCAGTCGATCAGGATCAGATCGACCGAGCGGCGCGCCAGCAGTTCGACGGCGGCCTGAGCCGAGGCGCATTTGATCTGCTCCTTGCAGCCGAACCCCTGGACGATGGAGCCCAGCATATCTAGCGACGTGGGCTGGTCGTCGATCAGAAGGACCGTGGTGTGCGCCAGATTGACCCGATCGCTCTTGGCCATGGCGTCAGAACAGCATCAGGTCGCCGGCGTCGGCGGTCGATTGCGGGCGATGCTCGCCGGCGGCGGGACGAAGGCGGCCGGCCATGTCCGCCAGCGACAGGCGGCTGACGGCCTCGGACGGGCTGGCGCCGCCGCCCAACATGCGCAGGACGCCGGACAAGGCTTCGAGACGCTGGGTCAGGGCGTCCAGGGCCTGGGCCTGGGTCAGGGCGTTGGGGCGTTCCTCGGGCGGGGCGCGGCGGACCAGAGCGCTGACCAGGGCCTCGATCCCGTCAATGCCTTCGCGCACCAGCATCAGCTCGTCGGCGACGGCGGCCAGCAGATCGGCGTGTTCGGGAGGGGCGCTCATCTTCAGAACAGTTCCAGGGCGCCGGTGTCGACCGGGGCCATGACGGGCACGGGCTTGGGCGCGACGACGTCGGTGACGGCGCGCTGCAGCGCGCGGCCGGTGACGGGCCAGTAGTGCAGTCGCCGTCCGCCATCGCCGCGCAGACTGCCGCCCACGACAGGAATGCCTTCGTCGCGCAGGAATTTCTCGGCGAAGTCGGCGTTGCTGCGCCCGACGTCGCGCAGGCTGTCGAACATGCGGCCGCCGCCGAACAGCTTGGCCTCCAACCGGTCGCGCCGTGCGCCGGCCTTGAGCATGTCGTTGATCAGAAGCTCCATCGCATAGGCGCCGTAGCGACGTCCCGCGTCGGTCCCTGCGCCCGAGCCTTCGGGCAGCAGGAAGTGGTTCATGCCGCCCACGCCCGCCAGCGGATCGCGCACGCACATGGCGACGCAGGACCCCAGTATGGTGCTGAGCACGACATTGGGATCGGACGTGATGAAGTGCTCGCCCTGACCGACGTGAACACGTTTTTCGGCAGTGTCCTTCAGGGCGGCGAAACTCATGTCAGGGGACCGAAGACGGCTTCCAGCTTGCCCTTCAGCTGGGCGACGGTGAAAGGCTTGACCAGATAGTTGTTGACGCCGAACTGCACCGCGCGCTGCACCAGTTCCCGGTCGGCGCGGCCCGTCAGCATGATGAAGGCGGTCTTGGAGGTCGGCGGGTGGGCGCGCACGGCGCGCAGAAGGCCCAGACCGTCCAGGTTCGGCATATTATAGTCGGAGATGATCAGGTGCGCGGGCTTGGACACGATCTCGCGCAAGGCGATTTCGCCGTCGGCGGCCTCGCGGATCTCGCGCACGCCGAGCTGTTGCAGGCTGGTGCGAACCAGCGAGCGCATCGTCATCTGATCATCGACGACCAGGCAGTGAAGTGAGGCGGCGGCGGGCATAGGTTACGCTCCCGATTAGGCGACAGACCGCGCAGCCGGATCGGCGCACAGTTCGAGAATGGCGGTGGACAGGCGGTGCAGCGGCAACTGCCGCTCCACGGCGCCGATTTCATGGGCGGCCTTGGGCATGCCGTAGACGACGCAGGTCGCCTCGTCCTGACCCAGGGTGCGGCCGCCGGCCTGGCGCATGGCCAGCAGGCCCTTGGCGCCGTCGCGGCCCATGCCGGTCAGGATGACGCCGGTCATCGGACGTTTCAGCCGGGCGACGGATTCGAACATCACATCCACCGAGGGGCGGTGGCCGTTGACGGGATCGCTGGCGATCAGGCGGCAACGCGGCGTCAGGCCGCCCGAGACCTCAAGATGGGTTGCGCCGCCGGGGGCCAGATAGATGTGGCCTGGCTTCAGCGGCGCGCCGTCCACCGCCTCGGTCACGGTCGGGGCGCAGACGCGGTCCAGACGGGCGGCGAAGCTGGCGGTGAAGGTCGCCGGCATATGCTGGGTGATGACGGTCGCCGGGCAATCCAGCGGGAAGCCGCTGAGCACCGTCAGCAGGGCCTCGACCCCGCCGGTGGACGAACCGATGGCGAGAATCTGATTGGGATCGGCGTGATAGGCGCGCGGCGCCTCGGCGGCGGCGGGCGTATCGCCGCGGGCGCGGACGCGCGAACGGGCGGCGGTCTTCACCTTGCCGATCAGGTCGTGGAAAGCGTCGACGCTGGCGACCGCCGGTTTGGCCACAGCATCCACGGCGCCGATTTCCAGCGCGGCCAGGGTGACGTCCGTGCCCGCCGCCGTCAGAGTCGAGACCATGACCACCGGCATCGGCCGCAGCCGCATGATCTTTTCCAGGAACTCCAGCCCGTTCATGTTGGGCATCTCGACGTCGAGCGTAATGACGTCGGGGTTCAGCGCCTTGATCGCGGCGCGGGCCTCGATGGGATCGGCGGCGGTGCCGACGACCTCGATCTCAGGATCCGACTTCAGGGCGGCCGAGATCAGCCCGCGCATGGTCAGGCTGTCGTCGACGACGAGGACGCGGACGGGGCTCATGCGCCACCCAGGCGATAGGTGGTCAGGCCGGCGGTCTGAAGCTGGCTGGTCGCCGGGCCGGAGACGCGTTCGGAGTGACCGATGTAGAGGGTCGCGCCGGGGTTCATCAGCGGGGTGAACCGCTTCCACACCCGCTCCTGGGTCGCGTCGTCGAAATAGATGACGACGTTGCGGCAGAAGATGACGTCGAACTTGCCCTTCATGGGCCAGTCGCCGATCAGGTTCAGCTCCTTGAAGCTGACCAGGCGTTTCAGCTGGGCGCCGGCGACCCACTGGCCGCGATCGGCGCGGTCGAAATATTTGCGCCACAGGGTGACGGGCGCGGGCTCCAGCGCCTCTTCGGAATAGACGCCGTCATGGCCCTGGGCGACCATATTGGGATCGATGTCGGTGGCCAGGATGCGCACATCCAGCTCGGCCGCCTCGGGCAGGGCCTGCAGCACGGTCAGGGCCATCGAATAGGGCTCCTGCCCGTTCGAACAGGCCGCCGACCACAGGCGGACCCGGCCGCCGGCGCGGGCGCGCGCCGCCAGTTCGGGCATGACCCGGTCGCGCAGGTCGTCAAAATGGTGCGGCTCGCGATAGAAGCGGGTAACGTTAGTGGTCAGGGCCGCCGTCATCTTCTGACGCTCGTCCACGCCGTCCACGCCCTCGACCAGGGCGCAGTAGTCGCGGAAGCTGGTTAGACCCAGGGTGCGCAGGCGCTTGGCCAGGCGCGAATACACGAGCGCGGCCTTGCCCTCGTTCAGGGCGATGCCCGCGTGGGCGTGCAGCATCTGGGCGATGTGGCGGAAATCCTCAGCGGTGAAGACGAACTCGCCCTCGACGATGGATCCCCGGCCGGCGGCGGCGGTCATGCGGCTTCGGCCTCGACTTGCGGCAGGATGTAATCCAGTTCGATCAGGCTGATCATGCGGCCGTCGATCGAGAAGATGCCCTTAACGAAGGTCTTCACCTGATCGCTGGCGACGTCGGGCGTCGGCTGGACCGAGGCCTCGCTCATCTGCAGGATGTCGGACACGGCGTCGACCAGCAGTCCGACCATGCGGCCGCCGATGTGGGCCACCATGATGACGTGGCGCGCCGTCGGTTCCGAGGTCGTCAGGCCGAAGCGCGCGCCCAGGTCGATGATCGGCAGGACCGTGCCGCGCAGATTGATGACGCCCTTCATGTATCCCGGCGAACGGGGCAGAGGCGTCGCCGGCGTCCAGCCGCGGATTTCGCGCACCGACATGATGTCGACGCAGAATTCCTGACTGCCGATGCGGAAGGCGATCAGTTCACGCTGGAGATCTTTGGCTTCGGTCATGGTTCAGCTCGCGAGCTTGAAGTCGGGACGGACGGATTTGCGGCGCATGTCGGTGACCAGCACGTCGACATCCAGGATCAGGGCGACGCGGCCATCGCCCAGGATGGTGGCGGCGGCGACGCCCTCGACCTGCTGGTAGTTGGTTTCCAGGCTCTTGATGACCACCTGGCGCTGGCCCTGGATGGCGTCGAACAGCAGGGCCGCCTGTTGGCCGCCTTCGGTTTCGACGACCACGGCGACGCCTTCGGTCGGGTTCATCGGCTGTTCGCTAAAGCCCATGATCAGGGCCACGTCGATCAGCGGCAGGAAGCGGTCGCGGAACCGGATCACCGGATCCACGCCGCCGACGAAGTGCAGGTCGACGGCTTGCGGGGTCAGGCTCTCGACGATGGCCGGCAGCGGCGCGATCAGCGTCTGTTCGGCGGCGGCGACGACCATGCCGTCCAGCACCGCCAGCGTCAGCGGCAGGCTGAGGGTGAAGGTCGAGCCCTTGCCCGGAACCGAGCTGATGGAGATGCGGCCGCCCAGCGCCTGGATCGAGCGTTTGACCACGTCCATGCCCACGCCGCGCCCCGAGATGTCGGACACGACGGCGGCGGTGGAGAAGCCCGGCGCAAAGATCAGATTGTCGATCTGTTCGTCGGTCAGGGGCGCGTCGGCCGCGATCAGACCCTTGTCGATGGCGATCTTCTTGACGCGTTCGCGGTTGATGCCGCGGCCGTCGTCGGAGATTTCGATGACGATCCGGCCCGAGCGGTGCAGGGCGGCGAGACGCACCGTGCCCTCGGCCGGCTTGCCGGCGGCGACGCGCTCCTCGGGCGTTTCCAGCCCGTGGTCGATGGCGTTGCGCAGCATATGGGTGATGGGCTCGGCCAGACGTTCGACCACGGTCTTGTCGACCTCGGTGTCCTCGCCGGCCGTGACCAGACGGACCTGCTTGGAGACCATGTCGGCGACTTCGCGGACCAAGCGCGGCATGCGCTGGAACACCGACTTCACCGGCTGGGCGCGGATGGCCATGACGCTGTCCTGGATCTCGCGGGTCAGCAGTTCCAAATCTTCGAGACCGAGCGCGATGCCCGACGAGCGGGCCAGGCCGCTTTCCAAGACGCGCTGCGATAGCATCGCCTGCTGGATAACCAGTTCGCCGACGACGTTGATCAGGCGATCAACCCGATCAAGATCGACACGGATCGTCACCGGCGCAGGCGCAACGGGAGCAGAAGCCGGCGCGAGCGTCGCCGTCACGGGTGCGGCGACAGGGGGAGCCGCCGGCTCTACGGCTGGTGCAGCCGCGATCGGGGCCGGCGCGGGCTCGGGCTCCAAGGGAGCGAAGGGCACGACCTCGGCCGCCGGCTCGGCGGCGGCGCCGGAAGCCTTGGCCAACAGGGCGGCGATGTCCAGATCGTCGCTGGCGGGCAGGACGGCGGCCGGTTCGTCTTCGAACGCAGCGAATTCATCACCGCCGGCGCCCAGAGATGTGATGGTCAGGTCGCAGTCGCTTTCGACGAAGTCGAAGACCTCGCGCACGGCCGCCTCATCGACGGCGGCGGCCAGATCGACCGTCCAGGTCAGGCAGCCGTCCTCGATCGACAGCGCGTCCAGCGTCGGCGTTTCGCTGTCGTCCACGACGACCGTGACCGGGCCGAGGCGGCCCAGTTCGCGCAGCAGCAGGCTGGTCTCGTTGGCGTTCACGTACATCCGGCCCATCGGCTTGAACACGATGCGCCAGCCGACCGACGGCGCGTCGGCGCCCAGGTCGGCGCCCAGATCGGCGATGGGCAGGGGCGCAGGCTCGTCCAGCGCCATGTCGAAGGCCATGGGGGTGAAGCCGAAATCGTCTTCGTCTTCCTCGACCTCGACCGGCGCCGCGCCCCCATGGGTCAGGACCTGCATTTCGGCGACCAGGGCGGCGGACCGCGCTTCGTCCACCGGCGGGATCAATCCTTGCGCGGCCTGGATGTGATCGGCCAGCACGTCGGAGGCGCGCAGCAGGGTCTTGATGGTGATGGCGTCGCACGGCTTACGGCCCGCGCGCAGTTCGTCCATCAGGGTCTCGAAGACGTGGGCGAACCGGACCAGGGCCTCCAGCCCGAAGGCCCCTGCTCCGCCCTTGACCGAATGGACGGCGCGGAAGACGGCGTTGATCGTCTCCAGGTCGGTCTGACCCTGTTCAAGCAGCATCAACTTGGCTTCCAGGTCCGCGAGCAGCTCGTCGCACTCTTGGAAGAAGGTGGCTTTGATGGCTTCGAAGGCGTCCATTAGGTCGGGGTCCGGCGGGCTTCAGCGATCAGAGTTAGGCGATCAGGCGGCGACGCGGCGGACGGCGTCCACCAGCTTGGCGGGGTCGAACGGCTTGACGATCCAGCCGGTGGCGCCGGCGGCGCGGGCGCGCGCCTTCTTCTCGACGTCGCTCTCGGTCGTCAGCACCAGCACCGGGGTCGTGCGGTGGTTCGGATCGGCGCGGACACCCTCGATGACGCCGAAGCCGTCCATGCGCGGCATGTTGATGTCGGTGATGATGACGTCGGCGCCCTTGGACGCCAGGGTCTCCAGACCGTCCACGCCGTCCACCGCCTGGATCACGGTATAGCCCGCGTCTTCCAGCGCCATCAGCAGCATGTCGCGCATGGTGCGTGAATCGTCGATCGTCAGAACGGTCTTGGTCATGCCAACGCCCCCTCGGTGTTGAAGTCCGGCGCGCCATAGGCCGCCCATTGTTCCGTCCAATATTGGGACACAGACCCTAAACTTAGGTTGACGCCGTCGGCCGCCCACGTCTTTCGCGCCGACAGCAGGATCTGCAGGCACAGGCCGCCCAGGCGCTGGACCGCAGAGGCGTCCACGATCACCGGATGACCGCGCAGGGCCAGCAGTTCGGCCTTCAGCGGTTCGGCCGCATTCAGGTCCAGCACGTCGGACAGGATCAGGGTTTCGGTCATCAGAACTCCTCCCAACCGTCTTCGACGGCGGCGGCTTGAGGCTTGGGCGCGGCGCCGCCACGGCCGATGGTCTTCAGCGCGGCCACCATGTGGCTGGAGCGAGCAGCGGGCTTGGCGACGGGCGCAGGCGCGCGAACCGGCGCAGGCGCAGCGGCGCGCGACGGCGAAGACCCGACGCGGAACTGAGCGACCGAGGCTTGCAGGCTCTCCGCCTCCTGAGCCAGCGAATGGCTTGCGGCGGTGGACTGCTCGACCATGGCCGCGTTCTGCTGGGTGACCTGATCCATCTGGTTCACGGCGGTGTTGACCTGGGCCAGGCCGACGGCCTGTTCCTGGGCAGAGGCCGCGATTTCGGTCACCAGGCTGTCGATTTCGGCGACCCGGTCGACGATGCGTTGCAGGGCCTCGCCGGTCTCGCCGACCAGTTTGACGCCTGAGCCGACCTGACCCGTCGAGGCCGAGATCAGGGTCTTGATCTCCTTGGCGGCTTCGGCCGAACGCTGGGCCAGGGCGCGAACTTCGGAGGCGACCACCGCAAAGCCGCGACCGGCCTCGCCCGCACGAGCGGCCTCAACGCCCGCGTTCAGGGCCAGAAGGTTGGTCTGGAAAGCGATCTCGTCGATCACGCCGATGATCTGATTGATCTGGTTGGAGGAGCCTTCGATGGCGGTCATGGCCTGGACAGCGTCGCGCACGATGATGCCGCTCTTTTCGGCGTCGCCGCGCGCGGCCTGAACCACGTCGGAGGCCTGGCGGGCGCCCGAGGCGGTCTTGTTCACCGTGGCGGTGATTTCATCCAGGGCCGCAGCCGTTTCTTCCAGCGAGGCGGCCTGCTGTTCGGTGCGGCGCGACAGGTCGTCGGCGGCCTGCGAGATTTCGCCGGCGCCCGAGCGAATGCCCGAGACGTTGTTGACCACGACCGAGACGGCCTGCTGCAGCTGGGAGATGGCGGCGTTGAAGTCGGTTTTCAGCTGAGCGGACTTGGCGCTGAATTCGATGTCGATGCGGTGGGTGAGATCGCCGTTCGACATGGCCGAGAGACCTTGGCCCAAGGCTGCGATGGCCCGGGCGTCTTCGGCGGCCTCGCGCGCCTTTTCGGCCTCGCGTTCGGCGCGCTCCTGCTCGGACATCGAGCGCTGCGACAGGGCGTCCTGCTCGACGCGGACCTTTTCGATCGCGGCGTCGCGGAAGGCCACGATGGCCTGACCCATCTTGCCGAACTCATCCTTGCGCTCGGCGCTGGCGACCTTGATGTCGGTGTCGCCGGCCATCAGCTTTTGCATATAGCCGATCATCGTGAAGATCGGGCGCACGATGGAGCGCGTCGCGACGAAACCGGCGATGATGGCGATCACCAAGGCTGCGATCAAACCGACGATCGTGGCGATCAGCGCGGTGCGGCTGGCGGCGGCCTGAGCTTCGGTCGAGGCCTTGCGCGCCACATCGTTGGCCGTCTTGATCTGGTCGATCGTGTCTTCGACCGGCGCGACGTAGTTGTCGGCCGTTCCGTTGCGGCCGACCATCTGAACAGCCTGGGCCGCGCGACCATCGCGCACCATCGCCGAGCCGGTTTCAACGACGTTCTTGTACCAGGTCGCATTCGCCTCAACCGCCTTGTCGACCAGGGTGGCGCGATCAGCGGGCAGTTCGCCGCGCAGATCGTCCATGGCCGCCAAGAACTTGGCCCGGTGCGCATCGACGCGCTCAATGTAGTAGGGGTCCTGAGACAGGAGGTAACCGCGGAAGGCGTTCTCCTGGCGCGCCACGTAGAACTCGGCCGTCGCCGTGGTGCGATTGACCTGGTTTTCCACCGTACGCACTTCGCCGGCCTTCTCCAGCTGGAGCAGGCTGGTGACGACGAGGACGCCCATGACGGCGATCGCCGCCAAAACGAGACCAAAGGCCGCGAACAGCTTGCGGCCGACGGGCATATTTTCAATCAACTTCAACTCAGCATCCCCCGGTGGATCGGTAACTCAGAACGAATAGGTGGCGGCGGCGACGAGACGACCCTCATAGGGTTCGCCTGCGCTGTGGCGGTCGGTGTCGTACCAGCGCAGATCGACGGCCAAGGCGTCGGTCAGCTTCTGTTTGGCGCCGACGTTCCAGGCGTTGTAATCGACACCGCCGTCGGCCATGCGGTTGGCGACTCCGGCCGAAATCTTTGTCTTGGCGGCGACGGCGACCGTGCCTTGCAACTCCAGCCACCAAGCCTCTTTCGTCGCCGCAAAGCCGTCGGGCGAATAGTTGACGCGCAGGCGCGTCGCCACGGGGCCCAGCTTGCGTGAAGCGTCTGCCTGATATTCCCAATAGTTTTTGTCGACGCCGGCGCGCGACCCTGGCAGGTCGCGGTTCATGACCCCCAGATCGAAGGTGAAACCGCCCGCCTTGGGGCGCCAGCCGACCATGCTGACGATTTCCATGTCGTAGCCTTGAGATCCGGCGGCGTCAGAGACGAAGACGCTGGCGTAGCCTTCGCCGAAGCCGGCTTCGGCCTTGGCGAAAGGCGCAACGTCCTGATTGCTCTTGCCCAGCCCTTTGCCGACATATTGGCTGGCGACACCGACATCGAGGCCGAACGATTGGGCCTGGGACGTGATCGGTGTTGCGAGGCCTACTGCCGCGACAACAAAGAAGGCTGACGAACGAAACATGGTGATCCCTGAAGCTTCTGCATTCTGAAGCCCAAGGATGAGGCGATGATTAATATTAAATCTGAACCGGACTGTATGTAGGATTGCGTAACCCGTGAGGAGTGTCGCGCGGCCTCCGGGCTGCGTCATCGGCAGGGGTGCTCGTCACTCCAAACCGATTTTGAGCGAATACGTATGTTCACGTAGTCGAAACGAGCCTATACAAAAGTTGTCAGAAAAGCGGCGACGCCCGTCAGCCCAAGTTTTGGCGAGTTCTCGCATCCCAATTCATACTCCGGTGAAATATATCCAGCGGCCCAGGAACATCACGAAGACATGATCTTCAGGTCCAGGACATGGTGGAGCGGGGTCTTGATCGCGTGCCTGGCTGTCCTTGTGGCGACGCTGGTTCGTAGCGCGCTCGAACCGTTTGGAAACTTCTATTATCTGCCGCTGGTCCCGGCGGTGATTGTTACGGCTCTGCTGGCGCAAAGGGGGGCGGTCGTGCTGGCGATCCTGTTGGCCATCGGGGCTAATCTGTGGCTGGTGCATCGCGAAAGCGTGCTGGATGCGGCGACCAACGCCGCGCTTTTTGCGGTCATCGCCTGGGTCATCGCAGAGGTCTGTCGTCGGCTAATCGACGCCCTGGAACAGGCCCGCGCCCTGACGCGTGACTTGGCGCTGCGCGAGATGCTGCTCGACACCATTGTGGCCACGACGCCGATCGTGACGCTGGATCGTGAGGGGCGGACGCGCCGCGTGACCCCGGCCGCCGCCGATCTGCTGCGTGTGGATCGAGACGCGGCGATGGCGCAGCCTTTCGGATCGCTACTGCCCGGCTTCGACGATGCGGCCCTGGCGAAGGCTCGCCAAGGGGGCGAGGTTCTGGGCCCGTCCTCCGGACCTTGGACGAGCGGCAGTATAAATACACCCGGGCCGTCGCTGACGCTCCACGCCAATGTCCTGCCTGACGACATCGCTCCCGAACACATCGTGCTGACGCTGGGCGATCAGAGCCAGGCCGAGACGATCCGCAAGGGCGAGCGCGATCTGAACGACAAGCTCAGCAGCGTCTGGCGTCTGAACTCAATGGGGGAAATGGCCGCGACCCTGGCCCACGAACTGAACCAGCCGCTGACCGCCGCCACCGTGTATCTGCATGCCGGCCAGGCCGAACTGACCCGGCTGGGAACGGTCGCGGAAGGGCCGGCCAAGACCATCGACCTGGCCAAGACGCAGTTGCTGCGCGCGGGCGACATCATTCGGCGCATGCGCGAACAGGTCGCGACAGGTTCGCGGTCCTTTACCGAAGAGCGCGCCTCGCTGATCGTCCTCGACCTGGCGCCGGTCTTCGCCCTGACGGGACAGGACACCGACACGACGATCGCTCTGGATGTGGAAGAGGACGACGATCAGGTTCTGGCCGACCGCATCCAGATTCAGCAGGCGCTGGCCAATCTGGTGCGCAACGCCGTGGACGCCGTCATCGGACGCGAGGGCGCACGCGTGACGGTGACCGGCCGGACGCTGGGCGCGGACGGCTATGAGATCGCGGTGTGCGACAATGGCGACGGCATCCCCGAAGACAGAATCGACAGCATCTTTCACCCGATGGCGACGACGAAGGCCGGCGGCATGGGTCTGGGGCTGTCGGTCACGCGTTCAATCGTCGAGAGCCATGGCGCGACCTTGGTCGTCAGCCGGAATTCTCAGGGTGGAGCGACCTTTTCGTTTCGTCTGCCGCGTCCCACGGAGTCCGAAATCTGATGAGCCCGCACTCCGTTTTCATCATCGATGACGACCCCGCCATGCGCGACGCCCTGGTGCTGATGCTGCGCGGGGCTGGGTATCGGGCGCGCAGTTTCGTCAGCGCCGACGACTTCCTGGACAATCTGCCCGAAGACCGCAGCGCCTGCGTCATTACCGATGTGCGGATGCCGGGGCTTCAGGGTTCCGAGCTGGTCGGGCGTCTGAAAAGCCTGCGCGGCGACACCTGGCCGGTGATCGTCATCACGGGTCATGGGGAGGTGACGCTGGCGGTTCAGTTGATGAAGGCGGGCGTCGTAGATTTCGTCGAAAAGCCGTTCGATCCGCAGCGAATGCTGGACGCGGTTTCCAGCTGCCTGGCCTCCTTGACCAGTCTGGAGGCCGAGCGGATCGCGCGCGAGGACGCCAAGGCCCGACTGGACACCCTCACCCCGCGCGAACGGCAGGTCTTCGACGCCCTGATCGACGGCTGTTCCAACAAGGAAATCGCGCAAAGGCTGGAGATCAGCCCGCGCACGGTGGAAATCTTTCGCGCCAAGGTGATGACGAAAATGCAGGCCGCGAACCTGTCCACCCTGGTCCGGATCGGAATGCGCGCCGGCGACGCTTGAGCCGGACGAGATTCGTCGCCACCTTAGTCGCGACATGAGCGACCGGTCCGCAGGCCTCGCCCCGTCCCGCGTGACTGCGGTCCTGGGGCCCACCAACACTGGCAAGACCCATCTGGCGGTCGAGCGGATGCTGGGTCACGCCTCGGGCATGATCGGCCTGCCCCTGCGCCTGCTGGCCCGCGAGATCTATGAGCGGATCGTCAAACAGCGCGGCGCGGCGGCCGTCGCCCTGATCACCGGCGAGGAAAAGATCGTCCCGCCGCGCCCGCACTATTTCGTCTGCACCGTCGAGGCCATGCCGCTGGAGCGGTCGGTCGAGTTTCTGGCCATCGACGAAATCCAGCTGGTCGCCGACCCCGAACGCGGCCACGTCTTCACCCAGCGGCTGCTGCACGCGCGCGGCCGGTTCGAGACGATGTTCCTGGGCGCTGGCGCCATGGAGCCGCTGATCCGCCGCCTGGTGCCGGACGTGGAGATCGTGACGCGCGACCGGCTATCCACCCTGTCCTATGCGGGCTCCAAGAAGCTGACCCGCCTGCCGCGCCGCAGCGCAATCGTCGCCTTCTCGACCGACCGGGTCTACGCCATCGCTGAACTGATCCGGCGTCAGCGCGGCGGGGCGGCCGTGGTGATGGGCAGTCTGTCGCCCCGCACCCGCAACGCCCAGGTGGCGCTGTATCAGTCGGGCGAGGTCGATTTCCTGGTCGCCACCGACGCCATCGGCATGGGGTTGAACATGGATGTAGACCATGTCGCCTTCGCGGGCCTGAGAAAGTTCGACGGGCGGCGCACCCGCTGGCTTTACGCCCATGAGATCGGCCAGATCGCCGGGCGGGCCGGCCGGCATCTGCGCGACGGCACCTTCGGCGTCACGGCCGAGGCCGAGGATCTGGACCCCGACCTGGTCGAACAGGTGGTCGAGCATCGGTTCGATCCGATCGAGGCGGCGGAGTGGCGGAACGCCCGGCTGGATTTCGACACCCTGCCCGATCTGCTGCGCTCGCTGACGGTGACGCCCCAGCGTTCGGGGCTGAGCCTAACGGCGGAGGCGCTGGACGAGACCCTGCTGCGTCGCCTGATCAAGGACGAGGAGGTGGCCCGCATCGGGCGCTCGCGCGGGGCGGTCATGCGTCTGTGGGAGGCGTGCCAGTTGCCCGACTTCCAGAAGACGACGCTGGATGAACACGCCCGGCTGGCCAAGGACGTCTTCCACGCCCTGACCGGCAAGCGCGGCCGGCTGACCGACGACTGGATGGCGCCGCGCTTCGCCTTCGTGGATCGCGACGACGGTCAGATCGACCAGCTGTCGGCGCGGCTGTCGGCAGTGCGCACCCTGTCCTACATCGCCAACCGGCCGGACTGGGTTCACGACGCGCAAGGCTGGCGCGACAAGACCCGCGCGCTCGAGGACCGGCTGTCCGACGTACTACACGAGCGGCTGACCGCCCGGTTCGTGGATCGCCGAACCACCGCCCTGATGCGGGCGCTGAACGTGCGCGAAGACACGTTTGCTGGCGTCGCCGAAGACGGGGAGGTCACCGTCGAGGGTCAGGTCGTCGGCCAGCTGGAGGGCGTGCGGTTCCAGATGGAGAAGGGCTCTTCGGCTCTGGAGGATCGCACCCTGCGCCAGGCCGCCGTGCGTGCGGTGACGCCCGAGATCAATCGACGGCTGGGGCGTCTGGCGGCCGAGACCGACGACGGGTTTTCGGTCACGCCGGACGGGGCGGTGCTGTGGCGCGGCGTGCTGACGGCGCAGATCAATGCGACGCCGCAGGGGGTCGATCCCTTTACGCCCTCCGTGCGCCTGCTCGGCGATCTGGGACCGACGCCCGCCCGCGAGCGCGCCCAGCGCCGGATCGAGGCGTGGCTGGCGGCGGAAGCGGGCCGTGCGTTGCGTGATCTGCGACGGCTGCGTCAGGCGGTCGAGAGTGGCGCGCTCAAGGGCCTTCCGCGCGGCATCGCCTTCCGTCTGATCGAGGCCGGCGGCGTGATCGACCGGCGCGAGGTCGAGCGCGATCTGGCCGCGCTCAGTCAGGTCGAGCGCCGCACGCTGCGCAGTTTCGCCATCCGCATCGGGGGGCATTCGGTTTGGCTGCCTGGCCTTCAGAAGCCGCGCGCCCGCCATTTCGCCCAGGCCTTTGTCGCCGCGCCGCTGATCCCGGCCACGCCCGATCTGATCCCCGCGCCGGTGGAGCCGCCCTCGGCGCGTCTGTTGTCCGCGCATGGATTACGATTGGCGGGACGGTGGCTGGCGCCGGTCGAGACGCTGGAGAAGATGGCCGAGCTGCGGGCCGCCAATCACGGCCGACTGTCCGACGAGGCCCTGACCGATCTGGGCTGGCGCGCCGATCAGGCCAAACAGATCATCGCCGCCTTGAAGATCGAACGCGCCCGCCTGCCCGACAAGCCGGGCGCAGCGCCCAAGATCGTCAAGGACTCGCCCTTCGCCGCCCTCGCCGCCCTGACGGAGGCGCCCCCGGCGCGGCCCAAGCGTCGTCGTCCGCGTCGAAAGGCGAAGGCTTGAACGAGAACGCCTGTCGCATCGACATCTGGCTGTGGCGCGCGCGGTTCGTAAAGACGCGCGGCCTGGCGGCCGGTCTGGTGGAGCGGGGTGCGGTGCGGCTGACGCATCAGGGGCGCGAGACGCGGCTCGACAAGCCCAGCCGGTGCGTTCACGTCGGCGACCTGCTGACCTTCGCCCAGAACGGACGCGTCACCAGCCTGAAGGTCGAGGGGCTGGGCGAAAGGCGCGGACCCGCAGAGGAGGCCCGCGCCCTGTATTCGCTGACGGTCTAAATGGCCTCAAGTCGCGCGCAGCGCGGTAGGCTTAAAAGAGCCGCCTCAAGTCACGCGAAGCGCGGCAGGCCCTACTTCTGAATGACGAACTCGCCTTCAATGTGCAGCTTCACCTCGTCGGAGACGGCCGGCAGGGCGTAGTTGATGCCGAAGTCCGAGCGTTTGATGGTGGCTTCGCCGTCGAAGCCGGCCTTGTAGGCGCCCATGACGGTTCCGGCGCCGTTGAACTCGACCTCGATGGTGACGGGCTTGGTCACGCCCTTCAGGGTCAGATCGCCAACCACGGTCGCCTCGTTGGCGTCATCGGCGTCGACCGTGACCGAGCGCGAGACGAAGGTTGCCGTCGGATATTTAGCGGTGTCGAAGAAGTCGGCGGTCTGAAGGTGGGCCTTCAGACGGTCGTCGTTGGGCGCCACGTCGGTCAGCGGGATCGTCGCGGTCAGCGTCGAGGCCGAGGGGTTGGCCGGGTCCAGCTTCAGCACCGCCTTCACGTTCACGAACTGGCCCGTATAGGTCGAAAGACCGAAGTGATTGACCGACCAGGTGATCTTGCCGTGGCCGGAATCCAGATCGTAGGTCCCGGAGGTGACCTCGGCGGGGTTCTTGGTCAGAGCGGCCTGAGCCACGACCGCGCCGCCTGCGACCAGGCTGAGGGCGGCCGCGCCGGCGACGGCGTATTTCATGAAGGAGGTGCGCATAGGGATTTCCTGTCGATGGGGCGGATATGCAATCAATACAGTTGCGATTAGGCGCCGTTCTGTCAAGGCGCTGCGAATGGCTCTCGCCTTAAGCCGCGCTGTTGACAGTTGGTTGCGTGGCCGCCATGTCGCAGGCCTCCCGCCCACAGACCGACACCCGTTTTTCGCCCAATGACCTACATCGTCACCGACGCCTGCGTGAAATGTAAGTTCATGGACTGCGTCGAGGTGTGTCCTGTGGACTGTTTCTACGAAGGCGAGAACTTTCTGGTGATCGCACCCGACGAATGCATCGACTGCGGCGTGTGCGAACCGGAATGCCCGGTCGACGCCATCGTGCCGGACACCGAGGACGAGCCCGACGGCAAATGGCTTCAGGTCAACGCGGAATACGCCAAGGTCTGGCCCAACATCACCGTCAAGGGCACGCCCCCCGCCGATCGCGAGCAGTACGAGCGCGAAACGGGCAAATACGAGAAATACTTCAGCCCCAAGCCGGGCAAGGGTTCCTGATTTCAGGACTGGCGGCGCTCAAGCCTTGCCGCATTTGCACGTCCGCCCTGTGGACGTTTTGAAATTCCGCAGATTTGTGATAGGTTCTGTTTCATTGGATCGGGCGGTCCGCGAAATCTTCGCGCCGCCCGTGTTTGCGACAGAATCCCGCCCTAGACGGGATCGGCCAGAGGTTTGGTGATCCGTTTCCGCTTTTGACGCCTGACATCATCTCCTCCGACGGAGCGATCCGGCGGATGAGATCCTGTTTGCGTTTCCTGCGCCTTCGTTTCGCCCGGCCCTGACCGGGAAAGGACGATTATGACGAGCAAGACTGGTCTGGAGTTCAAGGTTGGCGACGCGGTCGTCTATCCGGCGCACGGCGTCGGCAAGGTGGCGGCGATCGAGACCCAAGAAGTCGCGGGCATGTCGCTGGAGGTCTATGTCGTGACCTTCGACCACGAAAAGATGACCCTGCGCGTCCCGACCAAGAAGGCCGTGACGGCCGGTCTGCGTTCGTTGGCCGCCGACGACGTCGTGACCAAGGCCCTGACCACACTGAAGGGCCGCGCGCGCATCAAGCGCACCATGTGGTCGCGTCGCGCCCAGGAATACGAAGCCAAGATCAACTCCGGCGACCTGATCTCCATCGCCGAAGTGGTCCGCGACCTGCACCGCGCCGACACCCAGCCGGAACAGTCCTATTCGGAGCGCCAGCTCTATGAATCGGCCCTGGACCGCATGGCGCGCGAAGTCGCGGCCGCCAACAAGATCGACAAGGACGCCGCCGTCGAGCTGCTTGCCAAGTCGCTCAGCGCCAAGAAGCCGGTCCCGACCGCCGAAGCCGCCTAAGCTTCAGTTTCGGACTAAAGAAGAGGCCCCGGAGCGATCCGGGGCCTTTTTTGATGCGTCGCAGAGCCGCTGTCAGAAGTATTCGGCGTTGGCCGGGCACTGGGCGCTGATGCGGCGCGCCGTGATGCTGGCGGGGATATAGGGCGTGCCGCGCACGATCTGGGCGCCGCCGCGGAAGCTGAAGCTGGTTTCCGTGTAGGTCCCGTTCAGGCGAACGGCAATGCGACGGCCCTTGCGATCCTGGCAGGTTCCCTCGAAGCGGGCGTTGCCGTTGCCGACCACGCGGGTCGGATAGGTGCAGCGCCACTTGTTGGTCGACAGGCCGCCGAAGAATCGGTTGATCTCGCTGGGCCGCACGCATTTCTGCTCGGTGTCGCGCTGGCCCACCGCGCTGGTGGTGTATTCCCAATAGCCGGGCAGGACTTCGGTCTGGGCGGCGGTCTGGGCCGGGGAGATGGCGGGCGAGGCCAGCATGAAGCCGCCGGCCATCACCGGGGCTAGGACGGCGAGCGCGCGCTTGGGCAGGCGATCGATCAAGGACGGACGGGACATGGAAGCCTTCTGTTCTGCTTGGGTCTCTTTTGAGGTCGTCATCATATGGGCCATACAGGGCGGCATTTGAATGACGGCTGAACGAGGCGCGGGACGATGGGTCCAGACTCGGCTTGACGCCGAACCGCCTCTTCCCTTATACGGCCCCCTCTCGCGCGGGCTGGTTCCCGCGCGCAACTGTTTCATGCGTCCTCTCCCACGCTCGGGCTGGACGCCGCACCTTAAGGATCTGACGATGTCGCGTCGTTGCGAACTCACCGGTATCGGCCCCATGGTCGGCCACAACGTGAGCCACTCGAACATCAAGACCAAGCGCCGCTTCCTGCCGTCGCTGAAGACGGTCAAGGTCACGTCGGAAGCCCTGGGCCAGACGTTCAGCCTGCGCATCTCGAACGCCGCGCTGCGCACCCTGGACTACAAGGGCGGCCTGGACGTCTTCATCGTCAAGGCTCGCGACGAGCAGCTGTCGATCGCCGCTCAGCGCATCAAGCGCCAGATTCGCGCCAAGCTGGCCGAACAAGCCGCCGCCTGATCGGCGACCGCGACATAGAGTTCTGGAAGAGGCCGGTGGAAACACCGGCCTTTTTCTTTGCGCCATTGCCCGCCCGCGCTAGCCTGTCGCCTCAGAAAGGGACGGCTTCATGCGCATCAAGATCTTGCTTTTGGCCGCAGCCAGCGCCCTGACGCTGTCGGCCTGCGCCACCGTCGCCCAGCCGGCGCCGACGCCACGCGAATCGACCGCCTTCACCCTGGCCACCGATCAGCCGCTGACGCCGGAACAGCAGGCGATGCAGTTCGACAAGGCCGATTTGTCGATCAAGGTCCTGCCCGACGACAAGGCCATCGACGCGGTCGCCGTGCTGGACTTCACCGCGAAGGCGCCCCTGACCGCTCTGGTCGTCGAACTGGACACGCTGCTGAACATTTCCTCGGTCCAGATCGACGGGGTCGAAGTCGCCGTCGATCGCTGGTCCAACCCTGAGGGCCGGCTGACGGTACAACTGCCCGAGACCCTGGCCATGGGCCGGTCGGTTTCCCTGCGCGTCGCCTATGCCGGCCGGCCGCGGGTGGCGCCCCGCGCGCCGTGGGACGGCGGCTTCGTCTGGTCCACCGCGCCGTCGGGCGAGCCATGGATCGCCACGGCGGTTCAGGGCGAGGGCTGCGACATCTTCTGGCCCTGCATCGACAGCCCGCATGGCGAGCCGGGCCGGGTCGACCTGCACATCACCGTGCCGTCCGCCCTGTCTGCGCCGTCCAACGGCCGCTTCCTAGGCAAGGTCGATCACGGCGACGGCTGGACCACCTGGAACTGGTCGGCGAAATCGCCCAACACCTACGCCATCGCGCTGAACGTCGGGCCCTATGAAGAGGTGTCGGGTGAGTACGCCAGCCGGTTCGGCAACACGATCCCCATGCGCTACTGGCATCTGAAATCGGACACACCCGAACAGGTCCAGGGCCTGTTCGCTCAGTTCCCCAAGATGCTGGACTTCTTCGAAGCCACCGTCGGCCCCTTCCCTTTTGGCGATGAGAAGATGGGGGTGGTCGAGACCCCGCACCTGGGCATGGAGCACCAGACGATCAACGCCTACGGCAACGGCTACAAGATCGACGGCCGGGGCTATGACTGGCTGTTGCAGCACGAGTTCGCCCACGAATGGTTCGGCAACCAGCTGACCAACCAGAACGCCGACGACATGTGGCTGCACGAAGGATTGGGCAGCTATATGCAGCCGCTCTATGCGCGCTGGTTGCTGGGCGACCGCTACATGCACCGGGAACTGGCCAATCAGCGCGAGGGGCTGATCAACACATATCCCGTCGTCTCAGGCATACCCAAGACCGAGGACGAGGTCTACAAGGGCGACGTCGGACCGGGTCTCGACATTTACAACAAGGGCTCGCTGATCAGCCATTCGCTGCGGATGCTGATCGGCGACGCCGCCTTCCATCAGGCGGTCACCCGCTTGGTCTATGGCCGGCCTGACCCCCGGCCGGGCAATTTCGCGCCGCTGTACCGGTCCACCGGCGACTTCGTCGCGATCATCAATGACATCACGGGCCAGGACTATGGCTGGTTTTTCCGCGGCTATCTCTACAACGCCGCCCTGCCGGTGCTGACCCAGACGCGCGACGGCGATGGGCTGAAGCTGGAGTGGACGACGGGCGACGGCGGCGTCTTCCCCATGCCGCTGGAGGTCGAGATCGACGGGCGCGTTCAGACCGTGGCCATGACGGGCGGGCGCGGCCAGATCGCGGTTCCGGCCGGCGCCCATGTCCTGATCGATCCGCAGAACAAGGTGCTGCGCCAGATGGACGTGATCGACGCGCTTCAGGCCTACAAGGCGACGCAGAAGGCGAAGTAGCGGCCGGTCAGGCCTCGGCCACCGTCACCGACTGGCGCACCATCTGACAGCGCTCCTGGGTCGTCAGGAAGGCGATGTCCGCCGCATCGCGCCCGCAGGCGATCCGCACCAGACCCTCGACCGGCGCCAGGCCCGTCGGATCGACCAGCCACCAGCCGTTGTCCAGCCAGACCTCGAAGATAGCGTGGAAGTCGGGCGGGCTGAGTTGGTGAGCGAAGGCGCTGACCGCGCGCGCAGGAATGCCCGAAGCCCGGCATAGCGTCATGCCCAAATGAGTGAAGTCGCGGCACACGCCGGCCCGGTCGATGAAGGTGCGCGCCGCCGTGGTTTCGGTGTCCGACACGCCGTGCTCGTAATCGACGTTCTCGGTGATCCAGTTCAGGATCGCCAGCACGCGCGCGCCGCCCGCCGTGTCGCCGAACTCGCGCGTCACGAAGCGGCCGAACTGGTCCGACGGACAATAGCGGCTGGGCTGGAGATAGGGCAGGACCTCGGCGGGCAACTCGCCCCAGTCATGCTGGGATACGCTGGGCGGCAGGCCCTTCAACACGCCGTTCTCGACCACCGCCTCATAGGTCAGCTTGACCTCGCCCTCGACGTGGCAGCGCAGTGTGCGGGCGCCGAAATCGATGTCCTCGTCCTCGTGAAAATCAACCGGCGGGTCGAAGGTCAGGGTCTCTTCCAGGATGTCCTGGCCCGGCCAATGCGCGACCTGGATCTTGTAGATGGCGTCCGTCGGCGGATCGAAACGATAGACGAGTTCGGCGCGGACGCGCAGTTTCATGAAAATCCGCCGATCAGAGGGAGATGAGAAGGTCGCTGGTGAACGCCACGCGGTCTGGGCCGTTCCGTGGTGGTCCGCGCCTTCTGGCCTGTGCAAATCGACAAGACAAGACAGTGTGTTAATCTGAGCCCCATGATCGCTTCCCCTGCCCTTCTCGCTCTTCGGGAAGCCACCGCCTCAGCCCACGAAACCCTGGAAGTCCAGGCCGGGATCGAGCCGCGTCTGTCGGACCCCGCCACGCGGGCGGCGACCGTGGCGGCGTTTCACCGCTTCCATGCCGGACTGGAGCCGCTCAGCCATCCGCTGGTGGCGGCGTTGAACGCTGAACTGGACGCCGATTTCGAACCGCGATCACGCGCGCATGGGATCGCCCAGGACCTGACCATACTGGGCCAGCGCATTCCCTCGCCCGCGCGTCCGGCTGCGCCCGCCTCGGCCGGCGAAGCCCTGGGATGGGTCTATGTGGCTGAAGGATCGATGCTGGGCGGTCGGATCATACGACGGCGGCTGGCCGCCGAGGGTCGCGATCTGGAGGGCCTCGGCTTTCTGGATCCCTATGGCGAAGAGACCGGCGCACGCTGGCGCGCCTTCATGGATTTGCTGGACCGGGCCTGCGCTAGCGGCCTTGTCACGATCGATCAGGTGGTGAAGGGCGGCATCGACGGTTTCGCCTTCGCCCACCGCACCTTGCACCCCCAGCCGCAGGAGGTCGCGGCATGACCGAGACGCTCGACCTGGCCGACACCGCGCTGAACGAGTGTGATCGCGAGCCGATCCATATTCCTCAATCGATCCAGCCGCACGGCTTCATGCTGGTGCTGGATCTGCAATCCCTGACCATCCGGCAGGGGGCGGGCGCGATCGAGGAACTGACCGGCCCCAAGGTCTGGATCGACCGCACCGTCGCCGACGTGCTCGGCGATGTCGCCGACCGGGCCGTGCGCGCCATGGCCGCGCATCAGGAGGCCGGCTTCGCCTGTCGCTGGCGCGCGACCAATCGTCTGGAATACGACGTCGTGGTGCACCGCGCGCCCGGCACGACCGCCGGCGCGATCAACGATCTGATGATCATCGAGGTCGAGCAGAGCTCGCAGCAGGCTCGGCTCGGCGTCGATCTGATCGCCAGTCTGGACGCCGCCGGCGCCGCGCTGGAACGGGCGGTGACGATCCAGACGGTGTGCGAGCGGGCGGCGGACGCCTTCCGTCGCCTGACCGGTTTCGACCGGGTGATGATCTATCGCTTCCAAGACGACGAGGCGGGTCAGGTCGTCGCCGAAAGCCGCGCCGATGGCTCCGGCTCCTTCCTAAATCACCATTTCCCCGCCACCGATATCCCCCAGCAGGCGCGCGCCCTTTATCTGCGCAACCCGGTGCGGGTCATTCCCGATAGCCGTTACACGCCCCAGCCCCTGCGCCCCATTGCGCCCGGCGAGGCGCCGCTGGACATGAGTGACAGCGGCCTGCGCTCGGTGTCGCCGATCCATCTGCAATATCTGCGCAATATGGACGTTCGGGCCTCGGCGTCCGTGTCGATCATCGTCGATGACGCCCTGTGGGGGCTGGTGGCCTGCCACAACGCCTCGCCCAAACTGCTGCCCTATGAGTTGCGCGTGGGCTGCACGGCTCTGGCCCGCAATCTGGCGCGACAGCTGAAATCCAGGAGCGACGCCGATCTCTATCGCGAGCGTACGCGCCTGCGTCGGATGGAGGACGAACTGCTGTCGCGGCTGTCGCCGGACCGGCCGATGCGAGAGGCGCTGGGCGAAAAAGCCGACGCCCTGATGCAGCTGACCAGCGCGGACGGTCTGGCCATCGTCAGCGAGGGCGACATCCAGACCTTCGGCTATACGCCGCCCGAAGATGGCGTACGCGCCATCGCCGCCTGGGTCGCGGGACGGCCGGGCCTGCGCCCCGTCTCGTCGCATCACCTGTCCTCGATCCTGCCGGCCGCCGAGGCGTGGAAAACGCACGCCAGCGGGCTGCTGGCCGTCACCCTACCTCTCGATCAGCCGGTGTCGCTGCTGTGGTTCCGCTCGGAGGTGCTGGAGACGGTGCGCTGGGCCGGCAATCCCGCGACGGCGGAGAAGACGGGCCCCAACGCCATTCTGACGCCGCGCGCCTCGTTCGAAAGCTGGTCGGACACAGTCTCGGGCCGCGCGCACCGCTGGGGTCCGGCCGCCGTCGAGTCCGCCGCGCGGCTGAGGGACGCCCTGGCCGACTATGCCGCCGTCCATCAGATCCGCCGGCTGAACCGATCCCTGCAGGACCGCCTGTCCGAGCGCGATCTGCGGCTGGAGCAGCAGCAATATCTGATCCGCGAGGTAAACCACCGGGTTCAGAACAGCCTGACGCTGGTGTCCAGCTTCCTGGGCCTTCAGGCGCGAGAACAGGCGGGCGGATCGGCCGCGATGGCGCTGAACGAGGCGCGCCGTCGCGTGCGCGCCGTGTCCGCCGTCCACAGTCGGCTCTATCTGAGCGACCAGGTCACGACCATCGACATGAGCCGCTATATCGGCGAGTTGATCGGCGATCTGGGCTCCAGCATGGGGCCCGACTGGGTTGCGGCCCTGGAGACGGACCTGGATCCCGTCTGCATCGAGCCGGGCCGCGCCATCACCATCGGCCTGATCCTGACCGAACTGATCATCAACGCCCAGAAATACGCCTATGGCGGCAAGCCCGGCCCGCTCTGCATTCGGTTCGAAGAAGACGGCGCCTTCTTCCGCATGACGGTGGAGGACGAGGGCGCTGGCGGGCATCTGGCCGGCAAGGGGTTCGGCTCGATGATGATCAAGAGCCTGGTCGGTCAGTTGGACGGGACGATCGACTATCGCGATCGCGCGCCGGGCCTCAGCGTCGTGCTGCGGGCGCGCATCGACCCGCTCGTTTGAGGTCAGAGCCAACGGCGCCTGTGGCGTCAGGTCGCAGGGCGTCGTAAGAGCCGGGCCATGTCCGCCCTGGCCTTTCGCCCCTCCTCGCGCGCCTTCGCGCTGATCGTTCTGCTGATCGCCGCCAGCGTGCTGGGCCTGGCGCCCATTCTGGTGCGGTTGACCGAGACGGGGCCGGCGGCGGCGGGGTTCTGGCGGTTCCTGTTCGCCTTACCCCTGCTGACGATCCTGGCGGCGCGCGAGCCGGGCGGCGTTGGCGCGCCGTCAAAATGGGCGCTGCTGGCGGGCCTATTCTTCGCCCTGGACCTCAGCTTCTGGCACTACGGCATCGTCATGACTTCGGTCGCAAACGCGACGGTGCTGTGCAACCTGACGCCGGTTGTCGTGACCCTGTTCGGCTGGTTCGTCCTGAAGGAGCGGCCGCACCGGCTGTTCATCCTGGCCCTGGCCTTGGCCATGGGCGGCGCCTTCGCCATGGCGGCGGGCGCGGACGGCGGACAGGGGACCAATCCGATGCTGGGCGACGTGTTCTCCCTGTCGGTGGCGGTCTGGTACTCGGGCTATTTCCTGGCGGTTCAGGCGGCGCGACGCACGGCCGGCGCGATGCGGGTGACCTTCTGGGCGACGCTGCTGGGCGCGCCCCTGCTGCTGATTGTCGCCCTGGCGCTGGGCGAGGCTGTCATACCCGCCGGACCGGCCGGCTGGGCCGCCTGCGTGGCCATGGGCGTGATGCACGTCTTCGGACAAGGCGGCGTGGCCTGGGCGCTGGGCAAGCTTCCGGCCTCGGTCACGGCCGTGACCATCCTGATCCAGCCGGTCGTCGCGGGCCTGCTGGGCTGGTGGATCTTCGGCGAGACCCTGACGCCGATCCAGGCCCTGGGCGGCGCCCTGGTGCTGGGCGCCATCGTCCTGGCGCAGCGGTCACAGAGGGCGAAGCCCGACGGGCTCAAGCAGCGCGAAGCGCGGTAGCCCAAAAAACAAAACGGGCGCGGGAGAAACTCCCGCGCCCGCCTCTAAGCCTTGAAGGCTGGATCGACTTAAAGAACCTTGAGGTCGATCGCCGAAGTCTTGCCGCGCTGGTTTTCCAGCTCGTATTCGACCTTGGCGTTCTCATCGAGGCCCTGAAGTCCGGCCTTCTGAACGGCGGTGACGTGAACGAACACGTCGGAGCCGCCGCTATCGGGCTGGATGAAGCCGTAGCCCTTGGTGGGGTTGAACCACTTGACCGTGCCGGTCGCCATGTCTGCGTCTCCGTAAACGCGCTTTTCCAGGCGGATCCCTCACGAGGTGACCCGACAATCCATCTGGACAGCTCGTTCAGGCGAAGGAGCGAAACGCGGGTTTGGACCCCACGCGAAATCCGGACTGCAGCGATGTTGTCACCCGGCTTTTCCAGACGGTCAACAGCAAAGCGAGTCGCACCAGACGCATTCAGGCTTAACGACACAGGCCCCGCGCGGCCCCGTCGATGTGCAGATGGTTGGCGTGGGCGGCGTTGTAATCGGGCGTCAGGACCGTTGAAAACAGCTGGCAGGCCCCGTCGCGCAGGGCGTGCAGGAAGCGGCCGCCCGACTCGCCCGCCGGCCCGTCGCCGCGCCAGTCGTTCAGCACGCTGACGGTCCGGCCGTCCTTCAAGGTCACCGCTGCGACATCCAGCGCATTGGCCTTGGCGTGTTCGCTGGGCCGCTCCGCCTCGTCCTGTGAGCCGTAGATGCGGCGGCACGAATAGGTCCCGTAGTTGTCGACCCGCGCGGGCGCCGAGCCCAGAATGTCGCGCGAGGCCGGGCGCAGCACCTGTCGATCCCAGATGACATAGCGGACCGCTAGCGGGCACTGCATGACGACATCGGCCGGCGCCAGAGGCGTCACCTCGCCGCCCGTGATCCGCACCGCCCCGCGCACCACGCAGAAGCCGCCGTCGTCGCGGTCGGGCGCGCGTTCGACCCGAACCCCCGCATTGCGCAGCGCCTGCATACAGGCCTCGGTCGCGCCCTCGACTGCTTCGGGCGTGGCGGCGGTCGGCACGTCGAAGGCGGCGACCTTTGCGGTGGTCGCGCGGCCCAGTGGGCGATCCAGATCCAGCGGCTTCCACGGCAGGTCCTGGGGCGGCGCAAAGGCGTTCAGCAAGGCGAAGCCGGCGCAGACCAGCAGCGCCAGTTCCCACACCAGATTCCACATGTCCGCCACATCGCGCTTCATTCGGCCCCTCGCAGGCCGGACGGGCCCGGCGCCTTAACGCCCAGCTTCGCAGTCGGCTCCCTCGCCCTTGCTCTCTGCCGGCCCTCGGCCCACTCTCTTTCCATGGGAAAGAAATCCGACACCTATGACGCCGAGCTGGAGCAGATCCAGCTGGCCATCGTCCAGACCCAGGCCTGGAGCATCGAGCATGGCTCGCGCGTGGTCATCGTGCTGGAGGGGCGCGACACCGCCGGCAAGGACGGCGCGATCAAGCGCCTGACCGAACATATGTCGCCGCGCCAGACCCGCGTCATCGCCCTGCCCAAGCCCAGCGACCGCGAAACCAGCCAGTGGTATTTCCAGCGCTATGTCCCGCACCTGCCGGCGGCGGGCGAGACGGTGATCTTCAACCGGTCCTGGTACAACCGCGCCGGGGTCGAGCCGGTCATGGGCTATTGCACGCCCGAACAGTACGCCCAGTTCATGACCGACGCCCCGCGCTTCGAGCGGATGCTGACCGACGACGGGATCATCCTGATCAAGATCTGGCTGGACATCTCGCGCAAGGAGCAGGCCAAGCGGCTGAAGGAACGTCGCGAGGATCCGTTGAAGAAGTTCAAGCTGTCGTCGCTGGACGCCGAGGCCGAGGCGCGGTTCGACGCCTATTCCGACGCCCGCGACCGGATGCTGGACGAGACCGACCGCGACTATGCGCCCTGGACCGTCGTCGCCACTGACGACAAGAAGACGGCGCGGCTGAACATCGGCCGCTACATCCTGTCGGTGCTGAGCCACACCAGCATCGACATCAAGAAACCGGATCCCGACGTCGTGTTCAGCGCCGAAAAGGCCAAAGGCAGACTGGCGCGCTGAAGCGCCTCAGGCCGTTCTGACGATCCCGCCAGAGGCCGTCACCGGCCAGGGCGTCAGCCGCCCGCCCGCGCAGGGGCCGCCCTTGCATTCGCCGGTCAGCGGTTCGAACACCGCCCCATGCCAGCCGCACAGGATCAGCGCGCCGTCCGGCGTCAGATACCGGTCGATCTCCATCGCGATCGGAAAGCCCGCATGCGGGCAGCGATCGACCCAACCCGCGACCTGACCGTCCTTCCTGACCACGAAGCCGTGGAAGAAGGCCTCGCCGATCTGCAGCACGAAGCCGCGCGAGCCCGGATCGGCGATGTCGCCCTCGGCGCACAGGGCCACGCCCGGCGGCGTCTTCCAGACCCGTTTGCGCTCACCTGGCGCTTCGGCGGCTTCAGACACGTTCGGCCTTCAGCGGGCGCGACAGCAGGCCGTCGATCAGACCATCGACACCGATCTCGCCGGCAAGGAGAGCGGCGACGCCTTCGGAGATCGGGATTTCCACGCCCAGACGCGCGGCCAGTTCGCGAACCGCCGGCGCGCTCTCATAGCCTTCCGCCACCGATCGTTTGCCGGCCAGAGCCTGTTCGACCGTCTGTCCCTGCCCCAGGGCCAGACCCAGGCTCATGTTGCGCGACTGGGGGCTGGAGCA
The DNA here is from genome assembly GCF_040546195.1 of Brevundimonas sp. UYEF29. NCBI lineage: Bacteria > Pseudomonadati > Pseudomonadota > Alphaproteobacteria > Caulobacterales > Caulobacteraceae > Brevundimonas > Brevundimonas sp. UYEF29. Next base: position 88,392 of record NZ_JBEPNH010000002.1, on the reverse strand, counting down.
GGTCAGGACGAGGTCGCCCAGGCCGCACAGGCCCGCCACCGTCTCCGCCTGCCCGCCCATGGCGACGGCGAGGCGAGTCATTTCCGCAAAGCCGCGCGTGATCAGAGCGGCATGGGCGCTGCGGCCCAACTGACGCCCCTCGGAGATGCCGCAGGCGATGGCCAGCACGTTCTTCAGCGCGCCGCCCGCCTCGGCCCCCACCAGATCGGTCGCCAGATAGGGCCGGAAGCCCGGCGCCGACAGGGTGTTCAGCAAGGCCTCTCCCAGCGTCTGATCGGCACAGGCCAGGGTCACGGCGGTCGGCAGGCCGCGCGACACCTCGCCCGCGAAACTGGGGCCGGAGAGGACTGCGGCGGGAGCGTCCGGCAGGGTCTCGGCCAGCACCTCGGTCATCAGCTTCATCGTGCCGCGCTCGACCCCCTTGGAGCAAAGCACCACCGGCACGCCGGCGCGATAGTGGGGCGCAAACGCCGTCAGCGTCGCGCGCATGTGCTGGGCCGGCGGCACGGCCAGGATCACGTCGCAGTCGCCCAGATCGGCCAGATCGGCGGTGAATTTCAGTTCGTCGGCCAGCGGCACGCCGGGCAGATACAGGTCGTTGGCCCGCGTCGCCCGCATTGTCTTGACCAACTGCTGCTCGCGCGCCTGCAAGGTCGTGTCCAGGCCAGCCCGAACGCACACCTGCGCCAGAGCCGTGCCCCAGGCGCCCGCGCCGATGACCCCTGCCGTGCGGAATTCCATACGCCCTCCCGAGGCTTGTTTACCGTTCACGCCTTGGCGCCTTTACGGCCCGGCTTGTGCGAAGGATCGGACAGGGCGCGCGCTTCGTCCAGCGGCCATCGCGGCCGGGCGACGACGTCAATGTCGCTGGTCAGGCCCAACGCCAGCCGTTCCGCCCCGGCCAGGGCGATCATCGCCGCATTGTCGGTGCAATAGGCCATCGGCGGCGCCAGGAAGTCGAAGCCGTGTTTCGCCGCCGTCGCCTGCAAGGTCGCGCGGATGGTCTTGTTGGCCGCAACCCCGCCAGCCACCACGAACAGACGGTGGTCATGCGTCTCCGCATAGGCCGCCAGCGCCCGTTCCGACCGATCCGACAGTTGGCGCGCGATAGCGTTTTGCACCGCATCGGCCAGGTCCGCCTTGTCCTGTTCGGTCTCGCAGGTCTGGGCGATGCGGAAGGCCGCCGTCTTCAGCCCCGAGAACGAGAAGTCGCAATCCTTGCGGCCCAGAAGGGCGCGCGGCAGATCGATCCTGGACCCGTCGCCCTGCATGGCCAGCCGCTCCAGCGCCGGGCCGCCCGGATAACCCAGGCCCAAGGCCTTGGCGATCTTGTCGAAGGCCTCGCCGGCCGCGTCGTCGATGGTGGCCCCGATCCGGCTCATGTCGCCGACGCCGCGCACCTCCAGAAGCTGGCAATGGCCGCCGGACACCAGCAGCAGCAGGAAAGGATAGGCCACCTCCGCACCCAGCCGGGCCGACACCGCGTGGCCTTCAAGATGGTTGACCGCCACTAGCGGGAGGCCGCGCGCCAGCGCCGCCGCCTTGCCGAAGCTGAGCCCCACCATAACCCCGCCGACCAGACCCGGCCCGGCCGTCGCCGCAATCCCGTCCAGCCCGTCATAGCCCAGATCGGCCTCGGCCATCGCGCGGCGGGTGACCTCGGCGATCATCTCGACGTGGCTGCGCGCCGCGATTTCGGGCACCACGCCGCCATAGGCCGCATGATCGTCGATCTGGCTGTGAACGACCGAGGACAGCACCTCCGCCCGACCACCCGTCAGGCGCACGACCGAGGCGGCGGTCTCGTCGCAACTGGTCTCCAGGCCCAGCACCGTCAGCGGCCGGACATCCCGTCCAGTTGCTGACTTGGCGCCGCTGCTATAGTCGGCGGACATTTCCATCGGGTCGAGGTAGCGACCCGGCGACCGGTGCGCAACGCTCATGACCTTTCCTCTCCGCATCGGCACCCGACGCTCCAAGCTGGCGCTCGCCCAATCCGGCATGATGCAGCGCGCCATCGGCCGCGCCCTGAACGTGCCCGAGGCCGAGATCGAGACCGCCGTTCCTTTGGTCGAGATCGTCACCACCGGCGACCGCATCCAGGATCGCCGCCTGCTGGAGGTCGGCGGCAAGGCGCTGTTCACCAAGGAGATCGAGGAGGCCCTGCTGGCCGGCCGGATCGACATCGCCATCCATTCGATGAAGGACGTCCCCGCCGAACAGCCCGACGGACTGTGCATCGCCGCCATTCCCGAACGCGAGGACGCCCGCGACGCCTTCATCAGCCGCGATTTCGACAGTTTCGACGCCCTGCCCTTCGGCGCGCGCCTTGGCACCGCCAGCCTGCGTCGCCAGGCCCAGGCGCTGGCCCTGCGGCCCGACCTGAAGGTCGAAATGCTGCGCGGAAACATCGACACCCGGCTACGTCGCGCGGCCGATGGCGATTTCGACGCCATCCTTCTGGCCGTCTCGGGCATGACGCGCCTGGGCGTCACCGCCCATATCCGCGAGAAGCTGTCGCTGGACAGCTTCCTGCCCGCGCCGGGCCAGGGCGCCCTGGCGATCCAAACGCGCGCCGCCGACATCGACGCGCCCCTGAGCACCCAATGGGTCGCCGCCCTGAATCACCCCGAGACTGCCTTGTGCATCGCCGCCGAGCGCGGGGCCATGACGGCGCTGGAAGGATCGTGCCGCACTGCCGTCGGCGCCTACGCCCGCATCGAACACGACACCCTGCATCTGACCACCGAAATGCTCAGCCCGGACGGCTCCGCCCGCTGGCGCCGCGTCGGCGACCTTTTCCAACCGACCGAAGCCGACGCGCGCGCACTGGGCCAACGCCTGGGCGGAGAGGTCCACGCCTCGGCCGGCGATCAGGAAGTCGATCCCGCGACCGTGGACGGATGAGCCTCACGTCACCCCGCGTCTGGATCACCCGCGCCCAACCGGGCGCCGCACGCACCGCCGCCCGCCTGCGCGACATGGGGTTCGAGCCGATCGTCGCGCCCCTGCTGGCGATCGAACACCTGACCCCGCCGGTTCCCGATCTGGCGCCGTTCGCCGCCCTGGCCTTCACCAGCATCAACGGCGTCGTCGCCTTCGCCGCCCTCACGCCCCGCCGCGACCTGCAGGTCCTCGCCGTAGGCGATGCGACCGCCCAGGCCGCCCACGATGCGGGCTTCGCCGATGTTCGCTCCGCTTCCGGCGACCTGCACGCCCTCGCCCGTCTGATCGCCGGCGCCATCGCCGACGCCGCCGTCCTGGTCCCCCAAGCCGAAACCCCCGCCGGCGATTTCACCGCCGCCCTCGCCGCCGCCGGCGCCCGCAACGTGTCGATCCAGTCGCTGACGGTGTATCGCGCCATCGAAACGTCAGCCGAAGCGCCCGCGCCGCTCGACGCCGTTCTGATCCACTCCCCCCGCGCCGGGCACGCCCTCGCCAAACGTAGTCACGACGTCCTGGTGCACGCGGTCCTCGCCTGCATCTCTCCCGCCGCCGCAGCCCCGTTCGTCACGCACGGCCTGACGCCCGTTGTGGCAAAATCGCCCGACGAGACCGCATTGCTCACGATCTTGAACGCGGCGCTTGGCAAGCGCGATCCGGCCGTATAAAGAGCCCGTCTCGCGCGGACAGCTTCGTCCGTCGCAACCGGGCCGCTTTAGCTCAGCCGGTAGAGCACATCATTCGTAATGATGGGGTCAGGTGTTCGAGTCACCTAAGCGGCACCACTTCTCCGAGCGCGATTCGCGCGGGAGGCGGCGCATGAAGCGCCGAAATATATCCTCAAGGTTGAATCGTCAGCTATAGCGCACGTAGCAATCCCTAGCTGAGCAGCTTTGGCTTGACGGGATCGGTGTTTTGGGGCCATGGCGCCGCATTATCTATGCCCGCAGGCCGACATGAACGACGCAGTTGATCCCGTAGACATCGCCATCGGCGGACGCATCCGCACCCGTCGTGAGGAACTGCGTATCACCCAGGCGCAACTGGCCGCCGGCGCAGGCGTGACCTTCCAGCAGATCCAGAAGTACGAGCGGGGCGTGAACCGCGTCTCGGCCGCCCGTCTGCTGCAGATCGCCTCAGTGCTGAAATCGACCGGCGCAGCCCTGTTGGGCGAACTTGAAACGGCCGAGGGCGACGAGCTGGCCCTGGCCGCACCCGGCGTCGCCGAACTGCTGGCGGCCTTCCGCGGCATCAAGGACGCCGCTCAACGCGACGCCCTTCTGACCGTGGCCAAGGGCCTGCGCGGCTGATCAGGCCCGGTTGCTGGCGCTTTTCAGCAACTGCTCAACCTCGTCGCGATGGTCGGCTCCGTCGAGAGCCGCGCCTGCCAACCATGACTGGATGGCGTCCAGTGCGCGCGCATCGCGTCCGTCCGAACGGCCGGCGTCGGACAGGCTCTGGCGGATGATCTCGATCATGCAGACCGCCTCGACGGCCGAGGTCGGGGCGTGATCGAGAAGCGTGGTTTCCGCCGCTTCCATCGGCGTCAGATCCAGTTCGACAAGAAGGTTCTCGCCGCTGGCGGACAGCGATGACGATCCGACCTGTTTCGCCAGATTGGCCGTTTCCAGCCACGAGCGGAAAAGCGGCATGAAGGCGGGGGCGGTTTGGATATTCATGACATTCAGACTTTCTGTAGCGCCCGGATCGATGCGGGCGCTGATTTGGGACGGGCGTAGGGGGCGCATTGGGCCTCCCAGACGCCCAAGAGGGCGAGGAGAAGGAGCTCGAACCAGACGACCATTCGGGTCGATACGATCGACCACAGCAGGGCGTCGGAACCGGCGATGCCGGCCAGATGGGTCGAAACCGCGATGAGCTGGGCGCCGGCGGCGAGAAGCAGCCACCATCGGTCGTAACGGAGCGCCAGACCGACCAGCAGACAGAACATGGACACCGACAGGATCGCCACCCCCCACCGGAAATGCCCGATGAACAGGTGATCGACCAATGGCGTGCCCCAGTTGAGGACGACCAGTGCGACCAGGGCGATCCGCTCCGGCATACGACCCTTCCAAAGCAGAAGGGCCATGACGCCGTAGGTCAGGCACATCAGAAACAAGGACAGCGGCGACCCCATTCCGACGGCCGCGATCAAGCGGCGACGGCGAGAACCGGGGCGAACCCAGTGGGTTTGACCGTCTTGTCTTCGTGCGCGCCGTCCATATGCCAGCCGACCTGATGGTCGTCGGCGACCTGGGCCAGTTCGGAGTGACTGGCGATGACGGCGCCACGAACCTCGGCCAGTTGGTTTAGGCCGCGCACCATATTGGCCAGCGCCTCCTGTCCGACTTCCGCCGCCAGGCGCGCCTCGACCCGACCTTCCAACGCGGTCTGAACCAAGCGGCTGATTTCGATCATCGCCTGATCGACGGCGTGTTCTGCGGTTCTGACCTGCCGCGCCACGCGGACGCCGACGTGCATGTTCTTCATTGGCTCACCTTCCTTCAAGCCGTTTAGTCAGCGCATTTCAGCGGGAGCAAGCCGGTCGAAAAGGGATGGAACCACCATGCCCGCCGTCACGATCCCGATGGCGAACAGAAGGGCGATGGCGGCCCCGGCGACGATGATCCCCACTCTCGCCAGAGCGCCCCGAGGAGGCGCAGGCAGAAACCAGGATGTCGTTGGGTCGGAAACCGCATCGCCCGACTGTTCGGCCGACGTGGGATCATTGAGCGTATGGGTGCCGGTGTCGGGAATGAGTATTGACGCCTCTGAGTAGCCAATACTCAGTCGCCGTGCCGCCAGTTTGCGGTCCGAAACGCCAAGCTTGGCGTAGGCGCGATGCAGGTGGTTGCCGACCGTGCGCGGCGAGATGCGCAGGCGCGCAGCGATTTCCTTGTCCTCCAGACCTTGGCCGGCCAGTCGGACGCATTCGCTTTCTCTCGTCGTCAGGCCATCTGGCATGGGGACCCCTTTGAAGCCTGTTTACCCTAAAATGAGGGGGAGTCAGCCGATATGCTTACGCCGCGAAGCAGTTTCTGCGGGCTGTGCGCCGTGTCAGATCACTTGAACATATAAGCATATCTTTATATGCCTGTCGGTCTGACACTGACAGGAGCCTCTCTTGGCCGCTCGTTCTTCCTTCCTCTTCACCTCGGAAAGCGTTTCCGAAGGCCACCCCGACAAGGTCGCGGACCGCATCTCGGACACCGTCGTGGACGCCTTCCTGGCCAAAGATCCCGAGGCGCGCGTGGCGTGCGAAACCCTGGTGACGACCCAGCGCATCGTGCTGGCCGGCGAGGTCCGCGCCACCCAGCCGGGCAACACCAAAGAACAGAACGAGGCCTTCACCCAGAACATCATCGACAGCTTGGAACCGCTGGTCCGCGCCGCGGTGAAGGACATCGGCTATGAGCAGGAGGGCTTCCACTGGGAGACGGCGGACTACGCCTGCTTCCTGCACGCCCAGTCGGCCGACATCGCCGTCGGCGTCGACTCGACCAATGAGAAGGACGAGGGCGCGGGCGATCAGGGCATCATGTTCGGCTATGCGTCGAACGAGACGCCCGAGCTGATGCCGGCCACCCTGCAGTACAGCCACAACATCCTGAAGCGCCTGGCCGAGGTTCGCCACGCCGGCGGCTCGCAGTTGGAGCCCGACGCCAAGAGCCAGGTCACGATCGAATACGAGGACGGCAAGCCGGTCCGCGCCACCTCGATCGTCCTGTCGACCCAGCACGCCAAGGGGCTGAGCTCCGAGCAGGTCGCCGAGATCGTCAAACCCTACATTCTCGAAGTATTGCCGGAAGGCTTCACCGACGAGAACACCGTCTGGCACATCAACCCGACCGGCATCTTCGAGATCGGCGGACCCGACGGCGACGCCGGCCTGACCGGCCGCAAGATCATCGTCGATACCTACGGCGGCGCGGCGCCTCACGGCGGCGGCGCCTTCTCGGGCAAGGATCCGACGAAGGTGGACCGCTCGGCCGCCTACGCCTGCCGCTATCTGGCCAAGAACGTGGTCGCCGCCGGTCTGGCCGATCGCTGCACCATCCAGATCTCCTACGCCATCGGCGTGGCCAAGCCCCAATCGATCCACGTCGATCTGCACGGCACCGGCAAGATTTCCGAAGCGGCGTTGGAAGACAAGATTCTGGACCTGATCGGCGGCGCCACGCCGCGTGCGATCCGCCAGCACCTGGGCCTGAACAAGCCCATCTACGCCCGCACGACCGCCTATGGCCATTTCGGCCGCGAGCCGGACGCGGACGGCGGTTTCAGCTGGGAAAAGACCGATCTGGTCGATCAGCTCAAGGCCTTGGCCTAGGCTTCAGGCGGCCTGATCGATGGTCAGGCCGCGAACACCCGCCAGATTGGCGTCGGTCAGGTCGGCCTGACGGGTCTGGGCGCCGTGCAGCGTTGCACGGCCCAGATCGGCGCCGGCCAGGACGGCGCGCCTCAGGTCGGCGCCCGACAGGTCCGCGCCGCGGAGCACGGCGCCCGTCAGATCGGCAGGCATCAGCCGGTCGGCGGCGATCAGAAGCGGCCCCAGCTGCGCCTCGCGCATGTCCGCTCCGCTCAGTCGCGCGCCCCGCAGGCGCGCCCCGCGCAGGTCGGCGCGCCGCAGTTTGGCCGATCGCAAATCGGCGTTGTCGAGCTGGGCGCCCTGCAACTGCACCCCCTCCATATCGAGGCCGTAGAAGACCGCGCCCTTGGCCGACAGGGCGGTCAGGTTCAGGCCCGTGATCGATTTCAGCGGACGCAGGTCGACGCCGTTGAAGACCGACGGCTGCCCCTCCGCGCCGCCGGTCTCGCACCAGCGCGCATGTTCGCGCAGCATCTCGGCGGCGGGCATCTTGTCCACGGACTCGCAGGACGACTTGTTGTCGGTCAGGGCGCCCTGCATGTCGGCGCCGTCGGCGCGCCACATGGTCGTCTTGCAGCCCACCAGGATCGCGTCGCGCAGGTCCGCGCCCGACAGGTCGGCCCCTGACAGATCGGCGCCGGCCAGGTCGGCCCCGCGGAAATCCGCCTGTTTCAAATTGGCCCGCACCAGCTTGCAGTCCTTCATCACCGCGCCGGAGAAGTCGGCCTTCACGGCGATGACGCCGGCCATCTTGGAGCGTTGAAGATTGGCGCCGGCCAGGCAGGCGCCGCTGGCCACGGTCTCGTCGCGGTGGCGCGGTTCGATGACCTTGAAGCCCAGTCTGGCGTCGGCGGCGGCGATGGTGCCTTCGCGCAGATCGGCCTCGAACAGATCGGCCCCCGACAGGTCCGCCCCGCGCAGGCAGGCGCCGCGCAGGTCGGAGCGGCGCAGGCTGGCCTCGGCCAGGATCACGTCCTGCATGTCCGCGCCGAAGAAGTTGGCGTTGTCCAGCTTGGCCCCGGTCAGGTCGCAGCCTTCCAGACAGGCGGCGGCGAAATCGGCGTCGGCCAGATTGCGGCCTTTCAGGCTGAGCCCTGAAAGGTCCATCCAGGCGAAGACGGCGCGCGCGCCGCCGGGTCGGGCCTGGAACAGCCGATCGTGCCGGGCGCAGATGACGTCCAGCTCCGCCTGCGTCAGGCGCTTTCTCACGAGGGGTTCAGCGGCGAGGGCCATCAGGGCACATTACGCGCCCTGACTTAAGAAACCTTTGAACGGCGAAGCCGCCTCAGACGGTCAGCAGCCCCTGGGCCTGAAGGGCCTCGGCCAGTTCCCCCGGCCCGGTCCACAGGCGCGTGTAGCCCGCTTCGCCCAGTCGCTTCAGTTCGGTGACCAGATCGGCCTTGGGCGAGGCGACGAACCGGCCGTCGAAGCCCGAGCCGTCCTCGCTGATGCGCACCATCGGGCGACCGGTTTCCAGTCGGTGCAGGAAGCCTTCGCACAGGGCCGCGCCCTCTTCGCACATCAGGCCGGTCTCGACCGTCAGCCCTTGCGCGCGCAGCCGCTCGGTGCCGCGCCCGGCCGCAAACGGCGACGGATCCATACAGGCGATCACGACCCGCGCCACGCCCGCCTCGGTCAGGAAGTGGGCGCAGGACTTGCGGCCCGACGACCGCGCGCCGCACGGTTCCAGCGTGACATAGACGGTCGAGCCCACGACATCCGCGCCGGCGGCGGGCACGGCCTGCTCCTCGGCATGAGGACGACCGCCCGGCGCGGTGGCGGCCTGGGCGATGACCCGGCCGTCCTTGACGATGACGCAGCCGACCGCCGGATTGGGCCAGGTCTCGCCCATGCGGCCGGTCGCCAGGGCGATCGCCTGGGCCATGAAGGCCTGGTCGGCTTCGCTCCAGCTCATGATGCGGTCGGCAATGTCTCGGCGCGAGCGGCGTCGAGGTAGCGGGCGGCGGTGGGCTTCAGATCCGCGTCCAGATCGATCTCCAGCGGATTGCCGGTGGGGATTTCGACGCCGACGATCTGATCGTCCGGCACGTTGAACAGCAGTTTGACGATGGCGCGCAGGGAGTTGCCGTGGGCGGCGATCAGCACGTCCTCGCCCGCCTTCAGGCGCGGCGCGATCTCGGCGTCCCAATAGGGCTTCACCCGGTCCAGGGTGGTCTTCAGGCTTTCGGTATCGGGAATGGCCTTGCCGGCGTAGCGGGGATCGGCGTTGAAATCGAACTCGCCGCCGGGCGCCAGAGGGGGCGGCGGCACGTCATAGCTGCGGCGCCAGATCTTGACCTGGTCCTCGCCGTGCTTCTGGGCCGTCTCGGCCTTGTTCAGACCCGTCAGACCGCCATAGTGGCGCTCGTTCAGCCGCCAGTCCTCGATCACCGGCACATCGGTCAGGCCCGCCGACTGCAACGCCAGGGCGCCGGTGCGCTGGGCGCGCGTCAGGACCGAGGTGAACATCACCGCCGGCTTGAACCCGGCCTCGGCGATCAGTTCCCCGCCGCGACGCGCCTGGGCCTCCCCCTCCGCCGTCAGATCGACATCGACCCAGCCGGTGAAGCGGTTCTCGAGGTTCCACTGGCTCTGGCCGTGGCGGAGCAGGATCAGGCGCGGCATTCGGTCGGTCCTTCGAAATAGGGCCTCTCGGGGTAGGACGCCCTCCGAAGTCGGTCAAGGCTCGCGGGCCGCGCCATCGCTTGTGGCGCCGCGCAGGTCGGGGTAACGGTCGGATCGATGTCCGACCGTCTTTTCTTTCCCCTGGCGCTCGCCGCCGCCGTCGTGATGATCGCCCTGGCGACCGTCTGGCCCTGATCCTTAAAAGAGGATCTTGCGCAGATTGATGCGGAAGACGCGCCCCTGCGGGTCCAGATAGTCGCGCTGATAGTTGACCGGCGTCTGACCGTCGCTGCTGGTCACTGAGACGCGGTCGTCGAAGATGTTCTGAACGCCGAAGCCGATCCGCGTGCCCTTCAGGAACGGGAAGCGCTCGACCCATGACGTACGTTGGGTCAGGTCGGCGAAGGCGAACAGATTGACGGTGGTCCGGCCCGAGAAGTCCAGATCGGGCGACCCCAGCGCGTCGCCATTGACCGTCGTGCCCGAGCGCCAGTTGGCGTTGACGAAGGCGCCCACGCCGTTTCGGGAGAGCCCGGTCTGAAGCTGGACCTCGTGGCGCGACTGACCGCCCGAGCCGGAGATGGAATCGCCGTCCAGCAGATCCAGCGGCGCCAGACCGTCGCGGATGGTGACCTCGTCCTGGACGCGCCAGGTGTGGGTCAGCGACAGGTTGAAGATGCCTTGGCCGGGCTGCATTCCCGATCCACGTCCCCCGCGCATCCGTCCGCCGCCGGGGCCGCCGGGGCCGCCCGGTCCGCCCATCATCATCATTCCGCCGCCGCCCGGACCGCCGCGTCCGCCCGGACCACGGCCGCTCGCAGCCGCCGGGTTCGGCTTGCCGAACGGGCGCGAGAAGTTGAAGCCCCATTGAACGTCCTGCTGCTCGCGCTTGAAGAAGTTCAGCGGACGGGCGTCGATGGACACCAGATTGCCGTCCGCATCGCGAACGAACCGATCCGGCAGGGCCGCTTCCAGGTCGGGCGTGATGGCCGGGAAGCTGGAGATTTCGTTGTCCGCCTCGGTGCGGGTGTAGGCCAGGTTCAGGCGGAAATCCTTGTTCGACACAGGCTGCCAGTTCATGCCCAGCTTCAGGATGCGCCGATCCTCGGCCTGCAGATTGGGATCGCCGCCGGTGATCCGGTTGATCTCGACGGTCTGGCCGGTGCGGAAGTCGAAGACCGGCGTATTCGGCGTCGATACCGTCGGGTCGTTCAACTGCTGGACCGTTGGAGCCTTGCCCTCGTCGGAATAGTTGGCCGAGAAGGACAGCCGCTCGACCGGCGACCAGTTCAGCCCGGCCCCGACCGAGGACACGCCGCCGAAGTCGGACAGCTCCTGATAGGCCAAGTTCAGATTGGCCGACAGATCGCCGATCTTGGGCAGGACGCCGCGCTCGACGTTGGAGATCGGCAGATCGAAGTTGGCCTGGACGCTGCCCGAGTTGCGCGACTGCGACCGATCCACGGCGACACTTGAACCCAGGCTCTCGGAGAACCGCAGGCTCTCGGAATCCAGCGACTGATAACCGGCCCCGACCTTGAAGGTCGAGGTGATGTCGCCGGCCGGCAGTTCATAGGGACGCCCGTTCAACACCAGTTCCGCCGTCGCCGTCTGGGCCACAGAGTTGGCGGTGTCGCGCGGATTGACGATGGCCCGGTCGGTCAGGTCGCCGAAAGGATTGACCGTCAGATCGCCTGCGATCAAAGCCCGCAACGCCGTCGCGTTCACGCCTCGCCCCGTCGTGGTGTCGGTCTCGACGCGGCTGTATTCCCCCGTCGCCGTCCAGCGCCAGTCACCGACATAGCCGTCGAACACCGTGCCCAGTTCGGCGGTGCGCGTATCGGTCTTGCGCGTCAGGGCGCCGGGCAGGTCCAGATAGCTGAACAGGGTCGCGTCCTGGCCGGTCGGCGAGAACGGATTGGTCCCCGGCACGGTCAGCTGAACATTGGGCAGGCCCTGATAGCTGAAGCTGTTGGAGTCCTCCACGCTGCCGCTCAGCGTCATGCCGACCTTGTCGTTCAGGTCGTGCTTGTAGGTGCCCGACACCGACAGTTCGTCCGTCTTGGGCAGCAGGGTGCGATAGGCGTTGGCCAGTTCGCTGTCGCCGCCGGCTGTCGTGCTGCGGTCGATGTCGCGCTCGGTCTCGAACAGGGTGTTGGAGGTCGTGCCGTTGATATCGACCGACCAGCGGTCCGAGCCGGCGATGCGCAGGATATTGTTCTCGCTGGCGGTGGTCGTGCGACCACCCTGCTCAGGTCGGCTGACGTTGACCGAGGCGGTCAGGGACTTGAAGTCCGCCTTCAGCACGATGTTCACCACCCGCTGATTGGCGCTGTAGCCATAGGACAACGCGGTCTCTTCAGGCAGAACGTCGAACCGTTCGATGGCCTCGGGCGGAATGCCGCGGATTTCGCGGAAGCCCGAGATGCGGCGTCCATTGACCAGGAAGACCGGAGACCCGCCGCGCGCGCTGCGGGTTTGGGCCTCCAGCAGGGTGATCAGTTCGCCGATGTTGGTCGCGCCGAACGCCTGGATCTGGGCGGTGTCGTAAGAGACGATCGGTTCCTGCCCGCCCAGGGCCACCCCGCGCCGCGCCGCCGTCACCTCTACGTCCGGCAGAACGACCGTCGGCTCCTCCTGCTGGACCTGCGCCTGGGCTTCTAGCGGCTGGGCCGCATTGGTTTGGGCCTGAACAGGCTGGACGACACCGGCGGCGGGGGCCAGCGCAAGCAGGAGAAGCGCGGTCTGGGTCATGGAACGACGATCCGGGAGATGATTTCAGCCCTTGTCAGGACGGGACAAACATGGCCGTAAAACGACACAATTCATGAACAAAGTGAAAGCGTTGCACTCTTTCGACACAACGCAAAAACCTGCGACGGAAAGTCCGCTAAAGCGCGTTAAAGCCTGTTGGGTTGCGTTTGGATGATAGCGCGCAAGGCGCGCTCAAACCGGCGTCCTGGCCCAACCTTGGAGTCCAGCGATGAAGACTCCGCGTTGACCGCCTCCGGGCTTTCGGCTATAGGCCCGCCCTCTTGAGATTTCCGCGCCGTGGACGTGTGCTCCGCGGCGTTTTCCGTTCGAAGGTTTGACATGGCCAACAACCCCGGCGCCCGCAAGGCGATCCGCAAGATCGAAGCGCGTACCGAAGTGAACAAGGCGCGCCGCTCGCGCGTCCGCACCTATCTGCGCAAGTTCCAGGAAGCTCTGGCCGGCGGCGACGCCGCCGTCGCCAAGACCGCCTTCATCGAGGCCCAGTCCGAGCTGATGCGCGCCGTCTCCAAGGGCGTCGTTCACAAGAACACCGGCTCGCGCAAGGTTTCGCGCCTGGCCGCCCAGCTGAAGAAGCTGTCGGCCGCCTGAGCCAAAATTAATCCAACAGCGGACGGAGCAGCTGTCGCTGTTTCGTTGTGGGATTATAAAGCAATATCAACGGCGAAGGCGCGCAAGCTCCTTCGCCGTTTTGCGTTGTGTCGCTAACTGTCAAATCTGAAAACACCGATCGTCGAGCCATGATCCGGCCGAAATTCCAAGCGGTGTCAGGGTTTCACGGAGTCAAACAATTTAACTGCGAATCGACCAACGAATCAGCGTTGACCCACCCGGCTCGCGGCGTAAGTTTTGACCTCTAACGCACTTCCATCCCAGCACGGATGAAGACGGCGCGAGGCCTATGTTTCGCGTCGGCGGGAGATGTCTGTTCAGAGGTTAGACCCCGTCCGAAAAGCACTGCTTTTCGGCGCAGGAGAAGTCGTCCCTGAACCATCGCCCTGAAGCGCGGAAGGTCGGAATGGTTCTTCTCAAGGTGGGCGGGCAAAGATGGTTGGGGGCGCAGCGGCGATGGCAGGCGGAACGAAGACGTCGGGACTGACGGATCCGGACCGCATCTGGAGCGAGGCGTCCGTGCGCCTGCGCGCTGAAATCGGCGATGGTCCCTTCTCGTCCTATATCGCCCCGTCGGCGGTCCGCCTGGACAACGCCGGCCATCTGATCCTGGTCACCCCGACCGCCTATGCTCGCGACTGGGTGCGCAAGAACGCCCTGCGTCGCATGAACGAGCTGTGGCTGGGCCTGGACGGCCTGTCGCGCCGCCTTGAGGTGCGCTGCCGCGCCGAAGTGGGTTCGGCCCCGCCGGCCTCGGCCGTGATGCCAGGCAATGTGGTGGACGCCGCCCCGCGTCTGGCCGCCTTCGCCGCCACGCCGCAGATGGCGTCCGCCGCCCCAATCAGCGCCGACGGCGCCCGCGCCGTTCGCGCCGCCGGTCTGCAGGATCGCCTGACGTTCGACAGCTTCGTCGAGGGTCAGGGCAACGCCTTCGCCCTGGCCATCGCCAAACAGGTCGCCAGCTGGGCCGACGGTCACTTCAATCCCGTCTTCTTCTGCGGCCCCTACGGTTACGGCAAGACCCACCTGCTGAACGCGATCGCCTGGGAGGCTCAGCGTCTGCGGCCAGAGGCCAAGGTCGTCTATCTGACCGCCGAACGTTTCCTGTCGACCTTCGTCAAGGCGATGCAGGACCGCTCGACCGCCGCCTTCAAGGAAAGCCTGCGCTCGGCCGACATGCTGCTGCTGGACGACGTCCAGTTCGTGGGCGGCAAGACCTCGACCCAGGAAGAGCTGCTCTCGACCCTGACCGCCCTGATCGAGGACGGCAAACGCATCGTCTTCTCGGCCGACCGTGCGCCCATGGCCCTGACCGAGGTCGAGCCGCGCCTGCGCAGCCACCTTGCCGCCGGTTTGACCTGCCCGGTCGAGGCGGGCGACCGCGAGCTGAAGATCGCCGTGGCCCAGAACCGTCTGAAGGCCCTGTCAGCCCTGGGCGTCGTCCAGGGCGAAGCCAACCCGGAGGTCCTGGCCCAGCTGGTGGACCGCACCCCCGGCTCGATGCGAGAGCTCGAGGGCGCCGTGAACACCCTGGCCGCCGCCGCGGGCGCGCGCCTGTCGTCGGTGTCGGTGGACGAAGCCTCGACCCTGCTGGGCATGGCCATGCGCGGCGGCCCCGAGCGTCGCATCACCGTGGACGAGATTCAGAAGACGGTCGCCGACCACTTCAACATGAAACAGGCCGACCTGCTCAGCGAGCGCCGCACCCGTTCGGTCGCCCGCCCGCGCCAGATCGCCATGTATCTGTGCAAGCAGCACACGACCCGCTCCTACCCCGACATCGGCCGTCGTTTCGGCGGGCGCGATCACACCACGGTCCTGCACGGCGTGCGCAAGATCGAGGAGCTGATGCCGCAGGACGATCAGATCGCCCGCGATGTCGAGGCCCTGACGCGCAAGCTGCGGGGCTGATTTCGAGCGGCGAGTGACGCGTGGCGAGTGACAAGCGAGGAGAAACTGTCTCCTCCTACCGAGTTGCCCCCAATATCCACTCGCCACTCGCCACTAACCACTCGCCACTTCCTTGCAGCACGCGCCCAATCCGCTAGTGTCCCAGGTCACTTAACCGCAGCCGCCTTGCGAGTCGGCCGCGCCGGGCGAGACGACATGCAGCTGACCATCGAACGATCCGCGCTCCTGAAGGCCCTGGGCCACGTGCAGAGCGTCGTCGAACGTCGAAACACCATTCCGATCCTGTCCAACGTCCTGCTGAGCGCGGGCCGCGACCGGCTGGCCTTCGCCGCCACCGATCTGGACATGGAGATGGTCGACGAGGCCGAGGCCCAGGTTCAGGTTGAGGGTCAGATCACGGCTCCCGCCCACACCCTGTACGAAATCGTGCGCAAGCTGCCGGAAGGCGCCGAGGTTTCGCTGCTCTACTCCGGCGACGATCCTCGCCTCGTCGTCTCGGCCGGCCGGTCGCGCTTCAACCTGCCGGTCCTGCCGGCGGGCGACTTCCCCGTCATGTCCACCGACAGCGCCGGCGCCTCCTATGTCCTGCCCAAGGAGGATCTGGCCCGCCTGATCGACAAGACCCGGTTCGCGGTCTCGACCGAGGAAACCCGCTACTATCTGAACGGCCTCTATCTTCACACGGTCGCCGAACAGGGCATTCCCCTGTTGCGCGCCGTCGCGACCGACGGCCACCGCCTGGCCCTGGCCGAGACCCCCGCGCCCGAGGGTGCGGCCGGCGGCCCTGGCGTCATCGTGCCGCGCAAGACGGTGGACCAGGTCCGTCGCCTGCTGGACGACGCCGGCGCACCCGTAGAGGTCACCGTCTCGGCCCAGAAAATCCGCTTCCAGATGGGCGAGGCGTCCCTGACGTCCAAGGTCATCGACGGCGCCTTCCCCGACTATCTGCGCGTCATCCCGCGCGGCAACGACAAACAGGCCGACATCGACAACGCCCTGTTCGCCAAGGCCGTCGACCGCGTCGCCACCATCTCGGCCGAGAAGAGCCGTTCGGTGAAACTGGCGTTCGACAACGACCGCGTGAAGCTGACCGTGCGCAACATGGAAGCCGGCCAGGCCGAGGAAGAGGTCGAGATCGGCTATTCCGACGAACCGTTCGAGATCGGCTTCAACGCCCGCTACCTGCTGGACGTCGCCGGCCAGATCACCGGCGAAAACGCCGCCTTCCGCTTCGCCGACCCGGCCTCCCCCACCCTGGTGCTCGATCCGGGCGATCCGGGCGTTCAGTATGTGCTGATGCCGCTGCGGGTCTAGTCAGTAGCGAGTGATTAGTGACGAGTGGCGAGCAAGATTGGGTTCGCATTGACTCGCCACGCGCCACTCGCCACTCGCCACTTGTGATCACCTCCCTCACCCTCACCGACTTCCGATCCTATGCAGGGGCGCGGCTGGAGATGACCTCCGGGCCTGTGGTGTTGCACGGGCCGAACGGGGCGGGAAAGACCAATCTGCTGGAGGCGATCAGCCTGTTGACCCCGGGCAAGGGGCTGCGGGGCGCCACCGCCGCCGAGATGGGCCGGCGCGAGCCGGGCGAGGCGACCGGGCGCGCCTGGGCCGTCATGGTCGAACTGGACGACGAGACGCGGCTGGGCACCGGGGTCCAGGCGGCGGGCGCCGCGCGGCGCATCGTGCGGATCGACGGCGAGACGGCCCAGCCGGGGCGATTGCTCGACTACCTGCGTCCCGTCTGGGCGACGCCGGAACAGGACCGGCTGTTCTCGGACGCGCGCGCCGAGCGGTTGAAGTTCTTCGACCGGCTGGTCTTCGCCGCCGATCCCGACCACGCCGCCAGCGTCTCCGCCTATGAAAAGGCCCTGCGCGAGCGGCTGCGCCTGCTGAACGACGCCCAGGACGGCCGTGAGGCCGACCCCGTCTGGCTGGACGCCCTGGAGGTTCGGCTGGGCGAGGCCGGAGCCCGCGCCGCCCTCGCCCGCGTCGCCGCCCTGCACGCGCTCCAGGCCGCCATCGACGCCCGCAGCGACCGACCCTTCCCCCAGGCCGACCTGGGTCTGGACGGCGCCGCCGAACAGATGGCCGAAGCGGGCGCCGAGGAGGACGAAATCGCCGCCGCGATCCGCGAAGGCCTGGCCAAGGCGCGCGCCCGCGACGGCGCCGCCGGCCGCTCCCTGTTCGGGCCCCACCGCACCGACCTGACCGCGCTTCACCGCGAAAAACAGCGTCCCGCCGCCGAGGGCTCTTCGGGTGAGCAAAAGGCCCTCGTCCTGAACCTGATCCTGGCGCAGATCGCGCGGCTTTCCGATCACGCTGCGCGCCCGATCCTGCTGCTGGACGAAGCCCCCGCCCACCTCGATGAGGCGCGCCGCACAGCCCTGTTCGACGAGATCACTGCGCTGGATCTTCAGGCCTTCATAACCGGCACCGAACGCGATCTGTTCGCCGGTCTGGAAGGCCGCGCCCAGTTCGTCCGCGTGGCCGGCGGCGCGCTGGAAACCGACTAGGCTCCAATCGCGGAAATCCTCGCTTTTTCGCCGGAATTTCCTATATGTTGCGGGCTTCGGCGCGGTGCGATCCCGCCGTCGATTCGAGCGCCGGGTCCGGCGCTCCATCCCCGTCCCGGTCGGGACTTCAGAGCCAATGACTTCATGACCGATCCGATTGCCGACCTGCCCGAATATGGCGCCGATTCCATCAAGGTTCTCAAAGGCCTGGACGCCGTGCGCAAACGCCCCGGCATGTATATCGGCGACACCGACGACGGCTCGGGCCTGCACCACATGGTCTATGAGGTGGTCGACAACGCCATCGACGAGGCCCTGGCCGGCCACGCCGACCTGGTCCAGGTCATCCTGAACAGCGACGGCTCGGTCACCGTGACCGACAACGGGCGCGGCATCCCCACCGACATTCACGCCGAGGAAGGCGTATCCGCCGCCGAGGTCATCATGACCCAGCTGCACGCCGGCGGTAAGTTCGACCAGAACTCCTACAAGGTGTCGGGCGGTCTGCACGGCGTCGGCGTGTCGGTCGTCAACGCCCTGTCCGACTGGCTGCAGCTGAAGATCTATCGCGACGGCAAGCAGCACGAGATGCGCTTCGAGCGCGGCGACACGGTCAAGTCGCTGGAAGTCACCGGCGTTGCGCCGATCCGTGAGGACACCGGCAAGCCGCTGAGCGGGACCGAGGTCACCTTCTTCCCGTCCGTCACGACCTTCAGCCACATCGACTTCGACCTGAAGACGCTGGAGCACCGTCTGCGCGAACTGGCCTTCCTGAACTCGGGCGTGGTCATCAAGCTGGCCGACCAGCGCCACGCCGAGCCGGTCGAGATGATCCTGCACTACGAGGGCGGGGTCGAGGCCTTCGTGCGTCACCTCGACAAGTCCAAGACGCCGATCCTGAAGGACGTCATCGTCATTCGCGGCAAGAAGGAAGGGATCGAGCTGGATCTCGCCCTGTGGTGGAACGACAGCTACCACGAGACCATGCTGTGCTTCACCAACAACATCCCCCAGCGGGATGGAGGCACCCACCTGTCGGCCTTCCGCGCCAGCCTGACCCGCGTCATGGGCGGCTATATCGAGAGCTCGGGCGCCGGAAAGAAGGAGAAGGTCTCCGTCACGGGCGAGGATGCGCGCGAGGGCCTGACCTGCGTTCTGTCGGTCAAGGTGCCGGATCCCAAGTTCAGCTCCCAGACCAAGGACAAGCTGGTCTCCTCCGAAGTGCGTCCGGCCGTCGAAAGCCTGTGCACCGAGGGCCTGTCGACCTGGTTCGAGGAGCATCCGGTCGAGGCCAAGCAGATCGTGGCCAAGATCATCGAGGCGGCGTCAGCGCGTGAGGCTGCCCGCAAGGCCCGCGACCTGACCCGGCGCAAATCCGCGCTGGAAATCTCGAGCCTGCCGGGCAAGCTCGCTGACTGCCAGGAACGCGATCCCGCCAAGTCCGAACTGTTCATCGTCGAGGGCGATTCCGCCGGCGGCTCGGCCAAACAGGCGCGCAACCGCGAGAACCAGGCCGTCCTGCCTCTGCGCGGCAAGATTCTGAACGTCGAACGCGCGCGCTTTGACCGGATGCTGTCGTCGGATTTGATCGGCACGCTGATCCTGGCGCTCGGCACCGGCATCGGCCGCGACGACTTCAACGCCGACAAGCTGCGCTATCACAAGATCATCCTGATGGCCGACGCCGACGTCGACGGCGCCCACATCCGCACCTTGCTGCTGACCTTCTTCTATCGTCAGATGCCCGAGCTGATCACGCGCGGCCACGTCTATATCGCCCAGCCGCCGCTCTATAAGGTCTCCAAGGGCAAGCAGTCGCGCTACCTGAAGGATCAGGCCGAGATGGACGCCTATCTGATCGAGGAAGGCGCGTCAGAGGCCGAGTTGGACCTGTCCACGGGCGAGCGTCGCCTGGGTCTGGACCTGCAATCCCTGGTGCGCAAGGCCAAGGCCTTCAGCGCGGGCGTCGATCGCCTCAGCCAGCGCGCCCCCGCCTTCGCCATCGAACAGGCGGCGCTCGCCGGCCTGTTCGCCGACAACGCCGACATGGCGGTCGCCTCGGCCGCCGCCGCCGTGCGCCTGAACCTCTATGCCGAAGAGGGCGATGGGGAGTGGACGGGCGCGCCGGGCGAACAGGGCGCCGTGGTCTTCAGCCGCACCCGTCGCGCGGTACAGGAGACCATCGTACTGGAAGAGACCCTGATCCGTTCGCTGGACGCCCGTCGTCTGGCCGAACGCGCCGGCGCCTTCGACGGCGTCTTCAGCGCCCCGGCCACCTACCGCCGCAAGGACAAGTCCACGACCATTCGCGGGCCGCTGGACCTGCTGACCGCCGTGCTGGACGCCGGCAAGAAGGGTCTGTCGATCCAGCGCTACAAGGGCCTCGGCGAGATGAACCCCGAGCAGCTTTGGGAGACGACGTTGGACGTCAACGCCCGCACCCTGCTCCAGGTCTCGGTCGAACATGAGGAAGACGCCAACGATCTGTTCGCCAAGCTGATGGGCGACGTGGTCGAACCGCGCCGCGAGTTCATCCAGGACAACGCCCTAGACGCGGCCGTCGACGTCTGACGGCGAAGGGGCGGCGCGGCCTACTGGCCGCGTCCGCCCGCGATGAAGGCCTGGATGGTCGGGAAGGCCGCCGTCTGGGGACGCATGTCCTCGCAGGCGAAGGATTTGATCGCGCCATAGATGCCGCCGGCCGGCGTCGCTTCCCACGGCGTGTCCTCGGAATAGCGATCGGTTTCCGCCCCATCCGCGCCATAGGTCACTGTCGCGCCCGAACGCGACTGGCCGTCCGAGCACCGCACCATGACCTCTTCGGTCTCATGGCTGAGATTGCTCGCCTCGCCGCGCGCGGGCACCCGCGCCATGCGCGTCGTCGCCACGCCGTCCACCGGCGTCAGCGCGTCGACATCCACCAGATAGACGGTGGCGTCGCTGCGTGAAAACGTGGCCCAGCTTTCGGCCGCCGATGGCGATGCGATCGCCGCCGTCGCCAGGATCGCCGCCACGCCGATTGTTCTGATCATTCTCTTCCCTCCCCAGGCAAGACGATCATTTCATACCCGCGCGCGCGAGAATTCAATCTCTCCCGAAGGCTCCGAACGCGTTTTCGATCAGGGCCGATCGCGAGACGGCAGGGCCTCGATCTCGGCGGTCGTCAGCTTCCTGGCCACGCGCACGCGGCACGGTTGAGGGCCCGTCGCCGGACTGAGCAAGGCGGCCTGATCGCCGGGACACAGGCGGCTGGATCCGGCGACAGGTTCCAGCGCGATCGACAGGGCGCGGGTCATGTCGCGACAGAAGGGGGTCTCGATCTGAAACACCCCGGCGTCGGCTGTTCGGACATAGAGGGTCTGGTCGTTCGGGGCGGTGAAGTTGCGCACCAGATTGGGCCGGAAACACTGGCCGGCGTCGGCGCGGTTGGACGTCGCCACGCCCGGCGAGGGCGCACAGGCCGACACGGCGAGGAGAGCCGCCGACGACAGAATGAGACGATGCATAGTCAACTCCTGAACAGGCCCCCACTTCATCCTGCGCGCGCGGGCGAGGACGATGCAAGGGCGTCCGCCAGCACCGAAGACAGACGGAGCGACACGCGCGCCGCCAGATCGCGCGGCAGGGGCGAGGGCTGACCCAGGATCAGGGCGGCGACATGCTCGCCCAGCAGGGGCGCGACGCAAAACCCACGCGACCCCAGACCGCCGAGCATATAGAGGCCGTCATCGAGAGGGCCTGCCAAAGGGAGACGATCCGGCGTCGTGGCGCGGATCGCGGCGCGGCTCTGGATTGGCCCGCCTGCCGCGATGCGCTTGGCCAATGCCGGCTGGCGCGCTTCCAACGTCGCCAGATTTCGCGCGCTGTCGTCCTCGCGCGGCGCCGTGTCGGTGTCGCCTCGATCATGGGTCGCGCCGAACAGCATGCCTTGGCCCGTCGGAGCCGCATAGCCGCCCCAGGCTATGGGGTGGGCGGTCACGTCCCCGTCGATCCAGTCCGCCTGCCCCCGAACGGGCGACAGGCGCGGCGTCTGGTCAAACCCGTCCAGCAGGGCGGCCGATCGCCAGCCGGCGGCGAGAACCACCGCATCGACCTGGACCAGCACCGCGTCGTCTTCGCCGATCAGCCGCCAGCGGCCGTCGGTGCGCTCCAGCCGCGTCACGCGCTCAGAGCGCATCTCCGCGTCCGAAAGCCAGGTCGACAGCACCGCCGCAGGACGCAGCGCGAACGCGCCCTTCATCAGAAGACCGCCCTGCCCCGTCGCTTCGCCGGCGACGGCTGAGGCCGCCCCTTCGTCCAGCACCGCCATGTCACCGTCATTCCAGATCGGCTGGCGGGCGATCTTTTCGAACCGGGCGGCGTCGCGCGGCGCCTGGGGCAGTTGCAGCACGCCGTGGCCCGTTATGGCGCCCTGGATCGCAGAATAAAGATCGCCCGCCCGCTCCAGCGCCTGGGCGTGCAGGGCGGCGATGCCGTGGTCGCCAGCGTCCAGACGCGGCGTAACCAGGGCCGCCGGAAAGCCAGAGCCGCCTGCGCCCGGGCGCTCGCCCTCGAACACCATCGCCCGGACGCCCTGCGCCTTCAGGGCCCGCACCACCGATGCGCCGGCGATGCCCGCGCCGATCACGGCGACGGTGGGCTGCGGCGACGGTTCGAAAGCCGAGGGCAGATGGGCCTCAAGCCGCTCGCGCTTGCGACCATGACCGGGGCGCTTCTCGACAACGAAACCCTGCTCGGCCAGGCCCCGCCGCACGGCTCCGGCGACGGTGAAGGTGGCCAGGCGCGCGCCCGGTGCCGAGCGTTTGGCGATCAAGGCCATTACTTCGGGCGACCATATGCCCGGGTTCAGCGCCGGCGAGAAACCGTCCAGGAACCAGGCGTCCGCCGATCCCGACCACTGCCCCAGGGCCCAGGCCGCATCGCCTACGCCTACGTCCAGCACGGCGTCGAAGTCCGGCAGGTCTACCCGGTGAAAGCCCGGCGTCGCGGCCGGCCAGTTTGCGATCAAGGCCTCGGTCGCGGCCGCCAGTTCGGGCCAGGCGCCCAGCGCTCGCGCCGCCTCCGCCGCCGTCAGCGGAAACCCCTCGACAGAGAAGATGTGCAGCCGCCCGCCCTCGGGCCGGGTCCGTCGCCACAGATCCAGCAGGGCGGCGATGTTCAACCCCGTGCCGAAGCCCAGTTCGGCCACCGTGAAACGATCCCGCCCCCTCCAGGCGTCCGGCAGGCCGCACCCTCCCAGAAACACCGCTCGCGTCTCGGCCAGGCCGTCGTCTCGCGAGAAATAGACGTCGCCGAACCGGCCGGAGCGGGGTTCGCCCTCTTCGGTCCAGGTCAGCAGGGGCGAGGCGTCGTCGTCAGGCGTCATCGCGCGGCTCTAGCACCTTCGTCGCCGACATGAAAAAGGCCGCCCCGGTCGGAGCGGCCTCTTCAAGCCTTGGTGTCGACGTGGCCTAGTGGGCGGCCGCCGGACCGTGCGCAGGCTCGGCGGGCGCGACAGGCGCGGGCGCGGCGGCGGAGGCGTCGGCGCCCTGCATCGTCGTGGCGGCCTGGGCGGCGGTGTCTTCCTGAATGGCCTGATTGGCCGCCGCTTCGGCGTCCTTGGCGGCCTGATCCACCGTCAGGGCGGCTTCTTCGGCGCTGCCGGCGGCCTCGACCGCATCGGTGGCCGGCGCTTCGGCCTTTTCTTCCGGGGCCTTGCTGCAGGCGGCCAGTACCAGGAGCGCAGCGGATGCGGCGACGAGGGCTTTGATACGCATGAAGATGTCTCCGAAGCTTGCGAGACCGGAACGTCTCTTGGCGCAAACGATAGGGCCGCCGCGCGCGGCAGGGCAAGTTAAGATCAGGAAAGTCGGGATCAGTCGGCGGTGATGCTGTTCAACGCCTCTTCCATCTCGCTGAACGACGGCTGCGAGGAAGAAGGAATGTCGCCGCGGCCGATCTCGACCGAGATCTGGGCGGCGTTGCCGTGCAGGTGGGCGACCAGAACCGACTGGATGATCTTATAGTAGGCGGCTTCCTCGTTGATGATTGCGGTCAGACGCGCCGCGAACGGACCCACCAGACCATAGGCCAGGAACACGCCCATGAAGGTGCCGACCAGGGCGCCGCCGATCATGCCGCCCAGCACCTCGGGCGGCTCGGTGATCGAACCCATGGTCTTGATGACCCCCAGCACGGCGGCGACGATGCCCAGCGCCGGCAGGCCGTCGGCCAGGTTCTGAAGCGCGTGCGCGTTTTCCAGATGCTCGTGGTGGTGCTTTTCGAGCTGCTTTTCCATCGCATCCTCGACCTGGTGCGGATCTTCCAGGTTCATCGTCATCATCCGCAGGGTGTCGCAGATGAAGTCGACGGCGAAATGGTCCTTCAGCACCTTGGGGTACTTCTGGAAGATGGTCGATTCCTTGGGCTTTTCGATATGGCTTTCCAGCGCCACCACGCCCTTGGACTTCATCGTCTTGGTCAGCTGGAACAGCAGCGACAGCAGGTCCTTATAGTCCTGCTTCTTCCACTTCGGCCCGGCGAAGGTCTTGCCCAGCCCGCCCATGGCCCCCTTGATTACCGGCATGGAGTTGGAGATCAGGAAGGCGGCGATGCCCGCCCCGCCGATCGCCATCAGTTCGTGCGGCGCGGCGTGCAGGATCACTTCGAACTTGCCGCCCGAAATGGCGTAGCTGCCGAAGACGAGGCCGAACAGCAGCACGATGCCGATGATCTGGAACATGGAGGCGAACAATCCTGACGCGAGAGGTCGGGACTATCGCCATTAATCATTAAGACGGCGTTTCGCGAACGCCGCCTTCCCAGTCGTCACAGACGGCTTTCGCCCTTCAGAATGGCGTTGCGACCGGACGCCGTCAGCTTCTGATAGCCTGTCGCCCCGCCCCGCACATAGAGAGCGGCGCCGGTCTTGGACGGATCGAACCCGTCGACCACCAGATCGGCCTTGCGATATTTGAAGGTGCCGGTCGTCTCCGCCGATTTGATCAGCCGCACAAACACCGGTTGGGCATAGGCGGGCAGCTTGGCCTCGACATGATCGGAGAAGGCCTGGGCGTCGAACTTGCCGTCCACCACCAGGGCCGCCATGCCGGCCTTGCCGTCCTGGGCCGGCACAGGTACGCCATAGACGATGGCCTCGGTTACGCCCGGTGCGTCCATCAGCACCTGTTCGACCTCTGAGGTCGACACGTTCTCGCCCTTCCAGCGGAAGGTGTCGCCCATCCGGTCGACGAAGTAGAAATAGCCTTCCTTGTCCTGCTTCATCAGGTCGCCGGTGCGGAACCAGCGGTCGCCCTTCTTGAACACGTCGGTCAGGATCTTCTTCTGCGAGGCGGCCTTGTCGGCATAGCCCGAGAAGTCGTGGCGGATGTCGTTGCCGATAAGTCCGATAGCCTCGCCGACCTCGCCGACGCGCGCCAGGCGACACAGGCCGTCCGAGCCGCGGATCGGCTGTTCCGTCTCCACGTCGAACTCGACCAGGCGGATATTGATCTGCGACTTCAGGAAGCTCGGCACCCGACCGATCGCGCCCTGTTTGCCGTCGAAGTTGAACAGCGAGACATTGCCTTCGGTCGAACCGTAGAACTCCAGGATGTCGGGGATCTTGAACCGGCTCTGGAAGTCGGGCCAGACATCGGCGCGCAGGCCGTTGCCGAACGCCAGACGCAGCTTGTGCTTGGTCTCGTCTTCGTGCGGCGGGCAGTTGACCAGATAGCGGCACAACTCGCCGATATAGACGAACATGGTCGCGCCCGACGAGCGCACGTCGGGCCAGAAGGTGCTGGCCGAGAACTTCTTGCGGATCACCAACCGCGCGCCGTTCAACAGCGCTGCGCCCACGCCGACCAGACCGCCGGTCGAGTGATACAGCGGCAGGACATTGAAGATCCGGTCCTCGGGGGTCGAACGCGTGGCGCCGGCGAAGGCGCGCATATAGGTCCGGGCGCGCGAATGCGGGATGCGCGCCGCCTTGGGCAGGCCGGTCGTGCCGGAGGTGTAGATATAAAGGGCTGTGTCGCGGTTGGTCAGGCCTTCGCGCGCCGATTTGGACGGCCGCACCGAAGACCCGCCGCGCACGGGCTTGTCCAGGCCGCGACGGTCGCTGGTCTCCAGATCTTCGGTCAGGCCCAGAACCCAGAGCGCCAAGTTGTGATCGACCAGAGGCCGCGCCTCCTCGATCTGACGCCAGCAATCCTCATCCGCGACGACGTTGAAGGCCTTGGAGATGGCCAGACAGTGGGCCAGCCCCTGCCCGTTCAGATTGGTGTTGATCAAGGCCGTGGCGATGCCGACCTTGGAGAAGCCGATCCACGCCGCCAGATACTCGATCCGGTTGGTCATCATCAGGGCGATGGTGTCGCTGCGACGCAGGCCCCGGTTCTTGGCCCAGTGGGCGAAGCGGTTGGCCATGGCGTCCAGGTCGCGATAGGTCAGGGTGCGCTGACCGTCGTCGATGGCGATGTTGTCGGCGAACTTGTCGACCGCTTCTTCGAAGTCGTCACAGAGCAGGACGTCACTGTCCAACTCGATCGGCTTGATGCGCTTCAACAGACGGAACAGGCCGCGCGCGAACCGGACATCCCTGCGGATATTGGCTACAAAACCCATGCGCGCCGTACTCCGGTCAATGCGTGTTCCACCCGGTCCGGTGATGGACGAAGGCGGCCGGTCGGGTCAACCGTAGGGTCCGCAATCCTTCGCGAACCTGACGAATTGCCGTCCGGCCGTGATCCATTTGTTCGGTTGACGCGGCGGAAATCCAGAGCGCCGCCCTGCTTTTTATTGCCGTATTGACGGCAAATGCGGCGGAGGCGCGCACGGTCTTCGCCGCATTCAGGGCGGAAACGGTGTTTCTTCGGGGCTCTTGCGCCTTACGCGGAACGGCGTTGCGGGACGGCGGGTTGGTTGATCGACGGCATGGAGGACAGAAACGATGTCTATGACCTATGCCAACGCCAATACCGAAGCCCGCGCTGAGGACACGACCTTCGTTCCGCGCTACGCCCGCACGACCAAGTCCAAGAAGTCGGTGAAGACTTGGATGATCCTGGCCCCGATCGGCGCGGTGGTGCTGCTGGGTAGCGGCGTCGCCATGATGATGGGCGGCGAACAGGCCGCTCCGGCCCAGCCCGCCGAGACCGCTGCACCGGCCATGCAGACCGCGCCCGCCGCGATGGCAACCGCCCAAGCGCCGGTCACGCCCGCCCCGGCCGAAGTCGCGCCCACGGCGGCTGCGGCTCCGACGCCCGCCGCCGCGCCTGCGCCGGTCGGTCGCCGCGCCGAACCCGTGGCCCGTCGCGCTGCGCCCGCCGTCGAACGGCCGGCCGCCGCCCGTGTCGAGACGCCGGCTACGCCTGCGGGTCCGCAACCCTACACTGCGCCGGCCGCTTCGACGTCGGGCACCAGCCGGTTGAACTCTGCGCCGGCCGCCTCGACCCCGGCTCCGGTCGTGACCACGCCCGCCGCTCCGGCGATCACGGTCCAGCCGCTGAACTGATCTCAGCAGAATGATGGAAAGCCTCGGCTTCGGCCGGGGCTTTTTTCATGATCGAGGTCAGGCGCCGCTGACGCGCCAGATGACATTGCCCACGTCGTCGGCCACCAGCAGCGCGCCTTGCCGGTCGACCTGCACCCCGACGGGCCGGCCCTGAGCCTGACCCCGGGCGTTGAGGAATCCGGTCAGAACATCCTGCGGCGGCCCGGCGGGACGCCCATCGACGAACGGCACGAAGATCACCTTGTAGCCGCTGCGCACGCTGCGATTCCACGACCCATGCTGGCCGACGAAAACGCCAGAGCGGAGGGCTGGCGGCAACAGGCTCGCGCCTTGTCCGAACGTCAGCCCCAGCGACGCCGTGTGCGCGCCCAGGGCGTAATCCGGCCGGATCGCGCGCGCGACCATCGCAGGATTGGCGGGCGGACGCGTATCGACCGTCTGACCGTAATAGCTCCACGGCCAGCCGTAGAAGGCGCCCGGCGTCACCGAAGTCATATAGTCGGGCACCAGATCGTCGCCGATTTCATCACGCTCGTTGACCGCCACCCACAGCTGGCCGGTCTGCGGGTTCCAGTCCATGCCGACCGGATTGCGCAGGCCCGAGGCATAGACGTGCCGTGCGCCCGTCGCGGGATCGATCTCCAGGATGGCGGCGCGGTCGACTTCCTCATCCAGGCCGTTTTCGCCGACGTTGGAGTTGGAGCCGACCCCGACATAAAGCCGCCGGCCGTCCGGGCTGGCGACAAGGCTCTTGGTCCAGTGGTGATTGCGGCCGGCGGGCAGGTCCGCGACCTTGGTCGCCACAGCGTCGATCCGCGTCTGGCCGCTCCGATACGGAAAGGCCACCACCGCATCGGCGTTGGCGACGTAGAGCCGATCGCCGACCAGAGCCATGCCGAACGGCGAGTTCAGCCCGACCAAGAAATCGGTCCTGATCTCCGCTGCGCCGTCGCCGTCCGCATCCCGCAGCAGGACGATCTTGTTGGGGCTCGGGACGCCGGCGCCGGCCTTGGCCATGACCTTGCCCATCACCCAGCCACGCAGACCGCCTTTCTTGTCTTCGGGCTTGGGCGGCGCATTCGACTCCGCGACCAGAATGTCGCCGTTGGGCAGGCGATAGAGCCAGCGCGGGTGGTTTAGGCCTGTCGCGAACGCCTGCACGCGCAAGCCCGCCGCCGCGACCGGCGTCGCGCCTTCGGGCCAGCTCGACGCCGGGGCGATGTTGACGGTGGGCAGCAAGCCCCGACGCGGCGCCGGCAGTTGCGGGTCCGGACCAAATCCCGCCGCGACGGGTAAGGCTGTCCCACCGGCGCAGGCTCCCAAACCGATCACCGTCGCGAGCAGTGTCGAGGCAAACAAGACCGTCCGTGGCGAGCGCATTGCCTTTGATCCTTACCGCGCCGGTTGGGCCGGGAACTCCAGACGGCTGACGTCGTATCCAAGGGCCCGCGCCCGTTCGGTCAAGGCGCGCACTTGCTGCTCGCTGGGCAGGTCGCGCGTATAGATGAACAGGCGATTGAAGGTCGGATCGGCCGAGATGAACCAGCTGTAGTCATCCGCCCGGTCCAGCACCCAATAGTCCCAGGTCACGAACCCGGCCAGATATCTCACCCTGAGTTTTGCGTTCATTCCGGGATCAAGGATCTCGCCTCGCCCGCCGATGGCCTTTTCCTTGCCGTCCGGCGTGCCGACCTGACAGGTGTCGCGCACATCGACGCGCGTGCCCTCCACCGGCGTATAGATCGACGCGCCGGCGACGCAGCCGTCGGTCAGCCGATCCGGCAGGCGCGCAATCTCGTGCCAGCGCCCGGACCACAGACGCTGCACGTCCACCGGCTTGGCCGGCTGCGGCGCGCGATATTCGGACGGAGAAGGCGCGGTCACGCACCCCGCCAGCGCGATCGCGGCGGCGGCGGATGCGGCGAGGGATTTCAGGCTGGACATGGGCGTTTCCGTTTTGATGCCATAAGCCGCTTTCCGCGACCCTGGTTCCTCTACGTCACAACGCTGTTCTTGGACCTCTTGCCCGTCAGATCGGAAATCTCACAGGACGTGGCAGTATCAATCGCTTGTCTTACGTCGCACATTGGCGTTGTCACCTCCGCTCGACGGAGACCCTCGGTGGATACTGCCATTCTGACTGCGAACCCAACCCTGTCCGCGCCGCGCCTGACGCACCTTCAGCGCCTGGAGGCCGAGAGCATCCACATCCTGCGCGAGGTGGCGGCCGAAGCGGAGCACCCGGTCATGCTGTATTCGATCGGCAAGGATTCAGCCGTCATGCTGCATCTGGCGAAGAAGGCCTTCTATCCGTCCAGGCCGCCCTTCCCGCTTCTGCACGTCGACACGACGTGGAAGTTCCGCGCCATGTACGCGATGCGGGAACAGGCGGCCGCCGATCTGGGCGTCGAACTGCTGGTCCACCAGAACCCCGACGCCCTCCAACGCGGCATCAATCCCTTCGATCACGGCTCGGCCCTGCATACGGACCTGTGGAAGACCGAAGGTCTGAAACAGGCCCTGAACCATTACGGCTTCGACGCGGCCTTCGGCGGCGCCCGTCGCGACGAGGAAAAGTCGCGCGCCAAGGAGCGGATCTTCTCGTTCCGCACCGCCGAACATCGCTGGGACCCCAAGAACCAGCGACCTGAACTCTGGCGGCTCTACAACACGCGCAAAAAGCCCGGTGAGAGCATCCGCGTCTTTCCGATCTCAAACTGGACCGAGTTGGACGTCTGGCAATACATCCACCTGGAGCGGATCCCCATCGTGCCGCTGTATCTAGCCGCCGAACGGCCGGTGGTTGAGCGGGACGGCGCCCTGATCATGGTCGATGACGACCGGTTCCGGCTGCGCCCCGGCGAGACGCCCCAGATGAAGTCGGTCCGCTTCCGCACCTTGGGCTGCTACCCCCTGACAGGGGCGGTCGAGAGCACGGCCGCGACCCTGCCCGAGGTCATCCAGGAAATGCTTCTGACCACCACCTCGGAGCGGCAGGGCCGGATGATCGACCACGACCAGTCCGCCTCGATGGAGAAGAAGAAGCAGGAGGGCTATTTCTGATGGCCCACCAATCGGATCTGATCGCGCGCGACATCGACGCCTATCTGGACGCCCACCAGCACAAGAGCCTGCTGCGCTTCATCACCTGCGGCAGCGTGGACGACGGCAAGTCCACCCTGATCGGGCGGCTGCTCTACAATTCCAAGATGATCTTCGAGGATCAGATGGCGGCGCTGGAGGCGGACAGCCGCCGCGTCGGCACCCAAGGCGGCGACATCGACCTCGCCCTGCTGGTCGATGGCCTCGCCGCCGAGCGCGAGCAGGGCATCACCATCGACGTCGCCTATCGCTTCTTCTCGACCGAGAAGCGGAAATTCATCGTCGCCGATACGCCGGGCCACGAACAGTACACCCGCAACATGGTCACCGGCGCCTCGACCGCCGACGCCGCCGTCATCCTGATCGACGCCCGGCGCGGCGTCCTGACCCAGACACGGCGGCACGCCTATCTGGTCAGCCTGCTGGGCATCCGCCACGTGATCCTGGCGATCAACAAGATGGACCTGATGGGCTGGTCGCAGTCCGTCTTCGACGCCATCGTCGCCGACTTCTCCGCCTTCGCCGCCCAGATCGGGCTGAAGGGTTTCGACGCCATTCCGATGTCGGCCCTGCGCGGCGACAACATCACCGAACCCAGCGCCCTTTCGCCCTGGTACGCCGGCCCGCCGCTGATGAGCCTTTTGGAAACGCTGGAGGTCGGCGACGCTCTTCAGGCCGATCCGTTCCGCCTACCGGTGCAGTGGGTCAACCGTCCCAATCTCGACTTCCGCGGCTTCGCCGGCCAGATCGCCGCCGGGACCGTGCGCCCCGGCGATCCGGTCCGCGTCCTGCCGTCCGGCAAGACCTCGACCGTCGCCCGGCTCGTCACCGCCGACGGCGACCTGGCCCAGGCCGTCGCGGGCCAGTCGATCACCCTGACCCTGGCCGACGAGATCGACGTCTCGCGCGGCGACGTCCTGGCCAGCGCCGCCGTTCCGCCTGAGGCGGCCGATCAGTTCGAGGCCACGGTGGTCTGGATGGACGACGAGCCCCTGCTGCCGGGCCGCCCTTACCTGCTCAAGATCGGCGCAAAGCTGGTCGGAGCCACGATCACCGAGCCCAAGCACAAGGTGAACGTCAACACCCTGGAACAGCAGCCGGCCAAGCGCCTTGAACTGAACGAAATCGGCGTTTGCAACCTGTCGCTGGACGCCCCCGTCGCCTTCACTCCCTATGCCCAGAACAAGGATTTGGGCGGCTTCATCCTGATCGACCGGATCTCGAACCGCACGGTCGGGGCGGGTTTGCTGCACTTCGCCCTGCGTCGCGCCCACAACATCCATTGGCAGGCGCTGTCGGTCGACAAGGACGCTCGGGCAGCCATCAAGAACCAGATGGGACGCGTCATCTGGCTGACCGGCCTTTCAGGCGCCGGCAAATCGACCATCGCCGATCTGGTGGAAAAGCGGCTGCACGCCGACGGTCGCCACACCTATCTGCTGGACGGCGACAACGTCCGCCACGGCCTGAACCGCGACCTGGGCTTTACGGAGGAAGACCGGGTCGAAAACATCCGCCGCGTCGCCGAGGTGTCGAAACTGATGGTGGACGCGGGCCTGATCGTCCTGGTCAGCTTCATCTCGCCCTTCCGCGCCGAACGCCGCCTGGCCCGCGACCTGCTGGGCGAGGGCGAGTTTGTCGAGGTCCATGTCGATACGCCCTTGGCGGTGGCCGAAGCACGCGACGTCAAGGGTCTGTACAAGAAGGCCCGCGCGGGAGAGCTCAAGAACTTCACCGGCATCGACAGCCCCTACGAAGCGCCCGAGACGCCCGAAATCGTCGTGGACACCACAACCATGTCGCCCGAGGACGCCGCCGAACGCATCGTCGCCTGGCTGGATGGCCGCTTCTCGACCGAGGACTTCGCCATCTAGGTTCGGAACCTTGACCGTTCGCCGGACGCTCTAGGACGCGATGACCACTCCGATCCAGAAGCTGAGCCTCGACACCATCGAGCAGTCGCAGATCGCCCGCATCGCCGGGATCAATCTGACGCTGGGCGGTCTGGTCAGCGCGGGCGTGATCCTGCTGATCGCCTTCGCGGCCCATTGGCTGGTGACGCGGTCGCTGCGCCGGGTGCGCGAGCGCTCGGACCGCAGCCGTCAGGCGATCTATCTGCTGGAGCGGCTGGCCGGCTACGGCATCATCGTCGTGGGCGTCATGTCGGCCCTGTCGGCGGCGGGGCTGAACCTGTCGTCCCTGACGGTCTTCGCCGGCGCTCTGGGCATCGGCGTCGGCCTGGGCCTTCAGGGGGTGGTCAAGGAGTTCGTCTCCGGCCTGTTCCTGATCTTCGACCGGATGGTGTCGGTCGGCGACTATATCGAGATCGAGGACATCGGCATTCGCGGCGCCATCATGGAGATCGGCCCGCGCGCCACCCGTGTCCGCACCAACGACAACGTCAATGTCCTGGTGCCCAACTCGCGCTTCATCGAACAGCCCGTCACCAACTGGACGATGAAGGGCGACACCCGCCGCATCCATGTGCCCTTCACCGTCGCCTATGGTTCGGACCGGGGACAGGTGCGCGATGCGGTTCTGGCCGCCGCCCGCGCCAGCCCCTTCACCTTGCCGGAGACGGAGGCCCGCAAGAGCCAGGTCTGGCTGGTGGCCTTCGGCGATCGGGGCCTGTCGTTCGAACTGGTGGTCTGGCCCACGCGTGACGCCGTCAAACGCCCGGCGGCGATGCACGCCGCCTACACCTGGCTGATCGCCGACGCCTTGGATGCGGCGGGCGTCGAGGTGCCGGTGCCCCAGACCGATCTTCGCCTGCGCACCGCCTTCGGCCTGGACGGCGAGGAAGCTTTGAAGCGCCTCGGCTACGGCGTCGGCTCACCGCCGCGACCGACCGGGCCGCAAAGTCCGGCCCGAACCGCCAACGACGCCGCCGACGACGTCATGGCCGACGACGAGGTCGAGATGCCTGAGCCGCCCGCCCCGCCCAGGGCCCGTCAGACGGACTGAGCCGCCTTCGCCTTCAACCGCCAGGCGTGCAGCAACGGCTCGGTATAGCCGTTCGGCTGTTCGACGCCTTCGAACACCAGCGCCCGCGCCGCCTGATAGGCCAGACTGTTATCCGGGTCCGTCGCCATCGGCCGATACAGCGGATCGCCCGCATTCTGACCATCGACCTTGGCCGCCATGCGCTGGAAGGCCGCCTCGACCTGATCAGCAGTGCAGACCCCGTGCAGCAGCCAGTTGGCGATATGCTGCGAACTGATCCGCAGCGTCGCCCGGTCCTCCATCAGGCCGATGTCGTGGATGTCCGGCACCTTGGAACACCCCACCCCCTGATCGATCCAGCGCACGACATAGCCCAGTATGCCCTGGGCGTTGTTGTCCAGCTCGGCCGCCACCTCGTCCTCGGACCAGTTGACGCCGTTCGCCAGCGGCGGGGTCAGCAAGGCCTCCAGCCCCGGCGTCTCGCGCCCGGCCACCTCCTTCTGGACCGCGAACACATCGACCGCATGATAGTGCAGCGCATGCAGGGTCGCCGCCGTCGGCGAGGGGGTCCAGGCGGTGTTCGCGCCGGTCTTCGGATGGCCGATCTTCTGCTCCAGCATGTCCGCCATCCGGTCCGGCGCCGCCCACATCCCCTTGCCGATCTGGGCCTTGCCGGACAGGCCGCATTTCAGGCCGATGGCGACGTTCCTCGCCTCATAGGCCGCGATCCAGGCGCTGGACTTGATGTCCGCCTTTCGCACCACCGGCCCGGCCTGCATGGCCGTATGGATTTCGTCGCCGGTGCGGTCCAGGAACCCGGTGTTGATGAAGACGATCCGGTCCTTCACCGCGTGGATGCAGGCCGCCAGATTGGCTGAGGTCCGCCGTTCCTCGTCCATCACCCCAACCTTGATCGCATGGCGCGGCAGGGCCAGCAGGTCCTCGACCGCATCGAACAGCCGGTCGGTGAACGCGGCCTCGTCGGGCCCCTGCATCTTGGGTTTGACGATATAGACCGAGCCCGTCGCGCTGTTGCCGAACCCGCCCAGACCCTTGATGTCATACAGCGCGATCAGGCTGGTCATGATCGCATCCGTGATCCCTTCCGGCGCCTCAGATCCGTCCGCCAGACGAATGGCCGGGGTCGTCATCAGATGCCCGACATTGCGCACGAACAGCAGGCTGCGCCCCTTCAGGATCACCGACGACCCGTCCGGCGCCGTCCACTGGCGATCCGGCTCCAAGGCGCGGGTCAGGGTCTCGCCGCCCTTCTTGAACGTCGCCGACAGATCGCCGCGCATCAGACCCAGCCAGTTGCGATAGGCCTCGGCCTTGTCGGCCGCATCGACGGCGGCGACGGAATCCTCCAGATCGACGATGGTCGACAGGGCCGATTCCAGCACCACGTCCGCCAGACCCGCCGCATCGCTGCGCCCCACCGGATGGCTGCGGTCGATCACCAGTTCGATGTGCAGACCGTTGTTGACCAGCAGGATCGAGGCGGGCGCGCTGGCCTCGCCCATAAAGCCGACGAACTGTCCCGCATCCTTCAGCGCGGGCGACAACGCGCCGTCGATCACCGACCAGCCGGCGACATCCGTATGCGATCCCCCCGCCAGCGGCGCCGTCTCGTCCAAAAAGGCCTTGGCCCGCACCACAACCCGCGCGCCGCGCGCCGCGTCATAGCCGCCACCGCCCGGCAGGTCGCCCAAAGCATCCGTGGCGTAAAGCGCGTCATACAGGCTGCCCCACCGCGCATTGGCGGCGTTCAGCAGAAAGCGGGCGTTCAGCACCGGCACGACCAGCTGCGGGCCGGCCATGCGCGCGATCTCGGCGTCCACGCCTTCGGTCCCGATCGTGAACGGCGCCGGCTCCTCGACCAGATAGCCGATCTCTTTCAGAAAGGCCTGCGACGCCGCCACATCATAGGGCTGGCCCCGCCGCGCCCGATGCCAGTCGTCGATCTGCGCCTGCAGGGCGTCGCGTCGCGCCAGCAGCGCCCGGTTCTCGGGCGCGAACCGGTCGAAGATCGCCGACACCCCGCTCCAGAAGGCCGTCGCATCAAGCCCCAGCCCCGGCAGCACGTCCTGCTCGATCAGGGCGATGAGTTCGCCCGCGACCTTCAGCCCGGCGCGATCTTCATGGGTCGTCATGACGGCCTCTCTCCGGCGGGACGCCGGCTGTAACAATGCGTGATCAGGTAAGCCGAGGCTGGACACTGGCGCAAGGGTCACGTCGCGTCATCGCCGTCGCTTTTCGTCCTGGGCGACAGCCGGCTGGTCACAAACGCTTAACCGCGTCCGTGAACGGGACCGCAAGCGACGGCGCCTATTGTGAGCTTACGGACGAACTCGCGTCCGGTCAGTCGAGCGTCTCGCCCATGCTGTTTCTTCTGAACGACGTCGTGTTCGACCTGGACGAGGCCTGCCCGGTCACGCCCGCCGACGCGCGCCGGTTCGAGAAGCTGGGTCTGGACTATCTGCTGGAACTGGGCTGCGAACTGTTCGCCGAGGACCCGCTGCTTCACCGCAACGATCCCGAGCGCGCCCGCCGCCTGGCCTGGCTGATCGCCGAGCGCAGCCCGGACGTGAACGCCGCCCTGTTCGCGGCGCCGGCCGCCGCCTGCAATCCGGACCTGGTCGAGCCACGCTTCTGCACCCTGCCCGAACAGGTGATGCGCCAGCTTCAGGCCAAGGGCCGTCGCCTCGACGCCGTCTCTGCGGACCGCGCCGTCTGGAACCGCCTGGCCGCCTGATCGCGGCCTGAAGACGCCGTCAGAGGACGGCGTTGAACACCACATGGACCAGCGTCGCCACGGCTACGATAAAGCCGAAGCCGACGACCAGCCCCACCGCCGGATGTAGCGGCGCCCGCTCACGCGGCGCATGGGCGATACGGTCTTGCGGATGGATGACAGCCATCGTCCTTGTCCTTTCCCTATGATCCCGGATTGATCCGGAAGGGGAGCGTCGGACTCTGACGGCCTGATCGTCTCCTCCAGAACCGAGCATGACTCCGATAGCCCTTCGTGGCGAGGGGTTATTTTACGTGGACCAATCGGCTGGACGGCGGCGCGTGGAAGTTGCACTTTTGCGCCCAAGAGATGTTCGGGACTGATTGTATGCGTTCGAGTGTTGTAACCAGCGCCATTGCGGCGGTGGGGTCTTTCGTTTTGGGCGCAACGGCCGAGCCGGCGCGGGCGGACTGGCTGCGGGCCGAAAGCGAGCGCTTCATCGTCTATAGCGACGGCGGCGAGCGCGCCCTGCGCGATTACGTTCAGAAACTCGAGATTTTCGATCGTGTCATGCAGGTCCGACACGGCGGCTCGATGTCGGATGAGCCGCAGCGCAAGATGCCGATCTATCTCGTCGGCGGTCGCCGAGGCCTGACGCGTGTGCACCCGCAGAGCGGTGAAAACACGATGGGCACCTACTTCCCGTCAGAAGAGGATATCTTTGCGGTCGCCATCAGGGGCGACGGTGACGGCGGGATGTCAGGCGACGACATCCTGATGCACGAATACGCCCACCATTTCATGCTGGGCAACTTCCCTGGATCCTACCCGGCGTGGTTCGTCGAAGGCTTTGCCGAATACTATATGACCGCGGACATCGACGTCCGAGATCGGAAAGTTCAACTCGGCCAGTTCAACCAGAACCGCGCCTACTGGATTTTGACGGAGAGCTGGATTCCTCTGGACGTGTTGCTGACCAAACGTCCGGGCGAAGTTCGACCCGAAAGCCAGAAGGCGACCTACTATCCGATCGCTTGGCTGCTGACCCACTGGTTCATCAGCGATCCTGCGCGCCTGGAGCAGTTGGAAGACTATCTGAAGCGCGTTTCGGGCGGCGAGGACTCCGTAGCTGCCATGGAGGCTTCCACTGGAATGTCGCTTCGTGACCTTCAGGTCGCGCTTCGACGCTACACCCGTGGTCGCCTGACGGGCAGAACGCTCAGCGGCCAGTTTCCAACGGCCGACATCGTCGTCACGCGGCTGTCGCCCGCCGCCGACGATCTTCTGCTCATCAATCAACGGCTCAAGATCGGCGTCCCCGACGAAGATCGCCAGGCCTTGGGCCAAGAGGTCGCCAGGCTGGCGGCCAGGCATGGAGATGATCCGCTGGCCTTGCTCGCCGCCGGCCATGCCGGTCTCCATTTCGGCGATCGCCCCGCCGGCGAACGTGCGCTTCAACGCCTGCTGGACATCGATCCGGACCATGTCGAAGCCTTGCAATTCCTGGCGCAGGAGCGGCTCAAACAAGCGCGCGAGGCCGAAGACGACGACCAGGCTCAGGCATTGCGCGTCC
This sequence comes from Brevundimonas sp. UYEF29, assembly GCF_040546195.1. Lineage (NCBI taxonomy): Bacteria > Pseudomonadati > Pseudomonadota > Alphaproteobacteria > Caulobacterales > Caulobacteraceae > Brevundimonas > Brevundimonas sp. UYEF29. The sequence continues at coordinate 50,790 of NZ_JBEPNH010000002.1, read as the reverse complement.
AGGCGCGCGGTTATCTCTCTCGCGCCTATGCAGCTGGTCAGAACGACTACCGCACCCTGATGCTTCTGTCCGAACTTCGCCGGACCCAGCCCGGCTATCCCAACGAAAACGATCTGCTGACCCTGGGCTTGGCGCTGGATCGCGCCCCTCAACTGGCGGCGGTGCGCTTCCCCTATGCGGACGCCCTGGTGAAAACCGGCAAGCCGGAAGAGGCGATCGCGGTGCTGAAACCGGTGGCCAACAATCCCCACGGCGGCGCCGCTTCCATCTTCGCAAGCGGCATGATCGCCGCCATCGAAAGGGGCCAGGCCTTGCCGGAAATCACGCAAGACGCCGAAGCGCCTCAAATCAGCGAGCCGGAGCCGGAAACCTCTCCGCAAACACCGTCTGAATCCGCCCCGTCTCCCGCCAGCGAGTGACTTTCGGCGCGCGGCGCGCTAGTCGCGCGCCATGTCCTCATTGACCCTGCCTGAAGAAGCGGCGCGCCGCCGGACCTTCGCCATCATCGCCCACCCGGATGCGGGCAAGACGACCCTGACCGAGCATATCCTCTTGGCCGGCGGCGCCATTCGCGCGGCCGGCGCCGTGCGGGCGCGCGGCGAGAACCGGCGCACCCGTTCGGACTGGATGAAGATCGAGAAGGAGCGGGGCATCTCGGTCTCGGCCTCGGTCATGACGTTCGAGCACGAGGGCAAGATGTTCAACCTGCTCGATACGCCCGGGCACGAGGACTTTTCCGAAGACACCTATCGCACCCTGACCGCCGCCGACTGCGCCATCATGGTGCTGGACGCCGCCAAGGGCATCGAGCCGCAGACGCTGAAGCTGTTCGAGGTCTGCCGCCTGCGCGACATCCCGATCATCACCTTCATCAACAAGCTGGACCGCGAGGCCCAGGACCCGATGGCCCTGCTGGACGACATCGCGTCGCGCCTTCAGCTGGACCCGGCCCCGATCTGGTGGCCGGCCGAGAGCGGCAATCGCCTGCGCGGCATGGTCGAGGTCGGAACCGGCCGGTTCCAGCCCTATACCCGCAAGGCCGCAGGTTCGGCCGAGGATCCCGAACACCCCCCCGCCCTGCCGCTGGACCAGGCGGCGCAGTATTTCGAGGCGGGCGAGCAGGACAATCTCGCCGAGGCCGTCGAACTGGTCGAGGGCGGCTATCCGGCCTTTGACCGCCAGGCCTTCCTTGAGGGTCACATGACGCCGGTGCTGTGGGGCTCGGCGCTTCGCCACTTCGGCATCGACGAACTGCTGAAGGCCATCGGCGACTGGGCCCCGGCGCCCAAGGTGATGAAGGCCAGAAAGGAATCGCCGCCCGAGACCCGCAACGCCCCCGCCCCCGTCGAGACCGAGGTCGAGCCGGGTTCGACCGAGGTCACCGGCTTCGTGTTCAAGGTCCAGGCGAACATGGACCCCAACCACCGCGACCGGATCGCCATGTTCCGCATGGCGTCGGGCGCCTTCAAGCGCGGCATGAAGCTGAAGGTGCAGAACACCGGCAAGTCGCTGTCGGTCAATGCGCCGATCATGTTCTTCGCCTCGGACCGCGAACTGGCCGACGACGCCTTCGCCGGCGACGTGATCGGCATTCCGAACCACGGGATCTTACGCGTCGGCGACAGCCTGTCGGAGAGCGGCGTGGTCCGTTTCGCGGGCTTGCCCAACTTCGCGCCGGAAATCCTGCAACGGGTTCGCGTGAAGGATCCGCTGAAGGCCAAACACCTGAAAAAGGCGCTGGAAGGTCTGGCCGAGGAAGGCGTGACCCAGCTGTTCCGTCCCGAAATCGGCTCGGACTTCATCGTCGGCGCCGTGGGCCAGCTGCAGTTCGAGGTCATGGCCGACCGTCTGGGCGAGGAGTACGGCCTGGACGTCGTCTTCGAACCGTCCCCCTACGCCGAGGCGCGCTGGATCGCTCCAGGCTCGGAGGGCTCCGACGCGGACGTCGAGGACTTCAGCGGCAAATACCGCCCCCAGATGGCCCGCGACATCGACCAGGCCCCGGTGTTCCTGGCCAAGTCCAGCTGGGAGACCGGCTACGTCGGCGAACGCTTCCCCAAGATCGCCTTCACCAAGACGAAGGAACGCGGCTGAGGCCGGCGCCGCAAACGACTTCCTTTGGTCACGCGGCTGAGCCATTCTGAGGTCATGTCGACGCTTCTCGCCCTCGCCAGCACCGTCCTTTTGCTGCAGGCCGCTCCCTCCGTGGGGCTGGTTTCGTATGAGGAGGCGGTGCGCTGTGCGGGCCTGACCCAGGCCGCGTCGGAGCTTGAAGGCGGAGAGAGCGCCCAGGGGCGTCGGCTGTATGACGCCGCGCTCTATTGGTCCCTGGCGGCCATGCAGGCCGCGACGGCGGCGGGCAAGGCGGCGCCGGCCGCCGAGGCCGATCAGACCCGCGCGCGTATCACCGCGGTGCGCCAGCTTAACGCCGAGGCGCCCGAGGCCCGCGCCAATCTGCAACGCTGCCAGCAGAAGACGCCGAAACTCGACTAGGTCGCCGGCTTAAGGCCAAGCCGAACCGCATTCCCGGCGCTGCGTTTGCATTGGACGCCGCAGGTGACGCAGTCTGCGTCCCGAAGCGGGATAACCGAGGTCCAGCATGTTCGAATTCGGCCGTGATCTTCGAAAACTCTTCGCCCAGGCGCGAGAGAGCGAAGACCTGGGCTGGGTCGAACTGATCGGCGCGGATCTGCTGCGCGCCGAGGCGAGACGCGAGGCCACGGACGCCGGACGCGTCTCCTGCGCCCGTCCCTTCGAGACAGAAAACCGCGCCTGCGCCCTGTGGCGCGAACACGCCCGGCGCACCGGCGCCGCCGACAGTCTGGACCGGGCCGAACGCTGCGCCGACAGCTTGGCGCGTTCAGCCGTGGGCGAGGACCAGATCGCGCGGGCCGCCATGGCCAAGGCGGCGGTGCTGATGTTGCGCTTTGATCTGTGCGGCGATCCCGCCCGTCTTGACCGCGCGGCGACGACCCTTGCGGCGATCGGGCAGCCGCGCAGCCGACGCATCGCCATCGGCATGGCCGCGCTTCACGCGCGGCTGACGGTCCGCACGGCTCGGCTGAGCGGCGACATCGCCCGCCTTCATCAGGCGGCTGACTTGATGGATGAGGCGGTGCGCAGGAACGACGCCGAGGACATGGATTTGCGTATGGATCGCGCGGCCCTGTCGCTGGAAATGGGCGTGGTCCAGCGCGACGTGCATCTGCTGGATCAGGCCGGCCGCGACCTGGGCGCCCTCGTCGAGGCCGCATCTCCCGACCATCGCCCCCTGACCCGCGCTCGGGCCCTGGCTCTGTGCGGCGCTGGCCTGTCGGCCCTGGCCGCCATCGCGGGGCATGACGAGGCCCGCAACCAGGGGCGGACCATGTTCGACGCCGCCGCCGATCAGTTCACCCCGGATCACAGCCCGCTGGACTGGGCCGCGATCCAGGTGCTGCGTGTCGGCGACGACGCCCAGCCGCTGATGCTGCTGGCCCAGGCGGAAGCCCTGACGCAGGGCGGCGAACTGATCATCGGCGCCCTGGCGCGCGAGCGGCGCATCACGCGTGAGGTGGCCTTGGCCGAGGCGGTCAAGAACCTGACCGCCCTGATGACGCTGGAAACCCGCCTTCGCGCGCGCATGGCGGCCGCGACGCCGCTCGACTGGGCCGCCGATCAGATCGGCATGGCCGAGATCATGTTGGCGCGGCATCGGCTGGGCGGCGTCGCCCCGACCGATCTGGGGCTGATCCTGGGCGAGGCGGCGATGACGGCGCGGGAAATGGGCGTCGACGCCCTCGCCGACCGCGCCGAGGCGCTTCTGAGGCCCTAGACCTCAGCCGCCCATGGCGACGAAGGCGCCGTTCAGGAACCGCGTCTTGCCATAGGCCATCCGCTGCCCGTCATCGGCCAGAACCCGCCCGCCGGCGGCTTCCAGCACCGCCTGGCCCGCTGCGGTGTCCCATTCCGAGGTCGGACCCGTGCGCGGATAGGCGTCGAACCGCCCCTCGGCGATCAGGCAGAATTTCAGCGACGAATCCGTCCCCTGCCAGCGCGAGCAGCCGTGACGGGCGGCCAGACGCGTCGCCTCTTCGTCGGTGACGCTGTGGCTCAGCAGGGCCATGCCTTCCTGCGGCCGGTCGCGCACCCGGATCGGACGCCAGTCCTCGCCCGCATGGGCCTCGCCGGCCTGAAGGGCGCCGAACTGACGCCGAAAGGCGCCCCCCTCGGGCTTGTCGGTGCGCCAGGTCGTCGCCGTCGCCGGCGCCGTCACCACGCCCGCGACCGGATAGCCGTCATGGATCAGGGCGATATTGACGGTGAAGGCCTCGCCGCCGCGCACGAAACCGCGTGTGCCGTCCAGCGGATCGATCAGCCAGAACCAGTCCTCGGCCGTCTCAGGCGCGCCGTCGGCCGACACGGCCTCTTCCGCCACCGTCTGCACGCCGGGATACAGCGCCGCCAGCCGCTCCAGGATCAGAGCCTCGGCCGCCCGGTCGGCCTGCGTCACCGGGCTGTCGTCGGACTTGGTCTCGACCGCCGTGCCTGCGCGCCAATAGGGCAGGATCAGCCGCGCGGCCTCCTCTGCGATCTCAGCGATGGCCAGGGACAGCGCGCCGGACGTCAGATCGCGCTCAAGAGCAGGTGTCGAAGAGGTCGTCATTGGCGGGTCGATAGACCATCCGGGCGGTTCCATGAACCGGCAAATCACTCCAACTTCGCGCGCGACACGAACTGTGACCTGAGCGCGCCAGACATCATGACCTCCCCCCACGACACAGACGCCGCTCCGCTGGACCTTCCGGTCGATGGGACTGAGCTGGCGACCTATATCGCGGCCAAGCTGTGCCATGACTTCATCAGTCCGTCGGGCGCCATCGTCTCCGGCCTGGACCTGATGCAGGACCCGACGGCTCAGGACATGCGCGACGACGCCCTGGCCCTGATCGAGCAGAGCGCCCGCAAGATGGTCGCCCTGGTTCACTTCGCCCGCGTCGCCTTCGGCGCCGCCACCACCAGCGAGCGGTTCACCGCGCGCGAGATCGAAGGCCTTGTCTCCGGCATGGTCCAGGGCGGCCGCGCCTCGCTGGACTGGCGCATCGCAGACGGCGAGTTCACCAAGCCTCAAGCCCGCGCCCTGACCAACCTCGCCTATCTGACCGTCGGCGCCCTGCCCATGGGCGGCGTCGCTACGATCCAGTCGCGGGTGGAAAACGGACTGCTCTATCTGGAGGGCGCCGCCGAGGGCGCCCGCGCCCGGTTGAAGCCCGAAGCGGTTACAGGTCTGGCCGGCGAACGGCTGGCCGAAGGCTTGGCCGGACAGTGGATCCAACCCTATTGGCTGTGGCTGACGGTGACAGAGGCTGGCGGCGCCTTACGCGTCAAGGTTGAAGACGGAAAGGTCACACTGGCGGCGCGAATGCCCCTCTGACCCCATTTCCCAACGACTCATTAACTGGCGTTTGAGATAAAAACAGTCCATGCGCCTCGGGCGAAAGCCACCGTGACTTTGAGGGACCGATCTTGGACTTCCGAACCTGCCTGATCGTCGACGACAGCCGCATCATCCGTAAGGTTGCGCGCCGTATCGTCGAGGGCCTGGGTTACGAGGTCGACGAGGCGGCGGACGGGTCCGAGGCCCTGGCCTACTGCACCGGCGTCATGCCCGACGTGCTGCTGGTAGATTGGAACATGCCGGTGATGGACGGCATCACCTTCCTACGTCGTCTGCGCGCCATGCCGGGCGGCAAACAGCCCAAGGTCCTGTTCTGCACGATTGAGACCCGCCCCGAGCGGATCGCCGAAGCCCTGGCCGCCGGCGCCGACGACTATGTGATGAAGCCGTTCGACGGCGAAATCCTGCAGTCCAAGCTGACGGAGGTCGGAGCGATCGCCGCATGACGCCTGAGGACTTCGACAAGCTGCAGTCCCTTCTCGCCACCCGCGCCGGCTATCGACTGACGCGGGATCGGATGCATTTGGCCGAACACCGGCTGGGTCCGATCGCGCGGCGCGAGGGCTACGCCAATGTCGAGGCCCTGCTGATGAACCTGTGGGCCAATCCGGTCGCCTCGCTGGCTTGGTCGGTGATCGAGGCCCTGCTGAACGCCGAGACCTGGTTCCGTCGCGACCGCACCCCCTTTCGCATCCTTGAAACCGAACTGCTGCCGGCTCTGTCCAAGGCGCGGCCCGACGGACGGATCAAGATGTGGTCGGCCGGCTGTTCGACTGGCCAGGAGGCCTGGTCCATCGCCATGGCGGCCAGGGAGATCGGCGTCGACGTCGATCTGGTCGCCACCGACCTGTCGCAGCGCGCGATCGAAAAGGCGCGCTCGGGCCTCTACACCGGCTTCGAGATCCAGCGCGGGCTCACGGCCAGGACCATGCTGCGCTGGTTCGAACCACGCGAAGATCAGTGGATCGTCAAGGCCGAACTGGCCGACGCCGTGCGTTTCGGTCGGGCCAACCTGCTGGACGAACCGACCGATGACGCCCGTTTCGACGTCATCTTCTGCCGCAATGTCATGACCGATATGGACCCGTCGCGCCGGGCGCGTCTGCTCGACGGACTGGAGCGCCGCCTGGTCGATGACGGCTGCCTGCTTCTGGGCGTGGACGAAAGTCTGGAAGGCGAGACGGTCGCCTTCCGCGCCGTGAACGGCCGTCGAGGCCTGTATGTAAAGGCGCCGTCCGCGCTTCGCCGCGCCGCCTGACCCCGCCCTTTATGCGGGCGATCAGCCCGCGTGCAGCTCCTGCTTCACCCGTTCCGCCAGGGTCTTGATGTCCAGCGGCTTGGGCAGGAAGGACACGCCCGTCTCGTCCTGCAACAGGTCCGAGAAGTCGCTCTCGGCATAGCCAGAAATGAACATGACCGGCGCGTCGCCCAGATATTTGCGCGCCTTCTTCAGCAAGGACGGCCCGTCCAGCCCCGGCATGATGACGTCCGAGATCATCATGTCGATCTGGCCGGCGTGTTCCTCGGCCAGCAGCAGGGCTTCCTCGCCGTCGGCGGCCTCGATGACCTCATAGCCCCGCTGGCGCAGCAGCCGGGCGGCGATGCCGCGCACGGCGTCCTCGTCCTCGACGAACAGGATGCGGCCGGCGCCCGACAGGTCGCGCGGCGCCTTGGCCTTGACCTCGACCGGCTGAACCTCAGCCAGCTCCGCCTCGCCCGCCGCCGGCAGGAATATGCGGAAGGCGGCTCCAGCCCCCTCGATATTGCTGACGGTGATATGGCCGCCCGCCTGCTGCACGATGCCATAGACGGTGGCCAGGCCCATGCCGGTGCCCTCGTTCACCGCCTTGGTGGTGAAGAAGGGCTCGAAGATCTTGTCCGCCAGTTCGGGCGGCACGCCGGGTCCGGTGTCCGACACCTCGATCAGGGCCACCTCGTCCGTCGGCGCATCGACCCAGCCCAGGGCCCGCGCCTCGTCGCCCGTCAGGCGCCGGGTGGCGATGGTGACGACGCCGGCGCCCGGCTCGACCACGCCGCGCATGGCGTCGCGCGCATTGACGGCCAGGTTCATCACCGCCGTCTCCAGCTGAGACTTGTCGGCCAGCACGACCGGCAGATCGCGCCCGTAGTCGGTCTCCAGCCGCACGTCCTCGCGCAACAACCGCCGCAGCAGGATGGCGAACTCGCCCACCAGTTCACCCAGGTCCAGCCGCTCGCGCCGCACCGTCGACTTGCGCGAGAAGGCCAGCAGCTTGCGCACTAGATCGGCCGCGCGAATGGCCGTCTGACGGATCTCGTTCAGGCCTTCGTAGGAGGGATCGCCCACCGGGTGCCGTTCCAGCAGACCCGACAGCTGAAGCTGGATCGCCGTCAGCAGATTGTTGAAATCGTGCGCCACGCCCCCGGCCAGCTGGCCCACGGCCTGCATCTTCTGGGCCTGGTTGAGTTGAAGCTCCATCGACTTCTGGCCCGAGACGTCGAACAGCCAGATGCGCCGCTTGTCGCCCTCGGGCGCCACATACAAATGCAGCATCTTGTCGGGATAGGCCCGTGCGACCAGTTCGATCGGGCCCGACGATCCGCCCGCCAGCTTCAGCCGCGCCTCGGCGATACCGCCCGGATCGAACAGATGCCCAAAGGCCGCATCGCGCGCCGCCCCCGGCCCGGTCAGGACCGCCAGCGCCGGATTGGCCTCTTCCGCGCGGCCGGAAAACAGGTCGTCGCCGCCGATCACGGCCGAGCCGAACGGCGCCCCGGCGGCCATGGCCCGCGCCTCGCCGGTCGCCGCGGCGGCGGGCGTGTGCACAGGCGCGGCGGCGATGGGCAGGACGGCGTCCGGCGCCGCGCGCATCAAAAACCGCCCCTCGCCCGCCTGGCCGATGACGACCTCGACCTCGCGCTGTCCGATCATGACGATGGCGCGGCCCGGCTCGCCTTTGCGCGCCTGGGCGAAGGCCATGTACAGCGCCTGGGCCGACTTGCCGCGCGGCAGGGCGCCGGTCGCGCCGTTGGCCTCGGACCAGGCGGCGTTGAAGGCCAGGATCTGCCCTGAATCCCACACTAGCGCCGCCGGTTCGGCCATGGCGTCCAGCACCTCGATAGCCGCGTCGCTGCTCGGCTTGGCGTCCGCCGCCCGGCGGAAGCCGAACAGACCGATCAGGGCGATCGCGCCCACCGTCAGGATCAGCACCAGTCCCGGCGCCGAAATCGGATTGTCCCGAAAGGCCGGATAGGCCAGGGCCGCGATCGCCACGACGACCCCGAACGCCATCACGCCGGACAACAGGTCGAACGAAGGGCGGCGGGTGGACGTCATACAGCCTCGCGAATCAGTGTTGCGATCATACGCCCAAATCCTGACGCCGCCTTACCGGCGCTTGCGGGACTGGAAGACGAAGCCGATGATCTTGGCGGCGGCGTCGAAATGTTCGCGCGGAATGACCTCGTCCACCTCGACGGTCGCGTACAGGGCGCGCGCCAGCGGCACGTTCTCGACGATCGGCACGCCGTGTTCGGTCGCCACTTCGCGGATGCGCAGGGCCAGGGCGTCGACGCCCTTGGCCACGCAGATCGGCGCCCCGTCGCCCTGATCCGGCTCATAGCGCAGGGCGACCGAATAGTGGGTCGGGTTGGTCACGATGACGGTGGCCTTGGGCACATTGGCCATCATCCGCTGGCGGCTGCGTTGCATGCGGATCTGCTTCAGCTTGGCCTTGATGTGCGGATCGCCTTCGGACTGTTTGAAGTCTTCCTTCAGCTCTTCCTTGGTCATGCGCATCCGCTTGGCGAAGCGCATCTTCTGCCAGATGAAGTCGGCCCCGGCCGTGGCGCCCAGCAGGATGATCGAGGCCACGAACAGCGAGATGGCCATGTCGCGCGCCAGCGGCAGGATCGCCAGCGGGCTGATCGAGGCCATGTTCTCGAACTCGCGCAGGTGCGGCTTCAACACCATCCAGCACACCGCGCAGACGGCGATCAGCTTCAGGAGGGTCTTGACGAACTGCGCCAGGCCGTCGGGGCCGAAGATGCGTTTGAACCCCTGCATCGGACTGACCGCCGACCATTTGGGCTTCAGCTTTTCGGCGGTGAAGATCAGGCCGGACTGGGCGACGTTGCCCCCGACACCGCCCAGGATGGTCGCCAGCATGACGGCTCCCAGAAAGGGCGCCACGGCCCAGACGGCGCGCACCATGATCTGGTTGCCCGCGCCCGAGTTCAGCACGCCCAGCATCTCGTGCGGGGCGGCGATAAAGGGCAGCATCTGTTCGGCGATGGACGAGGCGAACCAGCCGCCCCCCATCAGGATCACCGCCGCCGCCCCCGCCAGTGACAGCACCTGGGCGACGTCGGGCGACTTGGCCGCATCGCCCTTCTTTCGGGCGTCCTCAAGCTTTCGCGGGGTCGCCTCTTCGGTTTTCGACTCGGGATCCGCGCCTTCAGCCACCAGGGCCTCCCAGCACGAAATACTCCGCCAGACGGCGGTAGCGGTCGATGAAGAGGGTGCCCAGCGCACCCAGGCTGAGGGCGAAGATCGACAGGCCCAGGATGACGCTCAAGGGCGCAGCGGCGAAATAGACCTGGAACGACGGCATGACCCGCGCCACCAGGCCGGACGCCAGGTTGAAGATCAAGGCGAAGACCAGCACCGGCGCCGACAACTGCACGCCCAGCAGGAAGCTGTCGCCCAGGGTCCGAACCGCCATCTGGGTGAAGTCGGTCATCATCAGCGGCTGCGCCGGCGAGATCAGCCGATACGAGCCCACCATGCCGGCGATGAACAGGTGATGGGTGTCGGTGGCGAACAGCAGCGTCACCCCCAGCAGGGCCAGAAAGGCGGCGATGGTCGAACCGGGCTGGGCCTGCATCGGATTGGCGGTCTGGGCGAAGCTGAGCGTCGTCTGCAACGACACGATCTCGCCCGCCGTCGCCAGGGCGCTCATGAACATGCGCAGCAGAAGGCCGATCATCAGGCCGACGACCACCTCGCGGATGATCCACCCGACCATCAAACCCATGCTGTCCGGCAGGCCCGGCAGCGATGCGCGCACCACCGGCCACAGCGCCAGACTGATGACCAGGGCCAGCGACAGTCGCACGCGCGGCGGCACATAGGCCTCGCCGAAGCCGGGGATCAGCATCAGGATCGCCCCGATCCGGGCGAAGATCAGCCCGCCGGCCCAGACCTGATCGGCGGTCGCCCACGAATCCATGTCTAGAGTTTGTCCACTACATCCCCGCGATGCGGGCCGCGATCTGGCGCATGAAGCCGCCCAACAGGGCGCCCATCAGCGGCAGGAACAGGATCAGTGAAACGAAGATGGCGATGATCTTGGGCGCATAGATCAGGGTCTGTTCCTGAATCTGCGTCAGGGCCTGAAACAGGCCGATCACCACGCCGACCACCAGGCCGACCAGCAGCACCGGCAGGCACAGCTGGATCGTCAGCCAGATGGCGTCGCGCCCGACGTCCAGAACTTCCGCGCCGTTCATCGGCCCACTCCAGCAACTACTGGGCAGAAAATGCCGACAGGATGGTTAACAGGCCGCTAACCAGACGCGTCTTCGTCTAGACCTTACAGCGGAAAAATCTCGTCAGCGGCCTTGAACGGCGCCGCTTCGATGCCGACTTCCCCGCCTTCGCCTTGGGGAGCGCCAGCCATTCGATTTCAGACGAATTAGACGAACTAGACTCTCTTTTTTCGACTTCGCCGTCTGAACGCGCGTCCGCCTCGTAATGGGACGGCTGACCCTCTCCCCTTCCCTCAAGCGCTCCGCTATCTAGGCCGCCATGACCGACGCCCCCGCCTCCAAAGTCTCCCAGGCCGACGCCGAAGCCGCCGTCCGCACCCTGATCGAATGGGCCGGCGACAACCCGGACCGCGAGGGTCTGCTGGAAACCCCCGCCCGCGTCGCCAAGAGCTACCGCGAGCTTTTCCAGGGCTATGAGGTCGATCCCCTCTCCTATCTGGAGAAGACCTTCGAGGAGACGGGCGGCTACGACCAGTTGGTCGTGCTGAAGGACATCCGCTTCGTCAGCTTCTGCGAGCACCATATGCTGCCGGTCGTGGGCAAGGCGCACGTCGCCTATCTGCCGACGGACCGCGTCGTCGGCATCTCCAAACTGGCCCGGGTCGTGCGCGGGTTCGCGCGGCGCCTGCAGATCCAGGAGAAGATGACCTCCGAGATCGCCGAGGCCATCCAGACCGTCCTTCGCCCGCACGGCGTCGGCGTGGTCATCGAGGCCGAACACAGCTGCATGACCCTGCGCGGCGTCAATGCGCCCGGCGCCAGCCTGTCGACCAGCCACCTGATCGGCGTCGTCCGCGACGATCCCCGCACCCGCGAGGAGTTCATGCGTCTGGTGCTGTCGTGACGTTCGCCTGACAGGCGAACTGGCCCGACGCTTGCGGTAAAGGGATCAAAGGAGGCGCTGACGATGCCCTGGTCCCTGATTTCGACCCGCAATGAGACAGTTCAGATCGCCCGCGGCGGCTGGCTGGACGCGCTGCGTTTCATCGTGGCCTTCCTGATCATCCTGCATCACTTCCAGGCCGCAGGGCCGGAGCCGCTCGCCCACTTGATCAATCCGATCTTCGAACGCGGCGGCTTCCTGCTGACCAACTTCTTCCTGATCGACAGCGGCTATGTGCTGATGCGCGTCTATGGCGCGGCGGTGGACAAGGGCCGGATGTCGCCCGGCGACTTCTTCCTGAAGCGGTTCCTGCGCGTCGTGCCTGCCCACCTGATCATGGGGCTTTCGCTGGTCGGCTTCGTGCTTCTGGCCACCGCCGCCGGCTCGCCGCCCCGCAACCCGGAATGGTTCGCCTGGGATCAGCTGCCGGCCCAGCTGCTGCTGCTGCAATCCTATGGCGTGCATGGCGGCCTGGGCTGGAACGCCCCGACCTGGTCGATCTCGGCCCTGATCGGCTGCTACCTGGCCTTCCCCTGGATCATTCGCGGCCTGATGCGCCTGGGCCCCTGGTCGGCCCTGGTCGTCGGCGTCGGCGTCTATCTGGTCGCCAACCAGCTGTGCTGGTCGTTCCTAGGCTATCCCGTCTATCAGATGCCGATGCGCTACGGCATCATCCGCGCCCTGCCGCTGTTCTTCGTAGGGATGTGCCTGGCCTGGTTCGCCCAGAAGGTCTGGATCGCGCCGCGCCTGGCCGGTTGGGCCGGGGTGCTGGCCGCCGTCGGCTTCTTCGCGCTTCAGCTCCACGACAAGCACGCCCTGGCCGCCCTGACCCTGATCTCGGTCATCATCCTGGCCGCCGGCGCCGTGCCTGTGACCAAGCCCTCGAAGTGGGTCGAAACGGCCGCCATGGTCTCCTTCTCCATGTTCATCTCCAACGAGGTGGTCCGCATCGTCTGGTTCGGCGTGGTCAATGCGGTGGAAGCCCGCGTTGGCTTGCCCCTCTTTGTTCAATGGGGCCTGTGGGGCCTGGGCGTCATGGCGGCGGTCGCCTTCGCCTTCGCCTTCCATTTCGCAATCGACAATCCGATCCAGACCCGCATCCGCGCCTGGCTGAAGCGTCGCAGCGCCCGGCGCGGCAAGGCCCAGCCCAAGCTCGGCCCGGTCATCTCCATCGACGGCTGACTGCCCTGAGCGAGCGGTGATCCTCGACCCCAAGGTCGCCTTGGCGACCGGCGATCCTCGACCAAAGTCGGTCTCTTCAGCCGCCTTCCTCTCGGTCAATGTCGCCGTCCACGCGTCCTCAAGGATGTGCAGAACGGCCGATAACGGCGACACGGGAGGAAATGGATCATGGCAACCGACGCACCCCTTGCGTCCGGAGGAGAGGAGCACACCGTCGATCGCAGCGATCGCCTGGTTATCCTCGCCTCATCGGTCGGCACCGTCATCGAGTGGTACGACTTCTATCTCTACGGCTCTCTGGCGGCGATCATCACCGTCCAGTTCTTCTCGGGCGTCAACGAGACGACCGGCTATATCTTCGCCCTGATGGCCTTTGCGGCAGGGTTTGCGGTGCGGCCCTTCGGCGCCATCGTCTTCGGGCGGCTGGGCGATCTTTGGGGGCGCAAGAACACCTTCCTCGTCACCATGCTGCTGATGGGTCTGTCGACCTTCGTCGTCGGTCTGTTGCCGCCCTATGCGGTCATCGGCATCGCCGCGCCCATCATCCTGGTGCTGATGCGCCTGATCCAGGGTCTGGCCCTGGGCGGTGAATACGGCGGCGCCGCCACCTACGTCGCCGAGCATGCTCCGCAGGGCAAACGCGGCTACTACACCTCCTTCATCCAGATCACGGCGACCGCCGGCCTGGTGCTGAGCCTCGTGGTGATCCTGAGCGTTCGCTACACGCTGGGCGAGGAAGCCTTCGCCGCCTGGGGCTGGCGCATTCCGTTCCTGGTCTCGATCCTGCTGCTGGGCGTCTCCCTGTGGATCCGCCTGAAGCTGGCCGAAAGCCCGTCGTTCAAGCGGATGAAGGCCGAGGGTAAGGGCTCCAAGACCCCGCTGAAGGACAGCTTCGGCAAATGGCCCAACCTGAAGCTGGTGCTGATCGCCCTTCTTGGCCTCACCGCCGGTCAGGCCGTCATCTGGTACACGGGTCAGTTCTACGCCCTGTTCTTCCTGGAACGGGTCATGAAGGTCGACGCCACCCTGGTCTATGTGCTGCTGACCATCGCGCTTCTGGCCGCCTCGCCCTTCTTCATCTTCTGGGGCTGGCTGTCGGACAAGGTGGGGCGCAAGCCGATCATCCTGGCCGGCTGCCTGATCGCGGCCCTGACCTACTTCCCGCTGTTCAACGCCCTGACCCAGGCCGCCAATCCGAAACTGGCCGCCGCCGCCGCCTCGGCGCCGGTCACGATCTATGCCGATCCGGCAGACTGTAATCTGCAGTTCGATCCGGTGGGCAAGACGGTGTTCAACCACTCCTGCGACGTGGCCAAATCCTATCTGGCCAAGGCGGGTGTGACCTACACCAACGTCGCGGCGCCGGCGGGCACGGTCGCCGAGGTGCGCATCGGCGATCAGGTCGTCATCCCCAGCTTCCGGGGCGACGCCATGGCCCCGGCCGACTTCGCCGCGCAGAAGAAGACCTGGGACAAGAGCCTGGGCGAGGCCCTGACCGCCGCCGGTTATCCGGCCAAGGCCGACAGCGCCCTGGTCAACAAGCCGATGGTGGTGCTGATCCTGTTCATCCTCGGCTTCTATGTGACCATGGTCTACGGACCGATCGCGGCGGCCCTGGTCGAGATGTTCCCGACCAACATCCGCTACACCTCCATGTCCCTGCCCTATCACATCGGCAACGGCTGGTTCGGCGGCTTCCTGCCGACCACCGCCTTCGCCATCGTGGCGGCGACGGGCAACATCTACTCCGGCCTCTGGTACCCGATCGTGGTGGCCCTGGGGACGGTCGTTCTGGGCTTCCTGCTGGTCAAGGAAGGCAAGGACGTCGATCTGAACGCCTGATCCTGCTTTCAGGCGCAATGGAGGGCGGGTCGTCGCAGGACGGCCCGCCTTTCGCTTGTGAAACACCCCGTGCCCGGTTCAGATGCCCCGATGTTCAGCCTGACGATCCTCGGCCTGGTGGCCGCCTATATGGCGGTGCTGTTCGCCGTCGCCTGGTCTCAGGAACGACCGTCGGCGCGCGCGCGCGGCAAGGGCTTGGGGCCGTCGGTCTACGCCCTGTCCTTGGCCATCTACTGCACCTCATGGACCTACTACGGCGCGGTCGGCACGGCGGCGCGCGACGGGTGGGAGTATCTGCCCATCTACATCGGCCCGGTGATCGGTCTGACCCTGCTGTTCCCGCTATGGCGCCGGATCGCGGCGGCGGCCCGGCGCGAGAACGTGGGCTCCATGGCCGACTTCGTGGCCTCGCGGTACGGCAAGAGCCAGACCCTGGGCGCGGCGGTCACGGTCGTCGCCATCCTGGGGTCGCTGCCCTATATCGCGCTGCAGCTGAAGTCGCTGTCGATGGCCGGCGCCCTTCTGACCGCCGGCACGCCGGTGGCGGGATCCGAGGGTCTGACGGTTCTGGTGCTGGCCGGCGTCCTGGCCTTCTTCGCCATCCTGTTCGGGGCGCGCCGTCCCGACCTGACCGAGCACAATCGCGGCCTGATCCAGGCGATCGGGCTGGAGTCGATGGTCAAGCTGGGCGCCCTGCTGTTCGTCGCCGTCTTCGCTTTGGTCCTGCTGCTGAACGAAGGCTCGCCCCCGCGCATCATAGAGGGCCTGGGCGCCCTGGCCGCACCGCCCGAGGTCACGCCGCGCTTCACCGCCATCACCCTGCTGTCGACCCTGGCCGTCTTCTGCCTGCCGCGCCAGTTCCATGTCGCCTTCGTCGAAGGCGGTCAGCCATCGGACGTGAAGCGGGCGCGCTGGATCTTTCCGCTCTATCTGCTGCTGACCAGTCTGGCGGTGCTGCCGCTGGTGGCGGCGGGCGCCCTGTTCGCGCCGTCGGTCAATCCGGACCTGCTGGTGCTGGCCCTGCCGTTCCAGCGGGGCGAGACCCTGCTGACGGCCGTGGTCTTCGTCGGCGGCTTCTCGGCCGCCACCGCCATGGTCATCGTCGAGGCCGTCGCCCTGTCGGCCATGGTGTCCAACAGCCTGATCCTGCCGTTTTTGGCGCGCGAGCGTTGGCGGGTGCGCGGCGACGCCTCGGACATGGCGGGGACGATTCTTCAGGTGCGGCGCGGGGCCATTGTCGCGGTCCTGTTGCTGGCCTGGCTCTATTATCAGGCGACGGACCAGTCGCGCGGCCTGGCGGCCATGGGGCTGGTGTCATTCGCCGCGATGGCCCAGCTGGCGCCGGCCCTGTTCGGCGCGGTCCTGTGGCGGGGCGGCCATGCGCAAGGGGCGCTGGCGGGCATGACGGTCGGCATGGGCGTCTGGATCGTCATGCTGGCCATGCCCCAGTTGTCGCCCGGCGCGCCGTGGCACCTGCATGTCATGCTGGGGGTCAAGGATCCGCTGGCGCTCGGCGTCTTCGTCAGCCTGGTGCTGAACCTGGCGGCCTATGTCGGCGTGTCGCGCTTTGCTCAGCCCCGCCTGATCGACCGTGTTCAGGCCCGCGCCTTCGTGGATCGGCTGGGACCGGACTGGATGGAGGCCCGGCCCGCGCCGTCGGGCGCCTCGGTCGGCGATCTGCGCGCCCTGGTCGCCCGCTTCATCGGCGACGAACGGGCCGAGCGCGCCTTCACCGCCTGGGGCGATGAGACCGACACAAAGCTCCGCGACGCCGATCCGGCCGATGCGGCCCTGGCCCGCGCCGCCGAGCGGATGCTGGCGGGCGCCATCGGCGCGGCCTCTGCGCGTCGGGTTATCTCAGCGGCGCTGGCCGGCGTCGGGCGCGCGCCCGAGGACGTGGTGCGGATGCTGGACGAGGCGTCCCAGGCCGTCCAGTTCAACCGCGACCTGCTGCAGACCACGCTCGACAACATCGACCAGGGCGTGATCGTGGTGGACGAGGATCTGCGCGTCACCGCCTGGAACCGGCGCTACGTCGCCATGTTCGACCTGCCGCCCGGCTTCGTCCACGTCGGCCTGCCCATCGCCGTCATCTATCGCCTGAACGCCGAGCGCGGCGAAAGCCCCGACGACATCGAGGCCTGGGTCGAGCGGCGGCTGGAGGCGCTGAGCCGCCGAATCCCCCACGACCACGAACGCCAGCAGCCGGACGGCCGGGTGCTGCGCTCCTCCGGCGCGCCGATCCCCGGCGGCGGCTACGCCACCAGCTACACCGACATCACCGCCTTGCGCCAAGCCGCGCGCGAGCTGGAAGAGGCCAACGAACGGCTGGAGGCGCGCGTGGCGGACCGCACCGCCCGGCTGGACGAGGCCCGGCGCGTCGCCGAAGACGCCACGGCCTCCAAGACCCGGTTCCTGGCCGCCGCCAGCCACGACCTGCTGCAACCGCTGCACGCCGCCCGCCTGTTCATCGCCGCCCTGAAGGAGGAGCCGGCGCTGGAAGACGCGACCAGCCGCACCCTGGCCGTCAACGCGGACCGCGCCATCGACAGCGCCCACCGTCTGCTGACCGCCCTGCTGAACCTGTCCAAGCTGGAGGCCGGCGGGGTGCGGACCAATGTCGCGCGGTTGTCGCTGGGCGGGCTGTTCGACGAACTGCGCCGCGAGTTCGCGCCTGTGGCCGAGGCCAAGGGTCTGGACCTGACCGTGATGTCCAGCCGCCTGTGGGTCGCGTCCGACCGCGACCTGCTGCGTTCCATGCTGCAAAATCTGGTGGCGAACGCCCTCCGCTATACGGATGCCGGCCGGGTGCTGGTCGGAGCGCGTCGACGGGGCGGGACGGTGCAGCTGTTCGTGTGCGACACCGGGCGCGGCATTCCCGACACCGACCACGAAACCGTCTTCGGCGAGTTCGTGCGTCTGCCGGGCGCCGTCGATGAACCGGGCGCGGGCCTGGGTCTGGCCATCGTGCGCCGCCTGTCCAGCCTGTTGGATCACCCGCTGGAGCTGAGCTCGCGTGTCGGGCGCGGCACGACCTTCCGGATCACCGTGCCGCGCAGCGCGGCCGACCGGCCTGCCGAGGCACCGCCTGTGCGCGAGGCGCGCCTGCCGCTGGCGGGCCTGCGCGTGCTGTGCGTGGACAATGAGCCGGTGATCCTGGACGCGCTGAACGCCCTGCTCACCCGCTGGGGCGCACGCCCGACGCTGGTCGCCGGCGTCGAGGCGGCCAAGGCGGCGCCAGGGCCGTTCGACGCCGCCGTGGTCGATCTGCATCTGGGCGACGGGCCCGAAGGGTTCGCCGTCATCGACTGGCTGAGGCCCCAGGGCGTGCGCCGCATCGCCCTGGTCACCGCAGACACCCGCGACGGGCTGAACGAACAGGCGACGGCGGCCGGCGCCGTCCTTCTGCCCAAGCCGATCAAGCCGGCGGCGCTGAAGGCCTTCCTGTCGAGCTAGGGGTTGGTGAGCTAAGCCGGGTCCAGCGACTTGGCCAGGATCACCGCCTGGGTCCGGTTGTGAACGCCCAGCTTTCGAAACACGCTGGTCAGATGCGCCTTGATGGTGGCTTCGGAGACGCCGAGGTCGAAGGCGATCTGCTTGTTCAGCCGGCCGGCCTTCAGCCCTTCCAGGATTCGCAGTTGCGACGGCGTCAGGCTGGCCACGCGGCCGGCCAGATCGTCGTCGGCCTCCGGCACATCCGGCGCCCAGCTGTCGCCGGCCAGAATGGCGGCGATCGCCTCGACCATCTGCGGCAGGGACGACGACTTGGGAATGAAGCCGGCGGCGCCCAGACCCAGGGCGTGACGCACCACCGGCGCATCCTCGCTGGCCGAGACCACCGCGACCGGGACCGTCGGCTGTTCGGCCCGCACGGCTGCGAGGCCCGCCATGCCCTCGCTGTCCGACAGTTTCAGATCCAGCAGCAACAGATCAACGGGTCCCGCGACCATCGCCGCCCGGGCGTCGG
Organism: Brevundimonas sp. UYEF29; assembly: GCF_040546195.1. Classification (NCBI taxonomy): domain Bacteria; kingdom Pseudomonadati; phylum Pseudomonadota; class Alphaproteobacteria; order Caulobacterales; family Caulobacteraceae; genus Brevundimonas; species Brevundimonas sp. UYEF29. The sequence goes on along the minus strand of NZ_JBEPNH010000002.1, from coordinate 31,950 downwards.
CCAGGCTGGCGCATTCCACCACCTGCGCGCCCGGCGCCGCCTTGTCGACGGCCGAGCGCAGGGCGGCGCGAAACAGGGGATGGTCGTCGGCGACGACGATGCGATCCATGGGCTTCCTTCCGTGCGCGGCGTCTGACCGGCCGCGTCGTCGCCATCATGGCGCGGTTCGACTTTGGTCGAAATTAGACCAATGGCCAATGGCTCCCCGAGGCCGGAGGCGGAAAGGTCGCCAAAGGGACGCCCGCGCCAGACGGGCGCGGGAGGTTCATCATGATCACGAAAAGCCTGATGGCGGGAGCCGCCGCCGTTGCGCTGATGGCGACGCCCAGCCTGGCCTCGGCCCAGGACCAGGCCGCGCTCGAGGCGCGCATCGCCCAGCTCGAAGCCCAGTTGAACGCCCTGAAGTCCGAGGTCGTCGCCGCCCGAACCCAGCAGGCGGCGCAACAGCAGGACATCATCCGCCTGGAGACCCGCCCGGCCGCGCCGGCCCCGGTCCAGCAGGCCGCGGCGCCAGCGGTTCAGGGCGAGGGCTTCCGCATCGGCGACCACACGGTCAAGTTCGGCGGCTTCGTCAAGGTGGACGCCTACGCCACCCGCTATTCGGGCGGCGATCCGGTCAATGGCGACGCGCTGCGTGAATTCCACATTCCCGGCTCCATCCCCATCGGCGGCGCCGATGAGGATACGGCGACCGACTTCAACGCCCGCCAGACCCGGTTCTGGCTGACCACCGACGGCATGGTCGGCGGTCACAAGATCGGCACCCGGATGGAGATGGATTTCCAGACCCTGCCCGGCGCCGGCGACCAGCGCACCACCAGCCCGGCCAACCCGGCCCTGCGTCGCGCCTTCATCACCATCGACAACTGGCTGATCGGCCAGGAGTGGACCAACTTCCAGAACACCGCCGTCCTGCCCGAATCCGCCGACTTCATCGGCGCGGCCGAGGGCACGGTCTTCGCCCGCCAGGTTCAGGTCCGCTACACCCGCGGGCCCTTCTCGGTCGCGGTCGAGAACCCCGAGACGACGGTGACCCCGTTCGGCGGGGGCGCGCGCATCGTCGCCGACGACAACAGCATTCCGGACTTCACCGCCCGCTATGCGGTGTCCAAGCCCTGGGGCGATTTCCAGTTCGCCGGCCTGCTGCGTCAGCTGAAATACCAGAACCCCGCGACGAACATCGATTCCACCGCGACGGGCTGGGGACTGTCGGCCTCGACCAAGATCAAGGTCGGCGCCAAGGACGATCTGCGCCTGATGGTGACGGGCGGCGAGGGCATCGGCCGCTATGTCGGTCTGAACTTCTCCAACGACGCGGTGCTGAACGGCTCGGGCGATCTGGATGCGATCGGCGTGGTCGCCGGCTTCGCGGCCTATCGCCACGTCTGGGCGCCCGGCTGGCGTTCCAGCCTGATCTGGTCGGCGCAGAAGGTGGACAACGACCTGGCCTTCACTGGCTTGGCCGCCAACCGTTCGGCCCAGAGCTTCCACGCCAACTTGATCTGGTCGCCGGTTACGGCGTTTGATGTCGGGGCCGAGCTGATGTTCGCAGACCGCGAGATCGAAACCGGCGCCAGCGGCGACATGACCCGACTGATCCTGTTCGCCAAATACGGATTCTGATTTGATGCCGGAGACGTCTCGCGTGCCTGATCCCGCCCTCTATCCCGTCCCCGCCGACTGGGCGGGCAAGGCCCACATGGACCGGGAGGCTTACGAGGCGGCGCGGATCGCCGCGCGCGAGACGCCCGACGTCTTCTGGGCCGAACAGGCCAGACGTCTGGACTGGATCACCCCGCCGACCCGGATCAAGGACGTCTCCTTCAACAAGGAAGATTTCCGCATCCGCTGGTTCGAGGACGGCGTCTTGAACGTTTCGGCGAACTGCATCGACCGCCACCTGCCCCATCGCAAGGACGAGACGGCGATCATCTGGGAAGGCGACGATCCCGCCGACAGCCGCCACATCACCTTCGGCGAACTGCACGCCGAGGTGTGCCGCATGGCCAATGTGCTGAAGGCGCATGGGGCCACGAAGGGCGACCGGATCACCCTGTATCTGCCCATGATCCCCGAGGCCGCCTACGCCATGCTGGCCTGCGCCCGCATCGGCGCGGTGCATTCGGTCGTCTTCGGCGGCTTCTCGCCCGACAGCCTGTGCGGCCGGATCGAGGACTGCGGCTCAAACCTGGTCATCACCGCCGACGAGGGCCTGCGCGGCGGCAAGCACATTCCGCTGAAGGCCAATGTCGACGAGGCCCTGACGAAGGTGAAGGTCGACACCGTCCTGGTCATCCGTCGCAGCGGCGGCGACGTACCGATGACCGAGGGTCGCGACTTCGACTATGGGCTGGAGGCCGCCAAGGTCGATGCCGACTGTCCGCCCGAACCGATGAACGCCGAGGATCCGCTGTTCATCCTCTACACCTCCGGTTCGACCGGAAAGCCCAAGGGGGTGCTGCACACCACGGGCGGCTATCTGTTCTGGGCCGCCTGGACGCACGAGATCGTCTTCGACTATCGCCCCGGCGAGGTTTTCTGGTGCACCGCCGACGTGGGCTGGGTCACGGGCCATTCCTACATGGTCTATGGCCCCCTCGCGAATGCGGCGACGACCCTGATGTTCGAGGGCGTGCCCAACTATCCCGACGCCGGACGTTTCTGGCAGGTGGTGGACAAGCACAAGGTCGAGATCTTCTACACCGCCCCCACGGCCCTGCGCGCCCTGATGCGCGAAGGCGACGGCCCGGTGAAGGCCGCCTCGCGCGCCTCGCTGCGGCTGCTCGGCACGGTGGGCGAGCCGATCAACCCCGAGGCCTGGCGCTGGTATCACGAGGTGGTCGGCGACGGCCGTTGCCCCATCGTGGACACCTGGTGGCAGACCGAGACGGGCGGTCATCTGATCACCCCCCTGCCCGGCGCCACCGACCTGAAGCCCGGATCGGCGACCCTGCCCCTGCCCGGCGTCGAGCTTCAGATCGTGGACGCCGAGGGCCAACCGCTGGAGGGCGCCGTCTCCGGCAATCTGTGCATCACCGACAGCTGGCCGGGCCAGATGCGCACCGTCTATGGCGACGACCAGCGGTTCTTCGACACCTATTTCTCGACCTATCCCGGCCGCTACTTCACCGGCGACGGCTGCCGTCGCGACGAGGACGGCTACTACTGGATCACCGGCCGGGTGGATGACGTCATCAACGTCTCGGGCCACCGGATGGGCACGGCCGAGGTCGAAAGCGCCCTGGTGCTGCACGACGATGTCGCCGAGGCGGCGGTCGTCGGCTATCCCCACGACATCAAGGGCCAGGGCATCTACGCCTATGTCACCCTGAACAACGGGGTCGAGGCGACCGAGGATCTGAGGAAGGCCCTGGTCGCCCACGTCCGTCACGAGATCGGCCCCATCGCCGCCCCCGACGTGATCCAGTGGGCGCCCGGCCTGCCCAAGACCCGGTCGGGCAAGATCATGCGCCGCATCCTGCGCAAGATCGCCGAGAACGAGATCGGCGCGCTGGGCGACACCTCGACCCTGGCCGACCCGTCAGTCGTGGACGATCTGGTCAAGAACCGCGCCGGGGCCTGATGACGCGGGTTCAATGCGGGGGCTGATGCGCCTATCTGTGCGTCACCCCGCCGCAGCCTGAGCCATCCATGCCTCGTTTCCTGTCCCGCCTGCCGATCGACGGCTATCTGCTGGCCCTGATCGGCATGGTGATCCTGGCGGCGCTGTTCCCCGCCAGCGGACAGGCGGCCGTGGTCATGGACGGGGTGGTCAAGGCCGCCATCGCCCTGCTGTTTTTCCTGTATGGCGCGCGGATGTCGCCGGCGGCGATCGGCGCGGGCCTGCTGCACTGGCGGCTGCAGGGCACGGTCTTTCTGTCGACCTTCCTGCTGTTCCCGCTGCTGGGGCTCGGGCTGGTCCTCCTGATGCGGGGGTCGCTTCAGCCCGATCTGCTGACGGGGATGCTCTATCTGTGCCTGCTGCCGTCCACGGTGCAGTCGTCCATCGCCTTCACCTCCATCGCCGGCGGCAATGTCGCGGGCGCCCTGACCAGCGCCAGCCTGTCGAACCTGCTGGGCGTGATCGTGACGCCGCTGCTGGTCGCCGTGCTGATCGGCGGCGCCAACGGCGGCATCCATCTGCAGTCCATCCTGGACATCGGTCTGCAGATCCTGGCCCCCTTCGCCGTGGGCCAGCTGTGTCGCCCCCTGCTGAAGGACTGGCTGACCCGCCACGCCAAACTGACCGGACTGGTCGACCGCGGCTCCATCCTGCTGATCGTCTATGCCGCCTTCAGCGAGGGCGTCGTCGGCGGCGTCTGGTCCCAGGTCGCGCCGCTGGATCTGGCCAAGGTCATCGGCCTGAACATCGCCCTGCTGGCCATCGTCCTGGCCCTGACCCTGTTCGCCGGGCGCGCGCTGAAGTTCGATCGCCCCGACCGGATCGTCATCCTGTTCTGCGGCTCCAAGAAGAGCATGGCCACCGGCATCCCCATGGCCGGCATCCTGTTCGCCGGTCACGCGGTCCCGCTGATCGTCCTGCCGATCATGCTGTTCCACCAGATCCAGCTGTTCGCCTGTACCATCATCGCCCAGCGCTATGCGCGTGAGAATGAAGCGCGCGCCCAGAGTCCGGTCTTACCTTGAGCGCCGGTCAGCCTTGAGATAGACCGGCCTCAGGCCATCGCGGGCATGATGTAGTGGTAGCCTGAAAGCTTCCCAAGCTTTTCGTGCGGGTTCGATTCCCGCTGCCCGCTCCAGCCTCTCGGCGAATGTCGGTTTTCAGACGAACTGATTCAAATTTCGTTCAAACCGATTCCCAGGCCGATTTGCTTCGGCGGTCCTAGCGCATAGCTACAGGTCGAATTTATCGGGATTGACTATTTGGCGACTCCGGGAGCGTCCGCTTTCCGTTGTGAGCCAAAGTTTGTTCTGGGGTATTGCAGCCTCGACCTTAGCGCGCTCGACCGATGGTCGTCGGCGGTTGGGCGGAGAGTTCCTGCCAAAATCGTAGAAGTGTCGCTTAGGTTGGTGAACGCTGCTGATTGTGGTTCACGGCCTCTGACGAAGGCCTCGCAGGCGCGCTGTCAGGTGCCAGTGAATGAGCGGGAGCCGAAGACGCATCATTCTGCATCTCGTCGCAGCACGTCATAGCCGCGTCCGCAGCCATGTCCTTGCAACAATCGCAGCCTTCGGCCGCCAGAGCCGCGCCCGCGCTCAGGGTCAGGATCGCGCCGGCGGCGGCCAGCAGGTTGGAAACCCTGATCGTAGTTCTCCTAGTGAACCATGAAGCTGACGGAGCCGGACATCTTGTGGCCGTCCGGGCCTTCGGCGGTCCAGGCGGCCGTGTAGTTGCCCGGCGCGAGGCGCGGAAGAACCACGCCGACGGTGGCGGCGGCCGGCGCGGCGGGCACAGTGACGTCGACCGGAGCCTGCCCCTCGGCGGAGAGGGCGACGGTCTTGAGGACCATGGCGTGGGGGAAGGTGACGCTGAACCGCTCGGGCGAACCCTGGGTCATCGCGCCATTCGCAGGAACGGTCGTGATGCCGGATTGGGGCGCTGCGGCCTGGGCCGGCATAGCGTGACCCGCATGCGGGTCCTGGGCGGCGGCGGTGCCGGCGAACGCGAGGGCGGCGGTGACAACGAGAGTGCGGATCATCATGGGGTGGTCTCCTTCGGTTAGAACCAGGCCTTGAGGCCGACGACGAAGCGGGTGTCGTCGGTCTCGCCGCTTCGGGCCTCGATGTAATCGGCGGTATCGCCGAACGCGCGGCTCCACTCGATGCCGACATAGGGGGCGAACTCCTTGCGGAATTCGTAGCGCAGTCGCAGGCCCGCCTCGATCGAGGACAGGCCCGAACCGATCTCCAGTTCCGGAATGTCGCTGGCTGAAGCGTCGATTTCGAGGCGGGGCTGAAGGATCAGGCGCTGGGTGATGCGCTGGTCGTATTCGGCCTCGACGCGGGCGGTCAGGTCGCCGTCTGTCGACAGGAAGGCGGCGGCGTCGACTTCCCACCAATGGGGCGCCAGGCCCTGCAGGCCGAGGACCAGATGCGTGGTGTCCTCGCCGTCGGGCCGGAAGTCCTGACGCACGCCGGCCTGAACGTCCCAGAAGGGCGTGACCGCGCGGCTGTAGAGCGCCTGGACTTCAGCCTCCTCGAGCTCGCCGCCGAAGTCGCCTTCGCCCTCGGACTTCCACCAGAAGCGATTGATGTCGCCGCCCGTCCAGCCCTGGACGTCCCAGAGGTAGGTCTCGCCGTCGTCGCCGAAGCCGGCTTCGAGGCGATCGAGAATGACGGCCGTGGTGCGGACGTCGCCGTTTTCGTGAATCAGGGTCCGGCGAGAGGCGGCCATGGCCTCGGCGCCGAAGACGAGATCGGCGGCGTGGGCAGGGCCGGCCAGGGCGGCGGCCGGGAGCGGGTCCTCCGGAGGACGGCCGGGATTGTCGGAGCTGGTCGCCACATCGGGCGGCCCCATGCTCATGGTCGACATGTCATGCCCGGCGTGAGGGTCGGTCTGCGCGGGCGACATGGCCGACATGTCGTGGCCCGCGTGCGGATCGGCCTGGCCGGGCGCCGCCGCCGGCATCTGGTGTCCCGCGTGCGGGTCTACGGGCGCGGGCTGCGCCGGCATCTGGTGGCGTGCATGCGGATCCGCGGCGGGCGGCGTCTGCGCGGGCGGCATGACGTGACCGGCGTGCGGATCCTGCGCCGGTTGGGCCGGCGCCTGTGGCGTGGGCCGCGGTGCTGGCGCGGGGCGCGTCGGCGCCGCGGTCGCCGGCATCGTGTGGCCCGCGTGAGGGTCCTGGGCCTGGGCGCTGAAGGCGCTGGCGGCGAGCACCAGCGGGGCGAGGGCGACGGCGAGGCGGTTCATGACGCAGCTCCGTCCATGGGCCGCACCGTCACAACATTGAACATTCCCGCATGCATGTGCATCAGCATGTGGCAGTGGAAGGCCCAGTCGCCGGGCGCGTCTGCCGTCAGATCGAAGGTCACCTTGCCGCCGGCCGCGACGTTAACGGTATGCTTCAGCGGCTGATGTCCGACCGGGCCGCCCGTCACCAGTTCGAAGAAATGGCCGTGCAGGTGGATCGGGTGAGCCATCATGGTGTCGTTGACCAGGGTCACCCGCACCCGCTCGTTGCGCTCGAAGCGGATCGGCTCGACGAGTTCGCTGAACTTGCGGCCGTCAAAGCCCCACATGAACCGCTCCATATTGCCGGTCAGGTGGATTTCCATCGTCCGCGACGGCGGGCGCTGGTCCTTGTTGGGCTGTAGCGACACCAGGTCGGTATAGACGAGGACGCGGTGATCGACGTCCGTGAGACCGATAGGACGCTCGCCGAGCCGGTTGGCGGGGTCCATGGCGATCGCATCGACCCCGACGCCAACCGCCATGTCCGGCGGGGCGTTCTCGGGGTCGCGCATGTTCATGCCGGCCATAGACATGCCGGCCATTTCCCCCGCCGGGGCCGCGTCCTGGCCCGGGGCTCCATGATCCATGCCGGCCATCGACCCATGATCCATCCCGGACATATCGCCCATAGAGCCGTGGTCCATTCCGCCCATGCCCATGTCGCGCATGGTCAGGTTCGGAACCTCGCGGAGCGGCGGGACCTCGGCGGTCATGCCCAGGCGGGGCGCCAGAGTGGCCCGTCCCATGCCGGAGCGGTCGATAGCTTCGGAGACGATGGTATAGGCGCGATCCTCGGTCGGCTGGACGATCACGTCGTAGGTCTCGGCCACCGAAATCTGGAACTCGTCGGTCTCGACGGGGCGCACGTTCTCGCCGTCGGCCTGGACCACGGTCATCGGCAGGCCGGGAATGCGGACATTAAAGATGGACATGGCCGAGGCGTTGATGATGCGCAGGCGCACCCGCTCACCCGGCCGGAACAAGCCGGTCCAGTTTTCCTCTGGTCCATGGCCGTTGATCAGATAGGTGTAGGTCGAGCCGTTGACGTCGAGGATATCGCGCGGGTCCATCCGCATCTGGCCCCACATGCGCCGCTCCTCCAGGCTCATGCGGTCGCTACCATCCATGAGGCCCGCCAGGGTGGTGCGCTGCTGGTTGAAGTAGCCAGGGCTCTTCTTCAGCTTGGCGAGGATTTCGTGCGGATGCATGAAGCTCCAGTCCGACAGGACCAGCACATGCTCGCGGTCGTAGGCGACCGGATCGACGCCCGCCGGGTCGATCACGATCGGCCCGTAGTGGCCCATCGCCTCCTGCAGGCCAGAGTGACTGTGATACCAGAAGGTGCCCGACTGCTTGATCGGGAACTCATACACGAAGGTCTCGCGGGCCTTAATCCCGGGGAAGCTGATGCCAGGCACACCGTCCATCTGGAACGGCAACAGCAGGCCGTGCCAATGAATCGAGGTGTCCTCGTTGAGGCCATTGGTCACGGCCAGGCGGACGTTCTGGCCTTCCCGCAGGCGCAAAAGCGGGGCCGGCAGAACGCCGTTGATGGTCACCGCATGGCCGGTGCGACCCCCCACCGTGAAGGGTGAGTGGCCCACGGTCAGGTCGATGTTCGGTCCCGTCAGGGTCGGCAGGTCAGCCCGCAGCCCCGCCGAACCCGTCTGCGCCCAGGCCGGAAGCAAGCCTTGCAGTCCCAGCAATCCACCGCCGATGGCGGCGCCCCGGAGAAGCGTTCGGCGATCAAGGCGAGCGGTCGACATCAGAGAAGTTTTCCTTGGTCGGCAAGTGAGCCGTTCGTTCAGATACGCATCTGAGCGGCGCATCCCTTGCGTCAGGTCGCCACAGTCTTCGAGATAACGCTCTTGCGCGCGCGCTCGGCACCGCGACGCCGAACCGGCGCTCAAGCCAAGGCGTCGACCAGCTTTTTTCGCGCGCGGGCGATCCGCGTTTCCACGGCCTTCGGCGTGATGCCCAATATGGATGCGACCTCCGCATGAGAGCGCCCTTCAAGCGTGGCCAACAGGAGTGGGGCCTTCAGGGCGTCGGGAAGCTCAGACAGCGCGTGTTGCAGGTCCTGGGCCCTGCGCTGATCGTCCAGCCTAGCTTCAGGCATGGGTACGTCTTCCCCCACCGCCGTCGCCTCGGGAGCATCGAGCCCCATCACGCCGCGCACGACACGGCGAACGGAGCGCCGCCGGCTCCAGTCCCGACACTTGTTCAAGGCGATGGAACGCAGCCAGACATCGAAAGGCCGCGCCGGATCATATCGCCGCATGGCGAGCCACGCTGAGGCATAGGTTTCCTGAAGCACGTCATGCGCTTCAGCCTCGTCGCCGACGTAGCGGCGAATGAACCGGTAGAGGTCGGCCTTGGTGGCGGTCATCAAGGCAGTGAAAGCGGCCCGGTCTCCACCCGCCGCTCGGACCTCGATGCTGGCTTCAACCCCCACGCGCCGCGCTTAGCCGGCTTCGTAGCGTACGGCGTCGACGACGGCCGCGTCGAACACCTCGGCCTGTGCCGGGGTCAGAACGGATCGCATCTCGAACACATGGGTAATCGTCGCCTTCTGCAGATCGCCCATGGCGGTATGGAAGTGATCGACAGCCGCCTGGACCTGCGGCGTATCCCCGTCGCTTGCGGCGATGGCGGCCGCGAGTTCGCGATTGGCGGCACGAACCTCTGCCTCCAGTGCCGGGCGACGCACGGCGAAGCGGGCTTCAATGACGTCTAGACGGCGGTCCTGCTCCTCGCTGAGGTCGAGTTTTTCATGGACGACGCTGTGCAGGCTCGGCGGCTGGCGCTCGCGCATGATCCAGGTCGCGCTCGCCCAGGTCGCTGCCCCGCTGGCGAGCGCCGCCAAGATCGCCGTGGCGACGATCGACTTCCACGTCGCCCTCATCCCCAAACATCCAGGCTGGCCATAGGTGACAGGCCGGCTGACACCGTGAAGATACGCAGCTCTGAAGGCTCTGGCCGTGGGGTCATGAGCATCAGACCGCCGTTCGCACCGCCGACGACAAGGGCGATCGCCACGGCGGCGATCCGCACCTGACCCATTCGGGCGCGATCCCGGCGCTCGCCAATCCGGGACCAGACGGCGTCCTCCACGCCCGCAAGCCGTGAAGCGTCGCCGGGCGCAGCCGCTCCGATCAGTCTTTCGATGTCGTCAGTCATTGCGCACCTGCCTCACGCCCCCCCCCCTCCATACGCGCCGGTTTGAGCTTCCCCTCATGAGGGGAAAGGTCCGGCCCCGCGTAGATACCAGAGAACGACCGGAATAGCCGTGTCGTCCAGGGGGATCGATGTGAGCGACAGGTCCCCCGCCCGGGCTCCCTTCCCGGACGTGCTCGATCCCCTCACCAGCGTGAGGTTTTTCCTCGCGCTCGGCGTCGTGCTCTTCCATTTCCAGCTTTACTGGACCTTGCCTGCGGAGAGCGCGGGCCTGCTGAACCGCGCCCGGCTCGGCGTGGATGTCTTCTTCATCCTGTCGGGCTTCATCCTCACGCACGTCTATCTGCAAGGGAACGGCGCGCCCGACTACAAGCGGTTTCTGGCAGCTCGGTTCGCCCGAATCTATCCGGCTCACCTGTTCATCCTCCTGGCCATGCTCGGGCTTGTATTGATCGCCCCGATGGTCGGCGTCGGTCTGGAGCCAGGCCGATTCAATCCCGCCGATTTCGCGGGCACTCTGCTGCTCGTTCAGGCCTGGTTTCCGCGCGAAACCGTGGCGCTCTGGAACGGACCAGCCTGGTCGCTGTCTGCCGAATGGTTCGCCTATCTGGTCTTCCCGGCCTACGCTGCTGTCGCCCTCCGCCTGCGGTCGAGGCCGTGGGCTCTGATCGCACTCTCCGCGCTGCTGTTCGTCGCGCTTGACGCCTTTTACCGGACGCAGTTCGGGCGGGTCCTGCCACGGGCGGAGGACAGCCTGGGCATCCTGCGCATCATTCCCGAATTCCTCTACGGCATTGGCCTCTGCTATCTCGGTCAGCGCTGGACGCCTTCGCCGCGAATGTCCCTCATGGGCGCCCTGGTCGCCACAACCCTGCTGCTGACCCTCATGCAGATCGGCGCTGACGACCGGGTCATCGTGGCGGCGGCCGGTCTCTTCATCCTGTCGCTCGCCCTGTTGGCCAAGGCTCCGGTCCGGACCTTCCTGTCTCACCCCGTCCTTCTGTTCGCCGGCGAAGCGTCGTTCGCCCTCTATCTCGTCCACATCCCCATCCTGATGGTGTGGCGCAATGCGGCGCAGGCGTTCTCCGGCTGGGGTGCGGACTATCGAATGGGCCTGGTCGAACTGGCCGCCATGCTTGTGTTGACGCTCGCCGCCGCGGCCGCCATCCATGTCTTCGTCGAGCAGCCTGGCCGACGGTGGTTGCGGGCGCGGCTGGCGCCGCAGCGCGCCGACCCTGTCGAGGCGCAGCGATCCGTCCACAGCGATCAGGGAGAACCCTTTTGAATCCCGCCAATCTGAACCGTCGTCTACTCATGGGCGCGGCCGTCTTCATCGGCATGGGCGGGTCCGCCTGCGCCAAGACCCGTCCGTCCAGAAACCTCACGGTCTTCAAGACGCCCACCTGCGCCTGCTGCGACGCCTGGATCGCGCACATGCGCCAGGCGGGCTTCACCACCACCATCACCATCCTTCCAAGCCTTCAATCGGTCCGGAGCAGCCGGGGCATGCCGGACGCGCTCGCCTCCTGTCATACCGGTCTGATCGATGGCTATCTGGTCGAGGGTCATGTGCCGGCCCCGGACGTCATTCGACTGCTGACCGAGCGACCGGCGGCGGTGGGCGTCGCGGTCCCGGGCATGCCGCTCGGTTCGCCCGGCATGGAGACGCCGCAGGGGCGCAAGGAGCCCTACGACACCCTGCTGGTGCTTCGCTCGGGCGCGACCCGCGTGTTCGCCCGCCACAACCCGCCGGCCTGACGCAGATCGCGCTCAGCCCGTTCAGATCACCCACAATCCGGAGTTCGCCATGTCCCGCACCTCTCTCGCCCTCGTCCTGTCGCTCGCCGTGCTTTCGGCGACACCCGCCTTCGCCCAGGACCACGCCCACGGGCATGCCCAAGCCGCCGGCTCGGTCGCCGCGGAAGCTGCGGACGCGGCGGCGGCCGTCGACGCCTTTCACGTCGCCCTGAAGGCCGGCGACACGAACGTCGCCCTGGCAATTATGGCGCCGGATGTGATGATCTTCGAGGAGGGTGGCGCGGAGCGATCGCGCGACGAGTATGCGTCCCATCACCTGGGCTCGGACGCCGCCTTCGCCGCCGCCTCTGAAGCGACGGTGACGCGCAGATCGGGATCGGCCGACGGGGACATCGCCTGGATCACCAGCGAAGGCCGCACCACGGGCCAATTCAAGGGCCGCGCCGTAGACCGCCTGACGACCGAAACCATGGTCCTCAAACGCCATGCCGACGGCTGGCGCATCCACCACATTCACTGGTCGTCGCGCGCGCCCGGCTGACGCTCAGGCCCGCGCCAGCGGGTCGCCGGCCCTGCGACGTCGGTGAGGAACATCGGGAAGACGCCCGCCCTCGCGGGCGGGCGTCTTCCCGATAATACGATCAGCAGCAGGTGCAGGCTTCCGCGCAGGCTGCGATAGCGTCGCAGCAAGCGCATACGGCCTGCGCCACGGCGTCCGGCGCGGCCGCGAAGGCGGCTGAACCGGAAGCCAGCAGCACCAGGGCTGCGAGGGTGAGAGTGCGTTTCATGGTTTTGATCTCTGTTTGATTGAATGAGTCCGGTCATCTTCAACAGGATCAGCGTCGTGGGGGCGGGTCGTCCGCCTCCACGGTGAAATCGGCATGCCGCGCATCAAGGGATGGATAAAGGACAGACGCATAGACCCGTGCGGGGGTGGATTCACCGCCTTGGGGGACAAGGCCCTGGCAGATGGCCAGACACGCCTTATGGCACGAGATCCTGACGGTCTTCGGCTCGCACGGGACGCCGTCGCCGCTCATCGACATGGACGCCATATCCTGATCGACCGGAGCTTCGCAGGCGATCGAAGCGGTGGACACGAACAGCACGGCAAACGCCGCGAGCAGCGCGGTCGTCAGTCGGAGGAGGTCATGACGCAGGAACGGCATTGTCTGATCATACTTCAACGGTCGGCGGAGCGACGATCTCATTTTGATCATCGCAATCGAGCCTACAGAGACGCCGGGGGCGGCAGGGTTCCCATGACCGCCACGACGCCAATCAGGGCGAGTCCCAGACCCGTTTCGATCAACAGGCTGCGCCGGAGCGCGCTCATGGCGGCGACGGAGGGTTGGCCCGTCTCCAGCGCATAGCCCAGTGTCGGCGTCAGCCGGAACCGGTTGCTCGCCGCCAGCGCAAGCATCAAACCGAAGAGGACGAGCTTGGCGACCAGAAGCTGGCCGTAGAGGTTGCCCGCGATCGACGCCACGCGCTCGGGACCGATCAGGAACCAGCTGTTCACGAGACCGGTCAGCACCAGCAACAGGACCGCGAGCGTTCCAAGGCCGGCGAAGCCATGCAGGGCGCGATGGATTGCAAAGTCGTCCGGACCGGCTCGGCGCAGAAGCAGGGCCGTCAACGCCGCCAGGGCGCCCAGCCACAAGGCCGCTGCCACCGCGTGAATGATGTTGGCGACAAGATGGATGGGCCCGCCCGGACCCTCGGTGGCCGCGCCGTGACCCGTCCATGCGAAGCTGGCGGCCACGATCAGACCCAAGGCGGCCGTCACGCTCCAGAGCCCGCGACCGGGTTTCAGGGCGACCAAGGCGACAAGCCCAAGCAAGGCGGCGGCGGCCCGCACGACCATCGCCATGCCCAGGGCTGTGCCGGTGACCATAAAGGACAGAGACGCGGGTTTCACGGCTTCGCTCAGCGACCCCGCCAAGACGGCAGTCTGGGCCACCAGGGCGGCGAGCGAGCCGAGCGCGACGATGATCGCCGCGAGGCGCAATGTCGGTCGCGACCATTCCAGGTTCGGCGCGTCGGCGTATTTAAAGCTGTAGAGAAGGAACAGCGGCGCGCCGAGAAGGACGACGCCGCCGCCGTATTGAAGCCAACGAAGCGCGATGACCGCGACTTCCAGCACGGCGTCAGCGCACCGTGAAGGTGTAGGATCCCGTCATGCGGTGGCCGTCGCTCGAGGCGATACGCCAGTCGACACGGTAGGCGCCGGCGGCCAGCGGGCGAGCCAGCGCGCCCGTGAGGGTCCTGCCGTCCTCGGCGACCGAGGTGCGGATCGCGATCTTCTCCTCCGCCGCATTGACGACGTCGAAGCCGGAAAAGGCGGGAACGCTGCGTTCGCTGAAGGTCAGGGTCAGCGTCCGGGTCGCGGCCACGGTGGAGTCGGGCGCCGGGGTGGCGCTGACCAGGCGAGCGTGGGCCGCCGCCGGTCCGGCGGCGAAGGCCACGACCGCCGCGACGGCGATGAAGGGTGCGGGGTTGAAGTAACGCATACTCAGTCTCCAGACGTTTGGCCGGTCCCGGCCTTCTGCTTCTCTACGCGCCACACGACCGCGTCCCTCATGAAGAGGAAGCGGGGGGCGGCTGAGGCCTTCCCCCGCACGCCGGGGTCAGCGGCGACGCTTCTCGAGGAGCGCCTGCATCTGGGCGATCTCCTCCTGTTGACCACGCACGATGCCGTCGCACAGGGCGATGATCTCCGGATCGGTCAGGGAGGCTTGCTCGCACATCAACACAGCCCCGGAATGGTGCGGGATCATCGATCGCAGGAATTCGTCGTCGCCAACGAACGCCTGGGTGCGCATGCCGACGAAGCTGCCGACGAAGATCACGACGGCGACCGCTCCAATGACCAGGTTCGTTTTGCGCGACGGGTACATGGACCGCATGAAGACGAGCATGAGGACCGCCATCGGCGCGACCATCATCAGGGTCATGTAGACGTTGTTCAAATTGAGATAGAAGTGACCGAGCGTGACGATCATCGTGTACATGACCAGGTACATAATGACGAAATCGAGCGCCAACTCGAGGTACAGGCTCCGATAAGGGCCGAGTCCACGAACGTTGCCTTGCCCGCCGTGGTCCATCTGTTGATGAGACATCGTCCGTATCCTCTTCAGAAATTTCAGTTCGTCTTCGCCTGCCGCTGCGAAAGCCTGGAGACTGCGGTCAGCGTCTGAATCAATCCGGCCCGTCACAGCCGGTTCCTCCCTTGGGTGGGTGGGCGGACTGTTGATTGCCTATCCTGAATAAAGCCTCACCGCGCGCAGTCTCAGCGCATTGCCGATGACGCTGACCGAGGAGAGCGCCATTGCGAGCGCCGCAAGGGCAGGCGAGAGAAGCCAGCCGAAGACGGGATAAAGCAGGCCAGCCGCCACGGGGATGCCAAGGGCGTTGTAGCCGAAGGCGAAAACGAGGTTTTGGCGGATGTTGCCCATCACCGCGCGGGACAGACGCCGTGCGCGCACGATGCCTTGCAGATCTCCGCCCAGCAGGGTGACGCCGGCGCTTTCGATGGCGACGTCCGAACCCGCCCCCATGGCGACGCCGACATCGGCTGCGGCGAGGGCAGGGGCATCGTTGACGCCATCCCCCGCCATGGCGACGATCCGACCCTGCGAACGAAGCTGTTGAACCACAGACGCCTTATCCTGCGGCAAAACCTCCGCCTGGACTTCGTCGATGCCGAGGCGCCGCGCGACCGCTTCGGCCGTCGTCCGGTTGTCCCCGGTCATCATCACCAGCCGCAGACCGGCCGCTTTCAGCGCGAGGATCGCAGCCGGCGTGGTGGCCTTGATGGGATCGGCGATGCCGATGACCCCGGCCGCCTTTCCGTCGATCGCCACGAATATGGCGGTGGCGCCGTCGTGGCGAAGGGCCTCCGCCTTCGGCTCCAGCGCGGAGACGTCGATCGAAAGCTCGCCGAGAAAACGGGTGTTGCCCAGGGCGACCTGGCGGCCCTCAATCGTCCCGCGAACGCCGCGACCGACCGGGCTGTCGAAGTCCGCGGCCTCGGTAAGGGGGATGTCCCGGTCCTTGGCTGCCCGGACGATTGCGTCGGCCAACGGATGTTCGCTGCCCCGCTCGAGGCTGGCCGAAAGACGCAGGATGTCCGTTTCCACGAAGCCGAGGGCGGGCAGGATCGCCGTCACCGACGGACGGCCCTCCGTCAGGGTGCCGGTCTTGTCCAGAACGAGAGTGTCGACCTTCTCGAAGCGTTCGAGCGCCTCGGCGTTCTTGATCAGGACGCCGGCGTGGGCGCCACGTCCCACCCCGACCATGATCGAGATCGGCGTCGCCAGACCCAACGCACAGGGACAGGCGATGATGAGCACCGAAACGGCGGCGACCAGGGCGTAGGACAAACGGGGCTCGGGACCGACCAGGCCCCAGACGACGGCGGCGAGCAGGGCGATCGCGATCACCGTGGGAACGAACCATCCGGAGACCGTATCGGCCAGCCGCTGGATCGGGGCGCGACTGCGCTGGGCCTGGGCCACCATCTGGACGATCTGCGCCAGCAGGGTGTCGGCGCCCACCTTGTCGGCGCGCATGATGAAGGATCCGGTCTTGTTGAGCGCGCCGGCCACGACGCGGTCGCCGACATCCTTGGTCACCGGCATGGACTCGCCGGTCACCATGGATTCGTCGACAGCGACCCGACCCTCCAGGAGTTCGCCATCGACCGGGATCTTCTCTCCGGGCCTTACCCGCAGGCGGTCGCTGACGGCGATCTGGTCAAGCGAGACATCTTCATCGATGCCGTCCGCCCGGATTCGGCGCGCGGTCTTGGGCGTGAGGTCCAGCAGGGCGCGGATCGCGCCCGACGTCTGTTCGCGGGCGCGCAGTTCCAGAATCTGCCCGACGAGGACCAGCACGGTGATGACCGCCGCCGCCTCGAAATACACCGGCGCACTGCCGTCGGCCTTCAGGAAGGCGGGCGGAAACAGGGTTGGCGCGACGACGGCCACGACGCTGTAAAGCCATGCCACGCCGACCCCCATGGCGATCAGGGTGAACATATTCAGCCGCCGGGTGCGCAGCGATGTCCAGCCGCGCTCGAAGAAGGGCCAGCCGCACCAGAGAACCACGGGGGTCGCCAAAGCGAACTGGATCCAGTTCGACATCTGGCCCGGGATGAACATGTGGAGATTGGCCAGGTGTCCGCCCATTTCCAGGGCGAAGACCGGCAGGGTCAGGACCAGACCGACCCAGAAGCGTCTGGTGAAGTCGATCAGCTCGTGGTTGGGCGGGGCCTCCGCCGTGACCGTCTCCGGCTCAAGCGCCATGCCGCAGATCGGGCAGGAGCCTGGGCCTTCCTGCCGGATCTCGGGGTGCATCGGGCAGGTGTAGATGGCGCCGGGAACGGCCGGCTCGGCCTCCACGGGAGGGTTCAGGTAACGCATCGGATCGCCGATGAATTTGGTCCGGCACCCCGCCGAGCAGAAGAAATAGTTTTGACCGTCATGACTGGCTCGGTGAGCGGTGGCCGTCGGATCGACCGACATGCCGCAGACGGGATCCTTGACCGTTGCCGCGCCATCCGAGGCCTTCGCCCCACAGCAGGCGTGACCCGAGGCATGATTGTGAGGATGCGTGGACATGTCGCTCTCTCCGGCTGACCGAAGAGCTAACATATACCCATGCGGGGTATAGCGCAAGATACCCGTCTGGGGTATATGGGGGTGCTCAGGAGAACAGGCCCCATGCAAACCGACACGAAACCCAAAGTCCTCAACAGGCTCAGCCGGATCGAAGGCCAGGTGCGGGGAATCTCCCGCATGGTTGAAGATGACCGGTATTGCGTCGACTTGCTGACCCAACTTCAGGCCGTTCGAGCCGCGCTCCATCGCGTGGAGACCGAAGTGCTACGGGATCACCTCGACCACTGCGTCATGGGCGCTATGACCGGCGACGATCCCGAGGATCGCAAGGCAAAGGCCGGCGAGCTGATCGAGCTCTTGGCGCGGACCGGACGGTAGAGTTGGCGGAACGAATGGGCCCTCCTGGTCGCTAACGTCGGGATCCCAAGGAGCCGTCATGAAACGCATCAGCCTCGTCCTCTCCGCCTGCGCCTTGGCTACGGCCTGTTCCCCGCAAGCCGAAGAGCCCGCCGTAGCCGCGCCTGAGGCCCCCGCAGCGGCGGACGCCCATGGCGGAATGGAGGGCGGCATGGCTGCGCCTGCGCCCGGCGACTCCGTCGCCACCCAAGGCTACAAGGCCTCGATGAACACGATGATGGAGGCGATGCCCGCCTTCACCGGGGACGCGGACATCGACTTCATGAAGCAGATGCGAGGTCACCACGTCGCCGCCGTCTCGATGGCCCGTGTGGAGCTCGCGCAAGGCAAGGACGCCCAAGCGCGGAACCTGGCCCAGGAGGTGATCACGGCGCAGGAGCGCGAAATCACCCTGATCGACGCCTGGCTCGCCCAGAAGGGAGCGTCGGCGGCTCCCGCCGCCTGATCGCGAGATCAGCGCACCGCGTCCGGACCGACAGACGTGCGAAATCGGCCAACTGTCGACCTCGTGGCCAAAGTCCATGGTCTCGACGGAGAGTATAGCCCAGCGACCCTTAAACTCGGCTGTCGCTACTCTGCGATCTTTTAGGCGGCAGTCGTCAAAGATCAGGTCGTCACCGATGCTTGAAATGCCGCACCCGCAGACGAGCGGCTTGAACATTTCCATATTTCGACTAATTTGGAAATATGGAAACCGAAGTTTCGATTCTCGCTCTCGCCGCCTTGGCGCAATCGACGCGGCTGGAGGCGTTTCGCCTCCTCGTGCGTCACGAACCCGACGGTCTGCCTGCCGGTGACATCTCCAACCATCTGGCGATTCCGGCCAACACCCTGTCGTCCCATCTCGGCGTGCTGACCCGGGCGGGACTGATCAAGTCGGAGCGCCGCAGCCGGTCGATCATCTACCGGGCCGACCTGGACCGGCTTCGCGACCTGGTCCTCTTCCTGCTCAAGGACTGCTGCGGGGGCAGGGCGGACCTCTGCGAGCCCTTGCTGGCCGAACTCGCGCCCTGTTGCCCCTGAGGATCCCGTGGACATCGTCATCTATCACAACCCCGCCTGTGGGACGTCGCGCAACGCGCTCGACCTCATCCGCCACGTCGGCATCGAGCCGCATGTCGTCGAGTATCTGAAGACGCCGCCGTCGCGGACCATGGTCGCTTGGCTGGCCGAACGGGCCGGCAAGCCGCTGCGCGACCTGCTGCGCGAGAAGGGCACGCCCTTCGCCGAACTAGGCCTCGCGGACCCGGGCCTGACGGACGATCAGTTGCTCGATGCGATCGAGGCCCATCCGATCTTGCTCAATCGCCCGATCGTCGTCAGTCCGCTTGGCGTCGGTCTGTGCCGACCGTCCGAGGCCGTTCTGGACCTCCTGCCCGCCGACGACCTCAAGCCTTTCACCAAGGAGGACGGCGAGGTCGTCATCGACGCCGCCGGCCAGCGGGTGAGGCGATGATCGACACCCCCGTGGCGGGCGCTGCGCCGCGTCGCCTGTCCTTTCTCGACCGCTGGCTGACGCTGTGGATCTTCGTGGCCATGGGCCTGGGCGTGGCTCTGGGGATGCTGGCGCCGGGCCTGCCGACTTGGGTCGACAGCCTCTCGATCGGCACGACCAACATCCCGATCGCCATCGGTCTGATCCTGATGATGTACCCGCCGCTGGCCAAGGTCCGGTATGAGGAGCTGCCGCGCGTCTTCGCCGACAAGCGGGTGCTGGCCCTGTCCCTGTTCCAGAACTGGGTGCTGGGCCCGGTGCTGATGTTCGCGCTGGCGGTGATCTTCCTGCGCGATCAGCCGGAATACATGACCGGCGTCATCCTGATCGGCCTGGCGCGCTGCATCGCCATGGTGCTGGTGTGGAACCAGCTGGCGCGGGGCGACAACCAGTATGTCGCCGGCCTCGTCGCCTTCAACTCGATCTTCCAGATCCTCTTCTTCAGCCTCTATGGCTGGATCTTCCTCACCGTCCTGCCGCCCCTGTTCGGCCTGCAGGGCAGCGTGGTGGACGTCAGCGTCTGGACCATCGCAGGCGCGGTGCTCGTCTACCTTGGCCTGCCGTTCTTGGCCGGCTTCCTGACCCGTCGCAGCCTGATCGCGCGCCGTGGCGCCGACTGGTACGAGCGGCGCTTTCTGCCGCGCATCGGACCGATCACCCTGATCGCCCTGCTGTTCACCATCGTGGTGATGTTCAGCCTCAAGGGCGGCGAGGTTGTGGCCCTGCCGCTGGACGCCCTGCGCATCGCCATTCCCCTGACGATCTACTTCCTCGTCATGTTCGTGGTCAGCTTCCTCATGGGCAAGCTGATCGAGGCCGACTATCCGCGCACCACCGCCCTGGCCTTCACCGCGGCCTCCAACAATTTCGAGCTGGCCATCGCGGTGGCCATTGCGGCGTTCGGCCTGACGTCGCCCGTCGCCTTCGCGGCGGTCATCGGCCCGCTGGTCGAGGTGCCGGTGCTGATCCTGCTGGTGTCCGTCGCGCTGTGGATGGGCCGACGCTGGTTCCCGGATACGGCTCCGCCGGCGGACGCCGTCTGATGGTCGTCCTGCATTTCCTGGACGCGGATGACGCCGGCCTGATCGCGACCCTGCGCGGCGCGGGTCTGCCCGAGCCCGGCGCCGGTCGCTATTTCAGCGCCGATCACTACGGCGCGGTCATCGGCTACGTCGGGCTGGAAGGGGAGGGGCGCGACCTGCTGCTGCGCTCCCTGGTCGTACTTGCCGACCAGAAGGCCCGCGGCCTGGGAAGTCGGGTGCTGGCCGCCGCCGAGACCGCCGCCGGCGACCTGGGCGCTGCACGTCTGCATCTGCTCACCACGACGGCCGAGCGCTTCTTCACCCGGCGCGGCTTCGTCGTCGCTGATCGGGCGTCTGCACCGGCCGCGATCCGGCGAACCCGCGAGTTCGCGGATGTCTGCCCGGCGTCGGCCGCCTATCTGACCAAGGACCTCTGATGACCTTCGCCCGCCTGCGTTCGCTGCCGGATCCGGATCACCTGCCGGCTCTGGACGCGGCGTATCTGTCCGCCGAACCCGCCCGGGGACTGGGCCCGACCGACCCGGCGCCGCGGATCCTTCTCTTGTATGGATCGCTGCGCGAGCGGTCCAATTCGCGGCTCTGCGTCGAGGAAGCTGCGCGCCTGCTGCAACGGATGGGATGCGAGACCCGCATCTTCGACCCCTCCGACCTGCCTCTGCCGGGCTCGCCCGGCGACGAGGACCACCCGGCGGTGCGCGAGTTGCGCGAGCACGCCTTCTGGTCGGAGGGCATGGTCTGGTGCAGTCCGGAGCGGCATGGCCAGGTCTCCGGGCTGATGAAGCTGCAGATCGATCACCTGCCATTGAGCCAGGGCGGCATGCGCCCGACGCAGGGCCGGACCCTCGCCGTCATGCAGGTGTCGGGCGGGTCGCAGAGCTTCAACGCCGTCAACACCCTGCGCCTTCTGGGCCGCTGGATGCGGATGATCACCATCCCCAACCAGTCGAGCGTGGCCAAGGCCTTCCAGGAGTTCGACGGGGCCGGCCGGATGAAGCCCTCGGCCTACTATGAGCGGATCGTCGACGTGATGGAGGAGCTGGTGCGCTTCACCATTCTGGTCCGGCCCCACGCCGTCCAGCTCGTCGATCGGTATTCCGAACGAAAGGCGGAGGGCGTTCCGGTCGACGCCGCGTCCGATTTGTCATCCATCGCCATCGCGGCACAATCAGGTGCCGGGATCGGCGCAGTTAAGCTCGGTCATCGAACCCAAGCTCATGTCTGGTTCTCGCAACTTCGCCAATGACCGCTGTTGGCGCTTCAAAGACATTGTGAGGTGCAGCTGTTCGTGACTGTGAGCGAAAATTGTCAACGTCAGCTTTCGAGCTGGCACTCGGAAAGGCTTCCGCATTCACTGATAACGCTCGATATCCGTGTCCGAGGTCCCACAAACACTGGAAGCGGCGGAGCTCAGGCGCGCAGCTATGAAGAGCGTGCGTTCCGACCTAAGTTCGATTTACGGTAGCGCTTACGATCGCGCGCAAGACTGTCAGGGAGGCAGGTTTGGCCAACATCAACAACTGGTGTGACGTCGCCTCGAGCAAAGTCGGCACCCACGACCTGCATCAGATCACCGTAAAGGCGGGCCGGCTCGCCGAGGGGGTGGAAGAAGTGGCCGCGACCATTCCTGACCACTACGTCGCCGCTCACCAGCTCGCTCGGGTCCTTCGCCGACGGGGGAAGCCCCAAGCTGCAGCCCTGATTGAAGCCCGCTTACCGACCAGCAAGCAAATCCGATCCGGCGATCTCGGCGAGATACTGGGTACCGCCTACGTCAACGAGTTCACCGTGTACGACATCGGTGTCTATCGTCTGCAATGGAAAGACCATCGCAACATGGCGATGCGCGGCGATGATCTCATCGGCATCGCGGAAGCCGATGACGGTCGACCACTTTTCCTGAAAGGCGAAGCCAAGAGCGGGGCCGCGATGGGAACAGCCGTCATTACAAACGCGCGCGAAGCGCTCGCCTCGGCGGATGAGCGCCCAACCCCCCATGCTCTTCTGTTCATGTCGGAAAAATACCTGGCGGCTGGCGACGAGCACACCTGTGACCTGATCGAAGACGCAACGCTGGAAGGCGGCATCGCTCTCAACCAGGTGCAGCATCTGCTCTTCACCTTCACTGGAAACGCCGCCGCCAATTTCCTCACTACCGACCTGGAGAACTACGCGGGCGGTGTGAGCCAAATGGCCGTGAACTTCCGTATCCCGGCGCACCAAGAGTTCATCCGCAACGTTTTCGACACGGTCATCGCGAATGCCGTCTAATATCGATGCGATCACCGCCGCAGTAAGACGCGCTACCGAACAGGGCTTCCGCGATCAATTGCTCGCAAAGGGTCAGGCCCGCTCCATGGTCTGGCGTAATGGCCGGGTTCCCGCAGGCGGTCCCCGCTTCGCGCGCGGTCTGAGCTACGACCTGCTGGCCTATGGCTACAGTCTGCTGATCCAGGGCCTTCGGCTGCTCGAAAGCGAGGGCGACCCCGATCTGGCCCGCACCGCCTGCGCCGCCGCAGCCGAGGCCCTGGAATCGGTCGTCGCCAATGGTCCCGACGGCCCGGAGCAAGACTTTCACCGGCTCATGGCGGCCAGCGCCTATCACATAGCCCGATATTCGGCGCGCGCGTTCTCGCTATTGACACCCTTCGCCGACGCCGAGCAGGGCAATCTTGCGCCGGCCGAGCGTGCGTTGTCGCTTCTGATGCTGCGCCAGCTGGATCGACTCGATGCCTTGGTGGTCGACTGGACGACGGGGGATCGAGCGTCTGACGCGCGGCTGGCGGATCAGCTCGGCGCCGCCATCTCCGCCGAGCCCTGGGCCGATGACGACGAAGCCGGGGGCGCGCCCGATGCCGTCATCGACGTCGCGGACCTGGTGCTCACCCAAGGCTTCATGCTGGCGGTCAGCCAAGCGCTTTTGGCGTTCGAGAGGGGCGAACGCGGCCTCCTGGACCGTGCGCTGGAAGAGTTCGACGCCGGCCTTGAGGATGCCGACGCGCTCAACATGGTCCCGCAATGGTGGGCCCATCGCCTGGCGCGCCACCTATTCGACGAGCTCTGGCAATGCAGCTTCCACAAAGTTCTGCTCAAGGATGGCCCTGCAGCCCTGGCTGACTGGACCGACCTGCGCGAGTTGTTCATCGCGTCGCTTTATAGCCGCGCGCGGGCCGAGATCGACCTGTGGCCGTCGCAGATCGACGCGGCCGCGCGTGCGATGGCGATTGACGAGAATCTTGTGGTCTCGCTGCCGACGAGCGCAGGCAAGACCCGGATCGCCGAACTCTGCATCCTGGCCTGCCTCTCCAGCGGCCAGCGGGTGATGTTCATCACACCCCTGCGCGCGCTGTCCGCCCAAACCGAAGTGTCGCTCAATCGAACCTTCCGGCCGCTCGGCAAGACCGTGTCGGGTCTCTACGGCAGCATCGGGGTCAGCGAAGCCGACACCGGATTGCTGAAGGACCGCGACATCGTTGTCGCCACCCCCGAAAAGCTGGACTTCGCTCTGAGAAACGATCCAGGCCTGCTTGATGATGTCGGTCTAGTCGTGCTGGATGAAGGGCACACGATCGGCCTGGGCGAGCGGGAAGTTCGCTACGAGGTGCAGATCCAGCGCCTGCTGCGTCGCGCCGATGCTGGCCAGCGCCGTATCGTCTGTCTGTCAGCCGTCTTGCCCGAGAACAATCAGCTTGACGATTTCGTCGCTTGGCTATCAGCCGATCAGGCTAATGGGCTTGTCTTCAAGGACTGGCGGCCGACGCGCCTTCGGTTCGGAGAAGTGGACTGGAGCGCTCGTGGGGCGAAGCTCAACATCACCCTCGGCGACGAGACGCCGTTCATTCCCAGCTTCCTGGCACCGCGCGAGCCGCCCAGGCTTGGAGGCCGGGGCCAGCGCAAGAAGGCGTTCCCGGACGATCAACGCGAACTGGTCCTTGCGACGACTTGGCGATTGGTCGAGGATGGCCAGACTGTTCTGATTTATTGCCCGCAGCGCCGCTCGGTTGAGCCGTTCGCATCAACGATCGTCGATCTCTACAAACGCCAGCTGCTTACCGCTCTAATCGACGAAGATGACCCTCGCCTGGCCAAGGCGCTGGCGATTGGGGCCGAGTGGCTGGGTGCGGATCATCCACTTCTTAAATGCCTGCGGCTAGGCGTCGCCGTACATCACGGTGCCCTGCCCACCCCCTATCGGCGGGAAGTCGAAGCCTTGCTGCGTGACGGGATCCTGAAGGTCACGGTGTCTTCGCCGACGCTCGCCCAAGGCCTGAACCTTAGCGCCACGACCTTGGTCTTCCAGGGCCTCTACGGCCATAATGGCGTCATCGAGGCTCACGAGTTCAGAAACATCGTCGGCCGGGCCGGGCGTGCCTTTATCGACGTGCAGGGTCTTGTGCTCTATCCTATGTTCGACAGGCACGTGTCTCGCCGGCGCGACTGGACTGGCCTAGTCAACGAGACCGCCGGCCGTGAGATGGAGAGCGGCCTGCTGCGGCTCGTCCTGACCCTGCTGCGACGCATGCAGTCCAAGCTGGGCACCAAGGACGCCCAAACCTTGATCGACTATGTCGCCAACATGCCGCAGTGGGACTTCGAGCCGGTCGCCGGCGAAACCGCTGACGAGCAGGCGACCGAAGAGCAGAGCTGGAACACCTACGTCACGTCGCTCGACACGGCCTTGCTCAGCATGCTGGGCGAAGAAGACGTCGCCGACGCCGACATTGAAGCGGCTCTGGACGCCGCGCTCGCCAGTTCCTTGTGGAGCCGCCGACTGGCCCGGCGCGGTGAGAAGCTGCAGGCCTTGATGCGGGACACGCTCGTGAAGCGAGCAAAGCACATCTGGGCCAACACCACCGCCCGACAGCGGCGCGGTTATTTCCTCGCTGGTGTGGGTCTGGCGACCGGGCATCTTCTGGACGCGCGCGGCGACGACCTGATCGAACTGCTGATCCGCGCCAACGGCGCCATCATCGGACGCGACGATGAGGTCGCCATAGAAGCCCTGACGGCCTTTGCGGAGATCGCGTTCCGCATTCCGCCGTTTGCGCCCCGCAAGCTGCCGGCCGATTGGACCGACATGCTGCGTTGCTGGCTGGAGGGACGCCCGATGAGCGCCTTCGCCGATGATGAGGACAGCGACGCACTGCAGTTCATCGAAGAGGCCTTCCTCTACCGCCTGCCCTGGGCGCTGGAGTCGGTTCGTGTCTATGGCTTGGCGATCGGCTATACGACGGCCCAGGGCATGGAGCTTGACGACTTAGAACTCGGCATGGCCGCCGGGGCGGTAGAGACTGGGGTCTTGAATCGTGACACCGTCTTTTTGATCCAGGCAGGTTTTACCTCGCGCTCCGGAGCGCAGGTGGCAGTCGCCGACGGCGCGGGCCGTTTTGAGAGCTTGGCCGAGTTGCGCGCATGGACACGTACGCCAGAGGTCTTGGCGCTCACAGCGGATCTGGCATGGCCGACGCCCGAGACGCACGACCTGTGGCTGGAGTTTCTGGGCGGCTTAAGCCCTCAGCGCATCGCCACCTGGAGCCGACAGGAACACCACGCCCTCGTGGAGTGGCTGGGTCACCATCCCGACGATGGCGAGGCTCTGCGGATCTTGCCCGGGTCGCCAGATCTGATCGTCGATAGCATTAATCGACCACTCGGGACGATCGCCGGGTTCATCAACGGTCAGCGCATAGGGCTCCTGCAGGTCACCGCGCATAATGGCGGCGTCGATCTCGTCTATCTAGGACCAGATGACCTGAACGCTCAACTTCTCTAGGGGAGGGCGAGCTTAGACTTACTGGCCGCGCTGCAAACCCAACTAACCGACGCACAGGGCACGTTTGGCCGCGTGCTCGGGCACGTTGAAGAAACTCAGCTTCACGGTGGCCAGGTCGATGCCAGAGGTTTGCCTGAGAAGGGAGAGGAAGAGCCGATCGACTGCCGGCGCAGCGGCGTCTTCTTCGGCAAATGGTCGCTGGTGCGCGTGGTGGATCAGGCGCTTCGACCGGCTTGGGAACAGGGTGTGCGACAGCGGTGCAGGCTGCGATGGCCGCCCTCATAAAACACGTACACCAAGGACCTATTGGCCCACGCACCCTTCGCGCCCAGCGTCTACAAACTCCCAGTCAAACGACGATGCCGGCGGGCACCAGCGTCGACCGCGAACTCTACCGTCACCAGAGGCCGACGTGCCATTTGACCGAAGCGAGTGCCCGCCTCGATCAGATCGATGAAGGACGCCGAGACATGTCCTTTGGCTTCAGCGATCTCGCTGAGGTCGTTTGTTTCGTGCACCGCTTCGCCATCGGCATGCCACAGATAACGTGCGGACTTCTGTGCACCGGATATCTGACGGGCGGGATTTTCGCTGTCCTGAAAATCGCTGACGTACCGGTCCACATCGTCATTCGAGCCAGTTACTTCGCACGCTCCGTCGACGTTGAGCAGGGCGAAGTGGAGAAGCATCGACGCATAGGTTTCCCCGATCGACTGGCTCTGTCCCGGCGGCAGACCATGGAGGGCAAACTGGTACCGGATGAAGACCTGGCCCACGTCCAGAGGCGAAAAGCGCGCGGGCGTTCCTGATCCGGGAAGTTGATCGCGCCGTCGCCACACGCGCTGCGTTTCAACGTTGAGGCCGGTGATGGCTGCGACTTCGGCGGGAAGGAATTCCGTGAATGTGATCCTGCTCGGTGCCGGCGGCTCGTTCCTGCGTGTCATGCGTCTGCCTCAAGAACCATCTGAATTCGACATATCGCCACCAGCGCCTTCGGTCCAAGTTCACCAGTTTCAAGATCGACGAGTTTGCCGGCTAAGAACCGCGAACGGACGAGGTCTTCGGCTAACGCCTGCAGGTCGGGATGCGAAGTCTCCATGACCGGTGAAGCGCCGCCTCCCATCAAGCATATCTGGAACTTTGCCATCCGGCGTTCTTCACCTCCTCTAAGCTGCGAACAATTTCATAGACCGGGTCGTTGACCCGGTCAACCGTGTCATCTATACGTCGGTCGGTCCGCTGTTGTGGCGGACGCCAGAGCGAGCAAACAGCGGACATGAGCATCACGTCGTTCAGCGCAGGGGGGAGCCGGACAACAGTTGTGGAAGCCTCGCGTTATGCGCGCGGTGTGGATTTGCGACTGGCAGCCACAGTCGTTGAACGCGAAGACGGCGGCCCAATGCGACCAGTAGGTCGGCGCCGGCGGCGTCGTCCGGGCGGACTGTACTACAGCCACAAGATGGGGCGCCACGTCGGTTGGGAGTCGAAGGCGGAACGGGATGCCTTCTTCTTCCCTGAAGTTAGTCCCGACATCGTCGCCTATCGGGAGCAGCCGCATACGGTGACGGCTATGATCGATGGGGTGAGGCGTTCTTACACGCCCGACCGTCTGGAGATCGGCGCCCATGACGGTCTCACCGTGGTCGAGATAAAGGACAAGTTCGAGGCGGACGCCGATCCCGACTATGCGCTCAAGCTGGAGTTTTTCGCCGATGTCTATGCGGCTCTCGGCTGGGATTTCTCTGTCATCGATCGCGAAGAGCTGGAGGCACAGGCCTCCGTCGCCGCGCTGAAGAAGATACAGTCGCATCGCCGCGTTTCGTTCGATGTGGCGGAGTTGGATGCTGTCAAGGCAGTCCTTGCGGGCCGCTCTGCTACGGTCGGGGAACTGCAACAACTTTTCAATCATCCGCTGAAGGGCGAAGCCAAGTTGTGCGCGATGATGGTGATGCGCCACCTGCGGATCGACCTCAATGCGCCGCTCTGTGCGGAAACCCTCGTGACGCCGGTGTAGGGGTTTGAGCCGCTCGTTGTTCAACATCTCGGCCGGAGATCGCGTGGTCATCGAGGGTACCACGTACGTTCTCGATGCCATGGTGCCTTCGGGAACTGGCCGGCGAGATGAGGTCGACGATTTTCAGTTCAAGGACATTCGAATAGGTCGCGCCACCATCTTCACGACGGCCGAAATCCTGCACCTTTATGATAAAGGCAGCGTGCGCCTGCTCTCGCCGACGGAGCGTTTAAGCGACCGCTGCCCGCGACGGGAAAGCGCCAGCCCCGACGATCCGAAGGGGGACGCGCGCGCCGAGATGGCCATCGCGAAGGGTTACCGTCGGCTGCGTTATCTGAAGGCCTACGATTCCGCGCCCGTTCCGCTATCGACCGCGCGCCTCAGCAACTTCATCGCTTCGGTCGCCGAAGAGATCGGGGACGCGAAGCCGCCGTCGCCAGGTTCCGTGCGCCGATGGATTACCAAAAGAGGTGCGCTAGGCGTCCGTCGTCTCGGGGAAATGGTGGGACGCAACCCGTCAGGCGCGCAAGGCTCCCGCCTACAGCCCCGGGTCCAGGAAATTCTAGGCGAGGAGGCCGAGCGCTATTATGAGTCCATCCGGGTTCAGGTTCGCGATGTCTGGGTCATTGTCACCCACAGGGTGAATGACGAGAACGCGGCGCGCGGCATAGACGATGAACTGCTGAGGCGGCCAGCAGAATCCACCGTGTGGCGGTGGCTCAAAACCAACTTGAACTTTGAACGGGCGAAACGCCGGTGGGGCGTCCAGGAAGCCACGCGTCGCTTCGGGGTGGTTCAAGGTTCGATGGTTGCGGACGCCCTTTTGGACATCGCCATCATCGATCATACGATTTTGGACTGCTGGGTTATCGACGATGTCACTCAGCAGCCGATCGGGCGGCCGCGGCTCACCGTCATCCTCGACTCCTGTTCCCGCATGGTTTTGGGGTTTGATGTCAGCTGGGCAAACGCTGGTCTTGATGCGGCGTTTGCGGCGCTTCGCCATGCAGTGCGGCCCAAAAAATATGTTCAGTCGCGCTATCCGCAGATTACGCACGACTGGCTCGCCTATGGTCAGCCCAGGACCCTTGTGGTCGACCAGGGCTTGGAATTCATGGGCACGACGTTCGAAGACACGTGCCTCAACCTAGGCATCAGCCTTGAACCGGCGCCGGCGCGGACGCCGGAGTATAAGGGCCAAATCGAACGCTTCTTCGGTTCCATGAACAAGGGGCTCCTGCACAAGCTGCCGGGGTCGGTTCCGCTAAAGCCGCATCAGTTGCGGGAGTTCGGTATCGACCCGTCCAAGACCGCCGTTCTCTTCCTGTCCGACCTGATCGAAATCATCCACCTGTGGATCGTCACCGTCTACTCCCGCGAGGTTCACTCGGAGATCGGGAAGGCACCAGCCAAGGCCTGGGCGGATCGTGCCGCTACGGACGTGATTGAACTCTGCCCCAACCTGGAGGAACTCGATCAGGCCTGCGCCCGCACTAAAACCGTGCGTCTCACGCGCGAAGGAATCAGGATGCACCGCAACCTTATTTATCGCTGTAACGAATTGGCGGCATTGAGGGAGGACATCGCCAAGAGCGCGCCGAGTCGTAGCCAGTCGAAACAGGGCAGCGTCTCGGTGAAGGTTACCTACCACGCTGACGACGTCAGCCGAATCTACGTTTGGAATCCCCGAACCAACACGTCCGTGGAAGTGCCGTGCGTCATGGCGGAATACACGCGCGGCCTCAGCGAGCATCTGCATCATCGCATCCTGGAGTTCACGGACAAGGCGAACCGCGCATTCCAGACCGAAGCGGAAATGTGCGCCAATCGGACGGCCGTC
The DNA here is from genome assembly GCF_040546195.1 of Brevundimonas sp. UYEF29. NCBI lineage: Bacteria > Pseudomonadati > Pseudomonadota > Alphaproteobacteria > Caulobacterales > Caulobacteraceae > Brevundimonas > Brevundimonas sp. UYEF29. The sequence goes on along the minus strand of NZ_JBEPNH010000002.1, from coordinate 1,893 downwards.
TACCGACTGATGGATGAAATTTGCGAAACGCGCGTCGTGGATCGCAAGCGTCTACAGCGGGTTCGCGAGCCTGAACGGCGGGCGCAGCAGGACTTGGTCCGGCTGGACGCGATCAACGGCCAAGGCGGAACGGTGGCGTCGAAGGTGGTCCAAGTCGACATCGATCCGATCCGGAACCGCGATCCGCAAGCGCCCAGGGAAAAGCACCCGCTTCTGAGGTCAGCTTCCAGGAAGCGCAAAACGGGCATCGAGAAAAACCCTGCCAATCGTGTCACCGCTGTGACTGAGACCTCACGCATTCCGGCACCAGGGTCTGACGATTTTGATTGGGCTCTCGCTATCGAGCGTCGCCGGCAAAAGCGAGATGGTGAATGACTGACCTGAACGACGAGGCCGCGCGTCGCGTAGGATTGGCGGACGCCATTGTGATCCCCAACGAACGCGCAAAGGAGGCGCACAGCGCCTTCGATTATCTTCGTCTTCGTGCGCATCAGCGGTCTGACCGAGGCACGACAGGTGTTCTCATGGTGGGGCCGTCCCAAACGGGCAAATCTACGATCCTGCACAGCTACAGGCGACGGCTGAACACGCCCCAAGCCCTGGAAGACGGGCGCATTCCAGTTCTCTTGGTCACGCTCACCGCCAACCAAACTCGCAAGGGTCTGGCTCAGGACATCCTGCGCGCGATTGACGCATTCGGTTATCAGACCGTCTGGCAGAAGGGGACGGAGAACCAACTGCTTAGTCGCGTCCAAGCCAACATCAAGCAGCACAAGGTCGAACTGCTGATCCTCGACGAGATTCAGCATCTGGTTCACAGCGACAATCAGAAGCTGGCCTCCAGCGTCTCTGACACCATCAAGTGGCTCTTGATGGAGTCAGTCGTGCCGGTGGTAATGTCAGGGGTGGAAGAGGCTTGGCTTCCTTTTCGTGCCAATTTGCAGCTTCAAAAACGTTGCGCAGCGCCCATCGTCATGGACCCGTTGGACCTCGCCAAACGCGAAGATCAACATCTGTTCCGGTCGTTCCTCGTCTCCTTTATGGTGGAGGTCGAGGCTCAAAATATCATCGCGGATGCCACCGGCGTCTTGACTGAGAACCGTGTCCCCGAGTGCATCTACGAGGCCTCAGAAGGCGTCTTGGGGCAAGCCTGCAATCTGATCAAGGACGCGCTCTACCTGGCGATACGGCGTGGAAGCGACGCTTTGTCAGTCTCTGATCTCTCCGAAGCCACGGATCGGTGCTGGGTCGCGTTCGACCGGCTGCGTATTAATCCGTTCGTCCACGGCATCGCTCCCGTCCGGCCTGTGCGGAGGATGGGGCGTTAATGCTGAATAACATCATCCATCCCCTCGGGATCACGTGCGAGCCCATTTCAGGCGAAAGTCTGATGTCGCTGATTGCACGGCACTGCGAGGCCAACTTCATTGCCCGGCCCACCGACTTGCTGGCCGCGGCGCGGATCGATGTACTAGTCCCCGGGTTCATCCCTTTCACAAAATCAAACGATGCTGCTGCCATGGCGGGGCTTTTCGGCGTTGGAGTCGAAGAAGTCGCCGTCCGCATGCATGGCACCCGGGACGTCGCCGGGGGAGCGGATTGTGTGAACTACTTCGGAACGCCTCTTGAGCGCCGACATTTCGATGACCGGCGCCGCCGAGTTGCGCCAGGCGCACTCGCCCAGCATGGTTTTCATCGCCCAGCGTGGGCCTTACGCGCGTTCGATTTCTGTCCGTGGAGTTTCGAGCGCCTTCTGGCGGAATGCCCACGTTGCGAACATGCCTTAGGGTGGGGTCGATGACGTGCCCCTGAGAATTTCCTCCACGCGGAGCTAGAGTCCGGCCCTTGAAAGGACGGACGGAATGAAACGAGCGAGATTCACGGAAGAGCAGA